>JAVBOT010000060.1:0-25340 GCA_031550225.1 Desulfovibrio sp.
CCCCTGGTCTCAGTACTGGCCTTTGCCAACATAGGCCCGATTATGGCCCACTTTTCGTCTGAAATGTCGTGTCTGCTCATGGGAAACAGCAAAACAGCAGATAGACAAAAAGTCTAGAGTTTATTTAGAAACAGCCCCTAGGAGCTGTCTCTAAATAAATCTTTTGTCCAAAGAGCTGCGTCATCCAGTTCTTTTTTCTCCGGCCCTGTACCGTAAGAGTACACTCCCTTCGCAAAAAGAGCTGGATTCCTTGCTCTTGGCGCAAAATCTTTTATTTGGAGACAGCCCCTAATAAAGCGGCTCCTGTGCCGTTTCTCGCCACGTTGCACGGATGAAGCTTCCCCTTAAGGGGAAGCCTGCACGCTCTTTCCCGCGATACGGAGTGAAGACCACATCTCCCCTCCGCGACAAAGAAGTCGCTCAAGCAGCCCCTGCCGGATGCGCGTGCGGCCGCATAAGGCTATCTATTTATCCTGCTGTAATTTTTGATAATAATTTTTTAGCTTTTTTGCAAGAAGTTCTTGACATTCCCCATTAGGGGAAGGGCTAGACTGTATTGCAATGGAAAAAAGCGCGCCGCCCGCATGGGATGCGGGGCGATCGGCCACGCGGCGCCGGCGGATGGAATATTTACGGGAGACGCTATGCGGTACATCGGGGAAGAGGCGCTGGGCCTGATTGAAACCCTTGGGATGGTTCCCGCGATCAATGGAGCGGATCGTATGCTTAAAGCGGCGGATGTCCGGCTTGTGTCATACGAAAATGTCGGCTCCACTCTGGTGACCGTCATGGTGGCGGGGGATGTCGCCGCTGTGACCGCCTCGGTGGAGGCGGGCGCGGCCGCCGCGTCGAGCATCGGCAAGCTGACGGCGAGCAACGTCATGCCGCGTCCCGTCCGGGGTGTGGCCGATATTGCGGCGGTGCACGGCGTGCCGGACGCGGAGAGCAAGGAAGCCGGGCGAGCCAAGGCCCTGGGGCTGCTTGAAGCTTTCGGCATCGTCTTCGTCCTTGAGGCCGCCGACGCCATGATAAAGACCGCCGCTGTGGAGCTTATCGGCTATGAAAATGTCGCCTCAGGGTATATTTCCGTCCTGATCCAGGGCGACGTGGCGGCCTGCGAGTCTGCCGTGCGGGCCGGAGTTGCCGCTGTGGAGGGCATGGGCGCGTCCGTCTACAGCTCGGTGGTCATTCCCACGCCGCACCCGGATCTTGCGAAAATTATCAGGCGCTACGCCATTGAAAAGCTGCTGCCTTAGGGGCGGTTAACGCTAAATAGCCGCGTAACGGCCGGCAAAGCCAGCGTATGGCTATTTGGCGGCAAATTTTTGCGGGCGTTTCAAGTGTGAAATGCTCTAACGGAAAGCGGAACAACAGGGACAAGGAAGCATATGATCGTTGACAAGGATCTGCTTTCCATACAGCACGCCAGAATTCTCGCTGAAAACGCCTTTGAGGCGCAGAAGAAGCTGGCCGACTTTCCCCAGGGAGCTTTGGACGCCATTGTCGAGGGCGTGGGGGAAGAAGTCTCGAAGCACGCCCGCGATCTCGCCGTCATGTCCCATGAGGAAACGGAATACGGCCGCTGGCAGGACAAGTGGCTGAAAAACCGTTTTGTTTGCGGCCGCGTGCGCGAAAACCTGCGGGGCATGCGCTGTGTGGGCGTTCTGGCCGAAGACGCGCAAAGGCGCACGCTGGACATAGGGGTGCCCCTGGGCGTCATTGTGGCCCTGTGCCCGGCCACAAGCCCTGTTTCCACCACTATCTGCAAGGCGTTGCTCGCCCTTAAATCGGGAAACTCCATCATTTTTTCTCCTCACCCCAGGGCGGTGAAAAGCATGGGCAGGGCGCTGGATATCATGATCCGGTCGGCCAAAGCTCACGGCCTGCCCGACGGGTGCCTTTCTTACCTTAGCACAGTGACGGAAAGCGGAACCCAGGAGCTGATGCGCCACCCGGCCGCGGCCCTGATCATGATCACGGGCGTTCCCGGCATGCTTGCGGCGGCGCGGGCGGCGGGCAAGCCGGTTATCTGCGGGGGAACGGGCGGGGGCCCGGCTTTTGTCGAGCGCACTGCCGACATTGAGCGGGCCGTGGCGGATATTGTCGCCAGCAAGACCTTTGACAACGGCATAGCTCCCTGCGCGGAACAGTCCCTCGTGGTGGACGCCCCTGTCGCGCAAAAAGTTCGTCAGGCGCTGCTCAGCCGGGGCGCATACTTCATGACGGAGGATGAGTCGCAAAGGCTCGCC
This sequence comes from Desulfovibrio sp., assembly GCA_031550225.1. Taxonomy (GTDB): domain Bacteria; phylum Desulfobacterota; class Desulfovibrionia; order Desulfovibrionales; family Desulfovibrionaceae; genus Frigididesulfovibrio. The sequence goes on from JAVBOT010000060.1 coordinate 2,250, forward strand.
GCGCTGATCTTCCGTCCGGGCGGGCAGCGCAACAGCGCTGTTGTGGGGCTCTCCGCCGCGGCGCTGGCGGGCGGGGCGGGCTTTGCCGTGCCCGGCGACGCGGCTTTACTGGTGGCGGAACGTAAATACGTCTCGCCCAGCGATCCGTATGTCAGGGAATTTCCCGGTCCGATTCTGCCCTGGTACGTGGAGGACGACTGGCGGCACGCCTGCGAAAAATGCATCGAGCTGCTGCTGCATGAGCGCGGCGCACATACCCTGGCCATTCACTCGCGCGATGAGGAGGTCATCCGCCAGTTCGCCTTGAAAAAGCCCGTGGGCAGGCTGCTGGTGAACACCCCGGCCTCCTTCGGCGGTATGGGCGCGACCACCAATCTTTTCCCCGCCGTGATCCTGGGCGGCGGGGCTGCCGGGTGCGGCATCACCGCCGACAATGTGTCGCCCCTGAACCTCGTCTACATGCGCAAGGTCGGCTACGGCGTTCGGCGCATGGAGGAAGCGAGCGGCTTCACGCCCGCTGAGGAAAACGCGCGGCGCGTGTATAACGGGGCAACTTCCATGCCCGCGGGGCGGCAAACCGGTGATCCCACGGGTGAAGACGCGGGCGAAAAGGGGCGGCAAGCGCTGCGGCGCATACTGATTGAGGCGCTGCAGGCGAGTTGCGGCCCCACGAAGATGTAATTTCAATTCCGGGTGGCGAACGGCTCTGCAACTTTACATTACGGTAACGAGATGGAGGAATGACTGTGGATATGCAGGCTTTTTTACGTACGGTCGCGGAAGCGGCGCAGAACCTGACCCCCGCCGAGCGCGCCTCGCTGCGCAAGCTGCTGGGGAGTGTTTCCTCCCCCACCCCGCAGGGCATCTTCTCCGGCGAGGCTCCGGCCAAGGCGGCGGGTGTGCCCGACGGTCCCACGGAACGGCATAAGAAGCTGAAGATAAATTTTCTCAAGCAAAAGCCCGCCATCTCCATTCACCGGGCCAGGGCCATCACCAAGATCGCGGCGGAAAATCCCGGCATGCCCAAAATTATGATGCGCGCCAAGTGTTTTCGCTACTGCTGCGAAACCGCCCCCCTGGTGCTCCAGGATAACGAGCTTATCGTGGGCAACCCCACCGGCGCGCCCCGCATGGGGGCCTTTTCTCCGGAAATCTCCTGGCGCTGGCTGCGCGACGAGCTGGACACCATCGGTTCGCGTCCCCAGGACCCGTTCTACATTTCCGAGGAGGACAAAAAGATCTTGCTTGGAGAGGTTTTTCCCTTCTGGGCGGGCAAGTCCGTGGACGAGCACTGCGAGGGCCAGTATCGCGAAGCCGGGCTGTGGGAACTTTCCGGCGAATCCTTTGTCACCGACTGCTCCTACCACGCCCTGAACGGCGGCGGCGACTCCTGCCCGGGCTACGATGTCATTTTGATGAAAAAAGGCATGCTCGACATCCAGCGCGAGGCCAGGGAGCACCTGGAGCATTTGGATTACGGCAACCCCGGCGATCTCGATAAAATCTACTTTTACAAAGCGCTGATCGACACCTCCGAGGGGGTTATGGCCTATGCCCGGCGCATGTCGCAATATGCGGGGGAAAAAGCCGCGCAGGAAAGCGATCCCAAGCGCAAGGCGGAGTTGCTGCGGATCGCCGAGATCAACGCCCGGGTTCCGGCCCACGCCCCATCCTCCTTTTGGGAGGCCATGCAGTCGCTGTGGACCATCGAATCCCTGCTGCTGGTGGAAGAAAATCAGACCGGCATGTCCATCGGCCGCGTGGACCAGTACATGTATCCCTTCTACAAGGCAGACATCGAATCCGGCCGCCTAAGCCAATATGAGGCCTTTGATCTCGCGGGCTGCATGCTCATCAAGATGTCCGAGATGATGTGGATCACGAGCGAAGGCGGCTCCAAGTTTTTCGCCGGGTACCAGCCCTTTGTGAACATGTGCGTTGGCGGCGTAACGCGCGAAGGGCACGACGCCACCAACGATTTGACCTACCTGCTCATGGATGCGGTGCGCCATGTCAAGATTTACCAGCCTTCGCTGGCTGCCCGGGTGCATAATAAGTCGTCGGAAAAGTACCTGCGTAAAATCGTGGACGTCATCCGGGCGGGCATGGGCTTTCCGGCCGTGCATTTTGATGATGCGCACATCAAGATGATGCTGGCCAAGGGAGTTTCCATTGAAGACGCCCGCGACTACTGCCTCATGGGGTGCGTTGAGCCGCACAAGTCCGGCCGCCTGTATCAGTGGACTTCCACAGCCTATACCCAGTGGCCCGTCTGCATCGAACTGGTGCTCAACCGGGGCGTGCCCCTTTGGTACGGCAAAAAGGTCTGCCCGGACCTCGGGCCCCTTGAAAGCTTCAACACCTGGGAAAAGTTCGAAGCCGCCGTCAAGGAGCAGATCAAGTTTGTCACCAAGTGGTCCAGCGTGGCCACGGTTATTTCCCAGCGCGTGCACCGCGACTATGCGCCCAAGCCCTTCATGTCTTTGATGTACGAGGGCTGCATGGAAAACGGCCGTGACGTGGCCGCCGGCGGAGCCATGTATAACTTCGGCCCCGGCGTGGTTTGGAGCGGTCTGGCCTCGTACGCCGACTCCATGGCGGCCATTAAAAAACTGGTGTTTGACGATAAAAAGTACACCCTGGCTCAGCTTAACGAGGCCCTCAAGGCCGATTTCATCGGTTACGACCGCATACTGGCCGACTGCCTGGCCGCGCCCAAGTACGGCAATGACGACGATTACGCCGATCTTATCGCGGCGGATCTCATCAACTTCACCGAAATGGAGCACCGCAAGTTCAGGACGCTTTACTCCGTCCTCAGCCACGGCACCTTGTCCATTTCCAATAACACGCCGTTTGGGCAGTTGCTCGGGGCGTCCGCCAACGGCCGCAAAGCCTGGCAGCCTCTTTCCGACGGCATCAGCCCCACGCAGGGGGCGGACTACAAGGGCCCCACGGCCATCATCAAGTCCGTGTCCAAAATGTCCAATGACAACATGAACATTGGGTTGGTGCACAACTTCAAGCTCATGTCCGGCCTGCTGGACACGGCTGAAGGCGAAAACGCCCTGATCTCCCTGCTGCGCACCTCCAGTATCCTGGGTAACGGGGAAATGCAGTTCAATTACCTGGACAACGAGGTGCTGCTCGACGCCCAAAAACACCCGGAAAAATATCGCGACCTCGTGGTGCGCGTGGCCGGGTACAGCGCCTTTTTCGTGGAACTGTGCAAGGACGTGCAGGATGAAATCATCAGCCGGACCGTGCTGCACGCTATTTAGAGCGTTTTACGAGTGAAATAAAGGGAACGCGCGGCAAGGATGTATCTGCAAACCCTTGCCGCGAAACAGGCGCAGGCAAGCTTAGCTCGCCGTTAAGCGGCTATTCCAAGCGTTACTTGCTCTCATTGGATTGGCAAAGCCCTGATACGCACAGAGAGAATACCGTGATTGAACGAAAAGCCCTGATATTCAACATACAAAAATACAATATGTATGACGGGCCGGGCGTGCGCACGCTGGTTTTCTTTAAGGGCTGCCCCCTGCGCTGCAAGTGGTGCTCAAACCCGGAAGGACAGCTTCGCGCCTTCCAGGCGCTGTACAAAAAGAATTTCTGCGTCAACTGCGGCGCCTGCGTGCCGGCCTGTCCCGTGGGCATCCACAGGATGTCGGCGAAAGGCGAGCACGAGATCGCGAGGGACGTGGAATGCGTGGGCTGCCGTAAGTGCGAAGAAGCCTGCACGGCGGGGGCGCTGGCGATCAGCGGGGAAAGAAAGAGCATTTCGGAACTGTTGGCCATAGTTGAAGAAGACAAGCCGTTTTACGAAACCTCAGGCGGCGGCCTCACCCTTGGCGGCGGCGAGGCGCTGATGCAGCCGGAAGCGGCGGCCAATCTACTGGGGGCCTGTAAGGATAAGGGCATCAACACGGCCATGGAAACCTGCGGCTACGCCAGACCCGAAAATCTGCTGAAGGTGGCGGAATGCACGGATCTGTTCCTGTTTGACATTAAGCATATGGACCCGGAACGGCACTGTGATCTGACCGGAGTGCGCAACGAGACCATCCTGGGCAACCTGGAGACGCTGCTGGAAAAACGGAGCGCCGTGAAAGTGCGTCTGCCGCTGCTTAAAGGATTGAACGACGGCGGGGATAACTTGCAGAGGCTGATTCGCTTTTTGCGGCCTCACTTGGAGAAAAAGAACTTCAAGGGTGTGGATTTGTTGCCCTACCACAAAATGGGCGTGGGCAAATACGGCCAGTTGGACTGGGAATACCCCCTTGCGGGAGACTATGCCCTTTCCGAAGCGGATTTGGCGCGGATCCAGGGGCTCCTGGCGCGGGAAAATATTCCGGTGTCCATAGTGAGACACTGACGAAACCGGGAACGTTCAACCATAAGATATTGTAAGGTGTAAGCCCATGACGGCACTGGGACTTATCGAAACAAAAGGCTTGCTCGCGGCTGTTGCAAGCGCGGACGTCATGCTGAAAACGGCGGATGTGCGCCTTTTGGAAAAACACCATGTGGGCGGGGGACTGGTGACCGTCACCGTGGCGGGCGAGGTGGCGGCGGTAAAGATCTGCGTGGAAGCGGCCAGCGCGGCCGTGCGCAGGATCAGGGAACAAGCTCTGGTTTCCGCGCATGTCATTGCCCGGCCGGATCCGGAACTTGCAAAAATTATGGCTCCGGGCGGGAGCTTTGCTGCAGCGGCCGCGTCCTCTGGCGGAGGAGCGCAGGCAGAAACCGGCGCGAAAACCGCTGCCGGCGCTGTGACCGGAGCGAAATCCATGCCTCGGGACGTGGATCTGTTGAAAAAAATGAGCATCGCCAAGCTGCGCGGGCTGGCCTTGGGCTTGGATGGCCTGCCCCTGACAAAGGGGGAAGTCGCCTCCGCCAGCCGGACGAAGCTGCTTGAAGCGATCACGCGCGTATACGGGAAATAAAGGAGCAATCCCATGGTAGATAAGGATTTACTATCCATTCAGGAGGCCCGCGCTCTTGTGCGCGCCGCGCAAAAAGCGCAGGCCCAATTCGCGGGGCTGGCGCAGGAGCGCGTTGACGCGGTGGTCAAAGCCGCTGCCCAGGCTGCCGTTGCCCAGGCTGAATCTTTGGCTGCCCTGGCGGTGGAAGAGACCGGCTTCGGCAAGGTGGAGGATAAAAAAACCAAGAATCTCCTGGCCAGCGAAAAGCTCTGCGCGGCCATCAAGGACATGCGAACCATCGGCGTCATCAATGAGGACAGGGTGGGGAAGCTGACGGAAGTCGCCGTGCCCGTGGGCGTCATTGCGGGGCTCATCCCCTCCACCAACCCTACGTCCACGGTTATCTACAAATCGCTGATCGCGTTGAAGGCGGGCAACGCCATTGTCTTCACCCCTCATCCCGGCGCTAGGAAGTGCATCAGCAAAACCGTGGAGGTGATCAAGGGCGCTTTGCGGGACTGCGACGTCAGCCCGGACCTGGTCAGCTGCATGAGCGTGCCCACCCTGGAGGGCAGCGCTGAGTTGATGAAAATCGCGGACCTGATTCTGGCCACGGGCGGTCCCGCCATGGTCAAGGCGGCGTACAGCTCCGGCACTCCCGCCTTGGGCGTGGGGGCGGGCAATGTGCCCGCGTACATCGAGCGGAGCGCGGACATTGAGGACGCCATCACCAAGATCATGGCCAGCAAAACCTTTGATAACGGCACGGTGTGCGCTTCCGAGCAGTCCATCGTCACCGACGCCGCCATCGCCGATCAGGTCAGGGCCACGCTTATCGCCCACGGAGGCTATTTTTTGGAGGGTGAAAAGCTGGAGAAGGTTAAGCGCGTCATGGAGCGCGCCAATGGCTCCATGAACCCCGCCATCGTGGGCCGTGACGCCGCCTCTATCGCCGCAATGGCGGGTATCGAGGTTCCGCCCGGCACGCGTCTGCTGGTTTCCGACGAAAAAGGCGTGGGGCCGAAGTATCCTTTTTCCAAGGAAAAGCTCACCGCCTTGCTTGGGTTTTATGTGGTGGAAGATTGGAAAGAAGCCTGCGAATTGTGCATCAAGCTGCTGGAAAACGGCGGCATCGGCCATTCTCTGGCAATCCACTCGAACAACGCAAAAGTCATCCGCGAGTTCGGTTTAAAAAAACCGGTGTCGCGCATGCTGGTCAACACGCCCTCCACGCACGGGGCGGTGGGCCTGAGCACGGGCCTGTTCCCTTCCTTTACCCTAGGGTGCGGTTCCGTAGGCGGAAGCTCCACTTCCGACAACGTCACCCCCATGCATCTGCTGAACATTCGCCGGGTGGCCTACGACCTGGGCCAGACGGCTTTTAAGACCTCCAGCCGGCCGGAAACAGGTTCTGTGGATGTGGAAGCCCTGACGGCCCTGATTATCGAGCAATTGAAAAAAGTGGTGTGAACTCTACGCGGAGTCTTTTTTTCACAAACAACGTAACCAAACAGTATGCGCAATAAGGAGAAAGCCATGTCAGCTACCAATGCTTTGGGGATGATCGAAACAAAAGGCCTGGTCGGCGCGGTTGAAGCGGCCGACGCTATGGTAAAAGCCGCCAATGTGACCCTGATCGGCCGCACGCAGGTGGGCGGCGGGCTTGTGACCGTCATGGTCCGGGGGGATGTTGGCGCGGTTAAGGCGGCTGTTGACGCGGGCGCCGCGGCGGCCAAAAACGTGGGCGAGCTGATCAGCGTGCATGTGATCCCCCGCCCCCATGCCGAAGTGGAAATGATTCTGCCCAAAAAAGCGGAATAGGCAATGCCGCGTGTCCGGGAAGCTGCTTTCCCTTCCCGGACACGCGGCAAGCCGGATTTTACGTATGACGGAAGGGCCCGCCAGGCGGACCACAGGGAACCCAAGAATAGGGGAACCGGCATGAACGAGCAGGCCATCAAAGACATTGTGGAAGGAATCATCAAAGGCGTCCTGCGGGAACAACAAAACGAAGGCGACTCCCGCAACGCGGAGCTTGGCCAAGGAACGCCCGGCGGCGCTGAATGCGGCCTGCATGGCGGCCTTTCGCCAAAGGAGACGTTGTCGGCGGCCTCCTGTTCGTCGCAAAGCGGCGCAGACGGTCCCATTCCCGTGGAGATTTCCGCGCGCCATGTGCACCTGAGCGAGCGGGACGCGCAAACCTTGTTCGGAGGCTCCTTAACGCCCGACCGCGGCCTTTCCCAGCCGGGGCAGTTTTTGAGCAAGGAGCGGGTGCGGCTCATCGGCCCGCGTGGGGTCATCGACAACGTGGCCGTTCTGGGGCCTTCGCGCGGGAGCTCACAGGCCGAAATTTCTAAAACCGACGCGCGCATCTTGGGCGTGGACGTTCCGGTGCGCCAGTCTGGAGACGCCAGCGGCACGCCGGGGATCATCCTGGCCTCGCAAACGGGCATCGTGGGTCTGGAGGAAGGCCTCATCGTGGCCTCGCGCCACATCCACATGGCCCCGGACGACGCGGCGAAGTTTCGTGTGGGCGATAAGGATCTCGTCTGTGTGCGCCTTGATGGGGATCGTCCGATCATTTTTGAGGACGTGCTGGTGCGGGTGGATCCCTCTTTCAAGCTGGCCATGCACATTGATGCGGATGAAGGCAACGGCTCGGGCTGGCGCGCCGGGGTTTCCGGCAGAATCGTGGGGAAAAAGGCATAGGCCGCCATGGAAATGGAAAGTTTGGTCAGAACCATTGTTCGTGACGTGCTGGAAGGCCTTCGTTCAAAAGCATTCAAGCCGTGCGTGCTGGTGTTGGCGGGCCGGAATGAGCGCCTCGGCGCGAACATTGCGAATTACCTGGAGAACGATGCGGACATCGTCTTTCTGGGCGAGGACGCCGGGGGCCGCGTACCCGCGCGCCGTATCCTGCCGTTTCTTTCCTGCGCCGACATGGCCGCGCTGGCCATGGGCTCGGCGAGCGGCCCCGCGCTTACCGAAACGCTGCACTTGCTGCTGCGCGGCCTGAAGGTGGAAGTGCTGGAATACGAATACCGCGCCCATGCGGAAACCGCGCCTCCGGCCTTGTATGCGTTGTACGAGTCGCACGCGAAAGCCTTGAGTTCTTTCGGGCTGGAAGAAAGCCGGGCAAAGTCTTCGGCGGAGCTTCGCTGCCCGGAACGCCTGGTGACGGAAGCGACGGTCAGGCGGGCGCGGGCAAATGGAGCCTTCCGGCTGCTGGTCCCGGCGCGGGCGCTGATTACCCCCCTTGCGGCCGACACCGCCAAGGAACTGCGCGTCAGTATTGTAACGGAATTGTAAAAGGTGACTCAACCGGCAGTGAGGCGCAAAGCATGATCATCGGCATCGTAATAGGCAATGTGTGGGCCACGTGCAAAGAAGAAGCCCTCAATGGCCTTAAGTTTATGGTCGTCCAGCGCTTGGAGCTGGCCGACGGCTCAAAACACGAAAGCTTCGTGGCGGCGGACTGCGTGGGCGCGGGCATCGGCGAGCGGGTATTGGTGGTCTGCGGCAGTTCCGCGCGCGAAGCCATGCCCGTAAGCTCCACTCCCGTGGACGCCGCCATTGTGGGCATTCTTGACGAGCCGAAGGGCGGCCGGGAGAAATAAACTGTGGATACCCTGGGCGTGGTGGAAACCAGAAGCATCGCCGCCGGCGTGGAGCTTGCCGACGGCATGGCCAAGGCGGCGCAAGTTGCCTTGGTTCGCGCCTCGACCGTCTGTTCCGGCAGATACACCATCTACGTGGCTGGGGACACTCAGGCTGTGGGCGCTTCTGTGGCTTTCGCGCGAGAATCGGGCCGTGCTCTGGCGGGCAGCTTCGTCATTTCCAATGTGTCGCCTCAAGTGCTGGAAGCGTTGCGGCATGGCGCTTTTGCAGAGGAGAGCGAGGCATTGGGCGTTGTCGAGTGCCGCACGGTATCTTCCGGCATTGCCGCCGCTGACAGCGCGGTGAAGCGTTCCGCCGTCCGCCTGTTGCGACTGGTCACAGGGCAGGGCATCAACGGCAAGTCGTATTTTGTGCTCAGCGGGGACGTAGCCTCGGTAAAGGAAGCCGTACAGGCGGCCAAAGAATCCCTGGGACGGGATTTGGTGGAAGCGGTCGTGTTGCCTCGGCCCGAGGCTGCCGTGGCTGCGGCGCTCACGGGACGTGCCGGGGCGCTTCGAACTTTGCCCATAGGCAACGGCGACTGGAGCGAAAAATAGAATGTTTTGCAAAACAATCCCTGACAACGGTACGAGGTTGGCATGAAAAAGACACTCATCAGCGCGGAAAATATCGAAGGCCACATCTGCCGGGCCGGGGGGAAGCTGTTCCTTGACGGAGCCATTTTGACTCCCGGAGCCAGAGATGAACTGACCAAAAGACGCATAACCGTTTTGCACGGACCCTGTCCTGAGGTTTCTTCATGCTCTATGCGCGCGGGGGCTTGCTGCCGCGGCGGGTGTGCCGAAGGAGAGGAGGGCGCAAAAGCGGGTCTGCCCGGAGCGGGTGCGGGACAACAGGGGGAGCAAAGCCCCGAAGCTGTGCTCGCGCGGCTGATGCTTGGCATTGAGACGGTTCTGAGAAAGGAATACGGCGTTAGCAATCCTCAGGAAATACACGCTGTTAGCCTTAAGGCGATACAGGTCATCAAAGAAAACATTTAAGCGGGTTTCGGGAAAGAAGCGCCCCGCGCTCTTTCCTCCGGGCCCGGCACATGGCGATGCGCGCCAAAGGAGCGGATTATGACGAACGCACTGGGCATGGTTGAAACAAAAGGGCTTGTGGGCGCGGTGGAAGCGGCCGACGCTATGGTCAAAGCCGCTAACGTGGAGCTTATCGGCCGTGAACAGGTTGGCGGCGGTCTTGTGACGGTGATGGTCCGGGGCGACGTGGGCGCGGTCAAGGCCGCCACCGATGCCGGGGCCGCCGCCGCTGACCGTGTGGGAGAGCTGCTCAGCGTGCATGTGATTCCCCGTCCGCACGCCGAAGTGGAAATGATCCTGCCCAAGCGCGCCGACAAGTAGGGGCGGGTTACAATTGGGGAGCCAATAACGCGTGGATCTTTGTCCTGAAGCGACTGTGAGCGGGTAGATGAAACAGCGGATTGTGGAAAAGATACGGGATGCGGGTGTCGTGGGCGCCGGCGGGGCGGGCCTTCCCTCCCACGTCAAAGCCGACGCCTCGGTGGATACGGTGCTGGTCAACGGGGCTTCGTGCGAGCCTTTGCTCATGAGCGATCCCTATCTGTTGGAAGCGCAAACCGCCGCCCTGGTGCGCGGGCTGGAAACCATGCTCGACTGCACCGGCGCGGCAAAAGGCGTCATCTGCCTGAAGGCGAAGCATGCCAAGGCCCTGGCGGCGGTAAAAGCCGTCGCGGCCGGCGATCGGACGGGACGGCTCTTCGTCTTTGAGTTGGGGGATTTTTACCCCGCCGGGGATGAACATGTGCTGGTCCACGAAGTGCTGGGCAGGACTGTGCCCGAGCGCGGCATTCCCCTCCAGGTCGGGGCGCTGGTCAGTAATGTGGAAACCTTGTGTAACGTGGCCGCCGCCATGGAGGGAATGCCCGTCACTGAGCGCTGGCTGACCGTGGCGGGCGAGGTTAAACGCCCGGCCGTGCTCAAGGTGCCTGTGGGCACGCCGGTTGCCGACGTGTTGGCCTTTGTGGGCGGCCCTGCCATTGCCGAATACCGCGTGGTGGATGGCGGCCCTATGATGGGCCGTGTGCTGCCGGATACCAGCCGGCCGGTAACCAAGACAACCAGCGGGCTGCTGGTGCTGCCGCCGGCCCATACCGTGGTGGCCGGAAAAATAACCGATCCCGCGCGCATACGGCGTATTGCCAGCACCATTTGCTGCCAGTGTTCGCAATGCACGGATCTTTGCCCCAGAAAGCTCTTGGGCCACTCCTTGAACCCGCACAAACTGATGCGCGTGCCGGAATCCCAGGCGCTCTCCAGCCCCGTTGCCCGCGAGGCTCTGCTCTGTTCCGAATGCGGTCTGTGCGAAAAATTCGCCTGCCCCATGTCGGTGTCGCCCAGGGAGGTCAACGCCCAGATCAAGGCGGTTCTGATGCGGGAGGGCGTCCGTTGGGAAGGCCCGGCAAGAACCCTTTCCGCCCACCCTTTCCGGAGCAGTCGCTACGTTGCAACCCGGCGGCTGGTGCAGCGGCTTGATCTGGCGCGGTATGACACCCATCCCGGACCGGGCGGGACGTTCACGCCGCCTTTGGTGCGCATTCCCCTGCATCAGCATATCGGAGCCCCGGCCCAGTGCGTGGTCGTTCCTGGCGAGCGGGTGAAAAAGGGAACGCTTATCGGGGAGATCCCGGCAAAGGCCATGGGCGCACGGGTGCACGCCAGCATCGACGGCGTGGTGGAGTCCGTGGACAACGGCCTGGTGACTATTGCGGCACGGGGTTGAAGGGACTGAAGCGTCTTGCATCTTCATTTTGAAAACAAGCCCGGACACGGGCGGGTGAGCATATGAGATTACGCACTATCGGCTGCGTCGAATTGAACAGCATCGGCATGGGCATGCAGGCCGCCGATGCAATGGTCAAGGCCGCGGAAGTGGAATTGGTGATGGCGCGTCCCACCTGTCCGGGGCGGTATCTGGCCATGGTGACCGGAGATACGGGCGCGGTTGCCAGCTCTGTGGAAACGGGGCGAAGAATGGCCGGCCCCATGCTTGTGGACTCGTTCATTATTCCCAGCGTGCATGCGGACGTCATTCCGGCTTTGGGCGGCGGGGCCGCGGCTTTGCGTATTGACGCCCTGGGCATTATCGAAACTTGCAGCACGGCTTCCTGCATCCTGGCGGCCGACGCGGCGGCCAAGGCCGGGCAGGTGTCTTTGCTCGAAATCCGTTTCGCCGCCGGGCTGGCCGGAAAAGCCTTTGTCCTCATGACAGGCGACGTCAGCTCCGTGCAGGCCTCGGTACAGGCCGGAGTGGCGGGTGTGGGCGAGGCGGGGCCGGTGCTCAGTCAGGTGGTCATTCCTTCGCCCAGCGAGGGGCTTAAGGCGCAGTTGCTGTAATCGCAATGGGAACTACGGCGGTTTTTTTGGAACGAACGGGAGATGACGGCATGACACAGTATGCGGATGAGCCGAAGCAGCGGATTATTCAAGAATACGTCCCAGGCAAGCAGGTGACGCTGGCGCATGTCATCGCCCGTCCTCACAGGGGGCTGTCCGCAAAGCTGGGCCTGGCGGCAGAAACCAGCGAGGCCATGGGTCTTTTGACCATCACGCCGGGCGAAGGCGTGATCATTGCGGCTGATATAGCCACCAAGGCGGCGGCGGTGGAAATCGGCTTTCTGGAACGCGTGGAAGGCTCGTTGCTGCTTGTGGGAGACGTAGCCAGCGTGGAGGCGGCTCTGCGCGAGGTGGTGGCCTATTTCAAAGATGTGTTGCGGTATGCCTCTGTCGAGCTCACCCGCTCTTAGTCCTGATGCCATAAATCGGCCGTCGGCCGATTTATGGCATCAGGACTAGTTATTAACATTCCCCGGATCTGCGCGGGAAGCAATCACCAACGTTTCGCCGGAATCTTCCTCCCTCATAAATTCTTGAGCACCTTTCCCCTGCCATAGGGCGTCAGAGCATAGCGGGATTCAGGAGTCCCCTGTCCGCCCGCATTCCCCGCCGGTTGTCCCGCATCTTGTTGTCCTGACGCGCTCTGGGGCTTAGGCTCAGCGACGCGTTTTTCCAGAATGCCCACGGCAATAAGGCTTTGCAGGCAAGCCTTCACAAAAGCCGGTTCAAAAAACCGTTGCCCGGCGTATTCCGCCGCCAGCTCCGCTTCAGCCTCTTCGGCGCGGCGGGTGCGCCCGTCCAAAAAAAGAGCGGCCAGAGCCAGTTTGAAGGGAGGCTTTCGCTCAGCCATGGGACCCGCCCTTGTCCACGTTGCGCAGGTTCAGCATATCCCGGGGGTTGCCGATGACTAGGCACATACCGGTGAAAATGACCAGCGCGCCCGCCATCAGCCCTACGGTGATGTGCACCTTGGAGAACATGGCGGAAAGGATGATGCCCCACAAAGCGTAGCTGATGTTCAGGGCGACAGCCCGGCTGACTCCGGTCATGTTCATGGCGTTATACCAGCAGTAATAAGAACTGACCCCCAAGCACCCGGCTGTGGCGACGAATAGGGCTCCTTTACTGGCAAGAAAGGAAAGAGGCACGAGTAATCCCCCCGCTTGCGTGAAAAACAGCAGGCTGACGGCGGGAACGATCAGCCCGACATACAACGCCGCCGATAGGATGAAGTACATGTTCAAGGCCACGATGGGCTCGATAAAGTCCATGCCCGAGGCGGCGCATACCCCTTCCACTCCCCAGGCCACGGCGGCAAGGCTCGCGAAGGCCAGCCCCAGATAGAACATCTCGCCCGTCCGCCCGTCCGGCGGCGTATAGCCGACAAGGACGGCCCCTCCCACGCACAGGGCAAGCCCCATCCAAGAACGGGGCGGAATATTCTCCTTCAGGGTGAACGCGGCCAGGATGGCGGCCACTGCCGGGTATAAGGAAGTGATGGGCAGCACGTAGGCGGGGCCGGCCAGCCGCAGGGCCGCAATATACCCGCCCATGCCGAAAAGCGCGCCCATCACGGCTCCGGCAAGGATAAACCGCCCTGGTTTGCTGGCAAGGCTGCGCCCCAATTCGTTCAATTTGCCCGAGCGCCAGGTGATGCAGGTAATGACGCAAGCCGCGCAGAAGTCGCGCAGTCCCGCGCAGATCAACGGCACCAGCAGGGACAGGGTCGGGTCATTAAAGGGCGCGTGCCCCAGGGCTTTTTCGATCAAGAGCCCGTCGCCGCTAAAGATAATGCCCGACAGCACAGCCAGAAAGATGCCTTTTTTGGCGTAGCCCAAGGCCTGCAGGTCCTGCTCCGGGATCGGGGCTGTCTGTTGTTCCGGCCTGCGGCGGAAACGAATTTTCATATAGTTTCACTAAGATAAAGAGTTTTGATAAGAATTTCGCCTGGGTAGCACCAAATAGAGCGCCTGGCAATGCGCATGGTCCCTCAGCGCATTTTGCGTACGCGCCGCCCGGACGGCGTTTTAATGAGAGCTGAGCCTTAAGTGCACGTCGTTGAGGAAACACCGGAAGGAGAAGAGAAGACGAAAGGCATGGGACAGGGGAAAAGCTGGAAGAGGCGCGTCCTCGGCGGAGGCTGCCGGGGACGACTCGCAGTCGTTCCCCGGCTCCGAGGACGCGCCTCTTCCAGAATTTACAAAGTGCAGTTATGCGCAGTCGTGTTTGTCCCAGGGTTCCCGGTTGTCGCGGGAAAGGGCGCCTTCCATGCGGGAGAGGGCTTCCTTGAGTTTGACAAGTTCTTCAAGCTTCACGTTGGGGGTTTTCAGGGCTTGATACAGAACCGCCCCGGTACACTGGGTGGTCAGGGGGAATTCGCCCACGGTCGCCAGGGTTGCCAGAACATCCTTGGCAAAAGCGGCGCGCTCCACCTTGCCGACCTTGGGATCGACGCCGGCGCCGTACAGGGCCAGGGCGCCCTTGCCCGCCACCGCGATGATTGTTCTGCGGTCGGCGGCGTCCATGATGGTGGCCAAGGCGGCGTTCAGGGCCGCGGAGTCGGCGTTGCCGAGATCCACCACCATGAGGGGCGTGCCTTTTTCCACGGCTTCGGCCACGGCTTCGGGAGACAGGGCAACGATGTCCCCGTCAGCGACAGAGCCGTCGCATACCGTCCCGCCGGAATAGTTGGGCAAAAGCGCGCCTTTTTTGAGCAGCTTGCCGATAGCGTCGCCGCCGGCGATTTCCGCCGCGGGGGCCAGAACCACAATCGCTTTCTTATCAGCCATGACAGTATCCTTTTTTTGCTTTTTGGTGGGGTAATTATTTCACCAGGTTGGGGTTTTCAAGAATTTGGTACATGATGCCGCCTTCGGCGTCGTCGGGAACGGGGTTGCCTGTGGCGTAGCAGAGGGTGGGCACAATGTCGGCCAGCCAGCGGGGACGGGTGTACTTGAAGTTCTTTTTAATGTTGGGGCCGCGGAACAGCAGGATGTTTTTGAGGCTGCCGCATCCGGATTCGCCGGTGGGGAAGCCGTAGCCGTGCTCGGCCATGTATTCAGGCTTCAGGGCGTAGACCACGTCGCCGGCCTGGGCGCCGCCCATACCGAAGACTCTGGCGTCTTCCTTGCGCACGGCCAGCAGCACCGGGCGTTCGCCCGTGTCGGGATGGCGGTAATCCAGCAGGGCGTCGATGATCTGCCCGCGCACTTTTTCATAGTCCGCCGCCTCGACCACGCCGTTGGGATACTTGTCTTTGAGGTTCACGTAGACGAACATGTAGCGTTGGGGAATAGCCACGGATTTGGCGGGGTCCAGCACGTAGTTGAAGCCTTCGCTTTCCTCGTAGATTTCCCAGTAATTCTCGTTCTTTTTGGGTTCGTAGTGGCAAAGGCCTTTAACTTTTAGCGCTTCGGCCGTGTTCAGGATGGGGCCAATGGGGGTCGCGCCGTGGTCCGAGCACAGGCAAACCAGCGTTTCGTCGCCGAAGATCTCCATCATCTTGCCCAGCATGCGGTCTTCGATCTGGTAGATCTTGCGCTCCATGTCATAGGCTTTTTTGCGGACGTTCTCGTCCTTGCTGTCCATGTCGCCCAGCCAGCCGTGGTAGAACCAGTCGATGGGGTGGGAGTGCATGTAGAACAGATCCCAGTCGGCGTTGGCTTTGAGCAGGCAGGTGGCGACATTGATGAGCCAGTCGGAATGATACTGGGCCACCTCCACCACGGTGTCCATGTCCAGAACGCCGTGAATAAAGCCCACCAGACCGATGTCGTTGCAGATGACGTCCTTGGAAAAGTCGATGGCCTTGCCCGCTTCCGGCGGCCAGACGAATCCGGTGTGGCCGGAGATGCCGGTGACATACAGCTTGAATTCTTCGGCGTCGTCCGAAAGTTGCAGCAGTTTGCAGCGGAAGGTGCCCTTCTCCATGCGGCCGTCTTCCTTCACCTTGAACTGGTGCTGCACCGGGCCGCTCCATTCGCCGTTTTTAATAGTGAAGAAGGCTGTGGCGTAGTCCTTTTCCGGGCACAGGGCGAAGGAGTCAAAACCGTCGTCGCCGCTTTCCCAGCACAGGCCGTGCCACACCTGGTTTTCCACCGGGGTCATGCTTTCCTTGAAGGTCATCTCCACGGTGAAGGAGAGCGCTTCGTCGGCGTCCGGCAGGTTCTTCCAGCCTTTTGCGTTGTCAAAGTTGGCCTGCACGCCCAAGGGGTAGAACTCAGAGCTGATGACGCTTTCCGAGGCCAGAAATTCGCGGTGGGCGTTGCCCTCTTCCATCCAGCGGGTTTCAGCGGGCGAGATGCCTTCGCCCATGACCATAACGCCGTTTTTCATCTTGCTGGGCCAGGCCATGGGGTAGTTGACCACGAGGCATTTCTTGCCGTCCTTGTCCCAACGGTCCCAGATGGTTTGGGCGGTCAGGATCTTGGAACCGAAGGCCTGCACGGTGTTCTTGTGCTCCAGGCTTCTGCCTTCGACATAGTAGTAATAGTCTTCAACTCCGTGGGTGCGCGGGTAGGCGCCGGTGCAGATGGTGGCCCAGGAAGGCGGGGTAACCGTAGGCAGGTTGTACCCTTCGGTCATGTAGCTGCCCGATTCCATAAACTTCTTGAAGTTAGGCAGGGCGCCTTCGGCCATAAGAGCCTCAAGGCGCTTGGGAATGGCGCAGTCAAAACCCAGCAGGGCGGCGCGCTTCGCTTTCACGGACATTGCGATCTCCTAAAAATAAGTTTGTAGGGTGGAAGATCCGGGGCGTTGCTCCCGAACATCCGGCTTAGGAACGGAACCATACGATTCTGCCGAAAAGCCCGTTGACCCGGCTATACAAAAAATATTCCAAAAGTGCTCTTTTGCACAAAGTCTCACTTTCCATAGAGAAGCTAAAATAAAACGACATGGAATACGACAGTTATGTCGCATCCCATGTCGCCTCTCAGGCAAATTACCATTGAAAATGTTTCTTTGCTCTGGCGGCGGGAACCGCCGCCCGCCACGCAGGCGAAACTTGCTTTCGCCGTTGCACGCCGGAGCGGCGTCTTAAAGTCTAAAGCGGCTTGGAAAAGAAAACCCGATTAAATCCTCCATCCCTGGCACGATGGGTCTGCGTGTAGCCAAGGCTGGGGTAAAGCCGCAGATTTTCAGTCATGATTTCATTGGTATAGAGGAATATTCGGCAAAATCCCGCTTCGCGGGCGTATTTTTCCGCAAAGGCTATCAACTTTTTTCCGTAGCCTCGGCCTTGCGCTGCCGGATCCACAGCCACGTTATCCAGCAGTAAGGCGTCTTTTTCCGGTAAAAGTACGATAAAGCCCGCTATAGTTGCAGAAACGGAAGAAGGAGCCTGCGGCTCCGCGCCCGGTTTTTCGATGCCTTGCAAAGCCGAGCGAATTTCAAGAACAAAGACGTGCCCCTTTGCCACAAGTTTTGCGTAATCCTCCGTCATGGGCGCGGGTTTTTTATCCATGCGCTTCAGGTAACGTTCATATGCCGCGGTTGCCAAATCCGTGAGCTTGCCGCAATCGGCAGAGACAGCGGGGCGGATATTCGCTTCGCCAAAGAAGCGGGCATCGCCTGGCAAAGGAGTTGGCGGCGCTTCGGGGATGGAAGCATGCGAGGTCATGGCGGCCTTCCGGGGAGCTCCCGTTTTTGCGGTCTGTGCTTGTTCGTTTTTTGCTTTTGTTTCCGTCTTGCTTCGGGCAGCTTATGCCTCTCGGGCCGACTCCTCAAAAGCTCTCAGCGGGAGATGGCGTACCGTTTTATCTTGCGTTGCAGGGTGCGCATGGTAACGCCCAGAGACTCGGCGGTTTTTCCCTTTTTCCAGCCGCATTGCGCAAGCATGGCGCGGATGCGTTGCTTTTCCATCTCGTCACGGGCGAGATTTAAGGGAAACTGCTCCCAGTCGGCCGGGGTTTCCGCCTGGGTCAGCGGTTCGCCTTCGCGGCTGAAGCGGGCGAAGACCTCGGCCAACGGGCTGAACTCGAGGCCCATTTCGCCAAAGGCCCAATAGCGGTCCAAGGCGTTTTGCAACTCGCGCACGTTGCCGGGCCAGGGGTACTGCTCCATGGCCAGCAAAACGCCGGGCGGCAGGGGGGTATCAATGCCGCGCGCCTGCGCGTAAGCGTCCACCAGCAGGGGAAGATCCCCTCGGCGTTCGCGCAGAGGGGGAAGATAGACGGCAAGCACATGGATGCGGTAATAGAAGTCCGGGCGCATCTCCCGTTCCCTGACGAGTTCCTGCAGGTTTCTATTGGTGGCGGAAATGAGCCGGAAGCTGGATTGGCGGACTTCGCTGGACCCCACAGGCGTATAGCTTTTACTCTCAATGGCCCGCAAAAGCTTACCCTGAAGCTTCAGGGGCAGTTCGCCTATTTCGTCTAAAAATAACGTGCCGCCGTTAGCCGCGGCCAGATATCCCGAATGATTGGTGAGCGCCCCGGAAAACGCGCCCTTGACGTGCCCGAAGAACTCGCTTTCCATAAGTTGCTCCGGAATGGCCGCACAGTTGACCGGCACAAAGCGGCCCTTGACCCCGGACAACGCATGGATGGTGCGGGCCGCCAAATCCTTGCCCACGCCGGTTTCACCGTAGAGCACGACATTGATGTCGCTTTTTCCCGCCCGCAGCATCAGGCGGTAGCACTGCTGCATGGCTTCGCTTTTACCCACGATATCGCCAAGGCCGTAGGAGTTTTTGATGGAAGAAAGCAGCTGCCTGTTTTCTTCCCACAGTGAGCGCTCCTTGTTTTTTTGCTCGGTGACATCCATCATGATGCCTTCAATAACCGCGTAGCCGCCGTTTTCGTCGTACACGCCCTCGCCCTGATCCCAGATCCATTTCTCCTTTTGCGTGCCCGGAGGGGTGATGCGGTAAAACATCTCGTAGGGGGTTCGCGCGGTCAGGCTGTCGTGCAAAATTTTGCGGACAGCGATGAGATCCTCAGGAGGCATCATCTGCTCGATAATGTTGGTGCGGGCTTCCAAAATGGCGTTGGGCGTCATATGCAGCATGGCTTCACAGCCCTTGCTGATAAATTCAAGTATATAGTCGAAGCTGGGAGTAACCCGGCAGCGGTAGGCCATCCCAGGCAAATGGTTGAGCAGGCGGGTGAGGCTCCCTTCAACCTGCTCGATTCGTTGCTGCATTTCCTGGAGTAAAAGATCCTGTGCCATGGGAATCCCCATTGTGTGAAAGTATAATGCGACATATTTGTCGTCAAAATGAACGTTTGTGCTATTTTTGTCAAGATTCCTTTTAGGGAAAAAGAACAGCGGAGATCGGGGCGCATAAAAAAGCGCCGAGCGCGTCCGGCGCGGCGCAAAGCAGCCCTGGCGCGAGCGGGTGAGCCTAAGAGAGGGAGGGGCCGGAGCGGAGTACGACAGAAATGGTATGAATTATGCTGTGACGTTTGGCACATGCTCTTTGCGGCACGTGCCCGCATCCGCGGCGACACCCAGGCTTAGACCCTTAGTGGGGGGCTTGCGCCCCACACTCCCTAAAATAATAAGGTCTGGCCCCAGCGCGTGGTTTTCTTCTTTCGGCGCACACATCAGAAAAAAACAGGAGATTCTCATGGCTCACGCATTTGATCTGGAACTGGTTCGCGATTCCGGCAGCCACTGGAAAATCATGACCGGCTCCGTGGCCCATCCCGTCATTGATTACGATTCCAGCAAATTAACTCCGGAAGAAAAGGGCGAAGAGCACATGGGCGGACGGCTCCTGGCCGCCGGCGCCCTTGCCTGCTTCACCAACTCCCTGTGGAACGATATCGTCCGCGCCGGAGGCACGCCCAAATCCCTCAGGGCAACCATTGAGGTGGACAAGGAAAAGGATAATTCCATGCGCACCAAGTTCGGCCCGTATACCCTCAAGGTGGAAGTAAAGGCCGACGGTATTTCCCAGGAAGCGTTCGATCCCATCCGCAGGGCTCTTCTGCGCGGCTCCCTGGTAACCTACACCATGGAAGAAGGCACTGAGATGGATTACGATATCGAGTTGGTGGATTAGCCCCTCTTAATCTGAAAAAGGACGGAACATGCTTTATATCCTGAATAAGACCAGCAATGAAGCTATCCGCCAGATGGCCGTCATCGGCTCCGGCGATGATGAAAAGGCCGTGCTGCTGATCAGTGACGCGGTTTTTTTGTCTACGGAAGCCAACTTGAAGCGCTTTGCGGATCTGGACGTTGAAGAATTCTACGCCGCTAAGGACGCTGTCGAGGCCCGAGTCCTTGAGCCGGGCGACGATGTTGAAGTGGTCGATTATGCCGGTATGGCGGAACTTTTGGCAGACTACGACAAAGTCGTCGTTTTGTGATGGAGGACGGCAATGTCTAAAACCTATACCTTTGCGCTGCTCTCCGGCAGCACGGAAAACGAGGATTCCCTGTTCGCCGTCAATCTGTCCAAGGCGCTGCTGAAAAAGGGCCACCGCGTCAACATCTTCCTGTACGGCAACGGCTGTAACCTCGCCAACAAACCCGTCCCTTACCAGAAGGGCCGCTCTCCCATATCGGACGGCCTGCGCGCTCATATGGACGCCTTTGTGCTGGACAAGGCTCTGGAGGAACTGGCCGCCGGCGGGGCGACGATCGTCACCTGCCACACCACGGAATACAGCCGGGGTTCCGAAGGGATGGACTATATTGAAGGCGTTGCATGGGGAGATGTGGGAGATTCCTTCACCCGCATGCTCATGGTTTCCGACGCCGTGTTTACCATAGGGCAGTGAGGTGCCGATATGATCAGTTCCTGCAGCATTATCGTCCGCAAACCCCTGGGACAGGAAGCCGCCACCCTGGGTATCCGCTCCGCTTGGGCCATGCTGGCCAACAGTGGAATGGAGGTTTCCGTCATCCTCATGGGCGACGGGATCTACAGCGTTCTCGGTAAGTCCGGCTACGTCCGGGATCTGTACAGAAAATTTATTGATGAAAACGGAGCGGTTTACGCCGTGCAAGAAGATATGGAGGCAAGAGGCATTGAAGCTGGCCAGCTTCTTGAAGGGATTGAAACCCTTGCCGCATCCGGCGTGCACGGCGTCGTGGAAGCTGCCGACTCTGTCATGACATTTTAACGCCTTAAAAAACAGCCTATGGTGAAACGCCGTGCGCCCGCGCCGGCAACCGCCGGCACTGCCTCAACGCAAAGGGGTTGTGCCGGCGATTGTTTTGGCGGCGGGCCCGCGAAACCTACGGAGCAATCCGGGGCCGCCGTTCAACGTATGGGTCTGCGGTCCCGCCTGTACGGCTTCCGCTGAATCCCCCGGCGGGGATCAAAGCACGCTCTCGTGCCCGCCATTGCGAATAGCCTTTGCCGCGACTTTTGTGTCGCGCTTGAGCGTGCTTTGTCCAGGCAATATACGACAATAACGTCGCAACGCATGGGAATGCATAACAATATTATATTGATATTATTATATATATTATTTCATGATTTTTTTCACAATGTTGGTCCGGTGGTTGCAATGGCGCTTATGCGCGCCGTAGGAGTGCTCCTGCAGTGTGAGTCTGGCTGTGAAGAACCGCAATGGATGTAACCCCTAGATGAAGGAAGGTAACTGATGAAACGAATTTTGTGTGCCGTGCTCACGGCCGCCTGTTTGCTGGCGGGTGTTGCAACCGCTCAAGCCGTGGACGTGAAGATATCCGGCCAGTGGGACTTTGCTTTCGGCCGCCACGACAATACCGGCCTGGTGCGCGACAGCACGGAAGATCACAGCGTCGCCTATCAGCGTATTCGCAACCAAATTCACTTTATCGCCTCCGAGCAGCTCCAGGGCGTGCTCCAGTTTGAAATCGGCAAAACTTTTTGGGGCCGCAACGGCAGCGGCGGCTCCTCCGGCGGCGCTCTGGATGCTGACGGCGTGAATATTAAAACCCGCCGCGCCTATCTTGATTGGGTTGTGCCGCAGACGAACTTGGCTTTTCGCATGGGCCTCCAGGGCTTGACCCTACCCAACGCCGTGGCCGGCAACCCCGTGTTCGACGCTGATGTGGCCGCCATTGTGGGCAGCTACAAGTTTAACGACATGATCAGCCTGACGGCCTTTTGGGCGCGTCCTTTCGACGATCGGGGCGCCGATCCTGCGAATAACCGCCTGCAGGACGAAATGGACATGTTCGGCTTTACCCTTCCCATCACCGGCAACGGCTGGAGCGTGACCCCCTGGGGCATGTACGCCAGCATCGGCGGTGAATCCGGCTATTGGAACTATATGAACGGTTACTGGGGCACCAGCAATTTGAGCTCCGACATCCAGGCCGGCAGGGCCGACGCCTGGTGGGCCGCCGCCTCCACCCAACTCGACCTGTTCTCCCCCCTCTCCATCAAGGCCGACCTTATGTATGGACGGCTCGACAACGAAAAGGTGGGCGACATCAACAAATACGGCGCCTGGCAGGTGGAAACCAAAGGCTGGTTCGTGACCGCCGCTCTGGACTATGATCTTGACTGGAGCATTCCCGGCATTTTCGGCTGGTACGCCAGCGGCGACGACAAAGGCGACGCGCAAGAAGGCAAGTTCGGCCGCATGCCCGTGGTCGGCATCGACCAGACGTTCTACCCCACCAGCTTCGGCTTTGGCGGCAACCAGAGCATCATGGACGACACCATTATCTCATCCACGGGCATGGGCACCTGGGGCATCGGCGCGCAAATCGCCAATGTCTCCTTTGTGGACAGCCTGAGCCATGTGCTGCGCGTGGCTTACTACCGGGGCACCAACGACGCCGGCGTTGTGCGTGATTTAGGCCTGCTCCCCAACTTCTGCGGCGAACAGCAGTACCTGACCGATAAAGATCATGTTTGGGAAGTGAACCTGAACAGCAAATATGAAGTGTATGAAAACTTCGCCATCTTCCTGGAATTGGCCTATCTGCGCCTGGACCGCAGCAAGGATGTCTGGCAGGACATGGGCCGTTACAGCGGCAGCGAAAATGCTTGGAAGCAGCAGATTCTGTTCCAATACAAGTTCTAAAGCATGTTACCTTCACTAGGGGCTGTTTCTAAATAAAAGATTTTGCGCCAAGAGCAAGGAATCCAGCTCTTTTTGCGAAGGGAGTGTACTCTTACGGTACAGGACCGGAGGAAAAAAAGCTGGATGACGCAGCTATTTGGACAAAAGATTTATTTA
>JAVBOT010000006.1:0-62992 GCA_031550225.1 Desulfovibrio sp.
AAATAAATCTTTTGTCCAAAGAGCTGCGTCATCCAGTTCTTTTTTCTCCGGCCCTGTACCGTAAGAGTACACTCCCTTCGCAAAAAGAGCTGGATTTCTTGCTCTTGGCGCAAAATTTTTTATTTAGAAACAGCCCCTAGAGCAGATTAACTTTGAGATTTGTCGTTTAACGGCGGGCAAAGCCCGCCTACGACAATCTCAAGGCAAGGATTTACGGGCAAATCCTTGCAGAGCAATTATACATTTTCAATGGTAAATTGCTCTAGCTGAGTGCGGGCGCGTGTTTTGCCGTGCGCCCCACCACGGCGACGCCTAGCCATACAGCGCCCGCTTCCAGCAAAACGTTGCCCGCCGCGGTGATGGTAGCGCCTGTGGTAAAGGTGTCATCCACCAGCAGCAGGCGTTGTCCTTTCACATCCTGGTCGCATATGAACGCGCCCAGGATATTTTTTTTTCTTTGTTCCAGCCGGTAAGAACTTTGGGGAGCGGTGTTCCGGGTACGGATCAACATATTGTGGCGCAGAGGGATGCGCAGCTTCGCGGCCAGGGGGCGGGCAATTTCCAGCGCTTGGTTATAGCCGCGCTGGGCAAGACGCGTTTGGTGCAGAGGCACGGGCACTATGGCGTCGGCTTGAAGCTGATGAAGCGCAGGGTGCTCGGCTAAAAGGCATCCCAGGGCATGGCCGAGCAGGATTTGCTCCTTGAATTTAAGCGCAAGAAGGAGTTGTCTGATTTTACCCTGATAGGGCGCGTAAAAAAAGAAAGCGTCCCAAATGGGGCGGCGTTCGAGGCAGCGCAGGCAGGTGGCGAGTTGGAGATCGGGCCAGGCCGCGAGCTCTCCGCAAACAGGGCAATGGCCTTTTTCCCGCTGCGGCAGCTCGGTGCGGCAGTCCGGACAAAAGAGCGCTCCCGGAGCCTTTTGCCGTTCGCGGGGGGGGCAGTGGATTTTGGCGCAAGCGAGGCAGCGGCGTTCATGCGGGAGGGTTTCTTTGAGGGAGTGAAAGAGGCGCGGCCCCGGGCCCTTCATGAAGTCATGCATTTTGCGCAAGAGCAAGGGCGGCGTTTTGTCCATAAGCGGCAATCCTTTCCAGAAGGGAGGGCTGGGCGGCCAGATCGCCCGGGTGTTCCAGCCCGTAGAGTAAAATGGGCTCCGCAAGCCGGAAGCCCATGGGCTTGAGCGCGTACTTCAGGCTGAGCAGGCTGCCGGCAAAGAGCTTTTTCCCTTTTTCACGCGCTCCCAATAAAATGATATGGCAGCGGCGTTTTTCCGTCTGGGCGGGAGGGTTGTCGAGGTTGTCCCGCAGGGACCAGAATACCTGGGTGCGATCGAGCAGAGCTTTTGTCTGGGCCGGGAGATGGTAAAAATAAATGGGGGCCACAAGGCAAAGGCCTTTGGCTGTGGCAAGGGTGTGGAGCAGGGAAGCTGCGTCGTCTTTGGCGGCAAGGGGGCAGGCTGCGCGGGCAGCGTCCGTCACGCCGGGATGCTCCCGGATGTGTTGCGCTGCGGCGGCTTTTGCGCAGTATCCGCAGCCGGAGCAGGGGGTGATGCGGTAGCGGCGTAAGTACAAGAGGGACAAGGGGAGCGAGGTTGCGTTTTCGCTGTGGGCAAACCCTTGGGCAAAGGCGCGGGCCGCGGTATCGCAATTGCCCCCGGCCCTCGGGCTGCAAGTGAGGAGCACAAAGGTTTCGTCGCCGGGCAGGCGGGGACTTAAGGGCTGGGACATGGCGTGGTATTTGGGCGCAAGGCGGTTTTACCGCATTGCAAAATTGAAATGCAGTGCTCCGCAAGGCCGGAGCATTTTACCGGCATGTACAATTTCAAAGTTACCATGTTCTAAAGGAGGCGGAAGTCGCTGGCGTAAGGGTTATTGCGCATTTCATCCCCAATGCTGGTGGCTTGGCCGTGGCCCGGGTAGACAATGGTTTCTTCCGGCAGGCTGAACAACTGATCCCGGATGGAGTGCAGCAAGACCTCATGGCTGCCGTGCGGAAAATCGGTACGGCCGATGGAGCGGTAAAACAGAGAATCGCCGGCGTACACAGCGCCCATTTTCGCGAAATAAAAGCACAGCCCGCCGGGAGTGTGTCCGGGCGTCGGCAAAATTTTGCAGGTAGCGCCCAAAACGGTTCTCTCGCCGGGATCCAATGGAGAAAATTCGTAGGGGTCCACCTTTGGCATGTCCCATACCCCGCCCCGGCCGAGTTCTGAGTCGAGCATCCAGCGGTCGGCCTCGGAAGCAAAGGCCAAAGCGCCGGTTGCTTTGAGCAGGGAGCTTACGCCGTAAACGTGATCAAAATGCAGGTGGGTTAAAAACACCGCGCTTAAAGTGAGGTTGTTTTTTTTCAGAAAGGCGAGAAGAGGGTCCGCAGGGCCGCCCGGATCCACAATGAGGGCTTCTTTTTCCGTATGGATGAGGTAGCAGTTGGTATCAAGAGGGCCTAAGGGGAAGGTGCGGCATTGCATGGGGGCTCCGGCCGGTTTGCTCAGGGCATGGTGACGCATGCCCGATGTGGGGGAGGGTATTGCCGGTATTATCCGGTTTTGCGTTTAAACAGTTTTTCCAGATCCGCCGGGCAAAAGCGCAGGATAATGGGGCGGCCGTGAGGGCAAAAGTCGCGTTGCGGCGTGGCGAGCCAGCGTTGCAACAGTCCCGCGGCTTCATCGCCGGTGAGGCGCTGCCCGGCTTTTATGGCGCTACGGCAGGCCATGAGGTGCAAAAGATCCTCCATGCCGTCCGTGCGATCAGCCAAAATATCTTGCAGCATCTCGAGGCCCCGTTTACGGCCGAGAAGAGGCGGCACTCCGCGCACGCTTAAGGCGCCGGGATCGGAATGCACGTCATAGCCCAGTTGAGCCAGGCGGGGGTAAAGTTCGTGCAGGCGCTCGGCTTCCGCGGGGTGGAGGTTGAGTTCCACAGGCACAGTCAGAAGCTGGCTCTGGGCTTGTTCTGCTTGCTGCCGGATGCTGTACAGCAGCACCCGTTCGTGGGCCGCGTGCTGATCAAGCAGCAGCAGGCAGTTTTGCTCCAGCAAAATCAAATAGCTGTCCGCCACCTGGCCCAGGCAGAGATAAGGCCCTATCTTGACGGGGTAGCCCGCCGCTTCTCCCCTGCCGGGAGAGCTTGCCTCCTCCGGGGTCCAGGGGGAGGCAGCGCGCGATCCCGTGTTTGAAGGCGCGAAAGGCGGGTCTTGCGGCCCCGGAGAAACGGGGCTGTAGGCAGTGACGGAGCTGGCAAGGGCAGTGGGCCGCGCCTGGGAAAAAATATGTCCCGAAGTTCCGGCAGCGGGCGCGCCGGAGGCGCCGAAAACCTGCCGCGTGGAGAGCGCAGCCTGTTCCGTGTTTTCGTGGGGAGGGGCTTCAGGCGGGTCATGGCTTTCGGCGTCTGGCTCTTCCCAGGCGGGGCGCTGCGGAAGTTCCATCAGACGGGGAAAATCCAGGCGGCCCCAGAACCCCTCGGGCCTTGGGGGCCTTGGCGAACTTTCTGCAAAAGCGTGGTTGCCGTCCTTTTCTCCGTGCTCCCCCCGCATGGGCCGCCAGCCTCGCTCCCCATCTTCCCAAGCGTTCAGGGCCGGACTATGGGCGCACAGAGCCTCTTCCAAAACTTTCAGCACAGCGCCGAACACGGCCCGTTCATCACGAAAGCGCACTTCACTTTTGGCCGGATGGACGTTGACGTCCACTTCCTGCGGGTCTATTTCCAAAAAAAGGGCTATTTGCGGATATTCGCGCGAAGTCAGCTTGCCTTTGTAAGCTTCGCGCACGGCGCGCAGCAAAAGGCGGTCATTCACGTTGCGCGCGTTTACGTACAGCAGCACCCGGTCCCCTTTGCCCTGGAGAGTTTGGGGGGAGGCTGTAAGGCCGTGAAGGCGGATGCCGTGCCGCTCCCCGGCAAAGGGGATCAGGTTTTCCGTTACTTGCGGCGGCCAAATGCGCATAAGGCGTTCGCGTAAGGGCAAATGAGCCGGAATACGCAAAAGTTCGCGCGATGTGCCGCTTTCACCGGCCACCTGCAGGCTGAAACTTGTCTGGGGCCGGGCCAGGGCGAGGCGGATGAGGCTTTCTTGGCAGCGTTTGAGTTCTGTGGCCGGAGTTTTCAAAAACTTAAGGCGGGCGGGCACATTGGTAAAGAGGTCGCGCACAGTGACCAGAGTGCCGCGCTGGAGGGCCGAGGGGCCGCTGCCCGTGACTTCCCCGTGGCGGACATGGATAAAAGCGCCTTCGGCGCACTCCCCCTCTTCGGGGCAATGGGCGCTTTCCAGGGTTACATCCGCAACAGAAGCGATGCTGGGCAGGGCTTCTCCTCTGAACCCGTAGCTGGCTACATGCAGCAGATCCGTGAAAGAGGCGACTTTGCTTGTGGCGTGGCGGGTGAGGGCCAGTTCCAGATCTTGGGCGGCAATGCCGCGGCCGTTATCACGCACGGTGAGCAGTCTTTGACCGCCGTCCTCCAGAGTGACGGAGATATCGCCCGCTCCGGCGTCCAGGCTGTTTTCCACCAGCTCTTTGAGTACGCTGGCGGGGCGCTCCACCACCTCGCCGGCGGCTATTTGATTGCGCAAGGCCGGGGGCAGAAGACGTATGGGGCGGGATGCGTGGGAATCAGTCATGGGAGGACTCTAGCGTGCATTGTTGCGCTCGTAAAGGGGAGCGGCGGCGAGAAAATTGCTGTTGCCGGCAGGGTTGGGGGAACAACAAAATCATTCAGATAAAATAATAGAATATACTTGATTTCATTTTGAGAGCCTGTATTATTTGACACAAATAAGTAAGCGTCATACAGAGCACAGCACCGCGATGCTTCGACGCTTTTTACGCCACAGAGGCGCTCTTTCGTGTAGCAGGAACATGGGAACGGTGCGGAACGTTGAGCGGCTCCTTGCTGGTAAAGGAGATATGTATGGTAACGCATGAGAAACGTATGTATATCGGTATGTTGTCAGGTATTCGTCAAAATAGTTCCATGGAGTTCGCGTTGCAGAAAGGTTCGGCCTTGGGCACTGCCGCCTATGATCCTGAGCTGCTGTACGTAGAGTGCCATGTGTGCGGCAAACCTTTGTTGTGGGAACAGGGCAAGACCACGGAGCTGCTTCTCGCCGCCGGAGTGGATATCAGCAAACTGGACGAACGGTGCATGATCGTGTCCGAGGGGTGCCCTACATGCGATCCCTACGCTAGGGAAGGATATACCCTGGCTGTGGTGCGCATTGCCGGCGTTACGCCCGAGGAGGCCGTGTATATGTCCCGTCCCGGGGGCCAGTCTTAAGGGCGCTGTGCGGCGCTTTTAAGGGGCGTGGATGAAAAGTATTGAGGTGGCCGCGGGCATTATTTGGAAGGAGGGCCGTTTTCTGGCCGCAAAACGCCCGAAGGATAAACCCAGGGGAGGGTATTGGGAATTTCCCGGCGGCAAGCGCGAAGCGGGCGAGAGCATGATCCAGGCTTTATGCCGCGAGTTGCGCGAAGAGCTGGCTATTGACGGCGTTGCCGCCTCACCCTGGCGGGTGGTGACCCATGACTACGGCGATATGCGGGTGGAACTGCATTTTATGCATGTGCTCGCTTTTACCGGTGAGCCTGAGGCCCGTGACGGGCAGGAACTGCGCTGGGTCAGCCCTGAAGAGGCGCAAAGCCTTTCTTTTCTCCCTGCGGATGAGGCCGTGATCGCGGACATCCGCGTGCCGGATTGGAAGCGTGAAGACGCGCTTCCCTGAAGATTTTTTCCCGCTTTTGAGTTTTATTCCGGTTTTTTTTCCCCGAACAGTTTGCCCCTGACCAGCGCTTTGGCGCCGAATTTGTCGCGTACAGCGTCCACAGCGCCATCAAGGGCGGCGTCGCGTTTTTTGCGTTCGCCTTGCGCATCGGGGAAAAGGGAGAGCTGTTCGACTTCGGCCCCGAACTGGGAAACTCCAAGACCGATAAGGCGCAAAAGGCGTTCCACGTTACTTTCCTCGAGCAGTTCCAGGGCGGTTTCATAAATAAGCCGGGTGCTGTTGGTCGGATTCGGCAGCGTGCGGCTTCGGGTTTTTTGGCTGAAGTCGGCGTATTTGAGTTTAAGAGTCACCGTGCGCCCGGCAAGGTTTTGGACGCGCAGGCTTTTGCCCACCCGTTCCGCCTGGCGCAGCAGCCAGGCCGAAAGCAGAACCGGGTCGCGGGTATCTTCAGCAAAAGTATTTTCCGCGCTTTCTGATTGAGGATCCCGCACGGGCTGCACAGGGCGCGGATCAATGCCCCGGGCCCGCTCATGCAGCACAAGCCCGGCTTTGCCCAAATGCTCCTGCCAGAAGTGCGCGGGGTAGCGCTGCACGTCGGCCGCCATGCGGATGCCCAAGCGCGCCAAACTTTCCCGCATCCGTGTTCCCACACCGGGGATTTTCCCCACAGGCAGGGTCTGCAAAAAGGCGGCCACATCCGCGTGGGCGAGTATGGTCAGTCCGGCGGGCTTTTTCATGTCTGACGCTATTTTGGCCAAAAATTTCACCGGCGCAAGGCCAAGGGAGCAACTGAGCCCGGTTTGGGCAAGCACTTCCGCCTGGAGTTTTTCGGCCATGTTTACGGCGGAGCCGAACAGGCGCTCAAGGCCTGTGGCGTCAAGGTAGGCTTCATCCACCGAGGCTTTTTCCACCAAAGGGGAGAAGCTCTGGAGCAGGGCCATGATTTCGCGGGATTTTTCCACGTAGCGCTGCATGCGTCCGGGTATAAAAATGCCGTGGGGGCAAAGTTTACGGGCCTGGTATATCGGCATGGCCGAGTGGATGCCGAAGCGCCTGGCCTCATAGGAGGCGGTGGAAACCACGCCGCGATTGCCTCCTCCGATGATCAGAGGTTTGCCTTTCAACTCCGGGTGGTCAAGCTGTTCCACGGACGCGAAAAAAGCGTCCATATCCAGGTGCAGAATCCAGCGTGCGGGTTGGTTCTCCATGGGAGAAAGTTAGCGCGCGAAACCAGCTTCGTCAACTTGCGCCGCAAGGATTTTACGCAGCGGCTCGCATGGCGGGAAAGGCCGCTCTTTGGGCGGCGCAATGGGCTTAATTTACAAAGCCAACGGCTTGCTATAGATTTGCTTACGTATCAGCCTGTTTTATCCCTTGTAAAGAATGCCCCGCGGCGGCGCGTTCAACGCCGCGGCCATGCTATGGAGCTGTTCGCTTGTGAGCCGGAAAAAAAAGCCCTTGCGCGTCCTGCATACTTCCGACTGGCATCTGGGGCGCTCGCTCTATGGCAGAAAGCGCTATGAAGAGCAGGAGGCCTTTTTGTCCTGGCTTGTGGAAACCTTGGCCCGGGAAGAGGCGGACATCCTGCTTGTCGCGGGCGATATTTTTGATTCAAGCATGCCCAGCACCCGGGCTCAGGCGTTATACTACCGTTTTTTGTGGCGGGTTGCGACATCTTCTTGCCGGCATGTGGTTCTCATTGCCGGAAATCACGATTCTCCGGCTTTTCTCGGCGCGCCGAAAGAGCTGCTCAAGGCCCTCAAGGTGCGCGTTGTGAGCGCGCCCACAGCGCAAGCGGAAGAAGAAGTCCTTGTGCTTGAGGACGATGCGGGAGTTGCCGAGGCCGTTGTGTGCGCCGTGCCCTACCTGCGGGACAGGGATATCAGGACCGTGGAAGCGGGAGAAAGCCCGGAGGATAAGGAACGCAATCTTCAGGAAGGCATCCGGCGTCATTACGCCGAGGTTGTGGCCCTGGCCGAGGCCAGGCGGGAGGAGCTGGGAGGATCGCCGCCGCTTATAGGTATGGGGCATCTTTTCACCGCCGGAGGCAAATCCGTGGATGGGGACGGAGTGCGGGATTTGTACGTGGGCTCCCTGGCGCATGTGCCCGCGTCTGTTTTTCCCCAGAGTCTGGCCTATGTGGCCCTTGGGCATTTGCATCTTCCCCAGGCTGTGGACGGCGCCGGGCGGGTGCGCTACAGCGGTTCTCCTTTGCCCATGAGCTTTGCTGAAGCGGAGCGGGAAAAGGTGGTTCTTCTGGCGGAATTTTCCGGCGGCGAAGTGGTGACGCGCGGCCTAGCCGTCCCTGTTTTTCAGGAGCTTGAGCGCATTACAGGGGAAAAGGAAGCTCTCCTTGCCCGGATCCGCGCCCTGCGGGAAAAAGGCTCCCGGGCCTGGTTGGAGATTGTTTTCAACGGCGGGGAAATCGCGGCGAACCTGCGCGAAGAGCTGGAAGAAGCTGTGCGGGGTTCTTCTTTGGAAGTGCTGCGCGTTAAAAACGAGCGCCTTGCCGAGCGGGCGCTGGCCCAGGAAGATGCGCAAGACACCTTGGCGGAGCTGAATGCGCTTGAGGTTTTCGAGCGTTGCCTGTCCGCCCATGAGGTGCCGGAGGCGCAGCGTCCGGACTTGCTGCTTGCGTATCAGGAAGCGCTGCGCTCTTTGTATGAGGAGGGCAGCGCCCGGCAGGGAGCTCCCGGAGTTGAACCAACCACGCCCGGCCCGCAAAGCTGAGCGCCGGGCACAGCGAGTTTTTGATGCGCATCTTGCAGGTTCGTTTTAAAAATCTGAACTCCCTTGTGGGAGAATGGGAAATTGATTTTTCCCATCCCGCACTGGCTTCTGAAGGCATAGTGGCCATCACCGGTCCCACCGGCGCGGGCAAGAGCACTATTCTCGACGCCATCTGCCTCGCCCTTTACGGGCACACCCCCCGTTTGAACAAGATCAGCAAAAGCGGCAACGAGGTGCTCTCCCGTAAAACAGGAGAGTGCTTTGCCGAAGTGTGCTTTGAGACTCGTGTCGGGCGTTTTCGCTGCCACTGGAGCCAGCACCGGGCGCGCAAACGGCCGGAGGGGGAGTTGCAGTCTCCCCGGCACGAAATAGCCGACGCCCTCACCGGCAAGCTTTACGAGTCAAAGATCAGGGATGTGGCGGACCAGATAGAAGCCGTCACCGGCATGAATTTCAAGCGCTTTACCCGTTCCATGCTTCTGGCTCAGGGAAATTTCGCGGCTTTTCTGCTGGCGGTTCCGGATGAGCGTTCGCCCATTCTGGAACAGATAACCGGCACGGAAATTTACAGCGATATTTCCAAAAAAGTGCATGAACTGCGTTCGCTCGAGCAGAAAAACCTTGAAGGCTTGCGCCTGGGGCTTGCGGGTCTGCCTGTCTTAAGCGGGGAGGAAGAGGCCGCTCTGCGGGCTCTCCTGGCAGGCAAGGAAGAAGAGGACGCCCTTTTTAACCGGGATATCGCCCGTCTCTCCCAGGCCCTTTCCTGGCGAGAAGGGCTGCTGCGTCTTGAGGAGGAGCTGCGGCAACTGGCCTTGCGGCAAGAAGAGCTGGACAGCCGCTTGCTCGCCTTTGCGCCGGAGGAGGAAAAGTTGCGCCGCGCGGGCCAGGCCTTGGAAATGGCGGGCAGTTACGGGGAGCTGGCTTCTTTGCGGCGGGCCCGGGCTGAGGCGCAAGGGTCGCATGCGAGGGCTCTTACCGCTTTGCCCTTGGGTTTGGAAAAGATGCGCCAGTGCGAAGAAGCTTCGCGCAAGGCTCTTGCGCGCCTTGAGGCTTGCCTTTTGGAGCAGCGCGCCCTTGTGCCGTTGGCGCGCAAAGCCGCGGAACTGGATTTGCAACTCGGTGCGAAAAAGCCGCCTCTGCTTGCGGCGGAGCGTGCCTGCGCGGACACAAAGGCGCTTTTGTCCGCGCTTGGCGTAAGGCACGCAAACGACAGCGCGGAACTTGCGCGGCAGGAAGCGTTGCTGAACGGGCTTGAGCTGCTTTTAGAAAATACGCAGGCCGACGCCGCCCTGGCGGATGTTCTGCCCGGGCTGCGCGCCGAGCATGCTGCCTGGCGGGAAGCGCGCCGCCTTTCGCAGGCTAAAAAAGAAGATATGGATAAGGCCGCGGCGGGGCTGAGCAATGCCGCACGGGCATGCCTTGGGCATGAAGAGAAAACGGCCCGCGCGGTTGCGGAACTTGCGGCGGCGGAGCTGTCTTTGGCGGAAAAAGAACAGCGCCTGGCGGAGCTGCTCAAGGGAAAAAATCTTTCGGCCTGGCGTGAAGAACTTGTGCGGCTCACGGCGCAAAGCGCATTGTTGGAGAGGGCGGCGGACGGTGTTTCTTCTTTGAGTCGATCCCGGAGCGCGCTGGAGCGGCTGGGCAAGGAAGAAGCGCACCTTGGCCGGGAACTTGCAAACCTGCCGGACCGGATTCTGGCCGGGGAGGAAAAACGCGCGC
Organism: Desulfovibrio sp.; assembly: GCA_031550225.1. Lineage (GTDB taxonomy): Bacteria > Desulfobacterota > Desulfovibrionia > Desulfovibrionales > Desulfovibrionaceae > Frigididesulfovibrio. The sequence continues at coordinate 10,159 of JAVBOT010000006.1, forward strand.
TCGCGCGCGCGCGGGTGGAACTGCTGGAAACCCAGGCGGCTCTTTTGTTGCGCATTGCGGACTTTGAAGAAGCCCGGGTCCGCCTTGAGCAGGGGCAGCCTTGTCCTCTTTGCGGTTCCCTGGATCACCCTTTTGCCCAAGGGCTCGCTCCGGCAACGGATGCGAACCAGGAAGCAATCCTCCTGGCCCGGGAGGATCTGCGCATCGCAACGGAAGGGCTGATGGAGCTGGAACTGCGCCGGAGCGCGGCGGAGCGGGAGAGGCACAGGCGGCGTTTAGAGCAAAAGGAACAGGGCGAGGCTGTGGAAACGGCGTGGCGGCGTCTTGAGGATCTGTGCGCGGAACTGGGTCTGGCGGCGCTTGCGCGGGAAAACTCCCCCACAGGCCTGGAGGAGGAGCTGCAAAAACGCCGGGAACTTGGCCGTCAGGCCTTGAAGCAAAGCGCGGGCATTGCCGGGGCTGTGGATGCTCTGGAAAAGGAGCGGGACGCCCTGCGGGCTTCTTTGGAACAAAAGCGGGCCGCCGCGGCCGGGATGGAACGTGAAGCTCTGGAACTGGCGCACCGGCAAAACGCGGCACAGGAGCTGTGCTCCCGCCTCAGTGCAGAGGTCGCGGCTCTTGAAGAAGGAGCCGCCCGGGCCGAAACGCAACTGCAGGAGAGGCTTCGAATCTTTGATGCGGGAGGAGCGCTTGCCGGTGCGCCTGAAGCGGCGCTTGCCGCGCTTGAAGCCCGGCGGGAGCGCTGGTCGGCCCGCCGGGAGGAAAAGGCGGAACTTGAACGGCGCGTTGTTACCCTGAAGCCCCTTACGGCTCAGCAACGGGAGCGGCTGGAGGAGTATGAGGCAAGCCTGAAGCGGCATGAAGAACAGCGCCGGGCTTTGCTGCGGGAAGTGGAAGACTTGGAGCGGCAGCGGCGGGAAGCGTTTGCGGATAAAGACCCGGCCCGGGAAGAAGGGCGTGTTTTCAGCGCTGTGGAATCGGCCCGGGCGGAGGGGGAAAAAACCGGCCAGGCGCTGCACGCGGCCAAAGAAGAATACGGCCGGCAGCAAACCAGGGCGGAGGAGCTGGCTGCTGCTCTGACGGCGCTGGAGGGTCTTTTAAACCAGCGGGGAGCAACCTTTGCCGAGAGCCTGCGCAACGCGGGTTTTGCGGACGAAGCCGCCTACCATGCGGCCTGCCTGGAAGAAAAGGAGCGCATGGAGCTTGCCCGGAAGGCGCGGGAACTTGCCGAGGCAAAGGCGGCGTTTTTCGCCCAGGAAAGCGAAAAAAAACTTTTGCTGGAAACGGAAAAAGGCAAAGCCCTCAGCCCCGCTTTATTGGAAGAACTTCGGGAGAGCCTGGCCCAGGCCATGGCCGGACAAAAGGCGCTGCAACAGGAAATGGGCGGCCTTGTCGGCAGGTTGCAAGAACATGCGTTAGGTCTGCAAAAAAGGGAAGAGCGCGCCAAAAACATTGCCGCGCAAGAGCGGGAGTGCGCACGCTGGGATCTGCTGCATGAACTGATCGGCTCGGCGGACGGTAAAAAATACCGTAATTTCGCCCAGGGCCTGACCTTTGACAGCCTGATCGGCCACGCTAACCGGCATTTGCGTAAAATGGGAGACCGCTATCTTTTAACCCGCAGCGCGCTTCAGCCCCTGGAGCTGAATGTCATCGACAATTACCAGGCCGGAGAAACGCGGTCCACGCGCAACCTTTCCGGCGGAGAGAGCTTTCTTGTCAGCCTGGCCCTAGCCCTTGGCCTATCCACCATGGCCAGTGAAAATGTGCGGGTGGATTCTCTGTTTCTGGATGAAGGCTTCGGCACGCTGGATGAAGAGGCCTTGGACACGGCCCTGGAATGTCTGGCCGGGTTGCATGGCGACGGCAAGCTCATTGTGGTTATCTCGCATGTGCAGGCGCTCAAGGAGCGTGTGGGCAGGCAGATTGAGGTGCTGCCCCAGGCCGGGGGCACAAGCCGGATCCAGGGCCCGGGCTGCTCCGGAGGCTGAGCTGGCAAATAGCCCTTCCGCCCTCCGGCTGCGTCAAATTGCGCCTGCTATCTCGGCCGGATATGGCAAGCATATTCTTTCATGGCAGGCTTATTTTTCTTGCCGGAGAGAAAAATTGCTTATTTCTCAGCACAGCCTGGAACTGGGCTTTGCAAAAAAGGCTTGCGCGCATGCTGTGTTTATATATATAAACACAGCATGCGCGACGCACTCATGAAAAAACTGGCCATCCTTGCGGAATCGGCCAAATACGACGCTTCCTGCGCTTCCAGCGGCGTTGGCCGGAGCAATGCCCGGGGCGGCATCGGCAATGCTGCCCGGCTTGGCGTCTGTCATTCTTTCACGGCGGACGGGCGCTGCATCTCGTTGTTAAAGGTATTGTACAGCAATCATTGCCGGTATGACTGCGCGTATTGCGTCAACCGCAGAAGCAATGACCTGCCCCGGACGGCCTTTACTGTGGAGGAGCTCACGGAGCTGACTCTGGAGTTTTACCGCCGCAATTACATTGAGGGTTTGTTTTTGAGTTCCGGCGTGCTGGTAAGCCCGGATCACACCATGGAACGCCTGGTGCGCGTGGTGAAAAACTTGCGCGTTACGCACGGATTCAACGGCTACATCCACTTGAAGAGCATCCCCGGCGCGGCTCGGGAGTTGGTCTACGCGGCGGGGCTGTACGCGGATCGCTTAAGCGTGAATATTGAGATCCCGTCTGAAACAAATCTGCGCCGCCTTGCTCCGGAAAAAAATTACGAAAGCGTTTACGCGCCCATGCGCTACATTCACGAACGGCTGCGGGAGAACCGGGAAGAACGGGGAAAATTTCGTTCAGCCCCGGTCTTTGCTCCGGCGGGTCAAAGCACGCAGGTGATCGTGGGAGCGAGCGACGAGCGGGATAGGGACATCCTGCGTTTATCCTCCCTGCTCTATAAGGGACCGGGATTAAAGAGGGTGTTTTATTCCGCTTTTGTGCCGGTAAACGGGCATGACAGCCGCCTTCCGGCCCTGCAAAGCGCCCCTTTGCGCCGGGAAAACCGCCTGTATCAGGCGGACTGGCTCATGCGCCTATACCATTTTGAGGCTGCGGAACTTTTGGATGAAGCCGCGCCGGATCTGGATATGGACGTGGACCCCAAACTGGCCTGGGCTTTGCGGCATCCGGAATTTTTCCCTGTGGATCTTAATACGGATGATTATCTGCGCTTGTTGCGCGTGCCCGGCATCGGGCTGATAAGCGCGCGCCGCATTGTGCTTGCCCGGCGTCATGGCCGCCTGGAAGCCGGGCAGTTGGGCAAGTTAGGCGTCGCTGTGAACCGGGCGGCGCACTTTATTCTGCCCCGGCAGCACAAAGGGAGCGCGCCTTTTTTGACAATCCGGGAAGCCGGGCCGGAGCGGGTGCGCAGGGCGATTTTGAGCGGGCAATCCGCCATGCGCGGGGAATACCAATTGTCCCTCCCCATCAAGGGCTGAGCGCAAGGTCAGGCAAGGAGGGAGCATGCGGGTATTCTATTATGATGCGAGCTTTGAGGGGCTGCTGAGTGCCGTTTTTGACGCATACACCCGGCGGGAGTTTCCCGATGCGCTGCTCAGCCCGGCGGATGCTTCGCCGCTGCTGCGGACAGCGGCGCATACGGTAAAGACCAGTGAGGAAAAATCCGACCGGGTCTGGCGTGCCCTGAAAAAGAAATTGAGCGGAGAGGCGCTGGAAGAGCTGCGTCTGGCCTGGCTTTCGGAAGAAAAAGAGAGCGATGCGCTCATTTTTCGCTATATTTGCAAAGTGTTTGATTCTCTTCGTGCGGAAACGGATTTGGCGGATGCGCATGTATTCGCCGTCCACAGGCTGGCAAAGCGGGTAGTATGCGAAAAAAACCGGCTGACGGGTTTTGCCCGTTTTCAAAAAACGCGCCAGGGCGTTTACTTTGCAGCCATTGCGCCGCGTCATAACGTGTTGCCGCTGCTTTTGGGGCATTTTGCGGATCGCTTCGCGGATCAGGATTGGATTGTATACGATACGCAGCGCTTTTACGGCGTGCTGCGCAGCCGGGGCGCTTTTACGCAAGTGTGCCTGAGCCTGGAGCGGGCCGAAGCCTTGCGCTCTCAAGGAGGCAGATTAGAAGCGTCTCTTCTGGAAGAAGGGGAGGCTCTTTTTCAAGCCCTTTGGCGGACGTATTTCACCGCCGCGGCCATCATCGAGCGCGAAAACCCGAGGCAACAGCGGCGCTGCATGCCGGCCCGGTACTGGCCGTATTTAACGGAACTGCAAAAAGAGGGCGCTGTTGTGACGCGGGATTGTAAAGTTGTTGGGGCGCTGCCCCAAACCCCGCAAGGCGACTGAACTCCCTTGATCCTTGGGGGATGTTTGGAGGGGCAGCGCCCTTCCAGAGCGCCGTTTTATTCAGAAAATCCGGGCGGCAGGCCGTTTTGAGGCATGGTTTCCGGCTCTTCGGAAGAGGAGGGGATTTGTGACGCCGGGATGAGCCGCAGTCCGGCGCTTCGGGCTGTTTCCTCATAGCGCGGCTCGTAGAGCCGCAGGGCATTGAGGGGGCGCACAACAACAGCCGGAACGCGTACCGGGCAATGGTATTCGCAGTAGCCGCAGCCGTAGCAGCGCTCGGCCCTGACAAAGGGAACCGGAACTTGCGCGCCGGGTTCCTGACGGCAGGCAATGGCCCCATAGGGGCAAACTTCCTGGCACACCACGCAACTGCGCCCCTCGGCCCAGGCCAGGCAGCCTTCGCGCAGCACTACGGCGGTTCCCATTTTTGCCCAGCGTTTTTCCCGCAAAGGCAGGCAAAGGAGGGCTCCTGTGGGGCATACCCGCCCGCAGGCATTGCAGTCAGGTTCACAAGGGCCACGCCTGGCGGTAAGAACGGGGCTGAACATGCCTTCTGCCCCGGCGGCGAACCAGGTGGGTTGCAGGGCATTGCTGGGGCATACTTTCATGCACTCGCCGCAACGCAGGCACAGATCCAGAAAAGAGCTTTCCGGCACGGCGCCGGGCGGGCGGATGCAGAGCGCCGGCCAGAGTATGCCCCGGGCGTCTCCTGTAAGCAGCGTATCCAGGTTGCACAGGCCGGTCAGGGCAATTCCGGTTCCCGCTCCGGCGGCGGCCAAAAAGGCGCGGCGCGTGGGCAGCATGGCCGGGAGCGGTTTTTCCGGCAGCGGGGGGGCGAAAGGAACCGTCAGGGTTGTTGCCGGGTTTTTTATGGAAAAAGCAACGCTTTTGCTTGGGCAGGCATCTATACAAGCGCGGCAACCGAGGCATTCGGCATGGGCGGCGCTTTGCCCGTGGGGAGCAACGGCCCCGGTGGGGCAGTTCACGGCGCAGCGGCCGCAGTTGTTGCAGCCTGTTGTCCTTCGCCGCCAGAAGGGGTGCAGGGAAAAAAGGGAGAGGAGGGCCCCGGCCGGGCACAGATAGCGGCACCAGAAGCGTGGCCGCACGCGTTCAAGCCAGAACAGGGCGGAAAAGAAAAAGACCAGGAAATAGAGCGTATCAAAGCGGCGGGGAAAAATTTGCGCATACAGTAAAGAGGGCATACCTAAACTGTCCGCCGCGGGACGGATAAGGCCGAGGCCTTCGTTTCCGGCAAAGAGCAGGAGAGGGTGCAGCCATAAAGCGTAAAACCGGGTGATGAGGGGGATGGGGGCGGCCCAGAAGATAAGGTTGATCCCTATGAGGGCGGCTCCGGCTAAACTTGCCAGGAGAAAATATTTCAGGTGGCGCGGGACCAAGAGGTTGCGGATTATTGCCGCGTCGTCCCCGAAAAGGGCTCGGGCCGGGGGAGATGCCCGCTTTGCGCGCTCTACTGATCCGAAGGCTTTTTCTTCAAGATAGCGGACCACATCCAGGGTGATGCCCATGGGGCAGATATAGCCGCAAAAAATTCGCCCCAGGAACAGCGTGACCAGGAGTACGCCCAGGCCCGGGGCAAGGCTTGGGATCCATTGCCGGGCCGTTAAGGGAATAGCCGTGGCCACGAGAGGATCCAGACGCAAAAAGAGATCCCGGGGCAGGAGGCTTTGCGGCAGCGGAACAGCCGTGCTCCATAGCAAAAAGAGAAACAGGGCAAGGCTTAAGGCCTGTATGGCGCGGCGCAGCCGTTGAGTTCGCTTTTTCCGTGGTTTTGCGGGCGCGCGTTCTTTGCGTTTTGCGCCGCCTCGCCCTGATCGTAAGTCCGCGTCAGCGGTCATGGCGGCCCGCCGCTTCAGGGGCTGCGCTTTCACGGGGCCGCCTATACGGCAATTCGTTTGGTGACAAGGTTTTCAATATCCATGCGGCCAAGACCGCGCTCATGGGCCATGCGTATGTAGGGCACCTGGCGCGCCTGCATCATTTTTCCGTACCATTCATAGGAGACCACAGTGGTGGCGTCGGCGGCCACCGGGTCGGCGGAGGCGATGATTTCGCCCGGGGTGATGACGATGCCGGGGCCGCCCGGCCCGTTGGTCGTAAGCACACGGGTGGCGTCGATAATGGCCAGGTGCGGTTTGATGTGGCTGTTCAGATCCACGATGGAGGTATGCAGATTATATTGGGAGTGCATGATATGCCTGTCTTTGATCAGCCCCATCTGCCCTTTGAGGGAAAGGGAAACCCCGGCGCCGCTGTGGCTTTTGGCCACAGGCACGGCAATGAGCACATCGGCGTCCAGGACGTCGTGCATAAAGGCGTTCCGGCGCATTTCCAGTCCCTTGGCGATTTTGTCCTCGCGGTATTGGTCCTCTTGGAGCAAATGGTGGCATATGCCCGGCTCCACGCCTTCACAGGCGGCGAGAATGCCGGAGAGTTCCAGGGCTTTTTTGGGGTCGTGCAGGGAATGGTCCAGCACGCGCACCCGGGCGGCGCCGGCTTCTTTGCACATGATAAGGACTTCGCGCACCACGTCCGGGTGGGTATTCGCGGCGCTGTCCGGCCCTCTGGCAAAACTCATGTTGGGTTTGATGACGACGTTTTGCCCGGTTTTGACAAAACGGCCCATGCCGCCCAGCAGGGCGACGGCGGCGCGAGCGGCCGGGCCGGGCGCGCCTTTGGCAATGGCCACATCCGGGAAGCTCTCAGCAGGGGAAGCCTTTGACGGGGAAAGGAGGGGGGAACCGGCGGCTAGCCAGGCGAGGCCTTGCATCTGCCATTTAAGAAAAGAGCGTCTATCCATTATGAGGACCTCCTGAAACGAATGAGGCAAAGGGAGATTGCCGGGCAAGGAGGGAGAAGGCCGATGAAATTTGAATATAGCCCAGTTCGCCGCTGTGAGAAAGCGGTATTTGATATAGGATTAAGATGCGGAAATATAAAGAATTTTTAGATAAATACCCCATAAAAAAAGCCGGTTCCTTTTGAGAAAAGGAACCGGCTTTTTTTATGGGGCGAACGAGGAGGCTTGAACTCCCGGCCACCTGGGCCACAACCAGGTGCTCTGCCAACTGAGCTACGTCCGCCGCACGACTCCAAAAACTACACGGGAAGCGGCAATTGGTCAAGACTTTCTCTGGTGAAACCATGCGCATGGGGAATATAAGGCAGTTCGCCCTTGCCATGTTCTAAGGCACTGTTTACTCTTTGGGGCATGTAGTATACAGAGCCGGCAGTATTAAATATTGGGTAATGCGGCGTTGCGCCGGCAAGAGAGGGCCGGCGCCTTCCGGGGAATGTATCCGGGGGAGGAGAGCCCGGGGGCCGCCAAGCGGCGTTGCAAGGGGGATCGCATGGCTAAAAATCTCATTATTGTGGAATCACCGGCCAAGGTGAAGACTATCCGCAAGTTTCTCGGCAATGAGTACGCGGTGCAGGCCAGTGTCGGGCATGTCCGGGATTTGCCCTCAAAAACGCTGGGAGTGGACGAAAACAATTCCTTTGCTCCGGAGTACGAGATTATTCCCGGCAAGGAGAAGGTGGTTGCGGAGTTGCGCAGCGCCGCCTCCAAGGCGGAGAATATTTATCTTGCGCCGGACCCGGACCGTGAAGGGGAGGCCATTGCCTGGCATGTTGCCGCGCTTTTGGAAGATAAGAAAAAAACTATTCAGCGGATCCAGTTTAACGAAATCACGCCCCGGGCGGTGAAGGAGGCTTTGGCGCATCCAAGGCCTTTGAACGCGGATTTGTTTGACGCGCAGCAGGCGCGCCGCGTGCTGGACCGGCTGGTGGGCTATAAGATATCGCCCTTGCTTTGGAAAAAAGTCAAACGCGGCATTTCCGCCGGTCGAGTGCAGAGTGTGGCGCTCCGCCTGCTTGCGGATCGTGATTCCGAGCGCCGGGCTTTTGTGCCGGAAGAATATTGGCTGTTCCGCGCGTATGTGCGGGGAGCGGAACCGCCTGAATTTCGTGCGGATCTGCATAAAATAGACGGCAAAAAGGCCGTAGTGGGCAATGCGCAGGCAGCCGAGGCGCTTGAAAAGCGCATAAAGGAAGACGGCAGAGCCGAATTTGTGGTCACCCGCGTGGAGAGCAAAGAGCGCGAGCGCTCTCCGACGCCTCCTTTCATCACCTCCACGCTGCAGCAAGCGGCTAACCAGCGCCTGGGCTATTCGGCCAAGCGCACGATGAACATTGCCCAGCGCCTCTATGAAGGCGTCGAGCTTGGGGAGGCAGGCACCGCGGCCCTCATCACCTATATGCGTACCGACTCCGTGCGCATTGCCGATGAAGCCAGGGACGCGGCCCGGGCCTTTATCGAAAAAACCTGGGGCAAGGAATATTACCCGCCCAAGCCCCGGCATTTTAAAAGCAAAAGCGGCGCTCAGGATGCGCATGAAGCCATCCGGCCTGTGGATGTGTCCATTACTCCCGAAAATATCAAGGCGCTGGTGGCGCCGGAACAGTATCAGCTTTACCGCCTTATCTGGACGCGTTTTCTCGCCTCCCAGATGGCTGGAGCAAAGGTGCAAGATACGGTGGTGCTGATCCTTTGCAACGGCGTGGAGTTCAGAGCCAAGGGCGAGCGGGTGCTGTTTCCGGGTTTTTACGTTCTTTCGCCGCAAAAAAGCGAGGATGTGGTGGATCTGCCCGGCCTTGCATCCGGGCAGGTTTTGGAACTCAGCAAACTGGAAAAGGAACAAAAGTTCACCCAGCCGCCGCCGCGGTATACGGAAGCTTCTCTGGTGCGGGAAATGGAAGAAAAAGGCATAGGCCGCCCCTCCACATATGCCAGCATCATTGCCACCTTACAGGAGCGGGAGTACGCGCTGCTTGAGGATAAACATTTTATGGTCACGGACCTGGGCCGCGTGGTTTGTGATCTGCTCACAGAGTATTTTCAGGAACTTATGGATGTGGGCTTCACGGCTCAGATGGAAGAATCTCTGGACAAGGTGGCGGGCGGCGAAGAAGACTGGGTGGGTCTGCTCACGCGCTTCACCACCGGTTTTAACCCCACTCTGGATAAGGCCGCCCGGGCCATGAGTTCCGTCAAGGGGGGGCTTTCATCCGGATTGGACTGTCCGGAGTGCGGCAAACCCACAATGATCAAATTCGGCAAGGCAGGGCCTTTTTTGGCCTGTTCCGGATATCCGGACTGCCGTTTCACCAGCAACTTTGTCCGGGATGAGAGCGGCAAGGTCCGGGCTGTGGAGCGTGAGCAGCCCCAGTATGAGGTGGTGGGAACCTGCCCCGAGTGCGGAGGCGATCTTGTGGTTAAAAAGGCGCGTACAGGCAGCCGCTTCATAGCTTGTTCCCGGTATCCGGAATGCAAGCACACCCGGCCCTATTCCACGGGCGTGCACTGCCCGGCCTGCCAAAAGGGGCTTTTAGCGGAAAAAAGCTCCAAACGCGGCAAAATCTTTTATGGCTGCGATCAGTACCCCAAATGCGATTACGCCATGTGGGATGAGCCGGTGGAAGGCAGTTGCCCGCAATGCGGCTCTCCGGTGCTGGCCATAAAACGCCCGCGCGGCGGCAAACCCTACGTGGGTTGCCCTGAAAAGGGCTGCCGCTATAAAAAAACCTCGGAGGACGATCCGGAGGATTCGTAAAAACGCGCCTCCTTTCAAGCGGCGCTGCCCAAACAAGAAAAGACTCTTTGCGAAAAGGGTCTTTTCTTTTTTTAAGGCATGAACCACGCTGTTGTTGTTTTCGCCGTTAAGCGACAATCTCAAGCGTAACCCGCCCTCAAGTGAGCTTGTTTGAAGTGAGGGCTGTTTCTCAATAAAAAGTTTTGCGCCAAGAGCACGGAATCCGGCTCTTTTTGCGCAGAGGATGTGCTTTGGAGCACGTGATCGGAGCAAAAAGGGCCGGACGGCGCAGCTATTTGGGCAAAGGATTTATTGCGAAGCAGCCCCTGCGAGGGGAATCCACGGCCTGTCCCTATCCTTGCCGCGCTGCAAAAAACGGTAGGCCACAAGTTCGCCCTGGTCCGTAACTCTGGCTTCAAGTACGAAGTTGGGGTCGGTTCTGTTGATCAGATAGGCCGGGCTGTGGGGGGAGATAAGGTAGCGGAGATCGGCGAAGGAATATTCCGTGAGGGGGCGGCCGTATTCGTTCGAAATCTGGGCGCTTGCCGGGCGTTTAAGCTGGATCATAAAGGAGCAGAAGGCATTGAACTGGCTGAACAGCGGGAGCTGTTTTTCCAGCTTCGCGTACAGTTCCCGATCCGGCTTGTTGTAGCTAAGGGCGTCTTTTTCCATGCCGGGTTTAGGCAGGCACACGGTGCTCATGCGGTACCCGTCGCCTGTATCCACAACAGCTTTCCAAAAAAAGGGAGAAAAAGGCTCGGTCAAGAGACTGAGCTTGCTGTTGGGGGCGAGGGCGGGGCGCAACGCGGCCGTGGCGGCGGCATTCACGCCCAGGCAGGCCAGAGGGTAGAGCAGCAGCCAGGCAAGGCCGATGCGCGCAAGGCGCAGGGATTTTTCCGAAACCAGGAATACCCCGTAAGGGCTTTGCGCCGGAGCGCCGTGCAGGCGAAGGGCCTGGCCCGGTTCTTTCCAGGCCATGATCATAAGGACAAGGGCGGGCAGGGTGAGGAGCAAATCCACAATGAACATGGAGGCAAAGCCGACGCGAACCTGGGAAAAAGGCAGCAAGATCCGGGTGCCGAAGGTGGTCATGCAGTCAAGGTAAATGTGGGTATAGAGGGCGAACAAGGCCATTGCCATAAGGGAGGAGAAGCTGGGCGCGAAGGAGCCGTTCCGGCCTGAGGCGGGCGCTTGTTGGCCGGAGAGCGGGGCGGGGCGGGGCTTATGGCGGCGCATCCAGAAGAAGAAAGGCAGAACCACGGCCAGGGCAAGCAGGGGCTGCCAGATAAGGGCATGGGTGATCCCCCGGTGCCAAAACAGCAAGGCTTCCGGGCTGAAGCCGAAAATAATATCAATATCCGGAAATTCTCCGGCTGCGATGCCGAATCCGAGCAGGGCGGCTCGTTTTGGGGTTGCGCGAAAGGCCAGGGGGGTTAATGCCCCGGCCACGAGATGGGTAAGGGAGTCCATACTCCGGTCTTTTCCTTTGCAAAGGGATGCGGTATAGAGGTTTTCGGCGCGGCGGCCCGGGTGCGCATAAAGCGGACGGGCGCTACGCTGTTCCAGATACTTATATAGTGAAGGATTTTCCATGCGCAAGGCTTCCTTTGGCCTTACTCCGGAAGGGGCGCCCTCCATAGCGCTGACGGCCCTGGCTTCCCTGGTGTTCGCGGTGCTGGATTTTGCCCCGCCCGCCCTGATATTTTTGGCTCTCTGCTTTTTTTGCTGTAATTTTTTCCGCGACCCGGAACGCGTTGTCCCCACCGGGCCGGATCTGGCCGTGAGCCCGGCGGACGGCAAAGTGATCAAGGTGACGACAATGCCTGATCCCTTCACCCAGAAGCCGCGCCTGTGCATCTGCATCTTTATGAACGTGTTCAACGTGCATGTGAACAGAAGCCCGGTGGCCGGCAAAGTGGTGGATATCGCTTACCATGCGGGTAAGTTCATCAATGCCTCTTTTGACAAAGCCTCATGCGACAATGAGCGCTGCGCCTATCTGCTTGAGGATAACGGCGGCGGGCGCTGGAGCATGGTCCAGATAGCGGGCCTGGTGGCCCGGCGCATAGTCTGCCGGGTGGACCCCGGAGATACGCTGGCCCGGGGAGAGCGTTTCGGCATGATTAAGTTCGGCTCCCGCGTGGATTTGTACCTGCCGGAAGGCTATGAGCCAAGAGTAAAAATCGGGGAAAAAGTGCTTGCGGGGCAGAGCATTTTGGCGGAACTTCCCTTAGGGGCTGTCTCTCAATAAAAGATTTTGCGCCAAGGGCAAGGCATCATAACAATTCGCGTCTCTGAGGAGGCAACGCTTATGGAAGCCCGCATCCCCCGACATAAAAGCATGTATATCCTCCCCAACATCATTACCACGGCCAGCTTGTTCGCGGGGTTTATCTGCATCCTCTGGTCCGCGGCGGGGTTGTTTGATCGCGCTTGCGTCGTCACCATGTTCAGCGTGTTTCTTGACGGCATAGACGGCAAAGTGGCGCGTCTTACCAACACCTCCACGGAATTCGGCATTCAGTTTGATTCCCTGGCGGATCTGGTCACCTTTGGGGTGAGCCCGGCTTTTTTGGTTTACAGCTATGCTCTGCGGGATTTCAACAGTCTGGGCATTGCCGTGTCCTTTTTGTTCACCGTGTGCGCGGCCTTGCGCCTGGCGCGTTTTAACGTCACCACCAATACGGCCAACAAGCGTTTTTTCAGCGGGCTGCCGAGCCCTCCGGCCGGGTGTTCCCTGGCCTGCCTCGTCTTTTTTGCCCCTCTCCTGCCGGATTTGTTGAGCTCCGTTATGCCGGCCGTGATTTTGGTGTTCACCACCTGCATGGGTTTGCTCATGGTCAGCAATATCCGCTACGCGTCTTTTAAGGAATTCGGGGTGTTCAAAGCGCATCCTTTCCGGAGCGTCTTTTTGTTCGTAATTCTGCCTTTTGCGCTGATCGTGGCCAACCCGAGAGTGTTTTGCTTCGTCATCACCTTTGCCTATATTATTTCCGGCCTGATCCATACCTTTGTGATTCTGCCGCGCTTGTCCCTTGCGGCGAACCGGGCCGCGCAGCATGCGGAAAAGCAGGCGGAAGAGGGGCCGTCCGGGGAGTAGGCATGATCGCCAGGATGGCCTGCGGCGCGCTGCACGGCGTGGACGCCTTCCGGGTGGATTTGGAGGTGGATTTTGCCCGGGCGGGCATCCCTTCCTTTACCATGGTGGGGCTTGCCGAAGGCGCGGTGCGCGAATCGCGCGACCGGGTTCTGGCCGCCCTTCGCAACAGCAATTTTCGTCTGCCGCCGGCTCGGGTCACGGTCAATCTGGCCCCAGCGGATCGCAAAAAAGACGGTAGCTCTTATGATCTCCCCCTGGCTCTCGGCCTTATAAGCGCTGCCGGAGTTCTGCCTGAAGGGGCGGGTTCGGGTTTTTTCCTCACGGGGGAGCTTTCCTTGAGCGGGGAGCTCAAACCTGTGCCCGGCGTGCTTCCCTTGGCCATTCTTGCCCGGCAGGAAGGGGCGAAAGGCTTTATCGTTCCTCTGCAAAACGCCCAGGAAGCAGCGGTGGTAGAAGGGCTCGCGGTCTATGGGCTTGAGAGTCTTCCCCAGGCGGCGGCTCTTTTAAACGGGAGCGCCGTCATTGCGCCTTTTGCGCCCGGGCTGGGGGAGGCGCGCGCAAAGGCCTGGCCCGAACCCTTCCTTGATTTCGAGGATGTGAAGGGGCAGGAGCATGCCAAGCGCGCGGTGGAAATAGCCGCGGCGGGCGGGCATAATCTTTTGTTTCTCGGGCCGCCCGGCAGCGGCAAAACCATGCTGGCCCGGCGGGTGCCGGGCGTTTTGCCCAAGCTCAGCTTTGCCGAAGCGCTGGAAGTAAGCAAAATATACAGTGTGGCCGGGCTGCTGCCTCCAGGTAAAGGCCTTATGGAAGAGCGCCCTTTTCGCGCTCCGCACCACAGCATTTCCGAAAACGGCCTGGTGGGGGGCGGCGCTGTTCCAAGGCCCGGAGAGCTTTCCCTGGCGCACAGGGGCGTACTGTTTTTGGATGAACTTTTGGAATTTCACAAACATACCCTGGAGGCTTTGCGCCAGCCCCTGGAGAGCGGGGCGGTCACCATTGCCAGGGTTGCCCGCAGCATCACTTACCCTGCCGACGTCATGCTGCTTGCGGCCATGAACCCCTGCCCTTGCGGCTTTTTGACGGATGCGCACAAGGCCTGCGTTTGCGGAGCGCAAGCGATCCGGCGCTACCGCTCCCGCCTTTCCGGCCCGTTGCTGGACCGCATTGATCTGCATGTGGAAGTTCCCGCTGTGCCCTATGAAGACCTAAGCCGGGAAAAAAGCGGCTCCTCCACGGCGCTCATGCGCGAACGGATAGGCGTGGCCCGTGAACGCCAGGAGGCGCGCTATGCGGGCAGCACCCGCCGCTGCAACGCGGAGCTTGCGGGCAAGGAGCTTGAGCGCCACTGCCGCCTGGACGAAGAGGGGCGCGCTTTTCTGAAGCAGGCAGTGCAGAGCCTGCGCCTTTCAGCCCGTGCCTACACCCGCATTTTGCGCATCAGCCGCACCATTGCCGATCTTGGGTCCCGCGCCGATATCGCGGTCGACCATTTGGCCGAAGCCGTCAATTGCAGAGCCCTTGATAGGGAAACCATCTAGCGTCTGATGGCAAAAATTCAACTCATAATTTTATGAGGAATTTTTGCCATCAGACGCTGCGTAGATTCGGAAAACGCCTTTGATATTTTTAGGGTACATGAGCCGACAAAAAACGCAGTCTGACGCCGCAACATGGCAAACCGCGCCGGCGCCCTTCTTGCCAACGCAGCTTCGGATACGTATAGTTAACTATTGCTGTATAGAATCAAGTAGGACTATTTTAGCATGCATTCAAAAGGCCCCCATATATCCATAGAATCCGCCTCGCTGGTGCCGCGTATTTTGCGCATCAGCCAGGAGGAATTTGCCGACTGGCCCGAAGCCGTGCGCCGTTTGACCATGGACATTTCCGAAGAGCTGTTCCTGGTGCGGTATAATCCTTTTATAGCGCCCGAGACGGTCAAAAAAAGCGTGCAGGAGCGTTTTGAAGGTTCGCGCCGTGCCCTGGCTCACCATTACGCCACCTCCATCGGCGAAGGCATTACCATGTTCTGGAGCGCCCACGAGGGGGATCTGGCTTTTCGCAAAGAGCTTATCAGCCGTTTGTCGGCGCTGCTGCCTGCGGAATGCATAGATACGCGCCGCACCTCCCTTGTGGAAAACGCCACGGACGCCACGGATTTGCGCCTGGAACTGCCGCTGCTTGTGGTGACGCCGCAAAGCGCGGAGCAGGTGAGCGCTGTGGTCAAGCTTGCCAATGAGATGCAATTTGCGCTCATACCGCGCGGCAGCGGCACAGGGCTGACAGGCGGGGCCATTCCGGCCCGGAAGCGTTCCGTCATTCTTTCTTTGACCCGGCTCACGCGGATCGGGCCTGTGGACGCGGCGGGTAAGAGCATTACGCTCCAGGCCGGGGTCATCACGGTGGATGCGGCCCAGGCGGCGGCGAAGCATAATCTGCTGTTCAGCATTGACCCGGCGTCCAAAGCCGCGTCCAGCATCGGCGGCAACATTGCGGAAAACGCGGGCGGGCCCTTGTGCTTTGAATACGGCACCACCATTGATAATCTGCTTTCCTACCGCATGGTTACGCCAACCGGGGAAATTATTGAAATAGTCCGTAAAGATCACCCGCGGCACAAAATCATGCCGGATGAAACGGCTGTTTTTGAAGTGCGGGATCTTTCCGGCGGCGTGCGCAACGTTGTCCGGCTTAAGGGAGAAGAACTGCGTGCTCCCGGCCTTGGCAAGGATGTGACCAACAAGGCCCTTTCCGGCTTGCCCGGCGTGCAAAAGGAAGGCACGGACGGCGTCGTCATGGACGCGGTTTTTATCCTGCACGAGAAGCTGGCTCACTATAAAGTCATTGTGCTGGAATTTTTCGGCCGCAGCATGGAAAACTGCATGCTGGTGGTCAATGAGGTGGTGGCCTTGCGCAACGCCATCCGCCGCCGGGGGGATCTGGTCAAAATCACGGCCCTGGAGGAGTTCGGGGCCAAATACGTTCAGGCCATCAATTACGGGAAAAAATCCTCGCTCTATGAGGGCGATCCCATTTCCGTTCTGATTTTGCAGTTGGATAGTAATGACGCGAATGCCCTGGCTGAGGAAGTGCGGTATGTGACGGCCATTTGCGATTCGTATGACGGCGTGGACGCGCTGGTGGCCAAAGATGATAAGGAGGCGGAGCTGTTCTGGGAAGACAGGCACCGTCTTTCAGCCATAGCCAAACGCACCTCGGGCTTTAAAATCAACGAGGACGTGGTCATCCCCATGAACGCCATCCCGGAGTTCGCGCTTTACCTTGAGGCGCTGAACCTGGAATATATGGCCCGGGCTTACCGCGAAGCCTTAAAAGAGATCAGCAACCTGCCGGGCATTTTGGAAGAGGACAACCGCATTCCGGATGAAGCCGCCTACGCGCGGCGCATCATAAAAGGGGAAATTCCTTCTTCCGATTTATCCGATCAGGAGCTGCAAATGCACGCGCAGCTCTTTTTCACCACGCTGAGCGAGAGCTACCCCTCCCTTGCCGATAAAATAAGCGCCGTGAGGGAGCGCTTTGTGAATACGGCCATCAGCGTGGCGAGCCATATGCATGCGGGGGACGGCAACTGGCATGTGAACATTCCTGTAAACTCCAACGATCCCGTCATGCTCGCCAATGGAGAAAAAGTGGCCCATTTGGTCATGGCCAAGGCGCAGGCATTGGGAGGCGAGGTCACGGGCGAGCACGGCATAGGCATCACCAAGATAGCCTTTCTTACGGAGGAGAAGATGGCAGCCTTTCGCGAGTTCAAGCAGCTCGTGGATCCGCGCAATATCATGAATCCGGCCAAGCTCACGCAAAAAACACTGCCGGTGTCGCCGTTCACCTTTTCCTTCAACCGCCTGATTCAGGACATCCGCCAGAGCGGCCTGGCTGATAAAGAACGCCTTATTTCGCTTCTCACCAACGTGCAAGTCTGCACGCGCTGCGGCAAATGCCGCCAGCACTGCCCCATGTACTACCCTGAGCAGGGGCTGCTCTACCATCCCCGCAATAAAAACCTGGTGTTAGGCGCGCTTATAGAGGCCATTTATTACTCTCAGGTGAATAACGGCAAGCCGGATCCCGATCTCTTGGCCGAGTTGCGCGGCCTTGTGGAGCATTGCACGGGCTGCGGCAAATGCATGGCGGTGTGCCCGGTAAAGATAGCTTCTGCGGAAGTTGCTCTGACTTTGCGCGGTTTTTTGGAAGAAGAAGGCGCGGGAGGGCACCCCTTTAAATCACGGGCCTTAAAGTTCATCGCGGAAAATCCGGCGGCACGGGTTCCCCTTGCGGGTAAAATGGCTTTTCTCGGGCAAGGCTTACAAAACAGAATACTGCCGCTGGTGCCCGCGTCCTGGCGCAGCCGTTTTGTCAACCCGCTCTTTCAGGCTGCAGGGCCCCGGCCCGGTTTTAAAAACCTTATGGAGACGCTGCACCTTGAGCGCGGAAGCTTGTTTGTGCCCGAAGGGAGCGTCCGGGGAGCGGTGCTCTATTTTCCCGGTTGCGGCGGCAATATTTTTTTCCGCAACATCGGCCTTGCGGGGCTGACCCTGGCGCTTAACGCCGGGTATGCGGTCATCCTGCCGGAAAAGCATCTGTGCTGCGGCTATCCGCTGCTTGCGGCGGGCGAGCACGAGGCCTTTGCCGTCAACCAGGACCGCAATATTACACATTTGCGGGAGCTGGCGGGCAAAGCGCGCGAGGCCGGATATCCGGTGACCCATGTGCTGACGGCCTGCGGCTCTTGCCGTGACGGCATGGAGCGCCACTTCATCCCCGAGGTCTTTTCCCGTGTGGAAGCCAAGGCCGTGCAGCTTGACGACGTGGCCCATTTTCTTTTTTCCGTGATCCCTCCGGACAGCGCCGCTAAACATCCTGTTTTCAGCGGAGAGAACGCGCCACGGCGTCTGCTCTACCATTCCCCCTGCCATGCGGAAGTGCCCGGCGTGCCCAAAGCCAAGGCCGGCGGGCTGTATGCGGCCGCGCTTGCGGTACATACCGGGGCGGAGGTCCGCGTCAGCCCCGGCTGCTGCGGAGAATCCGGCATGGGGGCCATGACTTCCCCGGCCATTTACAATAAGCTGAGAGGGAAAAAGGCGGGGCAACTGCACATGGATTTTGCGGAGCTGCCCGCGGAAAGCCCGGTGTTGGTGGGCTGCCCTTCCTGTAAGATGGGGCTCAGGCGCATTTTGATGCTGCCGGATTTCAAGGCGGATAAAAAGCGGCGCGTGCTGCATATTTTGGAGTATCTGGCCGAGCAGCTCGCCGGTCCCAAGTGGCCCCGTAAGTTCAGAAAACTCCTGCTCGCCGGGCGGGCGCGGGACGGCATGCGCCTGGTGAATATGGCAAATTTGCCTTCCTTGCAATTAACGGAAGACGACGCGCCTGAGGATGACGACGGGCAGTAACGCGCTGTGGCGTAATATGAAATATATGAGCATTGATTACGGGCAAAAACGCACGGGCATTGCCGTATCCGACAGCGGCGGGCGCATGGCGTTTCCCCGCCCGATGCTTGCCATGCGCGGCAAAGACCTCTTTTTTTCTGAGTTGCTTGAGCTTGCAAAAGCGGAAGAAATCCAGGTCTTTGTGCTGGGATTGCCGCTACGCCAGAACGGGGAGGACAGCGAAAGCACGCGCCAGGCGCGCAACATGGCCGCCCGCCTGCGCCGGCGCAGCCCTTTGCCCATCTATTTTATGCCCGAAACCCTCAGCTCCTTCGCGGCGGAGGAGCTCCTGCGCGAAGCGGGCAATAGCGGAAAGAAATTGAAGGAAAAATTGGACAGCGCCGCCGCGGTGGCGATTTTGGAATCCTTCCTCGCGCTGCCGGAAGATAAGCGGATGCACGCCTTTTAAGTTTTGGGGCGTGCCCCAAAACCCGCAAGGGGATGCATCCCCTTGGCCCCCATGCCTGAAAAACGGCTTTGCCGCTTTTCAGGATTCGCGGGCACAGGGAGCCACACCCCATGCCCCTCCAAAAACTATTCTCGCCGGGTGCCCCGCCGTTGCCAGAAAAAGCGCGGCGTTCGTATGGGCGGCGTTTCCGCCTTCTGGTAGAATTCCTCCAAATACCTGTTCAACTGCATTTTATCACCGCTGCGCGGCAAATCGTCCGGTTCGGCGAACTCTATGCGCACCTCACGCCTGGGCATAAAAAATATGCCGTTTACCAAAAGCAGGCCGAAGCCCCGCATGAGCGCGCGCATAAAATGCGGCGGCGCGCCTTGCGCATGGCTGAAAGAACTCCCCCAAAGCCCTGAACTGCGTGCCAGCACCACGCGCAGTTCAGGCAGTTCACTGAGGATTTTGGCCACAGCCGAGTTGGCGCGCAAGGATTCTTTGCTTGAACGGTACACCCTGCCCGCCGGGTACAGCAGCACAGTGTCGCCGTTACGCAGGGCCTGTATGGTTGCGTCCAAAGCGGCATGCACGGCGCGCAATTCCTTCCGGCCTTCGCTTTTCAGATCCGGGATGCTGATGGAGCGCGCGCAGTGGGCGGCATAGGTGGGCAAAGCTCCCCGTAGCTGGCCTTTGTCAATCAAAGGGCGAGGTTTAAGGCCCGCCAGGCGGGAATATATCAGCAAAGGGTCAATGAGAGCGGGGTGGTTGGGCAAAACAAGCAGCCCCGTGCGTTGCCGCGCTTCCTTATCTCCTCCTGCATTCTCAGCCTCTGCCTCAGAGCGGGCCAAGGCCGGTGAAGGGGGGAGCGTTTCCAGGCCTATTTCCGTTACGCGGTAGCGCAGCGACATAAGGATGCGCAAAAAAGAGGCCAAGGGGCTGGCGGCGGTTTCGCGCAGGTTGTGCGCGGGCAGAGCGGCAATGCGCCTGGCGGCCACGAGCAGGACCACGGCCAAGGTAAAAGCGCCATAGAGAAAAAAGGTGAAGGCGGGCGGCAACAGGCCGATGAGTTGAAACGCCGTGCCGGACAAGGCCATGGCGGTAAAGCTCATGAAGTTGGAAAGCCCGATAATTTTGCCCTTTTCCCCGGGTTCGGGCCGCACTTGCATAAAGCTTGTGAGGGGGATGCTGTAGATGCCGCCGCAAAAACCGCAGCAAAAAAGGCAGCCCAGTATCCAGCACAGTTGGATGTTTATGGGGGAGCTTGCGGGCAGCAGAGGCGAGAGGCTCAATAACACCATCATAAAGGCCATGCCGGAAGCGGCGGGCACAAGCAATTCACGCCACTGCTCGGCTTTGTGTTTGCCGGCCGCAAGGGAGCCTAAGGCAATGCCCGTCATGAGCAAGGCTGTCATGAGGCCTGTCATGGAATTGCTGTAGGCGAGATCTGCCGCGAGATTGGCGATGCTGATCACGACAAGGGCGGCGATTCCGTAAAAATAGGCGTCCGCAAGCAGTACGGTGAAGAGTTCTTTGTCCGCGCGCGCTTTGAAGGCGTGGCGCAGGGAGTCAATGGGGCCGCTTAAGGGAAAGGGCGCGTTTTTGGTCCCGGCGGCGGGGCGGCGGCGCAGGCTCAGCGCGGTGAGAAGGCCGAGGGCGGCGATGATAATGCTGAACAGACCGGCAAAGGCCCGTCCGTAAGCGGGCCCGTTATCCGGAGCTATGCCGAGAACGTCCCGCACCGCTTGCGGGATGCCCGCCGCAGGGATGCCGCCTCCCAAATGTTCAGGCCGCATATCGAGAAACACTCCGGCCAGGGCCATACCGGCCAAAATGGCCGCCGTGGAGGCGAGCTTAACGAGGGAGTTCACTCTGGGGACCTGAGCGGGAGGGAAATTTTCCGGTATGGATCCGTTAATGGCCGGGCTGAAAATAGTCGCCTGTGCGCCCATAATGAAAATTATCGTCAAGATGCCCACCCACTGGCTTTGCACCAGCATCCAAGCGCCCGCGAGCATGGCGGCAAGCTCAACGCCTTTTGCGCCGATGGCTACGCGATTTTTGGGCGCTTTGTCAGCCAGCCAGCCGGCCCATGCGGAAAAAAGCAGAAAAGGGAGGGAGAACATCACCGTGGCCAGGCTTTGCATGGAAGAGGCCTGGATGGACGCCGCCAGCAGCAGGGCGGCCTGTTTATAAAAATTATCCGTAAAGGTTCCCAGGGCATAGCAAGAGGCCAGGCCCAGCACAGTGCCGGTCTGTCCTTTTTGCATATCGTTTTCGTGGTTGTCGTCAGGCATCGCGGTAACAGCCCCTAAGGCAAGGCAAGTAAAAAGAGTCCAAGCAGGGAAACGCCCAGGATGATCGCTCCGGCGGCTTTACGCAATGGGCTGGTTCTCCGGCCCGTGCCGGGGAACAAAAGCGCTGGCCCGGCATAAAGGCCTAAACAAAGCAAAAAAGCGATGCCGAGGGCGGTGAGCGTTAAGCCAAGGTCCACTTTTATGCACATAATGCATACAAGGCTTGCCCACAGCGCGAATAAGATGCCGACGCTTCCCCCATAGAGGGGAGAAATGGATGCCTTGTGGCGGGCCTTGGCATACAGCCATGCCCCGCTGAAAAAAGCGACCCAGCCCGCGTTGGCGGCAATGAGCAAAAGCGTCATGATGCCGGATTCCATATTTGTCGCTTTGCCGCTGAAAAAAAGCAGGAAAAAAGCACAGGCGAGGCCTAGGGAGATTAAGGCGAGCCTTTTGTATGCGCGTTCAAAATCCATGCAACTATCCTTTCTTGCCGGCCAGATGTGTATCGCCGTGTCCGTCTTGTCGCTCCGCTTGCGTGGGGAGCCTGGGCACAGAGCCATGCCCGCAAAAGAGCAATACCCTCTCGCGGCGCGGCTTACAAGGTAGGGGTTGTGGTGGCGGGTCATTTTGCTGTGATGTTGCGTCAGGCGCTGTTTTTCCCCGGCCTTGCGCCATTAGAGCAGATTAACTTTGAGGTTTGTCGTTTAACGGCGGGCAAAGCCCGCCTACGGCAATCTCAAGGCAAGGATTTGCGGGCAAATCCTTGCAGAACAAGTATACATTTTCAATGTTAACTTGCTCTAAAAGCATGCTCTTTTTGTAAAAAAGACCGGATTTTTTGCTCTTGGCGCAAGATTTTTTCATTTGGAAACAGCCCTTAGCCATAAGAAAAATGAAAGAAAGCCGTTTTTTTCAGCCGGATCCCCTAGACGCGCAAAAAATCGATCTTACTATTCCCAGAGAAAACGACTGCCCCACCCTGCGGCCCTGGAGACGCGGGCTATAAGGCGCGGGAATATAGAAGCGCGCGCCGGGAGTCTTCCGGAGCTTTTGCAAGAACGGAATGTGATTTTTTATATTGCGTGTCCGTTTTTTCTTATGTCCGGCAAGGGGTATGGGGTTATTATTATTCGCGGCCTGTGAGGAGGAACACATATGGGCAAAATTATCGGTATCGACCTTGGCACAACGAACTCGTGCGTATTCGTCATGGAAGGCAAGGATGCGAAATGCATTACCAATCCGGAAGGAGGGCGCACCACGCCTTCCATCGTGGGCTTTACGGACAAAGAGCGTCTTGTGGGCGATATCGCCAAACGCCAGGCCGTGACCAACCCTGAGCGCACTGTTTTCGGCATTAAGCGCCTGATAGGCAGAAAGGCGAGTACTCCTGAAATTCAAGAATGGAAAAAGCACAGCCCTTACCGCATTGTGGGGGATAAAAACGGCGACGCCGCTGTCGAGGTGGAAGGCCGCGTTTATACCGCGGCGGAAGTGTCGGCCATGATTCTGAGCAAGCTGAAGGCCGATGCTGAAACCTACCTTGGCGAAACCGTGACAGAAGCGGTCATCACCGTTCCGGCTTACTTCAATGACTCTCAGCGCCAGGCCACTAAAGACGCGGGCCGCATTGCCGGCCTTGATGTTAAGCGCATCATCAACGAGCCCACAGCGGCCTCCCTGGCCTATGGGGCTGACCGCAAGGCCAATGAAAAAATCGCTGTTTTCGACCTTGGGGGCGGGACTTTCGATATTTCCATTCTGGAAGTGGGCGACGGCGTTGTGGAAGTGCGCGCCACCAATGGGGATACCTTCCTTGGCGGTGAGGATTTTGACCAACGGGTCATCAACTGGCTGGTGGATGAGTTTAAAAAAGAGAGCGGCGTGGATCTTGCCAAGGACCGCCTGGCGTTGCAGCGCCTGAAAGAATCGGCGGAAAAGGCCAAAAAAGACCTTTCCACCTCCATGGAAACGGAAGTGAACCTGCCCTTTATCACGGCGGATCAGACCGGGCCGAAGCACCTGCTCATGAAGCTTTCGCGCGCCAAACTCGAGTCTTTGGTGCAGGATTTAGTGCAGCGCACAGTTGAGCCGTGTAAGAAGGCTTTGTCTGATGCGGGGCTCTCCGCTGCGGACATTAACGAAGTGGTGCTCGTGGGCGGCATGACGCGCATGCCTTTGGTGCAAAAGACAGTGCAGGACTTTTTCGGCAAAGAGCCTAACCGTTCGGTGAACCCGGATGAAGTGGTGGCCATGGGCGCGGCCATACAAGGCGGCATTCTTGCCGGGGATGTGAAGGATGTGCTGCTTTTGGACGTCACTCCCCTGTCCTTGGGCATTGAAACTTTGGGCGGCGTAATGACGCGCCTTATTGAGCGCAACACCACCATTCCCACGCGTAAAAGCCAGGTGTTCACCACCGCGGCGGATAACCAGCCTTCGGTGTCCATCCATGTGCTTCAGGGAGAACGCAACCTTGCCAGCGACAATATGACGCTGGGACGTTTTGAGCTGACGGGGATTCCGCCCGCACCGCGGGGGTTGCCTCAGGTCGAAGTGTCTTTTGATATCGACGCCAACGGCATTGTCAACGTATCCGCCAAAGATTTGGGCACGGGCAAGGAGCAGACGATTCGCATTACCGCTTCTTCGGGCCTTTCCGAAAGTGAAATCCAGCGGCTGATCAAAGAAGCTGAATCTCATGCCGATGACGATAAAAAGAAACTGGAACTCATAGAAGTGCGTAACCATGCGGATTCGCTCATCTATGCCACGGAAAAATCATTGTCTGACCTCGGCGATAAGGTGGATGCCGGCTTAAAGGCCGATATTGAAAGCAAATCCGCTACCTTAAAGAGCGCCATGGGTGGAGAGTCCGTAAGCGATATTAAAACGGCTATGGATGATCTTTCCAAAGCTTCCCATAAACTGGCGGAGCAGCTCTATGCGCAAAAATCGCAGGAAGGCGAGCCCGGCGGCGCATCCGCCGGCGGCGCGGCTCCCGGCAGCGCGAAAAAAGATGATGAAGACGTGGTGGATGCCGACTTTACTGAAGTAAAGTAAGGATAAGCGGAGCGCGGTCTTTTGGGCATTTTCCTAAAAGTCTTTACGGCATAAAGTATTCCGGCGGCGCGGCGCAAGCGCTGCCGGAATGCTTTTGCCGTAAAGCGCGCCGCTGCCGTCTTGTTCTCCACGTTGACAAGGCAGATGAAACATGACAGGAAAGCACGCGGCCCAAAGAATTATTTAACATGTGGAGCTTTCCGGCGAATTTGAGGACGGTATGGCGAAAGAAGAAGCGCTTGAGATAGATGGTGTTGTGCAAGAAGCGTTGCCCAATGCTATGTTCCGTGTGGAACTTGAGAACGGGCATGAGGTTCTTGCTCACATTTCCGGTAAGATGCGTAAATTTTATATCCGTATTCTGCCTGGCGACAAAGTTAAGGTGGAGCTTTCCCCTTACGATCTCACGCGTGGACGCATTACGTACCGGATGAAGTAACCGGGCGTATATCATCCATCATCCCGTAAGACATAAGTTCAGTCCGCGTGCCCTGCGGCCCTGTGGATCTCCGTCAATGCCGACAGAAAGCCGCCCTTTTGCGGCTTTTTTTCGTTTAACGAAAGCTTGAAGAGACGGTTGATATAGATCCATAGAATCCTTTGACTTAGGATACCATTATGCATGATCATCCACGTGACGCTTGCGGCGTTGTGGGTATTTTCGCGGTTCCGGATGCCGCCGCTTTAACGGCTCTGGGTTTGCATGCGCTGCAACACCGGGGGCAGGAGTCCGCCGGCATCGCCACCAGCCATGAGGGCGCATTGCATTGTTACAAAGAAATGGGGCTGGTGTCCCAGGTTTTTTCGGGTGACAAGATAAAAAAACTGCCCGGGGATATGGCCATCGGCCATGTGCGTTATTCAACGTTCGGGAGCAGTAATTTCGCCAATGCCCAACCCTTGATGGCCCGCTATATAGGCGGGGAGGCGGCTGTTGCCCATAACGGCAATCTTGTGAACTCGGCGGATCTCAGCCGTAGTTTGGCTGCTGTGGGGAGTTTGTTTCAAACCACGACGGATAGTGAGCTTTTTTTGCATCTTCTGGCGCAAGAGCAGGCAACGCGAGAAGAAGAAATCGCCCAGGTGCTGGCGCATGCGGGGCCTGCCTTTGCCTTGGTGATGCTGTTTCCGGACCGGCTGGTAGCGGCGCGCGATCCTTTGGGCTTTCGGCCTTTGGCGATGGGCCGGCTGCATGGGGGGTATGTGTTCGCTTCGGAGTCCTGCGCATTTGACCAGATCGGGGCGCACTTTGAGCGCGAAATATTGCCCGGCGAGATGGTCGTATGTGATCGAGAAGGGTGCCGCTCGCTGATTTTCGCCCAGGCGGAGGGACCTCACGCCCGTTGTCTGCTCGAGCTTATTTATTTTGCCCGGCCCGACTCTCTGATCTTCGGCGAAACTCCGCATATATTCCGTCAGCGTAGCGGCCATGTGCTCGCGGCGGAGCAGCCCGCGGATGTGGATATTGTTGTCGCCATTCCCGACTCCGGCGTGTCCGCGGCCATGGGCTTTGCCGATGCGCTGGATTTGCCTTTGGAGCGCGGCCTTATCCGCAACCACTACATAGGGCGCAGCTTTATCGCGCCGGGGCAGGAGGCGCGCGCCGCCGCGGTGCGGATGAAGCACAATGTGGTGCGCGATGTGGTCAAGGGCCGAAGGGTGGCTTTGGTGGATGATTCCTTAATTCGAGGCACCACAACAGCGGCGCTTGGCCGGGAGTTGCGTGACGCGGGCGCGCGGGAAGTGCACCTGCGCATTGCCTGCCCGCCCACGCTGCACCCCTGCGTTTACGGGGTGGATTTTCCCCGTCGCGAAGAGCTCATGGCCCATAATTACAGCCTGAAAGAAATTCGTTCTCGCCTTGATATGGACAGCTTAGGTTATCTGTCTTTAAAAGGGATGACGGGTCTGTTCGGCCCTAAGGGAGACAGCTTCTGTACCGCATGCTGGAGCGGAGAGTACCGGACGGCAACATCGCTATAGCAGCCTGTCCATTTTTTGGAGGGGTGGGCTGATAACAGGAGTTTTTGATGGATATTCGTTTTCAGAATGCGTCTGGCGGCGAGTGGAACGCTGATTGCGTTCTTATTTTTGCTTTTGAAAAAGATTCGCCCGCTTCGGTTGCTCCGTCTTTATGGGAGCGCGCGCCTTGGCTGGAGATCAGCCCCGGGCTGCGCGATTTTTCCGGTAAAAAGGATCAGCAGAGCCTGCTGTACGGGCATCCGGAATTGCCTTTGTCGCGCGTGCTGTTAACCGGCCTTGGGGCCGCGGACAAGTGCCGCCTCGGCATATTTCGCGACAGCGTGGCTAAAGCGGTGCAGTACTGCCGCGCCCACGGCTTTGCCGGCCTTGGGCTGCCGGTGGAAAACCTGGACAAGCTTGCCGAAGCGCTGACCCTGTCCCGTGAAGAACTCGTGCGTGAGGCTGTGGCCTCGGCTTTGCTCGGCCTTTACCGTACCGATGTGTACCGCTCCGCCGCAAAAGAAAATACCCCCGCCGATCCTCGCCGGTTGACGCTCCTGTTTACGGAAAAAGAAACCCCGGATGGCGCGCACAAAGCGGCGCGCCAGGGAGAGGCTGAAGCTGCCGGAGTGCGACTGGCGCGCGATCTCGCCAATGGTCCCGGCAATCATATAACCCCTACAGTTCTTGCTGAGGAAGCGCAAAAACTTGCCCGAGCGCACGGGTTTGCCTGCAAAGTTTTGGACGGGGAGGAGATCCGGGAAAAAGGCATGGGGGCGCTGTGGGCGGTGGCCCGCGGCTCCCGGCAGGATCCGCGCTTTATTGTGCTGGAATATTGCCCCAAGGGCAAGGAAGCTGAAAAGCCCGTCGTGCTTGTAGGAAAAGGCATTACCTTTGATACGGGCGGCATCTCGTTGAAGCCTCCGGCAAAGATGCATGAAATGAAGGGAGATATGGGAGGCGCGGCGGCGGTGCTTGGTTTTTTTGCCGCCTTGGGCGCTTCTCCTGATGCCGAAAAATTTACGCGCATTGTGGGCCTTATTCCCACAGCGGAGAATATGCCGGACGGCAACGCCACCCGGCCCGGGGACGTGGTCACCACCTTAAGCGGAAAAACGGTGGAAATTCTCAATACCGACGCGGAAGGGCGGCTTATTCTTTGCGATGCCCTGTGCTATGCGCAGCAAGAATGGAGCCCTGCCGCGGTGATTGATCTTGCCACGCTCACCGGCGCTTGCGTCATTGCCCTCGGCGATAACGGGGCGGGCCTGTTTACTGAAGACAAGCGCCTGCGCCGGGCTATTCTGGATGCGGCTGACGAGGCGGGCGATCTGGTTTGGCCTCTGCCCCTCTGGGATGCCTATGACAAGTATCTGGAAAGCGACGTGGCGGATCTGACGAACATGGGCCCGCGCGAAGGGGCAAGCCTGGTAGCGGCGCTGTTTTTACGCCGCTTTATCGAAAAGGGCGTGCGCTGGGCTCACCTGGATATTGCCGGGCCCGGCTATGTGGTGAAAAGCTCCCCCCTGCACCCGGTGCCGGGCGGGACCGGCGTCGGGGTACGCCTCCTTTGCCGCCTGCTGGAGAGTGACGAACCTTTGTAACAGGTGTAGTAATAGCGCCCTGTTGCCAAAATTTTTGGCAACACCCTCACCCGTGCATCAGCGCTATGCGCGGATGGAAGTCATCACACAAATTCTTTCTGGCCTTTTGATTATGAGGCGTCTTGTAATCCGGGATGCCGCGTGATGCAACGACTCCCGCGTGTATGTACACGCGGGAGTCGTTTATTTGCGCTTTCGGGAAAGTTCTTGAGGATATATTTTTTTGAGGCATTTTATAGACTTTTTTTAGAAACTATGTTCACTTCTGTTACGGCACAGGAACGGCACTGTATCCTTTTTGCCGCAAGTCATAAAGGAAGGGGACATATGGCCTCACAGCTTTTACAGAGCGTGCCGGAGCGTCTTGCCGGGTTTTTGCGCAAAGAGTCGGAGCAAAGGGGCGTATTTTTGTGGCGCTGCAGCATGCCGACGCTGCCCCCAGGCGTGTTTTACCGTGACCTGTTGTTTTCCGGCGATTATCTGCACCTTGATGCGAATCATTTTGACGCGATTACCCGGTATGATGCGGACAAGGCACGTTCACGGCGCTGGGTGGCCATTCCTTTTCGTGTGCTGAGCCTTCTTTGTGCGTTCGCGGCAATAGCGGCGCTGGCGGGCGTGCTGGGGGGCGCCGGGGTTTGGGGCGTGGGAGTGGTGTTAGCGTTGGTTTTGTGCGCGGTTTGTTCTGAGAAGCTGGTCTTTTCCCTCACCCTGCGGGACATGTGCAAAAAGCTCCCCCGTGTGCGTTTTAACCGTAAGTTCGGGCGAGTGTACGCAGTGGATGAAGAGGGCGTGAACCACGTCAGCCCGTATAGCGAAGTTGCCTGGTATATTGAAGAAAGGCGTAATTTTTTTGTGGGCAAAGCGTCTTTCAGCTATCTGCTCAAGCTGGATATGGGTGTCAGGGATGAGCGGGACAGGCCTTGCTTAATGACGGTTGTGGACAGCCGGATGTTTTCGCCGCGCCGTTTGGATTGGGAATGGGCCGTGGGGGCGTATAATTTTATCAATCACTATATGGAATACGGCCCGGATTGTTTGCAGACGAGCTATGCGGATAAGGGCAAGCTGGAGCGGCTTTTGGAAAATCCCGCCGGGGTGGTTTTGTTGTCGCCCGCGCAGCGTATCCGGTCTTCCGTGGTGTTTGCGGATAAAAAAGCGTGCAGGCGAAGCCTTGTTTGGCGTTATCTGGTATTTTTTGTGTATCCTCCGGCGTTAAGCGATATCCGGCCGGAGCAGGGGGAGTTTTCGCCGGAGATTCTTCTTGGAGCTTAGTGTGGTTAGTCCCCTTAAGTAATGGTGTCTGCTATCCCTCACTCAGGAGGGAAGAATATGGGACATGCACCCCATGCTCGCGCCGCTTATCGCGGCGCGCCGGACTGCCGTCCGGCGTTAGAAGCCATTCCCTCATGCATTATGAAATGACTTTTAAACTCTGTTTTTGTCTTTAAGCAAATTCCAAAGCCGCCAAATCTGGGTGGCGTTGCCTGAAAAGCGTTGCGCGGAGGTTTCAAGCGTTTGCACGGCCTCCTGCTTGTACCCCATGGCCAGGGCCGTTTTAGCGTCATACACATCGGCCCGCCAGCCGAGGCAAGCGCCTTCTTCGCGCATATAGCGCCTGGCCTGGGGGTATCGGCCGAGATTATACAGAGCGGTCCAGGCAAGGCGGATCCTATCTTCGCGGCAGCTTGGGTCGCGCTCCTGCCATTCCCGGCAGATGAGCAGCAAAGAGCGGTAGTCGCCAAGTTCGTATAAGATGCCGCTGAGCAAGGAGTAATGGGAGGAGGCGTAGTCCTGTTCAATGACATAGCGGGTGAGCAGGTTGACGGCGGAGTCGCGTTCGCCCAAGGCGAGTCTTGCGCAGGCTTCATAAAACACGGCGCGCGGTTTTTCCGTCTGCAGGGCGGCGAGTTCGTCCGCCACGTGACGCAGGACAAAAATCCTGTCAGAGTGATGCAGCAAATTTTCCGTTTCGTCGGCCCGGGCGATGCCGCGAGGGATGCATTCCTCTTCTGCTGCGGCGGGGCCGCCAAAACTTTGCAGTATATAGACGGCGCGATAGTAGCGATCCAGAGGGCTTGCTTCCGCCGCGGGACGCCGCATGAGCATAAAAAGGCCCCCGGCGCTGAAGAGCAGGGCGCACAACACGAGGGCCGCGTAGAGTCGGCAGAGTTTTGAAAAGGGCATATTTGGGAAGGTATGTTCGTTGGTTGCCGGTTTGTATGAAAAAGGCGTTGTTGATCCGTTTGGCGGATAGTGTTGCGCTCTTTACCCGAAGCTTCTTTCATCGTATACAAAATGCTACGCGCATCACATACAAAACGCTACGTTCACAGAATATAGGCTGCCAAATTCATGCGTGGCGGCACTTATGCTCAGTATATTCACGTGGTTGATGGCTGCAGACAGGGCGCGCGGCTTGCCTGAAAGAAGCAGCGGTACGATACATCCTTTGCGGGGTAAGAGCAACGTTTTCTCAAACTTGTTTTTATTTATAGTCATTTGGTGGTGTTATGAAAAAGCGACAGCCTTCTACGGTTTTTTTTGCGGATTTTCGGGCTCGCAGCGCTAAAGAAAGTAAAATACATAAGATAAAGCGGCTTTTTGAAGCGGCGGATTTTGCCGGGCTTGTGGAAAAGGGCGACCTGGCGGCTGTAAAAGTCCATTTTGGCGAGCGAGGGAATGATACTTTTGTCAGTCCTGTTTTCGTGCGCACTGTGGTGGACTGTCTGAAGGGGGCGGGCGCAAAGCCGTTTATCACGGATTCCAACACTCTTTATCAGGGGAGCCGGCACAACGCGGTGGATCATTTGCAGACCGCTTTGGAGCACGGGTATGGATACGCCACGGTGGGCGCTCCTTTGATCATAGCGGATGGTTTGCGCGGCAAGAGCTTCAGCCCTGTCAGGATAAATAAGAAACATTTTAAGACGGTAAAAATAGCTGATGCCGTAGTTGAAGCGCGCTCTCTTATCACCATATCGCACTTTAAGGGGCACGAATTGGCGGGCTTTGGCGGCGCGATCAAAAATTTGGCCATGGGCTGTTCTCCCTCCCAGGGCAAGTTTGATCAGCACGCTTTGCGTTTTTCCATTGCCGCTGAGCGCTGCACAGCGTGCGGCCTGTGCATGGCCAACTGTCCTGAGCGGGCTATTTCCTGGAACACGGTAAAAGAGCATAAGTTTGCCGTTATTGATAAAGAACGGTGCGTCGGCTGCGGCGAATGCCTCACAGTATGTTCTCCCAAGGCTGTGGAGCTTGACTGGGCGACGGAAATAGAGCCTTTTAACGAGCGCATGGCGGAATATGCCTTTGGCGCGGTGCTGCATAAAAAAAATCGGGCGGGTTATTTCAATTTCCTTATGAATATTACGCCGGATTGTGATTGTGTCCCTTGGAGCGATGCCCCTTTGGTGCCGGACATCGGTATTTTGGCTTCCACGGATCCTGTTGCGCTGGACAAGGCCTCCTATGACCTGATAAATAGCCATGTCGGCTTTGTTCAATCTCACTTAAAAGCGAATCACGGGCCGGGGGAAAACAAATTTACGGGAACTTGGGCAAACACAAGGGGTGAGGTGCAACTGGCGTATGCCGAGTCCATCGGGCTTGGGACGACCCGTTACAACCTAGTCGATATATCCCGGAAATAGCGCGGCGTTTGTTGCGAGATTGCGAATAGGACGCTGGCTCGGTTTGGGTAGGTGCGTGCCGGATGCGGTTTGCCGTCAGGCAAAGAAGATGGTATTTTTGTTGGGAGAGCGTATTTTTATGATGCATTGCCCGCCAAAAAACGAAGCCTGAGGATGCATCACGGCAAACGGCGCCAGCGCCGTGGATAGAAAAGGCTTTTAAAACAAGCGCGGGTACTGTAGAAGTAAACAAGTTCCCAGGAGGCGCCGGCGGCGTTTGTCGGCGATGCGCGGTATTTTTCATAAGGTGTTGAGCGTCGCTGTTGCGGCTGTTTGCATATGAATCCTCTTATTCAGTCAGGAAGGCAAGCATTATGAAGAACACATTTCTGCAACGTTTTTTTCCGGCAGCGCCGTTGCTTATTGCGGGCGCGGCTTTGCTGGTGCCGTTGACTTTGTCGACGCCCTGTCTGGCAGCGGATGCCGGCACTGAGCAGCCGGCGTCGCTTTTGTCGGGAGACTCTTTGCTGCTGGCCGCCGACAGTTCTTTGCCGGTGATCCCCAAAGTGCCTGACCGGAGCAAGCGCCCGCCCAGACGGCCTGCCTCCCTTGATGAATCCGGTCCCGAGGCGATGCCCGCCGAACCCATGGTCACTCCGGAGGCCGCGCCGCGCCGTACCACGGCTGCGCCTGCGGTGGTGCGCGAGGTGCCCATGCCTTCCAGCCAGGAAGCGGAAAAGCCGGTGTGGATGACCACGGTGCCGCCGGTTGACGGCGCGCCCAAGGCGGCCACAGCGCCTAAGGCGGCGCCCAAGCCGGTCATAGCGGCTCCCACTCCTGCTCCGGAGCCGGAATTCGCCGCTCCCGCGCCGAGGCCTGAGCGGGCGGCAACAGCTCCTCGGCGCGGTTCCGAGTCCGCTTTGATAGGGGATCGCTCCCCGGCAGCGTCGTATCCGGTGATGACCCTTCCGACGTCCGGGCAGCCTGAGGCGGCTTTGGGAGATTCGGAATCTTCCGGTATTCCTTTGGGGGTTCCCGGTTCCACAGAGCCCGTTGAGTTGGAGGCTATCCGCCCCCATGTCGGCACTTATGACCGAGTGTGGTCTTCCGCCGCCACCCCTGTGAAGCCGAGGGTGTCTGTGGATGAAATGACCGCCCCTGGGCCGATGCCCGCGGAAGATCCGCTTAAGTACCCCAAGGCGCCTACGAAGCTGCCGCCGGAAAGAATTTCCGCCCCCACGCAGTGGGAAGCCGGCTATGAATCGCCTCCGCCTTTCCGCCCGAGATATTAGAAATCATTTCATAATCCGTTGTGGGACTGACTTCTAGTGTCTGATCGTAAAAATTCAACATATAAGGCGAGCCGCCGGGCGTGAGCCCGGCGGCTCGTTGATGCAACGGGGGACCGTACGCCGCCTATGGAACGGATCGTGAGTCCTTCCTCTCCTCTTTCCCTCGCGCCTCCCCTCCCTATAGACGAGGTTTTGCCGCTGATCCTGCGGCGGCTGTCGGAAACGACGCGCCTGATTCTTGAAGCCCCGCCCGGGGCGGGTAAGACCACTCGTGTTCCTCTCGCGCTTCTGGGCTCTCCCTGGCTGAATGGGCGCATCCTTATGTTGGAGCCGCGCCGCATTGCAGCCCGAGCCGCGGCGCGCCAAATGGCTCGCCTGCTCCGGGAAGAGGCGGGCCGCACCATCGGGTATCGTACTGCCCTGGACAGCCGGGAAAGCGCGGAAAGCCGCATTCTTGTAGTGACGGAGGGGGTGTTGACCCGCATGCTCCAGGCGGACCCGTCCCTTGAGGGGGTGGGCTGCCTGATTTTTGATGAATTTCACGAGCGCTCCTTGCACGCGGATTTGGGGCTCGCCTTAAGCCTTGATTGTCAAGAGTCATTGCGTACGGACTTGCGTCTTTTGGTGATGTCCGCGACCCTTGATGGCGATGCCTTGTCCGGGCTGCTCAATGGCTGCCCCCGGATACAGGCGGAAGGTAAGCGCTATCCCGTTGCTGTGCGCTACCTGCCTCCGGCTTCGGGCCGGCAGCGGGAAGATCAGGTGGTGCCGGCCGTTATTGAAGCGCTGCGGGAAGAAGAGGGAGGCCTTCTGGTTTTTTTGCCGGGCGCGGCGGAAATCCGGCGCGCGGCCTCCCGGCTGGAGGCCTTTTTGTCCTC
The DNA here is from genome assembly GCA_031550225.1 of Desulfovibrio sp. Taxonomy (GTDB): domain Bacteria; phylum Desulfobacterota; class Desulfovibrionia; order Desulfovibrionales; family Desulfovibrionaceae; genus Frigididesulfovibrio. Next base: position 43,772 of record JAVBOT010000006.1, read on the forward strand.
GGGGGCAGCCGGACCGGAACTGGCCGGAGTTGTTGTGCGGCCTTTATACGGGGAGCTGCCGTCCTCGGTTCAGGATGCGGCTGTCGCTCCCGCCGCTGCCGGAGAGCGCAAGGTGGTTCTTGCCACCTCCATTGCGGAAACCAGCTTGACCATTGACGGAGTGCGCATTGTCATTGACGCGGGTTTGTCCAGGCGTCAGAGCTTTGCGCCCGCGCTGGGCATGAGCCGCCTTGTGACAGAGCCGGTCTCCCGTGCCTCAGCGGACCAGCGGTGCGGCAGGGCGGGACGGATGGAGGCGGGGCTTTGCCTGCGCCTCTGGGCGCAATCCGCCCCTTTGCTGGCCCGGTCTCGCCCGGAGATTTTGGACAGCGACCTGGCGTCCTTATGCCTGGAGTTGGCGGTCTGGGGCTTTCCGGCGGTGGAAGGCTCAGCCGAGGCATTGCGTTGGCTCGATCCGCCGCCGCCGGCAGCGCTTGCCCAGGCCGGGGAATTGCTGCGCCTGCTGGGGGCCCTTGACGCTTCCGGGCATGCCGTCTCGAGGGGGCGGGCCATGGCTGAATTTCCCCTGCATCCGCGCTTGGCCCATATGGTATTGGAAGGCAAAGCCATGGGGAGGGGGCTGCTTGCCTGCGCCCTGGCCGCGCTTTTCAGTGAACGCGATCCCGTGCGGGCATCCTTGGCGCAAGGGGAAGCGGACGATTTTTTCGGTTTACACGGCAGTGCGGATGTTTCCCTGCGTCTGTCCGCGCTGCTCGAAGGCGAGCAGGAGCATGGGATGCAAGCGGGAACGCGCGATCTGATGCGGCGCCTGCGCGAGCGGATGCGGCGCATAGCCTTTAAAGCGGGTATTGATCCTCGGCGGAACAGGCAGGATCCGGAAGAAGCCGGCCCTTTGCTGGCCCTTGCCTGGCCGGAAAGGGTGGCCATGCGCCGGGGGCCCGGCAGTTACCTTATGGCCAACGGTTGTGGAGCAAAACTGTCTCCGGGCGACCCCCTTGGCGCACAGCCTTTTCTTGCCGTTGCTCTGGCAAGTGGCGCTTCCGGCGCTCCGGGAGGAGCGGATGCCCGCATTCATCTGGCCGCGCCGCTCTGCCTGGAAGATATGGAAGGGCTCTTCGCGGAGCGGATCCGGAAGGAAAAGCGGCTTGTCTGGGATGCGGCGCGCCAGGCTGTCAGCGCCCGGGAACTGCGGCGTCTGGATGCCTTGATTTTAGAAGAAAGGCCTTGGAGCGATCCTCCCGCTGAAGACGTGCGCGCTCTGCTCCTGGAAGCTTTGGCAAGGGAGGGGATTCAGCAATTGCCCTGGAGCTTGGATCTGCTGGAATTGCGGCGGCGGGTGGCTTTTGCGCGCAGTCTGCCGTGGGAAAAAACAGCGGAAGCGGAGCCCGGGGGCTGGCCGGATCTGTCCGACGCTGCCCTGGCCGCTTCTTTGCCGGTCTGGCTTGGCCCTTTTCTGGAAGGTATAGACAGGGTAAGCCGCATCTCCACGCTAATGCTGGCGGAGGCGCTAAGCGCATTGCTGCCTTGGCCTTTAGCGCGGAATATAGAAACCCTTGCCCCCTCGCATATGGCGGTGCCGTCAGGCTTTTCGTACCGGCTTGATTATAGCGATGCCTCCTATCCCGCGGGGCCTGTGCTGGCTGTCAAGCTGCAGGAACTGTTCGGCCTTGAAAAAACGCCGGCGCTGTGTGAAGGACGGGTGCCGGTGCTGCTGCATCTTTTGTCCCCGGCGGGACGGCCGGTACAAATCACATGTGATTTATCGGGTTTTTGGCAAAACGGCTACGCTGCGGTGCGTGCGGAATTGCGCGGGCGCTACCCCAAACACCCCTGGCCGGAAGATCCTTTGCGCGCGACAGCCACTCGCCGCACGAAGAAACACCTGTCGTAACCGTAGGTAGCGCTGCCTCGCGCCACGCTTTTTCGCTGGGAATAGGGATTTTGAGATGGATTCCAGCGGCAGCGCTCCTTTGGGGAGTCTTTCTCGTTAAGGCTCCCGCTTACAGTCGGCAGCCCCATGCGAAACGGGTTTGCCTTTTACTGTATTCTCCTTCAAATTGCCTCTCACCGGAAATTTCCGGCTGGTCCGCCGCCGTTATTTCTAAAAGGCTATGCAAGACGCCCGCTTTATGATAAAGGTCAACCTCTTTTAGGAGTAAAGCGGAATGGGAGGGGTGTATCACTTGCGTTATGCGGTCACAATGAGAGGGCGCTACGTGCGCTCTCGTGTACCGTTTTTTTCAACGCATTATGAGGGTGTTGTTGGAACGGGCGCCTGTTGTATAGACAAGGCGGCGCGGCTAACCGGGCCGCCAACGTACCCCAAAACCGCGTTTTTTTGCGTAGCGTTTATTCATAAACCCCACAAAAGGGATTTGTGCGATACGCCCTAAAGCTTTTTACACTTGAAGCGCTTGCAAGAATTTGTCTTCAAACCCTTGCGGCCAAATAACGTAAGCTGGCTTTGCCAGATGGTGAGGGGTTATTTGAAACGTTAATTGCTCTAGGGTGGCGTTCGGAAAATGCCTTTGCCGCTTATAAGGGATGTTTTTCCGAACGATCGCAAAGGGAAAAGCGTGCTTTTGCTTTGCTCACGGCGGCTTTCGCCGCCGCGTTGCCCTTCCGGGCGGCAGCGAGTGTCGCGTCAGTATGCTGATGGCATTTCGTGGACGCGGCGCTCGAAAGCGCTTTGCCCTGTCGTGGCTTTCAGGGTTGCTTCCTTGAGAGGGTTTCGGGAATATGCTGGATATTTTTTTCGCAATTTTCGCCGTGGCGCTGCCGTTTGTTTGTCACGCCGCGCGTCCCGCATTCGCTGCCCCTGTGGGAGTGTTGCCGGAGCCCGTTCTCCTGTCGTTGCCCACGCCTGTCATTGTGGTGAACGCGGCGGATTTGACTTTGGTAGCGGTCAACAAAGCCTGCACGGATAACTTAGGCGGAACCTGGGTGGTGGGGACGCCGCTTGAACAGCTTTTTACCGCCGATGAGCGCGTGGCGGCGTTTCTTACAAACTCCAGAGATAGAATTCTGCCTCCTTCCGTTGCTCCTGGGGATCACCTGCGCCTTAATATATCCGAAGAATGCCCCTGTATCTGGAAAGATTCTTTAGGCCGCCTTCATTCCATGATCCTCACGCTTTTTTTTGTGGAAAAAAAACCGCAAGAGGCGGCGTTGCTGTTTTTGAGCGCGGATCAAAATGCGTCGATCCCCTCCAAAAGCTTGCGCCGTTGTTTTGATTCTTTTTCGGAAATGTTTTTTTTCAAAGACAACAGCGGCCGTTTTGTGTTGTGCAATAAAGCTTTTTGTGAAGGGTGCAACCGCAGCCAGGATGAGATTATGGGCAAGTCAGTGGAGGAGCTGAACCTGCCCGAGCCGTTTGACAGGTTGCTCTCCGCGCATGATGAGAACGTGCTTGAATCCGGCCTGCCGTTTTTTTCGGAAACGGTGGTGACAACGTCGGAAGGCAAGACCATCAGTTTTGAAAACCAGTGTTATCCTGACATCGCCGTTGACGGGAGCATCCGCGGTTTATTTGGAGTTTGCCGGGACATTACATTGAGCAAGGCCACGGCGGCGGCGCTCAAGCGCCAGGGAGATCTGCTCCAGGCGGCTAACGATGCGGCGCTGCTGCTGTTTTCCGATGATGAGGAACTTGATGACCTGGCCCATAAGGTGCTTGGCTTTATCGGTTCGTTGACCGGGGCCGACAGCGTGGAGGTGTGGCGCAACCACGGCAATAATGCGGAAGGGCTCTTGTGTACGCAGGTGTACCTTTGGACCCGCGAGCGCGCGCCGCGCTATGGCGGTTCCTATGTGAACACCGTAATTTACAGCGCGCATCTGCCCGGATGGGAGCAGGAGCTGGCTTCCGGGCGCAGCATCAATACCTTGACCCGAGATCTCAGCGCCCAGGAGCTGCGCCATCTGGAACTGCATCGTATAGGCGCGGCCCTGGCCGCGCCTATACTTTTTCGCTCCACTTTTTGGGGCTTCATTTGCCTTGGGGTGCGCAATACCGAGCATGACTGGGGCCGGGCGGAAGAAGGAACCTTGCGTTCAGTGGGGCTTTTGCTGGCGGCCACCATTCAGCGCAGGCAAATCCAGGCGGCTCTTACAGAGTCGGAACAACGTTTCCGTGACGTCACCATGGCTGCGGGAGAAATTGTTTGGGAGCTGGATTCCCAGGGGTATTTTTCTTACGTTTCCGAGCGGATCTTCGCGCTGACGGGCTATTTGCCCGAAGAGGTGCGGGGCATGCGCTGGGAGGATTTTGCCGTGGATGAAGCCGGGGAGGAGATGACCGGCCGCATGTTTCAGGCGAGCGTGCCCACTGGCTCATTCCGGGCTTTTGAACACAGGGTGAAAACAAAAGAAGGATCTCCTCTCTGGCTTTTCACCTCGGGCAAGCTGCTTACCGGGCCTGAAGGCATAGCCGGCTTGCGCGGCACAAGCCTTGATATTACGCATGACAAACAGACAACGGAAAATTTGAACACTACACTTAAAGCTTTAGAATACGCCAATAAAGAGCTGGAATTTTCCGCGGAACGCGCCCACGCCCTTGCCCGTAAGGCGGAATCGGCGAGTAAGGCCAAAAGTGAGTTTTTGGCGAATATGAGCCATGAAATCCGCACGCCCTTAAACGCTATTATCGGCCTTGCTTATTTGGTGCAAAAAATGCATCTTTCTCCTAAGCAGTTAGATTATATATCTAAAATTCATAATGCCGGCGTAACTTTGTTGGGCGTGGTCAACGACATTCTGGATTTTTCCAAAATAGAATCCGGCAAGCTGGCCATAGAGCATCTGCCCTTTGCCCTGCATACTTTGTTCGACAACCTGGCGTCCATCGTGGGAGCAAAAGCGGAAGAGCAGGGCATAGACGTGGCCTTTTTCATTGAGCGCAATGTGCCGCTGCACCTTATGGGCGATCCTTTGCGTCTTGGCCAGGTGCTGATCAATCTTGTGGGCAACGCGGTTAAATTTACGGAAAAAGGCGGCATCAGCGTACGCTGCCACCTTGATCGGATTGCGGGAGATTGCGCCCACCTGCGTTTCATTGTGCGCGACACGGGCATCGGCATTCCTGAAGAGCAACAAAGCTTGCTTTTTCAATCTTTCTCGCAGGTGGATTCTTCCATCACCCGCAAATACGGCGGCACGGGACTTGGGCTTGTCATTGCCAAAAATCTTCTGGAACTTGCGGGAGGGGCCTTGTCTTTGGAGAGCGTGCAAGGCCAGGGCACAAAAATAACCATCAATATTCCGCTGGATATTGATAAAAACGTGAGCGAGGGACAACGAGGGGAGGACGTTCTGGCGGGCCTGGCGGTGACCCTTGTGGATCCCAGCGACATGCAGCGGGCCCTGGTGCTGGATATGCTCAAGGATATGGGGTGCCGGGCAACGGCCTTTAGCGACATGGGGCAGGCTTTCGCCTCCATAGCAAGTACGGATGCTTCCTCAAACCTTCCCCGTGTTCTGATTCTGCCTTTAAGCCTTGCGGAACAAAATCAGAGCGAAAATCTTCTGCATCTGCGTAAAACCATGTTGTTGTCCAATATTCCCCATGTGCTGGCGGTCGCGCCTTTCGGCTACGGGGAACAGCCGGACGATAAGATGGGGCTGGAGGATAAGGGCGGAGCGGATGGCGGATATCGCCCCACAGCTATTATCACCCGCCCAGTGGTGTCGCACCGGCTTTATGAGGTCTTGCAGAGGCTTGTGCTTGGCCCGCAGGCAGCGACGGAGACAGGCGAGGCTTTAGAACAAAACTCTCTACAAATCCCCTATTTTTCAGAGAGCCGCATTTTGCTTGTGGAAGACAACCTCATCAACCAGCAGATTGCCGCGGAACTTATAAATGAAACGGGCGCGGTCGTGACTGTGGCGGAAAACGGCCGCATAGCGCTTGATATGCTTGAATCAAGCCCGGGCATTCCTTTTGACCTTATTTTCATGGATCTGCAGATGCCTGAATTGGACGGGATTTCCGCCACAAGAAAGATCCGGGCCAACTCGCGCTTTGCGGGCTTGCCCATTATCGCCATGACGGCCCACGCCACGGTTGACGAGCGGACGCGTTGCCTGGAAGCGGGCATGAATGAGCACATTGCTAAACCCATTGATGTGGCCAGCCTTTACGATACCATGCGCCGCTGGTTAAAGCCCGCCTATAAAGAAGAACGTAAAGGACGCGCGGCCAACCCTCTGGATGATTCGCCCCTGCCGGAGCTGCCCGGAATTGATGTGGAAGAAGGCTTATCGCGTGTTCAAAACGATATGGTGCATTATAAAACCTTGTTGCTGCAATTCCGTTTGCAACTGGCCGCTATGGATAGCGATCTTTTATCCATGCTTTTTTCCGCGCAAAAGCCGCCCGCGGTGGAAAAAATTTTGGCGAAGATCGAGTCCGTCCGGGACTGCGCGCAGCTCATTGGAGCCAAACGTCTGTTGAACGCGAGTGAGGCGCTGCTCCAGAAACTTCCGGAAACTGTGGCGATGGCGGCCGCCTCTTCGGCGGCGAACTTGGGACAAAAAGACGCGGTCATTTCCTTTGGCGCGGTCGCGGCGAAAATTTGGCCGGGGGGCGAGGGAAGCACCGGCGAGTCCCAGCACTATCTCAAGCTGCTTCATTCCTTTTTTACGGAATTTACGGCCATTCTCGGCATGCTCCAGTTCGTGTTTCCCAACCCCCAATCCAGCCCTTTGCAATCACAATCGCAATCCTCGGACGGGCAATCGCTGCTGCCTTCCCTGGCGGTGCTGAACTCTCTGCTTGCCGATGACGACGCCGCGGCCCGCCGCATGTTCGAGGCCCTTGAGCCGCATATCAAGCAGGTGAATGTCAATGCCGCGACCGCGGCCGGCAGCGCCATCGCGGCTTTTGACTTCCCCACCGCGCTTGCGGTTTTGCGGCCTATGGAAAAAGGGCTGCGCGCGAGTCTGCGGGAAGAGGGCCTTCCGGAATAGGAGCAGCGGCGTGCGTATGCGCTGCAATTCCCGTATCGGGATAAAAAAAGCGTAAAATACCCGGGACAATCGCTTGCAATCGTCGTGCGCGCGGATTACCGTAGCGCCTGTTCTTTATAGTGCTTATATTGTCTGTGCTGCGCCGTAAGCCGGCTGTACGCGATTTTTCTTTTATAGCATCAGGTTGAGGCGATTGTGCGAAGCGGCGGGCAAATCCGCCCTGCGGGCGCCTCACGGCAAGGATTTGCGGAACGGTTCAACTTGTTCAGAGTTGAACCGTTCCAATTGATTTTGATGACAAACGCCGTGAGCGGCGTTTGCCAAGGCACGGCCATGCCACTGCCCCGCCTCATGCGCCGGGAGCCGCTTTTTTTAAATGTAATCGCCCTTATTAAGGAGTTTTCATGATAGGCATTTCCAAACTTTACTGCGGCCAGGTGGAGCCTTCCGATGCTTTGCGTTACGGGCGCGATTCCGGCAAGCTTCCCTCGCACCTGCTGCAATTTTCCAAAGATAAAAAGCCTGTGGTTGTCTGGAATATGACCAGGCGCTGCAATTTGCGTTGCGTGCACTGTTACGCTAAAGCCCTGGAAGAAGGAGGCACGGACGCCATCTCCACCGCGCAGGGCAAAGCGTTGATTGATGATCTTGCCGCCTATGGGGCGCCGGTTATGTTGTTTTCCGGCGGTGAGCCTCTGGTGCGCAAAGACTTGGTGGAGCTTGCCAACCATGCGGTGAGCCGGGGCATGCGGGCGGTGATTTCCACCAACGGCACGCTGATCAGCAAGGAAAAGGCCCGGGAACTCAAAGGCGTGGGGCTTTCTTATGTGGGCATATCGCTGGACGGCGGGGAAGAAGTGCATGATCGCTTCCGCAAGGTGCCGGGCTCATTCAAAAAAGCCTTGGAAGGCATTGAAAACTGTCAAGCCGAAGGCTTAAAGGTGGGTTTGCGTTTCACCATCAACAAGCGCAACGTGGGGGAAGTGCCGGTGCTTTTTGATCTGGTGCGCGATCTTGAAGTGCCGCGCATCTGTTTCTACCATCTTGTCTACTCCGGCCGGGGCTCGGATCTGATCAAAGAAGATTTGGATCATGCGGAAACCCGCGCCGTTGTCGATCTGATCCTTGATCGCACGCGGCAGCTTTTTGACCAGGGCAAGCCCAAGGAAGTGCTCACCGTGGATAACCACGCCGACGGCCCTTATTTGTGGCTGCGCATGAAGCGTGAGGATCCCAAGCGCGCCGAGGAAGTGTTTGAACTTTTGCAGTACAATGAGGGCAACAGCTCCGGCCGGGGCATCGGCTGCATTTCCTGGGACGGAGAGGTGCATGCCGACCAGTTCTGGCGCGAACGCAGCTTTGGCAATGTGTTGGAGCGGCCATTTTCAGCCATATGGGATGATCCGAAAATAGAACTGCTGCACAAACTTAAGGATAAAAAAGCCCATGTGGGCGGGCGGTGCGCCCGGTGCCGCTTCCTCAACATTTGCGGCGGAAACTTTCGTGCCCGGGCCGAGGCCTGGTCCGGAGACATTTGGGCTGAAGACCCGGCCTGCTACCTGACTGACGAGGAAATCGGCCTGAAGTAGCGGCGGCGCTTCAGGGATTGAGCGCCCCTCACGTTTAAGCGGCCAAGTGGAGAAAAAAACCATGTTTTATCGTGGAAGAAGATTGCGTAAGCATTCGATTTTGCGGGAAATGTTGCGGGAGACCGTATTGCGCCCCCAAGATCTGATTATGCCGTATTTTGTGGAGGAAGGCTGCGGCGGGAACGGCCGGCAACCCATCGCGGCCATGCCCGGGCAGTGGCGGTTTTCCCTTGAGCAGTTGAAAAAGGAAGTGGAAAAGGCCGTGGACGCGGGGCTGCGCTCTTGCCTTTTGTTCGGCATTCCCGGAAGTAAGGATGCGCGTGGGAGCGGGGCCTATGCTGAAGACGGCATTGTCCAGAAAGCCGTGCGAAGTTTAAAAAAATCCTTTCCTTCTCTTGTGGTGATCACTGACGTATGCCTGTGCGAATACACAGATCACGGGCACTGCGGGCTGGTGACCCCGAGCGGGGAAATTCAGAATGATCCTTCTTTGGAGCTTCTGGCTCGGACAGCGGTTTCCCACGCCAGGGCGGGGGCCGACATAGTGGCTCCTTCAGATATGATGGACGGCCGCGTGGGCGCCATTCGCCGCGCTTTGGACGAAACCGGCTTTTCCTCGCTGCCGATCATGGCTTACGCGGTGAAATACGCCTCGGCTTTTTACGGTCCTTTCCGGGAGGCCGCGGCTTCCGCTCCTCGCTTTGGGGATCGCAAATCCTATCAAATGGATCCGGCCAACGCGCGCGAAGCCTTGCGTGAAGCCCGGGCGGATATGGCGGAGGGCGCGGACATTTTAATGGTCAAACCCGCCGGCCCTTATCTGGATATTATCCGCACGGTTAAAGACGCCTTTGATCTGCCCCTGGCCGCGTACCAGGTAAGCGGGGAATATTCCCTTATTGAAGCCGCCGGCCTGCAGGGCTGGGTGGATGCCGAGGCTGTGGCCCTGGAATCGCTCTTGAGCATAAAACGGGCCGGGGCGGACCTTATCATCAGCTATTTTACTCAACGCCTTCTGGAACAAGGAACACTCGCGTGAATACATATGACAATACTTCCGGCGGGCATCCCGGCGGCCGCCCGGGCGGCGCCATGCGCACGGACGGGCTGTCCGGCAACCCGCAACACCTAAAAACCCTCCCGGACGGCACTCCCCCCCTGCGCCTCATCGCCTGGGAGATCACCCGGTCCTGCAACCTCGTTTGCAAACATTGCCGCGCCGAAGCGCATCTTGATCCCTATCCCGGGGAGTTTTCCACAGCGGAAGCAAAGGCGCTTATCGATACCTTTCCGGAAACAGGCAGCCCCATCATTATCTTTACCGGCGGCGAACCTTTGTTGCGGCCCGATGTTTTTGAGCTGGTGGCGCATGCCCGGTCCAAAGACCTGCGCTGCGTGATGGCGCCTAACGGCACATTAATCAGCCGGGAAAACGCGCAAAAAATGAAAGAAGCGGGCATTTCCCGTTGTTCCATCTCCATTGACGGTCCCAAGGCGGAGAGTCACGACGCCTTTCGCGGCATGCCCGGGGCCTTTGACGCAGCCATGCGGGGCATTTCCTATTTAAAGGAACAAGGCATAGAGTTTCAGATCAACAGCACCGTGACCAAGCAAAATCTGGTGGATTTCAAGGAAATATTTGCGCTTGCCGATTCGTTGGGCGCGGCGGCCTGGCATATTTTTCTGCTTGTGCCCATGGGCCGGGCAGCGGGGCTTGCGGATCAGGTGATCACAGCGCGCGAATATGAAGAAGTGCTCAACTGGTTTTATGATTTTCGTAAAACCACGCAAATGCATCTTAAGGCCACTTGCGCGCCCCATTATTACCGGATTATGCGCCAGCGCGCGAAAGAAGAAGGGCTGGCCGTCACGCCCGACACCTTCGGCATGGACGCCCTGACCCGGGGCTGCCTTGGCGGCACGGGGTTTTGCTTTATCAGCCACACCGGGCAGGTGCAGCCCTGCGGCTATCTGGAGCTTGATTGCGGCAATGTGCGGCAAACGCCGTTTCCGGAAATTTGGCGTTCGTCCAAGCACTTTTTAGAATTTCGCAATCCTTTGGATTATAAAGGCAAATGTGGACCTTGCGAATACCACAAGGTATGCGGAGGCTGCCGGGCCAGGGCACACAGCCTGACCGGAAACCACCTGGCCGAAGAACCTTTATGCAGCTATACGCCCAAAGCGCGCGGCGCAAAAAAGGCCTGATTATGGATGCGGACAAGCTGATAACGGAACAGGAGCTTGACGGCGGCGGCATTGATGAGCGCCCGGATCTGCTGCTGGATGCGGTTGACCGGGCTATCCTCGGCCTGATCCAGTCTGCCTTCCCTTTAGAGCCGCGCCCCTATGCCGTTATCGGCGCTACGGTGGGAGTTTCTGAGCAAGAAGCCCTTGATCGGGTGCGTTCTCTCAAGGCCCGCAAGATTATTCGCCGCCTGGGGGCGAACTTTCAGTCCGCCAAACTGGGATTTCGCAGCACCTTATGCGCGGCCAAGGTTCCGGATGAAGCGCTGGAAGAGTTCATAGCCGAGGTGAACCGCCATACGGAAGTAACCCACAACTATCTGCGCGATCACGCCTACAATGTCTGGTTTACCTGTATCTGCCCCTCCTGGGAGGCGGTTTGCGCGCTTTTGGACGGGATCACCCAAAAAACGGGCATTGCCATCCTGAACCTGCCGGCCAAGCGTATGTATAAGATAAAGGTGGATTTTCAAATGGATGCTTAGGCTGTGCCGTCACGAGGCGTCTTTTGCCCTCTGCCTGCGTTTCGTGCGCAGGTCGAGTAGCCGTAGGCGCGCGCGCTCCTTTTACGCCGCTTATCGCGGCGCGAAATCCTGGCGGATTTTGTAGTGTTTGTTTTGCAAAACACACACTAGAGCAATTTACCATTGAAAATGTATAATTGCTCTGCAAGAATTTGCCCGTAAATCCTTGCCTTGAGATTGCCGTAGGCGGGCTTTGCCCGCCGTTAAACGACAAATCTCAAAGTTAATCTGCTCTAGGCTCATGCCCTTACTCGCTCAAAAAACTCCCTTACACCTAGGATCGATGTTATGAAGCTGGATATAGACGCCCAAATAGCACACATGAAGCGCGGCTGCGCGGAGCTTATCGAAGAAGGGGAGTTGCGCAAAAAACTTGCGCGCGGCGCGCCTTTGCGCATCAAAGTGGGTTTTGACCCCACAGCGCCGGATTTGCATCTCGGGCACACGGTGCTTATTCATAAAATGCGCCATTTTCAGGAGCTCGGGCACCATGTGGTTTTTCTGATTGGCGATTTCACCGGCCGGATAGGGGACCCTTCGGGGCGTTCCGATACTCGCCCACCGCTCACGGAAGAGCAGATTGTGGGCAATGCGGAAACTTACAAACGCCAGGTGTTCAAAATCCTGGATCCGGATAAAACCGAAGTGGCGTTCAACTCCGCATGGCTGGGCGCTATGGGCGCGGCGGACTTTATCCGCCTTGCTTCGCGCTATACTGTTGCCCGCATGCTGGAGCGCGATGACTTTGAAAAACGCTATAGGGGCAATGTCCCCATTGCCATCCATGAATTTTTGTATCCGTTGGCGCAGGGCTATGACTCGGTGGCCTTAAAAACGGATGTGGAAATGGGCGGCACGGATCAAAAGTTCAACCTGCTTGTGGGCAGGCATTTGCAGGGGCAATACGGGCAGGAGGCGCAGTGCGTGCTCACCATGCCGCTTTTGGAAGGCCTTGACGGTGTGAAGAAAATGTCCAAATCCCTGGGGAACTATGTGGGCATTGATGAAGCGCCGTCAGAAATTTTCGGCAAGCTGATGTCGATCTCCGATGATCTGATGTGGCGCTATTTTGAGTTGCTCTCCACTAAGAGCCTGGAGGAGATCCATGCCCTTAGGCAGGATGTGGAAGGCGGCGCCCGGCATCCCAAGCTGGTGAAGGAAGAACTGGCCTTTGAAATGACGGCCCGCTATCATAACACGGATAAGGCTGAAGAGGCGCGGCAGGGTTTTAACGCCGTGTTCGCGGGCGGCGGAGTGCCCGATGATGCCCCGAGCCATAGCTGCCGGGAAGGGGATACTTCCACCCCGGTGGCCTTTTTGTCGGATGCGGGCCTCACGGCTTCGCGCGGCGAAGCCCGGCGGCTTATAGCGCAAAAGGCCCTGCACATCGATGATGTGCTGTGCCTGGACGGCGCGGCCCCTCTGAAACCGGGGGACTATATCGTCAAACTGGGGAAAAAGCGTTTTTTGCGTTTGCGTGTGGAATAGCGCGCATTATTGTAACGGGGTTTCCCGAGTAAAAAAACGCCAGTGTATGGTGCCGTCGGGCTGGGTTTCCGGGTCCACGTCGAGAAGGGGCATTCCTTTCCAGACATAGGATAAGGAGCCGCTTTCATGGACGCCGCAGTGCATATGGCGGCTGATTTCATGCGGTTCAAGCAAAGAGATGTCTTCCCCCATTTCCAGCAACTGCTCCCGCAGTAGTTCTTCCACCCGGCGCATGACCGCAAGATCCGGTTTGGGGCGAAGTTTTTCCATGGGATTCTCCTTTGGGCGTGCTGGCGGCACGGGTTGGATGCAACACGCGCAATATAGCATTGTTCTTTCCCGGACGCCATGTATAGCGCCGCGGTTGACGCAATGCGGGGTACCGGCTTGACATCCCGAAGTTCTGCTTTTACAGAAAATTGTATCCAAAGGCCTTTTATCCGGATATTTTCGGGAGTGGTTGGTATCGTGCTCCCGGCGGACGAAGCGGTTGGTTCAGCATATGTCATGATGCTTCCGGCCGGTTTGCCCGCGCTTTTGTTTCCGGGTTTTTTCCCGGCGCGCGGGGTTTTGGATAACCGCGCGTATGGCCGTTGTGGGCGCTTTGCGTGACAGGCGAGCGCTTTTTTCCCGGGGTTCCCGGTCACTTTCATACGGAGTATGTATGAGGTTTCTGCCTTGGCAAAAAAACGTACCCTGCAAAGGTGGAGTGTTGAAGACTCCGCCGACCTTTACGGTATCCGCGCTTGGGGCGCGGGTTACTTTGACGTTTCTCCTGAAGGAGATGTGGCTGTTCGCCCCTTTGGGCACAAAAGCACTGTTGCCGTAAGTATTCCCTCCATTATCCAGGGTATGCGCGATCGGGGTTTGGATATGCCCGTGCTTTTGCGTATAGAAAACATCCTGGATTCTCAAATCTCCCTTCTGCACGAAAGTTTTCGCAAGGCCATCAAATCTCTGGGCTATCAGGGTAAATACCGGGGCGTCTTTCCCATCAAGGTCAACCAGCAACAACAGGTGGTGGGGGCCATTGCCCGTTTCGGGGCGCGTTATCACCATGGTATGGAAGTGGGGAGCAAAGCTGAGCTTTTCGCGGCGTTGTCCCAAATGCGCGATGAAGAAGCCTGCCTTATTTGTAACGGATATAAGGACGAAGAATTCATCGATCTTGGCCTGTATGCCGTGCGCATGGGTTTTCGCTGCTTTTTCGTGGTGGAAATGCCCAGCGAACTGGATCTGATCTTGGAGCGTTCCGATCGCATGGGCGTCAAGCCGCTTATCGGCGTGCGGGCCAAGCTTGCCAGCAAGGCCGGGGGGCATTGGACGGATTCTGGAGGGGAGCGCTCCACTTTCGGGCTGACGGCCACACAAATTGTTAATGTGGTTGATATGTTACGCGCGCGGGGCATGCTAGATTGCTTCCGCCTGCTCCACTATCATCTGGGTTCTCAGGTGCCGGATATCCGCGATATCCGCAAGGCGGCTCTGGAGGCTTCGCGGGTATACGTGGGCCTGGTGAAAGAGGGCGCGGCCATGGGCTATCTGGACTTAGGCGGCGGGCTGGCGGTGGATTATGACGGTTCCCGCACTAAATTTATCTCCAGCCGGAACTATAACCTGGATGAGTATTGCACGGACGTGGTGGAAGCGGTGATGACGGTGCTGGATGAAAACGAGGTGCCGCACCCGCATATCGTCACGGAATCGGGCCGGGCCACGGTAGCCTATTATTCGGTGCTTTTGTTCAACATTTTGGACGTCAGCCGCATTGAGCATCAGGGCTTGCTGGAGGAGGAGGGTTTTGCGCTGCCTGAAAACGCGCCTGAAACCACGCGCAACCTTCTGGACACGTTGAAGAGCCTGACCTTGCGTAATTTGCAGGAATGCTACAATGACGCCATCTATTACCGGGATGACATGCGCCAGCAGTTTTTGCACGGCAAAGTTTCTTTACGTGAGCGCACGGTTGCGGAACGTTTGTTTTGGGCCATTATCAAGCGCATTGTGCAGGAAAAAAATAAGCTCCCGCATACGCCCAAGGATCTGGTCGGCATTGATGCGGCCATGGCGGATATATATTACGGCAATTTCAGCGTATTCCAGTCTCTGCCCGACGCGTGGGCCATTGGCCAGCTTTTCCCGGTTATGCCGGTGCACCGGCTGGCGGAGGTGCCGACGCGGCAGGCGATACTTTCGGACATTACCTGCGACAGCGACGGCAGGCTCGATCATTTTATAGACGCCACCCAAGGGGTCAAGCGGACCATTGATCTGCATGAACTTAAGGAAGGCGAGGAGTATTACCTTGGGGTTTTTCTTGTGGGGGCGTATCAGGAAACCCTGGGTGATTTGCATAACCTGCTCGGCGACACGAACGTGGTTTCCGTACGTATCTCAGAGGACGGAAATTTTGAGTTTTTACGGGAACTGCGCGGAGATTCGGTAGCGGATATCCTTTCGTATGTGGAGTATGATCCGCGCCGGATGCTGGAAGGATTGCGTAAAGTGGCGGAAGGAGCGGTACGGGCCGGACGCATTCAGCCGGCGGACCGGTTACGCATCATGCAAGCCTTTGAAGACGGCTTGCGCGGCTATACCTATTTTGAACGATAAGCGAGGCGGGTATGAAAAAAGTCCTTATTATCGGCGCCGGGGGCGTCGGCGCGGTGGTCACGCACAAGTGCGCGCAAGTGCCTGAGGTATTCGGGCGCATCATGCTGGCGAGCCGAGGCAAAGCCAAGTGCGACGCTATTGCGGCGCAGCTTTCCCGTCCCATTGAGACGGCCCGTGTGGATGCGGATAATGTTCCGGAACTGGTGGCTCTGATGCGCTCTTTCGGGCCGGATCTGATCATTAACGTGGCCCTGCCCTACCAGGATCTGCATATTATGGACGCTTGCCTGGAATGCGGCGTGGACTACGTGGATACAGCCAATTATGAGCCTTTGGATGAGGCGAAATTTGAATATAAATGGCAATGGGCCTACCAGGACCGGTTTAAAGAAAAAGGCCTTACGGCGCTTTTGGGTTCGGGCTTTGATCCCGGCGTGACCAATGTCTTTTGCGCTTACGCCCTTAAGCACCACTTTGACGAAATCCGCCAACTGGACATTATAGACTGCAATGCCGGAGATCACGGCAAGCCCTTTGCCACTAACTTCAACCCGGAAATTAATATTCGGGAGGTCACGGCCAAGGGCCGGTACTGGGAGCGCGGGGAATGGGTGGAAACGGATCCTCTGTCCTGGTCCATGACCTATGACTTTCCCGGCGGCATCGGCCGGAAAAAGTGCTACCTTTTGTATCATGAAGAACTGGAATCCTTGGCTTTGCACATCAAGGGGCTGCGCCGCGCCCGTTTTTGGATGACCTTTTCGGAGAATTATCTCAACCATCTGAAGGTGCTCGAAAATGTAGGCATGACCCGCATTGATCCTGTGGAGTTCCAGGGCCAAAGCATTGTGCCGATCCAGTTTTTGAAGGCCCTCTTGCCGGATCCGGCTTCCCTTGGCCCTTTGACCAAGGGCAAAACCTGCATCGGCTGTTTGATGCGCGGGGTGAAAGACGGCAAAGAGCGCGTCTGCTATATCTACAACATTTGTGATCATGAGCAATGCTACCGGGAGGTGCAATCCCAGGCCATCAGCTACACCACGGGCGTGCCCGCCATGATCGGGGCGAAAATGCTGCTCACGGGCCATTGGAAAAAGCCCGGGGTGTGGAACATGGAGCAGTTGGATCCCGATCCCTTCATGCGGGATTTGAACCAATACGGCCTGCCCTGGGTGGAGAGCTTTTTGTAGAAGCAACCCTTCAAGTACGTTTGCATTTTTGGGGCGCTGCCCCAAACCCCGCAAGGGGATGTTATCCCCTTGACCCCCATAGCCCAAAAGCGGCTTTGCCGCTTTTGGGAATTTGCGGGTGCAGGGGGCCCGCTCCTTGCCGGGAAGCTTCGTATGAAATCAGTACGAGAGCGTTTTACCTTTGAAATTAACATACCGGTAAGATGCTCTGGTCTTGTGAAGCGAAGCGCACCAAAGCCCGCGGGAGTGGCGTAGGTGAGCTTTGCTCGCCGTTAAGCGCCAATCTCAAGCGTAAACCGCTCTCTTGAAGACCTCCCTTGCACCTTACTTCCACAGGATGAATCATGACGCCAACACCTTTGTTCCTTCCCTGGGAGGAGCTTGTGCCGCAGCGCTTTGCCACTCCTTGTTTTGTAGTGGATGAAGAGCGCCTTGCCGCCAACCTGGATATTTTAGACGCTGTACAAAAGCGGACTGGAGCAAAAATCCTTCTGGCGCTCAAGGGCTTTGCCATGTTCAGCACCTTTGCGCTTTTGCGGCGGGTTCTGCATGGCGTGTGCGCCAGCTCTGTGCATGAGGCGCGCCTTGGCCGCGAGGAATTCGGCAGAGAAGTCCACGTATTCGCGGCGGCATACAGCGATGAGGATATGCGTGAGTTGGTGGAGCTTGCCGATCATATCGTCTTCAATTCCTTTGCCCAGTGGGAGCACTTTTCACCGCTCCTGGAGCAGGTAAAATCCCGCGGCCGCGCTTTGGAAACGGGTTTTCGCATAAATCCCGAGCACTCCGAAGGGGCGGTGCCGCTGTATGACCCTTGCGCGCCGGGTTCGCGTTTGGGCATCCGGCAAGGGGCCTTTGCCTCGCGCAATGTGCGCTCTTTGCGGGAACTCGGCATGAGCGGCCTGCACTTCCACACTCTGTGCGAGCAGGATGCCGCTCCCCTTGCCCGAACTTTGGATGAGGTGGAGCGCCGGTTCAGTCATCTTTTTGCGGGGCTGCGCTGGCTGAATTTCGGAGGCGGGCACCATATTACAAAGCCCGGCTATGACCTGGACTTGCTGTGCCGTTGCATTACGCGCATCCGGGAGCGCTACGGGCTTGAGATCTATCTGGAACCAGGCGAAGCCGTGGCCCTGAATGCGGGCGTGCTTGTTTCCACAGTGCTGGATGTGGTGGAAGCGGACATGCCGGTGGTCATCCTGGACTGCTCCGCCGCGGCGCATATGCCGGACGTGCTGGAAATGCCCTACCGGCCTGAAGTGGCGGGGGCCGGCACCGCGGGCGAGCAGGCCTGGACCTGCCGCTTGGCCGGAAAATCCTGCCTGGCCGGAGATGTGGTGGGGGAATATTCGTTTCCCGCTCCCTTGCGCCCGAAAGATCGGGTGTTCTTTCTGGACATGGCGCATTACACCATGGTGAAGACGACCACTTTCAACGGCCTCGGCTTGCCGGGAATAGCGCTGCGGGAGCGGGGCGGCCAGGGCCTGCGCATGGTGCGCCAGTTTGGTTATGAGGATTTTAAAACGCGCCTGTCTTGATGCGCCGTCATGTGAGGAGTTTATGGAACATACGGTCATGCCTGGGGAGTTTCCCGCTTTTCTCGCTTCGGAGCTTGGCTTTCGTCCCGCTGCGCAATGCCGTTTCCATGTCATTCCTGTGCCGTATGAAGCAACGGTTTCTTATGGCGGCGGAACGGCCCGGGGCCCTGGAGCCATTCTGGAGGCCTCCCAGCAACTGGAGGTCTGGACCGGGCGGAGCAATCCTTCCGAACAGGGCATTTTCACGCATGCGCCTGTAGATTGTGAGGGCAGCGCTGAAGAGGTGCTGGAGCGGATCGAGGGCGCTGTCGCGCGTGTTTTTGTGCAAGGTCCGGGCAATGCCTTGCCGGTGCTGCTCGGCGGGGAGCACAGCATAACGCTGGGCGCGCTGCGGGCTTTGAAGCAACGCTGCGGGCATTTCGGCATAGTGCACTTTGACGCGCATGCGGACTTGAGGGAAACGTATTCAGGCACCCCTTACAGCCATGCCTGCGTGATGCGCAGAGCGGTGGATGATCTGGGGCTGGCCTTATTTCAGATAGGGGTGCGCAGCCTTTCTCCGGAAGAAGAAACGTTCCGCAAGCAGCGTGGAATCGCCCGCCTGGATGCGCGTGATTTGTATGAAATGGGGATGGGCAAAGCTGTAGAGGCAGGGAAAGCGCTTCTGCCAAAGGATTTTCCCGAGCGCGTTTTTTTGAGCTTTGATGTTGACGCCCTTGATGCGTCCGTGATGCCGGCCACAGGCACGCCTGAACCCGGGGGGCTTTTGTGGTGGGACGCCTTGCGCCTTACCGCGCGCAGCCTTGCCGGACGAACCTGTCTTGGCTTTGACGTGGTGGAGCTTGCGCCCATCGCTTCCATGCCGGCCCCAAGCTATACGGCGGCCCGCCTTGTCTACGAGCTTATGGGGCTGATGCCTTAGATGTAATGTTTCAATAGGTTGTTCACCCTGCCTCAAAACGGTAAAGCTGGAGTTGCGAGACAACAGCAAACCGAAATGAGGACAGAGTGAACAGTCACAAGAATGCCAAACTCACGGCCCGAGGTCGAGAGGAAATGGTGA
>JAVBOT010000048.1:0-3417 GCA_031550225.1 Desulfovibrio sp.
TTGTTGCCCCAAAAGTTGCCCCCGGAATGGGTCAGATGTCGCTGGTTACACGAAGAGAAACCCGGAGTAACCAGCCAAGAAAACCTTAGTATTTCTTGGATTATTGGTCAATCCGGGTTTCATCAATTTTGATGTTTGGCGGAGGGAGAGGGATTTGAACCCCCGATAGGCTTTCACCTATGCTGGTTTTCAAGACCAGTGCTATCAACCGCTCAGCCATCCCTCCGTTCCGGCAAACAGATTTGCCATGAACGGTGCAATTTACCCGGAACGTGGCGGAAAGGCAAATAAAAATTACTGGAAGGCCCGCACCCGTAAGATAAAACGGCTATTTCTTGGGACGACCAGTTTCTTTTTCGGGCTTCTGCGGGCCTTTTTTAATCTCGCGTTCAACTCGGACCATCAGTTCTGACGGAGCGATTTTCAGTACTTCGGCAACCCGTACCAGGGCATAGACCGATGCGTTGATATTCCCGCGTTCAAGGCTGGAGACATAGGGCTTGGACAGTCCCGAAAAATCCGCCAGTTCGACTTGCGTCAATCCGGCGTCCTTCCTGGCTTGATGGATAACAGAGGCCATTGCCCAGTTAAGCGTGTCCCTCTCCTGCATAATAGAAGAATACCGCAGGGCTTGACCAGAAAAGACATAATATATTGTTTCTTTCATGGTCAATTACCCTACGGAGAAAGGCATGTTCAATATCAAAACTGCCCTGTTCGCTCTTTGTCTTCTCTTGGCTGCTTCGCCCATAGCCGCTGCTGAACAGCCAAAAGAAGGCTCGGTAGAATGGTATAGGTTATCAGAAAATAAAGTGGCCCTTGATGTCAAAATTGCCGAATGCGAACAGAAGCCGCAGGATGAACGTGAGGCCGACGAGCTTTGCCGTAACGCCAAGCGCGCCCAATTCCTCGGCCCGCCTTACGAAAAAGTGAGAGAGCCAAAATACGGCTTTTAGCGTCCACAAATTTTAGCCGCTAAAATTTCTCTGTTCCCGAATTACAAATTTCTCATTCGCCGTTAGGCAAAGCAAACCCTTAGCTGGAAATTCCCGGATAACCGCCGAAGCGTGGATGCTGGCGACACGGGACAAGCGCAGAAAATCCGGCTAAGCGTGGTGTTCCGTCAGCTTGCTGTTGATGAGCCGGTTCAGGCTCACGCCGGCTTCTGCGGCCTGCATGGCGAGGCGTCTATGCGTTTCCGGCGTGGTGCGCACCTGGAACTTGCCGGAGAACTTCTGCAAAGAAAGCGGTTGGGGAACGTGTTCGCCTGTTTGCTCCATGTCGGCCACGGTATCTTTCACCAACTGCACGATGCCACGCAGAGCGTCTTCTTGAGATTCCTCAAGCCAGGACAAGCTGGGGAACTCCGCGCACAAACCCACAAACTCCTGGTCTTCTTCCGACCAGATAACGCGATACGTATATTGCTTGCTGTCCATATTTATTCTCCTTTCAGGCGGGCGACGGCTGCAAGCACTTGCTTGACCTGATACGTCTTTGCCTTGCCGCCTTTTCCCTCTTGGATATTCACACGGGGGTCGCCCTGCCAGGGGGTTTTATACACGGCATGGCTCGTGCCTTTCTGGCGAGGTTCGCCAAAGAAATGCTCGCAGAGCGCCGCCAGTTCGGCATACCGCACGTTCTGCGGCGCTTCCCGCATTTTTGCCAAGGCTTTTTCGAAGTTACCCATCAGGACCCCTTTTTAGTATCAATAATGGCACTATTGTTGTTTGTCAAGGCTAGGCGTTCCCTTTGTCCAGCAAGCAATGGGCTTTGGAGCAAAATTTCTCCGATAGCAACGGGCCGGTTCTGCCGCTCTTCACGAGGAATGGTGTCTAATTCGCGCCCGTAGTCCGGGGCGCTTTTCAATAAGCCGATAATATAGCCCGTAAAGCTTTTCTTGGCGTTGGATATAGCCAAATCATACAGATGTTCCCCGCGTGCTGAATCTGGATCAATCCCGCGCTCGCGAAGCAATTTGCGGAGTTCCCTAACCTCTGCCTCGGTAGGAGAACGGTTGCCGAGGCGAACGGGGAGCGGAACGGCATCATAGTTTCTACGGACGAGATGGGCGTGGACGGCGGCCACTGTGAGTCCCAAAATCGCCGCTATTTCGTTGATATTGTAAAAGCGTGTCTCCATGTGATAACTCCTTGTCATGTGCGTAGGTGCAGGCAAATGCGCCTTTCACACCGGAGTATCAGTGAGCGCGCCCGATGAATGCCCAGAAAAATACAAATTATCCCAGGTTGAGCAGAAGTTTTTTTGAAAAATTTTGCTCCAAATTTGCTCCACTCGGACTGAAAACACCTGTATGCGCATAAAATTTTATGCGCATACAGGTGTTTGATATAATTAGATTGATTTGTTTAACTAATTGATATGATTGACCCTAAAATCACACTTGAAAACCAGCATAGGTGAAAGCCTATCGGGGGTTCAAATCCCTCTCCCTCCGCCAATAAAAATTAAAAATTCCGATCCATGCGATCGGGATTTCTCTTTTTAGCTTTTCACCCTTTTTACTGGTAATTTGTTCTAGGTTCTGTTAACACTAATTGCTAAAATTGCTTCATTGGGTTATATTTGCCTCATGAAGATTACCCAGGAACAGTATGCGCGGATCGTTGATAGCTTTCCACGCCAACGAGGCAATGTCACACAGGATAACCTTCAAATCATTAATGCCATCTTGTATGTAGCCGAGAACGGCTGCAAGTGGCGAAGTTTGCCGAAAGAATTTGGGAATTGGCATTCCATTTACACCCGCATGAGCCGATGGAGTAAAAACGGAGTGCTTGATAGGATTTTTGAGCGTCTTCAACGTGAACGCTTAATATCTATCAAAATCGAAACCCTCTCTCTCGACAGCACAACTGTTAAAGTCCACCCCGATGGGACAGGGGCCTTAAAAAAACAGGTCCGCAATCCATCGGCAAATCCAGAGGCGGATGGACAACCAAAATTCATATGGTTGCCGCGTCAGCCGAATGCGCGCTGATATTCAGCCTTTCCCCCGGCAAAGCCGGGGATGCGCCTCAAGGCCGAGCCCTCTTGGAGCGTCTTGGCTCTGCCCCGACGCGGCGCAATCTCACCATGGACAGGGCTTACGAGGGCAATGAAACTCAGCGCCTCAGCCGCAGCCTGGGCTACGAGCCTGTGGTCCCGCCAAACCCTAACCGGCTGAAACCATGGCCGTATGACAAAGAACTGTATAAAAAGCGTAACGAAATCGAAAGGCTTTTTGGGCGGTTAAAAGGTTTCAGGCGCATAGCAACTCGATATGACAAGCTGGATGTCATGTTCCTTGCTTTTATCGTTTTTGCTCTCATCATTGAGGCGCTTAAATAGTGTTAGCACGCCCTAGTGTAGCGTTCGGAAAATCCCTTTGCTAGTTTTAAAGGAGATTTTCCGAAA
>JAVBOT010000036.1:0-28954 GCA_031550225.1 Desulfovibrio sp.
AGCTTCAGGAGGGGCTCCGCCCCTCCTGGCCTCCCCGGCAGGAGGCGTGGCCCCCTGCATCCGCAAATTCCCAAAAGCGGCTTTGCCGCTTTTGGGCCCATGGGGGTCAAGGGGATTCAATCCCCTTGCGGGGTGCGGGGCAGCGCCCCGCATTCACCACCCCTTAAGGGGGTTGTTACCGCATAAAGGTCTGTTCCCTGCCCGGCCCAACGGAAATAATGCGCACAGACACGCCCGCGAGCTCTTCCAGGCGCAGCACATAGGCCCTGGCCGTTTCCGGCAGATCCTTCCAGGCCCGGATTTCGGCAAGATCCGCATCCCACCCGGGCATGCTTTCATACGTCGGGGTCACGCCTTCAAGCCCCAACTCCGTCTGGGGAGGGTACTCCAGCGTTTCTCCGCCCCGCTTATACGCCGTGCAAATATTGAGGGTCGGCAGTCCCGAAAGCACGTCCAGCTTGGTCAGGGCAATTTCGCTGATGCCGCATAAGCGGATGGATTCACGCACCAGCGCCATGTCCAGCCAGCCGCAACGCCGCCTGCGCCCGGTCACAGCGCCGAATTCCCCGCCTTTTTCCTGCAAATAGTCGCCCACAGGGTCGGAAAGCTCGGTGGGAAAAGGCCCTGAGCCGACTCGGGTGGTATAGGCTTTGACAATGCCGATAATGCGCCCAAGCCGCCCCGGCCCCAGGCCCGCGCCTGCCGATGCGTTGCCGGCCACGGTGTTGGATGAGGTCACGCAAGGATAGGTGCCGTGATCCACATCAAGATGCACGCCCTGCGCCCCCTCAAACATGATGGAGCCGCCCCGGGCCTCCACCGCGGCCATTTCCGCGCTCACGTCCGCAAGATACGGGCGCAGCCGCGCCGCCAAAGGCAGCGCCTTTTCCATAATGTCCTCAACGCGCATGGGCGCGCGGCCATACAAACGCTCAAGGAGCACGTTTTTTTCCTTCAGCGCCTCTTGCACTTTGCGCCGCAAAAGGGGCTCATCCGCCAGATCGCAAGCGCGGATGCCGATGCGGCCCGCCTTGTCTTCATAGCAGGGGCCTATGCCCCGCCCGGTGGTGCCGATCTTGGCGTCGGCCTTGCTTTCTTCCCGGGCCAGGTCAAGGGCCTTGTGGTAGGGCATGATCAGGTGGGCTTTACGCGAAATTTTCAGGCGCTCAGGCGTTACGGATACGCCCTGGGAGGCGATTCCGTCCATTTCAGCGCACAGGGCCTCAGGGTCGAGCACAACCCCGTTGCCGATCATGCAGACCTTGCCTTCGTGCAAAATGCCCGAGGGGATGAGCTTGAGGATATATTTTTTGCCGTCCACAATAACGGTATGCCCGGCATTGTTGCCGCCCTGAAAACGCACCACAGCGGCAATATCTGCGGAGAGCAGATCCACTATCTTGCCCTTGCCCTCATCTCCCCACTGCGCACCCACAATCACCAAATTAGACATGCCTGTCTCCTTACGCCACAATGCCGGACCGCATTGTATTAATAAAATTCCGCTGTTGCGCGAATGATCTGTCTTTTGTGAAACGCCGCGCGCGGGCGCTTGCCTGCCGACAAACGCCGGAGCGGGCGCAGTAAAGGCCGTTCGCTCCAGGGCGGCTATTCAGAATCTTGCGTATCCTCAGAAGCGTTTTTGGAAATCCGCTCCTCATTTTTGCCGAGTTCTTCAGGCACGCCCTGGTTCCCACCGTCGGGCTTGCCTAAAAGCCCGCCTGCATGATCCGCCTCGTGTTTGCCGGGAAACGGCAGCACTGTGGCTCTTTGCGCGAAAGAAGGCGCTTTTTCTTTGGCCGCGGCAAGATTATTGGCGAAAAAATCCGGCAGCGGAGGCGCTGCGCCTTTATCCGCCGGCCTGGCCGTGAGAGCAAGATGATAGTTAAAGAGCTGATTTTTCCAATGCACAGCCTGAATCAGACATAAAACAAGAGTGGCTTCTTCCCAGCGCTTTGTGGGCTCAAAGTCATGCACCTGCGCGGCGTATTGCTGCCATAACTGCATAAGCGAGGCTTCATCATATGCGCTGAGCTTGCGCGCCATCTGCTCCAGAACTCGCTGCATAGGAGCTCACTCCTTCAATAATTCAAGGCATCGCACATTTTCTACGTAAAAAAACCGGGAACAGCGCTGACGGCGCTGACTACTTTATATACGCTAAAGCCCTTCCGGGTTCAACAAAAACTCGAGCGGTTCAACTTTTTCAAAGTTGAACCGCCCAACAAAGGCCTCTCACAATTTTTTGCCGCAAAATGCTGTTATCAGTTCGCCTCAGCCGCTATGCGGCAACACGTACTAGAGCAGATAAACTTTGAGATTTGCCGCTTAACAGCGGGCAAAGCCCGCCTACGGCAATCTCAAGGCAAGGGGTTACTGGTAAATCCTTGCAGAGCAACTTACCATTTTCAATGGTAAGTTGCTCTAAGCAATCAGCCGCGCTTAAAACCCAAAAACCGCCTACAAGATCAAACCGGCCGCGGTCAGAACCTTAAGACCGGCAAATTCTATGGCAAAATCAGCGGTGGTGTTCATGTCAACATTGCCGTAAAGAGTGCCCAGGTTCGTGGCCGCATTGTATTCAAAGCGCAACTGCCCGGGCGTGTTTGCGCCGAAAAGCGCTGAACCTGTAAAGGTAAAATGATCCATAGCGCTTGTGCTCGGGTTGACGTCAAACTTTGAAAAATCGACTTTGTCCTGCTCCAAATCGAAGTCGAAAATCCTATCCGGCGCACTCAGCAAAGAATCCGTGGTCAGCGTGTACCCAAAGGTATCATTGCCCGTTCCGCCATACAGCTTATCGGCCCCGGCCTGGCCGAACAGCAGATCCGCGCCGTCTCCGCCGTTTAGGAGGTCATTGCCGGATCCGCCATAGAGCTTGTCGTTACCCGCTCCGCCGTTCAAGGCATTGTTTCCGCCGTTGCCCGTAAGCGTATTTGCCAGGGCATTGCCGACGCCGTTGATACTGGCGGTTCCCGTCAACTCAAGCTTTTCCACCTCGGCGCCCAGGGTGTAGCTGACGCTTGCGCGCACGGTGTCCACGCCTCCACCGGCATACTCAACCGCTTTGTCTTTGGTATTATCCACAATATAGACGTCATCGCCTGTCCCGCCTTTCATGTAATCCGCACCGACGCCGCCATCGAGGTAGTCATTGCCCTCGTTGCCGTAAAGCCCAATATCATCCCCGCCCTTGCCGTAAAGGGTATCATTGCCGACGCCGCCCTCCAGAATATTCACGCCCTCGTTGCCGGTGATCGTATTCGCCAGAATGTTGCCGACGCCGTTGATATTGACGGTTCCCGTCAACTCAAGCTTTTCCACCTCAGCGCCCAGGGTGCAGCTGACGCTTGCACGCACGGTATCTATGCCCTCGTTAGCGGCTTCAGCAATCTGGTCATTAGCATTATCCACTACATAGGTATCATTGCCCGCTCCGCCTTTCATATAGTCCGCACCGGCTCCGCCGTTGAGGAAGTCATCCCCGAGTCCGCCATAAAGCTTGTCGTTACCCAAGCCGCCGTCCAACGTGTTGTGCCCGTTATTGCCGGTAAGTGTATTGGCCAGGGCGTTGCCAATGCCGTTAATATTGCCGGCGCCTGTTAACAACACGAGCTGTTCCACATTATTGCCCAAGGTGTAACTGATGCTTGAGCGCACGGTATCTGTACCTGCGTTTGCGGCTTCAACAACCTTATCACCGGCATCATCCACAACATAGGTGTCATCGCCGGCTCCGCCGTCCATGTAATCCGCACCGGCTCCGCCGTTGAGGAAGTCATCCCCGAGCCCGCCGTAAAGCGTATCATTACCCTGCGCGCCGTCCAGCGTGTTGTTCCCGTTGTTGCCTGTAAGCGTATTGGCCAGAGTGTTGCCGGTACCGTTGATATTGGCGGTTCCCGTCAACTCAAGTTTTTCGGCATTAACAGCTAAGATATGGGTAATGCTTGCGCGCACGGTATCTATACCCGCGTCAGCGGCTTCAATCACCTTGTCACTGGCATTATCCACTACATACACGTCATTGCCGTTTCCTCCCTCCATGCGATCCGCACCCGCGCCACCGTCGAGCCAGTCGTTGCCGTCGCCTCCATAGAGAGAGTCATTATTCGCGTCACCCTTGAGAGTATCGTTGCCGGTTGCCCCCTCTAGCGTGTCAGCGCCCAGGCCGCCGTACAAAAGGTCATTGCCGCCGCCGCCGCGAAGAAGGTTATTAGCAGCATTTCCGGTCAGCGTGTCGTTAGCGCTGCCGCCTATGGCATTTTCGATTGTGACGCCTCTGGCTATGGCCACACTGTTTTCACCCCGGAAAACCTTATAAGCCGCAAGATTAGAAGGAAAAGGAAAAATACCGGATGGCAGATTATAGGCGCTTCTGACATCCTCATCTGTCAGCAATAGGCCGATGGAGCTGTAAGCGCCCTCCTGCAAGTTGATGTTGCAGGAGTATACCTGCTTTGAGCAGTCTATTGTGTCGTTGCCGCCGCCGTCCCAAATCGTCTCTATACGTTTTGGAGTAGTATCCCAGGCATACTTGTCATTGCCGCTACGCGTCGCGGTATTGGCGCCATAAAGATTTTGTAAGGCCACAATGTCCAATGTCATAAAAGTGCTCGGATGCATGGGCGTAATCTGGTAGGAAAAATCACTTACCTTGACAGGCGCCCAAGCATTATTGCGTGTATAACTCATTTGCGTATATGTATCGATATCCAAATCAGCAGCGAGTCTGTACGTTTTTTCAAAAGGATGCTTCAAGCCAAGAGCGTGACCGATCTCATGGATCAAGGCCTGGTAACCGTCACCTCCGGGAGATGCGCTCCACGGGTTGATGCTGACCCATCCAGCTTGCGCCTCGAGCCAAATGTCGCCAGAGAGTGACGTCATCTTACCCGTTGAGGGATCTAGTTGAGGGATAAACGCATAACCTACGGCATTTTCAGGCTGTTTATCCGTGAAGGTATGGTTGGCGAACGTTAAGTCTCCCACCCCGCTGACTTCTGTGAAAGTGACGTTGGCAAACTCTGAAACAGCGCTAAGAATATTTTTTACAGCGGTTTTTTGCGCGGCGGAAAAAGCGGTAACCCCAGGGAAGTCTGACGGGTTTGCATAAGAGGGTACTGACGTAAGAAAACTATAGGTAAGCTTGACAGGCGTGCCCACAGGGCCTGTGGAAATGTTCCACCGGGCGCTGTCAAATCCATTCTCTGTATATAACAGTGCCTTCAGGGGATCGTCAGTATAGGCCCAGGTATCATTTCCAGAAGTGACCAGCGACTCGGCCTGAGGCACTTCATACGCATACGCCACCGGCGCAAGCTCACCCATACCGCCTTTACTCAAAACCGCATCTTCGCCAATCGCATGAGCATTTTCAGGCCTGGCAAGATCACCGGCAACAGCGGAAGAACTCTTCTCCACAGCAAGGCTCCACCCCTGCGGATGCAGACCACTCTGGGATTTCATACCGCTCGCAAGGGCATCTTCCACGCCATAGCTGCTTGTGAGCTTCGAAGGCGCATCACCAAAAGAAACCGAAGCGCCTTCATCCGCGCCGGCTCCCCAGCCGTGCGTACCTGAACTTCCCTGCTGTTTCAGGTGGTGCCCTATGGTGCTCATCACCTCGGCATGATCCTGCATCTGAGTAAAACTGGTGTTATCCGAAGTGATGGGCAAATCCGCAAATCCAGCCTCAAAAGCGGCATAAAAAGAATCCGGCCCGCTGAATTCAAAAGACGCATCCATCATTTCCAGAAGGCTCTCTTCAATGTGCCCCGACTGCGCATCCGCAGCATCCACCTCCGTTTTATCGTTAAGGTACGCATAGTCGGTGGAATCCATAAAAACGACACGCCTGGCCTGTTCGGGGTGCATAAACGCTGCCTCCTGGTTATGGGTGACTTACTACTTCTTTTCTATATATTATAAGTTTTTCTATAAATACGGCAAAGCTACGCAACACCGCAGTATGAACCTGCGATCCTCTTTGCAGCGCATTGATATGAATACAATGAAAAAAGAAAAGCGTATACTTTGAATACGTTTTTCATGTTTGCGGCTTTAGTATATGATAATAATATAGCTTGCAATACAATTTTTAAAACAAAATATCTACATTGCAACATATTAATAGAGGTAATCCGTCATTACACAGGCAGCGTGTTGGCTTACACAATACGCAGCAACGTTTCTCCT
This sequence comes from Desulfovibrio sp., assembly GCA_031550225.1. Lineage (GTDB taxonomy): Bacteria > Desulfobacterota > Desulfovibrionia > Desulfovibrionales > Desulfovibrionaceae > Frigididesulfovibrio. The sequence goes on from JAVBOT010000036.1 coordinate 6,196, forward strand.
TGCTTTTAGTCTGGAGCAGAGCACCTTGAAGACGCCCACTTCGGCGTGTAACGGCAAAAGCAAGTGTCCCTATGCCTTCATGGCGGGCAGCGCCCCCCCCAGAACCTGCACATTTTCAATGGTCATTTGCCTAAAAAACGAGCGGGCATACGTTCGCACGTATGCCCGCTCGTAGAAAAGCCGGCTTCCTGCCTGGAGGCTGTCCCTCGCCGCTATTTCACAAAAAAGCACTTGGGCCAGGTGCACACCTTGCAGCTCATGCAAAAGCCGCCTTCGCCCATGTCCGCCATATCCGCACGGCAGAGCCTGCGCCCGGCCAGGAGGCGCGGCAGCAAAATATCAAACAGCGTGGTCTTGAAATACAGCGCGCAGGCCGGCACGCCGAGAACCTGCATGCAGCCTTCGTCCGGCTGCCAGAGGGGATGCACATCCCCCTCCCCTTGCACGGCCCGGGAAAACTCCACCCCCGGCGCGGCGATGCGGCCAATCAGGCTCATGGCTCCGGGCAGCACGGGAGCGCCGTAGAGAATGTCCGTAAGCCCCGCCTTGATGAGGGCCTGTCGGGTGATGTCTTCCGGATCAACGGAAAGTCCCCCCGTGGTCACCAGCAAATCCGCCCCGGCTTCGCGCATGGCGGCAACGCTCGCCGCTATGGCCTCCGGATCATCGGGCACGATATCGGCGCGCGCCACAGTGCAGTCATAGGCCTGTACCTTGGCGCTGATCACAGGGATGAATTTATCCTCAATAAGCCCCTTAAACACTTCTGTGCCCGTCACCAAAATGCCGACTTTGGCCCTGCGCAGCGGAGCTATGGAAAAAAGCGGCCGGGAGAGCACCGTCAGAGCCTGGGCAAAGGCGTCCGGATGCAGATAGAGGGGGATTACCCGCGTGCCCGCGAAATCGCTGCCTTCCTCCACGATCATGCCGTCCTGGCGGCTGCCGCACATGACGTCCGGCACCATATTAAAGGCGTGCAGCCGTTTTTTGTCCACGCACAAAAGGCCGCCTTTTTTGGCGTGCAGGTTGAGCTTGCCTTCTTTGGGCGGCAAGGAAAAACCCACATGGGCTCCGGCCATGCGCCGGGCAAAAGCCTCTGCTCCCGCATTTTCATGAATGAAGTCGCCGTGCTCTGTTTCCTCATCCATGACAGCCACGGAAAAACGCCCCATTTGCTGCAAGCGGCAGACATCGCCCACAGAAATGGTCTGCCCGGCGGAAAAAGCGGGGCCTTTGGATGCGCCCGGCTCAATCTGCGTCATATCGTGCAGAGCTTTTTTCCCCACAGATTCTTCCACGGGCAGCACTTTTTTACGCGGCGCGTGGGAAAGTTCGCCGTTCCCGTTCAAAAGCGTATACGGGGCTTCGCCCTGGCAGCCTCTGCACAAAATCCCGTCTTCGGCGGGAAAGGCCTCGCCGCAGCGCGGGCACGCGCCTATTTCCCCCATATGCGAATGCCCCAAAAATTTGGAGCGGATGCGAATGGGCTCCATGGCGCAAATGCTCTCGCCCGCTGCTTCCAGCTCCTGGAAAAGCTTTTCCGTATCCTGCTCGCTTTTGGCCTTTGTCTTGAGAAACCAAGCGCTGATTTCAGGATAAGGCCCGAGTTTGTCGAGGGCCACATGCACCCTAAAGCCCTGTCCGGTATACTTGTCAAAAAGAGACACCGCATACTTGCCGAGGTTAATGACCTTCATCCAGTTATTGCCTGTGCTGCACAAGGTCAGCAACTGCACCGCATCGGGCAGACATTTTTTGCTTTCAACCACAGCCTCAAACAAGGTGCCTTCCGGAAGATGGCGCTGGGCCATGGCCACCATATAACCGCCCAATAGCAGCCCCGGAGCGGGGTAGCCGTGAAAAGCGGCGGCGCGTTCTTTAAATTCCGCAAAGGTGTAGGGACCGATATTCATGCTTTGCCTCACAAGGTTACACAATCACGCCTACAAGATATACAATACAACATACCGGAAAAAATATACATTTCGTATTGCCGTTTTGTTTATTCCCCTTCCCCGGGCTGAAGACGGGGGGAAGTTCTCTCATCCCCGGCAATGGCATTGCAGAAAAGTACAATTAAGGCAAGTCCTGAAAAAAACAGCCCGCCGAAGGGGATTTCACTGCGCCCATGAAAACCGCCATGACGCAATCACTTACTCTGCCAAGCCCATTTTGAATTCTTCACATTTTTTTAAATCCTGTGTTAGGCTATGCCCTCAATAACAAAATGCTCTTGCGGCATAACGGCGAGCCCTGCGGCGGATACTTGCGCTATGACGTTCCCCTGTTCTCCCAAAAATGACACCCGCCAAACCGGCATCCTGCGCTCTATGGCCGCGCGCCTTTCCCTTATGAGTTCCTGGCGCTTTTTGGCTGTCTGCCTGCTGGCCTTTACCGCTCTTAGCCTGTTCTGCGCGGGCCTTGCCGAAATCTTCACTCCTTCTTCCCCAGCCTCGCGCGCTCCGCAAGCGGCGTTTCCGGACAACCCGCGCTATGCGCCGCTGCAAGAACGGGCAAGGCTGCTGCAGTCCTCCGTGGACAGTGTGGCCCTCAGCCTGGGGAGCGTTCTGGAAAAACTCGCCGAAACGGACGCAAAGTTGGAGTCCCTGGGCACAGCCTTGAGTTCCCTCACCTTTGACCTTGGCGGAGGCATCCACTTTACCGCCTGGGAAGGCACGCGCATCCTCCATGCGCCCTTCAATTCCGGCATCCAGGCCATGGATTTTGCCGACGCTCTCGATGAACACGGCAATGCCTTTGTGCTCGAAATGCGCTTCGCCGCCGAGCAAGGCGGCGGTTTTCTCGTTGTGTCCCTGCCCAGCCGCTCCTCCGTGCCCGGGCAAGGCCGTGGCGCCCCGGCCTTTGCCGAACAGCTTCTTTACGTACGCGCCATCCCGCATAGCGGCTGGCATATCGCCGCCTTTATGCCCCTTGATGCTCCCTTACCGGAGGGAGGATTTTCTCCGGCTTTTACAGCAAAGGGGAAAAGCGCCCCGGAAAAGGCTCGCCCTTTTCACAATATGGCGCTGGGGCTGTGCTTATCCGGCCTTGCCCTGGCCGGTCTTGCCGCCCTTTTGCTCATCTGCGGCCGCGGACACAAGGAAGGCAAGCGTGAAAGCGGCACGCTCTAGTTTGCTCCCCTTAGCAAAAGCCCGGCTTCGGCTTTTTCCCGCCTCTCCGGGCAGGCGCGCGCTTTTGCTGTTTTTAGCCGTTTTAGCGCTGTCGGGCTTGATGGGCGGCAACCACCTGCTTAAGGGCAGAGTTATTTCCGTTCCTGACGGCGATACCCTGGTCCTCTACCTTTCCGCCGGCGGCACAGAGCGTGTCCGCCTTTACGGAGTGGACAGTCCGGAGCTGTCCCAGGCCGGAGGGGAGGAATCCTCCGCATTTTTACGCTCTCTCGCCCTCTATAAAAAAGTGGACATGGACGTGCGCTACAAAGACCCTTACGGCCGCAGCGTGGCTGTAGTGCGCCTTGACGACGGCCGGGTGCTCAATGAAGAATTGCTGCGCCACGGCCAGACGTGGTTGTATACCCGCTATTGCGACGCTCCGCAGTGCACGGCCTGGAAAAAGCTTGAACGCGAGGCAAAACAGGCGCGCCTCGGGCTATGGCAGGATGCCGCCCCAACCCCGCCCTGGAAATGGCGCGGCGCGCTCCGGCCAAAAAACTCCCGGAACAATCAAAGAACACCGGAGCGCATCTGACGCCTGCCCCCTTCCGCCGCCCTCCCGGCCGGAAACGGCGTGTTTTTGCGGGCAAGGGATTACCGACGCCCGCCGTTGATATAATAATTGTTTCAGCCAAAATCTCTTTGTAAGGTATGCCCTTGAAACAATCGAGCGGTCAGCGTATGCTGAAATACGGGTACCCGTCGCATGACCGACTTTACAAGCAGCATATAATGAATTGCCGTATCGCTTGAAAGTCAGACAGTACCAAAACGCAGCGACGTCTGAGTTCCGGTTGTAAAATGGCTCTTACCCGCCTTGCTTTATCATGACGGACGGCCCGCATGGAACCGATCGCGCGGGCTGCCGCGCACCGGGCCCTTACCGGCATGCGCACATCTTTACACGTTTCGCGGAGGCTTTTCATGGGAAAAAAAATCCTGGTGGTGGATGATGAACGCCACATCCGCATGTTGTATCAGGAAGAATTGCAGTTGGAAGGATACACCGTCGCCACCTCTGACGGGCTTGAGCCTATCTTAACGGTCATTGGACGCGAAAAACCCGAAGTGGTGATTCTTGATATCAAGCTTGAAGGCAACCCGCTGACGGGGCTGGATTTATTGCAGACAATCCGGGCGGAAAACACGACGCTGCCGGTAATTTTAAGCACCGCTTACGACAGCTTCCAGCACGACTTAAAATCCATCGCCGCGGATGCGTATAACGTCAAATCCGTGGATCTTGGCATGTTAAAAGAAACTATCGCCAAGGTGCTGGCAAAAAAATAGCGCGGCTTTTTTGCGCATGCCTGCAACGCCCGTGTAGACGCCGCCGTATGCGCGGCGTCTCTGTGGTTTGTTTTTCAATAATTTTTCTGAAGGGGGCTGCCCTTCCACGCCTCCCCGGGCAGAGGTCATGGCCCCCGCACCCGCAATTTCCCCAAACGGCGGACCCTTTTTGGGGTGCTGTCAAAACCTTCCCCGGCAAGAGCCCGCCGCAAAAATGCAAAATGCCGGCCGAGGGCCCCACGCATGATACCGGCTCAGTTTGAATGGATTGGCGCTGGATGCTGTTTCGTGCCGGCTCATTTTGAATATGCCGGCACTGGATGCAGTTGGCCGTCGTTGACGGAGCGCGGATCAGTTGCTATTTCTTCCTGTTGAACGCTTCCCACGGGGAAGGATGCAACCCCTTACACCTTGCGCAAACCTACGCCTGCGAGCAGTGCGCGGGCCGCGGCCAAAACGGCTCGGCGGCCGGCATGAAAAACGGCGGCCCAAGATAACCTCTTTCAGCAAAACACCATGGCATTACAAGATCTTTCCGCGAGTTTACAGACCTTTGGCCTGGCGCTGGTTCCGGCGCTTTTCGGCATTATTTGCCACGAGGTGGCGCATGGCTGGGCAGCCTATAAGCTGGGCGATCCCACAGCAAAATACCTGGGCCGCCTCACGCTGAACCCTGTGCCTCACATTGATCCGATGGGGCTCGGCGTTTTTGCCTTCACCGCCATGTTCAGCCCCTTCATCATCGGCTGGGCCAAACCCGTCCCTGTGCAGCCTCGTTTTTTCCGCCGCCCGCGTGAAGGCATGATGCTGGTTTCCGTGGCCGGCCCTGTGGCTAATCTTTTAGTGGCTCTGCTTTGCGCGCTTATCGTAAAGTTTACGATAAATCTGGACAGCTCCGGCATCGGCTCAAACTCCATTGCGTTGTGGGCGCTCAATCAGTCGGCCCAATTGGGGGTCGCCATCAATATCTCCCTCGCTTGGTTCAACCTCATGCCTATTCCGCCCATGGACGGCAGCCACATCCTTGAAGGATTGCTGCCCGCAAAGCTGGCCGAGGCCTATTCCTCCATCGGCCGTTACGGCATGTTCATCATCATTTTGCTGGTGGCAACGGGTTTTCTCGGCAAAGTGCTGGTGCCGCTGATTTTGCAAACCAGGCGCTTTGTGTATGCCTTTGTGGGACTATAGCAGCACAGCCCGGGCATAAGCCCCGGCGCGCTTTCCAACCGACTCGAACCAGGAGGAGAAAACCGTGTCCGCCGACGCCGCCGCGATATCCGCCATCAATGCCCAGGCCGCTCACCGGGCCGTTTCCGGCATGCGCCCTACCGGGGCTCTGCATTTAGGGCACTATTTCGGCGCTATCCAAAACTGGGTCGCCATGCAGGAAGAAATGGAGACCTTTTTCTTTGTGGCGGACTGGCACGCCCTAACAAGCGAATATGAAGCCCCGCAAAAAATCAAAGAGTTCATCCCCGAAATGGTCAAAGACTGGCTCGTGGCGGGCCTGGATCCGGAACGCAGCGTCATTTTTTTGCAATCCGGCGTTAAAGAGCATGCGGAACTGCATCTCATCCTTTCCATGCTCACTCCCGTAAGTTGGCTTGAGCGTTGCCCCACGTACAAAGAGCAGCTCCAGCAACTTTCCCACAAAGACCTCGGCACCTATGGCTTTCTCGGCTATCCCGTGCTTATGACTTCGGACATTATTCTGTACAAGCCGCGCTGGGTGCCTGTGGGCCAGGACCAAGTGCCGCATTTGGAGCTTTCCCGCGAAATCTGCCGCCGCTTCAACACATTTTACGGCGATTTTTTCCCTGAGCCTGAACCGCGCCTGACCCCGCAACCCAAATGCCCCGGCCTTGACGGGCGCAAAATGTCCAAAAGCTACAATAACAGCATCCAACTGCGTGAGGACATGGACAGCATCAGGCCAAAGATCAAGGGCATGCTCACGGATAAAGCCCGCCTGCGCCGCAGCGATCCCGGCAATCCGGATGACTGTAATCTTTTCCCCTACCACGAACTGCTTACCGACAAAGCCCTTCAGGCGGAAATCCGCGTCGGCTGCACCAGCGCCGGGCTCGGCTGCGTGGACTGTAAGGCAATTTTACTCACGAGTTTGGAACGCTTTCTCGCTCCGATGCAAGAGCGCCGCGCGCGCCTTGATGAACGGCCCGGATTTGTTCGTGAAGTGCTCGAGGCAGGCACGGAAAAAGCCCGCCGCGTAGCGCAAAAAACCATGGAGGGAGTGCACGCCCTCGTCGGCATTTAGCCCATAAGAGAGACGCCATGAGCGAGGATCCCACCCGCGCATTCCTGGAAAGCCTGCCCGAAATTAAACCCGGCGAACTTTTCTGGTTTTCCTGCCACCCCGCGGTTCCGTGCTTTAACGCCTGCTGCTCGGATCTGACCATGCCCCTTATGCCCTATGACGTGTTGCGCCTGCATACGGGGCTGGACATGGGCAGCGAGCAGTTTATTGAAGAATTCACCATTCCGGGCTGTTACCAGGATACGGGCTTTCCTTTGCTGCATTTGCGCATGGAGCCAGGCCCCGGCCGCCCCTGTCCTTTTTTGACCGAACAAGGCTGCGGAGTATACCAGCACCGCTCAGCGGCTTGCCGCACCTATCCCCTTGGCCGGGCTGTCGATACCGAAAGCGCCGCCTCCGCGGCACGCTACTTTCTCGTGCGCGAAGATCATTGCAAAGGGTTTGCGGAAAAAGCGAGCTGGACCATTGACGCCTGGTTGGCGGATCAAGGCCTTGAACAATACAACCGGATGCACGATAGCTACACCCGCCTCATCGGCCGCTATAAAAACCTGGCCGGGAGCGGCGTTGCGCTTTCGGAAAAGCACGCCACCCTGGCCTTGCTGTGCCTGTATCAGCAGGATCGATTTTTAGAGTTCATCCGCTCCATGGAGCTCTTTTCCCGTGTGCGCTTCACTTGCCTGCCTGACGGCCTTTCTCCTCAAGACTACAAAGCGCTCATTGAGAAGGACGCGGCAACGCGACTTTGCTTTGCCTTTGACTGGATGGAACTTGTGCTGCTCGGCTCCTCCCCCGCTCTGGAACCGGCTATCTAGATGCAGATTAACTTTGAGATTTGTCGTTTAACGGCGGGCAAAGCCCGCCTACGCCAATCTCAAGGCAAGGATTTACGGGCAAATCCTTGCAGAGCAAGTATACATTTTCAATGGTAAATTGCTCTAGTGTCTGATTGCAAAAATCCAACTCATAATTTTATGAGGAATTTTTGCAAAGATCATTGGCTGAAAAATGTGATTTTCAGCCAAGTTACGCCGCTTATCGCGGCGCAAAACCCTGGCGGATTTTGTCGTGTTTGGTTTGCAAACGAACCCTAGGCCGCCGGACGTATATGCCGGAAGCAAAATATTATGATGCAAATCCCGTGATTTCACGATACGGTAGATTCCTTCAAACGGTGCGCACTGTATGTTTTTCCCTTCATGCCGGAGTTTTTCTGAATCACGACAGAGGCGTTCCGCTTCCGCACATATGCAATAGCCGAGTATAATTTTGTTTTGTATATTTTGGCATCCGAACCTATCACTTTCCTGTTCAGGCGCCGCATAAGGAGGCAATATTTATGGGTAAAATAATGAAAACAATGGACGGCAACAATGCAACGACGTATATCGCATACGCCTTAAGCGATACCGCCGCGATTTATCCCATCACGCCCTCCTCCACCATGGGAGAAGAGGCGGACGAAATGGCCGCCAAAGGCCTGAAAAATATTTTTGATCAGGTCGTGCAAGTCAAGCAGCTCCAGTCAGAAGCGGGCGCGGCCGGAGCAGTGCACGGCGCCCTTGCCGGCGGAGCGCTGACCACTACCTTTACCGCTTCGCAGGGCCTTTTGCTCATGATCCCCAACATGTACAAAATCGCGGGGGAACTGCTGCCGGCGGTGTTCCATGTTTCCGCCCGGGCCATCGCGGCCCACGCCCTCTCCATCTTTGGCGATCATCAAGACGTCATGGCCGCCCGCCAGACGGGCTTTGCCTTTTTGGCCTCTTCCTCCGTGCAGGAGGCCATGGACATGGCCCTGGTGGCGCACTTGTCCGCCATTGAATCCAGCGTGCCTTTCTGTCATTTCTTTGATGGCTTCCGCACCTCCCATGAAGTGCAAAAAATTGAAGTCATTGACCATGACGACATCAAAAAGCTTGTCAATTGGGAAAAAATCGACGAATTCCGCGCGGGTTCCATGCATCCGGAGCATCCGGACGTACGCGGCACGGCCCAGAACCCGGATATTTATTTCCAGGGCCGCGAGGCGGCCAACGCCTATTACGAGGCCGTGCCCGGCATTGTGCTGCAGCAGATGAAAAGGCTGTCCGCCGTCACCAAGCGTCCGTATAAACTGTTTGATTATGTGGGGCACCCTGAGGCGGATCGCGTCATCATCGCCATGGGTTCGGCCTGCGAAACCATTGAGGAAGTGGTCACCTACCTGAACGCCCGTGGTGAAAAAACAGGTCTGATCAAAGTGCGCCTGTACCGCCCCTTCTCGGTGGAGCATCTGCTCCAGGTCGTGCCCGCTTCAGCCCAAACCATCACCGTGCTTGACCGTACCAAAGAGCCCGGCGGCCTTGGCGAACCCCTGTATACGGACGTGTGCACGGCCTTTTTTGAGCAAGGCCACTCTCCTGTCATTGTCGGAGGGCGTTACGGCCTTGGCTCCAAAGAGTTTACCCCGGCCATGGCCAAAGCCGTGTTCGACAACATGCGCGGCGTAAGCCCCAAGAACCACTTCACCGTGGGCATTGAGGACGATGTGACCTTTACCTCCCTGGCGGTGGAGGCTGACATCAACACCGTGCCTGAAGGCACCGTGCAGTGCAAATTCTTCGGTCTTGGGGCGGACGGGACCGTGGGCGCGAACAAACAGGCCATCAAAATCATCGGTGACAATACGGAACTTTACGCTCAGGGCTATTTTGCTTACGACTCCAAAAAATCCGGCGGCTTTACCGTCTCGCACCTGCGCTTCGGCAGCTCCCCCATTACCGCGACCTATCTGGTGAACCAGGCTGACTACGTGGCTTGCCACAACTCCGCCTATGTGCACCTGTATGACGTGCTTGAAGGCATCAAGGAAGGCGGCGTGTTCGTGCTCAACGCGCCTTGGAGCGCCAAGGATATGGACAAAGAGCTTCCGGCCGCGATGCGCCGCGTCATCGCCGAAAAGAAGCTCAAATTTTACGTTGTGGATGCGGTGAAAGTGGCGTCGGAAATAGGCCTTGGCGGGCGTATCAACATGATCATGCAAACCGCCTTTTTCAAACTCGCCAAAGTGCTGCCTTTTGAAAAAGCCCTGAGCCTGCTCAAGGACTCCATTAAAAAGACATACGGCAGCAAAGGCGATAAAGTGGTCAACATGAACATCGCCGCTGTGGATAAAGCTGTGGACTCCATTGCGGAAATCGCCTACCCCGCCTCCTGGCTGGATGCCAAGGATGAGGCCAAAGCCTGCTGTTCCGGCATCCATACTTCGGGTTGCGGCTGCGGCGCCGGCGCGGATCCGGCCTTTATCTCCGATGTGGTGCGTCCCATTCTGGCCCAAAAAGGGGATACCCTGCCGGTGTCGGCATTTTCCGCCAACGGCATCTGGCCTCACGGCACCTCTGCGTATGAAAAACGCGGCGTGGCCATCATGATCCCCCACTGGATTCCGGAAAACTGCATCCAGTGCAATCAGTGCTCCTTTGTCTGCCCGCACGCCGCCATCCGTCCTTACCTCGCTTCGGATGAAGAGCTTGAAGGCGCGCCCAAAAGTTTTGCGACCCTGGAAGCCCGCGGCAAGGAACTCAAAGGCCTGAAGTACCGCATCCAGGTATACCCGCAGGACTGTCTGGGCTGCGGCTCCTGCGCCGATACCTGCCCGGCCAAGACCAAAGCCCTGGAAATGCGTCCGCTGGATCAGGAGTTGCCCGACCAGCGCCAAAACCTCGCCTTTGCCGAGGAAAATATCAGCATCAAAAACTCGCTCATGCCCAGAAACACCCTTGGCGGCTCTCAGTTTCAGCAGCCCTTGCTGGAATTCTCCGGAGCTTGCGCGGGCTGCGGCGAAACCCCCTATGTAAAGCTCATCACGCAATTGTTCGGCGAGCGCATGGCCATTGCCAACGCCACGGGCTGCTCATCCATTTGGGGCGCATCCGCGCCTTCCACCCCCTATTGCACTAACACGAGCGGGTTTGGACCTGCCTGGGGGAACTCGCTGTTTGAAGACGCGGCCGAATTCGGCTACGGCATCAACATGGCCTATACCCAGCGCCGCAATAAGTTGCTGGATCTGGCCCGGCAGGCTCTTGCGGGCAAGCTCCCGGAGGACTTAAAAGCCGCCCTCGGCAATTGGGTCGATAATTTTGGCAACGCCGAACTCTCGCGCCAATATGGCGAAGAGATCCTGGAACTGCTTGATGGAGAAGCCGTTGCGGATAATCCCGTCCTGATGCAGGTCTTTGAACTTGCGGACATGATGACGAAAAAATCCGTCTGGGTCTTTGGCGGAGACGGCTGGGCCTATGACATCGGCTACGGCGGGCTCGACCACGTCATTGCGTCCGGGGAGGACATCAATATTTTTGTCATGGATACGGAAGTGTATTCCAATACCGGCGGGCAGTCTTCCAAAGCCACGCCCTTAGGCTCCATTGCCAAATTCGCCGCCATGGGCAAAAAGGTTGGCAAAAAAGATTTAGGGCGCCTGGCCATGAGTTACGGATACGTCTATGTGGCTTCCATCGCTATGGGGGCCAATAAAAATCAGGTAGTCAAAGCTCTTTTGGAGGCCGAGGCCTATAAAGGCCCCTCGCTGATTATCGCCTATGCGCCCTGCATTAACCAGGGCATCCGCAAAGGCATGGGCAAAAGCATGGAAGAGTCCAAGCTGGCCGTTAATTCCGGCTACTGGCCCCTCTATCGCTATAACCCCGAATTAGCCGCTGAAGGCAAAAACCCGCTTATTCTTGAATCCAAGGCTCCTGACGGTTCGCTTCAGGAATTTTTGTCCGGCGAAAACCGCTATGCGCAGCTTGAAAAGCAGGCGCCGGAAGAATCAAAGCGGTTGCGCGCGCAACTGGAAAAAGAGTGCCTGGAGCGCTATTACTACTTGAAGCAACTGGCGGATTTGCCGCCTGTGAGTGAAGCCATCGCCGCGGCCCAGGCAGAGGCGGACGCCAAACCGGCCCCGGCCGCGCCGAATAAGAGCGACAAAACAGCGACAGACGCCTGCACGATGACGGAAACAGCGGAGCACGCCAGCCGCGGCAGCGGAGCGCCTTGTGACGACGGGCGCGCGGCGGGTAAAAAGAAATAATTCTTAACAAAAAGCGCTCCCGGTTCACCGGGAGCGCTTTTTTCGCCTGAAAGAGCCGCCTGTCAACTACAGGAGCGCACGTTCACCGTCTCACACTGTTCTTCTGAGGTATGCGTTTTTCCCGCCACCGTTGCTTTTGCCGGATCGCTTCCGGTAGAACCACTCCTACGAGGTTTCTCCATGGCTATCAGTTCCGCTCTGATTCGAGAATTTATCGCCCTTACGGGCAAAGAAAATGTACTGACGGAAGAAGCTGACCGCCAGTCCTATTCCTATGACGCCGCCGTGCTCGCCCCTGTGGTGCCCGCTCTGGTGGTTGCGCCTATCAACCAGGAGCAACTCGGCCGGGTAGTCCGGCTCGCCTATGAAAGCGGCCTGCCCATGACCGTGCGCGGCTCAGGCACCAACCTTTCCGGGGCTACCATTCCCGAGCCCGGCGACGGCATCGTCATCCTCACCAACAAACTGAATAAGATATTGGAAATTAACGAAGAAGATCTCTACGCCGTGGTAGAGCCCGGCGTGGTCACGGCCCAGTTCGCCGCCGCTGTGGCCGCCCGCGGGCTGTTTTATCCGCCTGACCCGGGTTCCCAAGCCGTTTCCACCATGGGCGGCAACGTGGCCATGAATGCCGGCGGCCTTCGCGGCCTTAAGTACGGCGTGACCAAAGACTATGTCATGGGTATGGATATTTTTGATTACCGGGGTGAACTCGTCAAAACAGGCTCGCGTACGGTCAAATGCGTCACCGGCTACAACATGGCCGGGCTCATGGCCTGCTCTGAAGGCACCTTGGGCGTTTTTTCCAACATCATCGTAAAGCTTGTGCCCCCGCCCAAAGCCTCCAAAGCCATGATGGCGGTGTATGACGATGTTGCCAAAGCCTCGGAAACCGTGGCCGGCATCATCGCGGCCCACGTCGTGCCCTGCACTTTGGAGTTCCTCGATCAAAACTGCATCAAGTACGTGGAAGCGCACACCAAGGCCGGCCTGCCTGTGGACGCCGGAGCCATTTTGCTTATTGAGGTGGATGGCGGGCATGCCCAACTGGTGGAGGAGGACGCAGACAAAGTAATGGCCGTCTGCAAAAAGTGCGGGGCAAAGGATATCCGCATTGCCCAGAACGCGGAAGAAAAAAACAAGATATGGGAAGCGCGCCGCAACGCCCTGCCCGCCCTGGCCCGGGCCAGGCCCACCACGGTTCTTGAAGACGCCACCGTTCCCCGCTCCAAAATCCCCGCCATGGTGGCGGCGGTGAATGAAATCGCAAAAAAATACCGCCTGGAAGTAGGCACCTTCGGCCACGCCGGCGACGGCAACCTCCACCCCACCATTCTCTGCGATCGGCGCGACAAAGAGGAATTTCACCGGGTGGAAGCGGCTGTGGATGAAATTTTTGACGTGGCCCTTAAACTCCAGGGCACTTTATCCGGAGAGCACGGCATCGGCATGGCCAAAGCCAAGTGGATGGAAAAAGAAACCAATCGCGCCACCATAGAATTTTCCAAAAACCTCCGCCGTGCCCTTGATCCCAAAAACCTGTTCAACGCCGGTAAAAAGTTTGTGTAGGAGCCGCCATGTCTGAGCAAATTCACAACAAAAAACCGGCGGTCCGGCAAGACATAAAACGCCTCTCCGACATGCTCATGGAACTTGATGACATGCTGGTCTCCTGCATGCGCTGCGGCCTGTGCCAGTCCGTCTGCCCCGTTTACGGGGCCACCATGCGTGAGGCTGACGTCACGCGGGGCAAAATTGCCCTGCTTGAGAATCTTGCCCGCCACATGATTGATGACCCTGAAGCCGTGGACGACAAACTCAACCGCTGCCTGCTTTGCGGCTCCTGTGCCGCCGCCTGCCCTTCCGGCGTGAAGATAATGGATATTTTCCTGCGGGCCCGTTCCATCGTGGCCGGCTATATGGGCCTTACCCCGGTAAAGAAGTTTATCTTCCGCGCTCTCCTGGTCAAGCCCAAACTTTTTAACACCTTGCTGGATCTTTCCGGTAAGTTCCAGGGGCTTTTCCTCAAAAACGCCAATAATGCCATCGGCACCTCCTGCGCCCCTCTTCTTTCTCCCTTAATAGGGGACAGACACTTTCCCTCCCTGGCGAAAGAAGCGTTTCACTCCCGCACCCCCTCCCTGGATACTCCAGCCGGGGCAAGCGGCCTGCGTGTGGCCTTTTTTCCGGGCTGCGTCTCGGACAAGCTCTTTCCCAACGTGCCCGCAGCCACGGTCAAGGTGCTGCAAAAGCACGGCGTGGGCATCTTTATGCCGCCGGATCAGGCCTGCTGCGGCATTCCCGCCCTGGCCTCGGGAGATCGGCAATCATACGATAAGTTGCTGCGCAGGAACCTCTCTTTGTTCTCCCAGGGCAAGTTTGACTATCTTGTCACGCCCTGCGCCACCTGTACGGCCACCATCAAGGAAATCTGGCCCAAACTCACGGACGCTTACAGCCCGGAAGAACGCGACCAGATACAAAAATTGCACGACAAAACCATGGACGTCATCGGCTTTCTCGTGGATGTGCTCAAAGTCCCCCTCCCCGCTCCCGCGCCGGGGGATACCCGCATCACTTACCACGACTCCTGCCATATGAAAAAATCCCTGGGCTTGATCCGGCAGCCCCGGGCCGTGCTGGAAAGTCTGCCCGGCGCCCGCCTGGTGGAAATGCCCGAATCGGACCGCTGCTGCGGCAGCGGCGGCAGTTTTACGCTCAAGCATTACGATCTCTCCAAACAAATAGCGCAGCGTAAACGCGACAATATCGTCTCCGTCCACCCTGACATGGTGGCCGTAACCTGCCCGGCCTGCATGCTGCAGATCATGGACGCCCTTTCCCGCAACAATGACTCCATCCCGGTCAAACATGTAATCGAGCTCTACGCCGATACCCTGTAAACTTGGATATCGAGGGGAGAAAAACCTCCAATAAAATGGTTTTATTGAAATTTCTCTCATCAGCAGCCCCCTTCACGGGCTCTGTTGCCGATCAGGCCTTCTTTTCCGGCAACGGGCCGATACGGGAAAAAAACAGATTTTTTCCTCCAAAGCATTGACCAAACATGCCTTTATGCGATACAGGAGCTCTCCTTTGAGGGTCGTTAACTCAGTAGGTAGAGTATCTGCCTTTTAAGCAGAGAGTCGCAGGTTCGATCCCCGCACGACCCACCATAAATTCAGGGCTTACGATAACAATCGTAAGCCCTTTTTCTGTTTGCGCTGGGGGAGGCAAAGCTCCCCAGCGGGCCGCCGTTCTATTAGAACAATTTACCATTGAAAATGTATAATTGCTCTGCAAGGATTTGCCCGTAAATCCCTGCCTTGAGATTGCCGTAGGCGGGCTTTGCCCGCCGTTAAACGACAAATCGCAAAGTTAATCTGCTCTAGAACAGCGTTTTCCTTACAAGGCGAGCAGCCTGATCTGCAGTTCCAGTTCGGCATAAGTGCCCTGTTCGGCATCCGCGGCGTTAAGGGCCACGTTGTGCAGCACTATCTCCTGCACGGGTTGCGGGGTGCCGCCCGCTCCCTCGTCACTGACCTTGATGGTGGTGTCGCCGCCCGCCACGCTGAAGGAGAGCAGATCCGACAAAGTTTCCCCATCATCCTTGATGCCGGCGAGGGCTTCTCTCAGATCCAGGATGTCGGCGTTATTTTCAAGACCGGCGGTGAAGCCGATGATGCCGTCCGAAGCCGCGGCGGCGAGGCTTGCATCCGCGCCGCGCCAGACAACTATATCCTCCACCGAGGCGGAAAGATCGATGATGTCGTTGCCCGCGCCGGCCCATATGATGTTGGCCTTGTCCGCTTCGCCGGCAAGGGTGTCATTGCCGTCTGTCCCCTGCACGTAGGAGCCGTCCGTCGCGTAGAAGGCGACCTCCGCCTGGGTCGTTTTTTCCTCCCCGGCAACGCCGGAACCGCCGTCTGCCACATTGACGGTAAAGGTATCCACAAGGCGATGCCCGCCCAAGGCAAAGGCGTCGCTGTCCAGCGTATACGCATAGGTTACGAAATGGTCGCCCGTGTCGAGAATGGCCATGGAGCCGTAATCGCCGTCCGCGCTCGTCCCTCCAAAGCCCGCACCGTGCTGCAGGGTGACGGTAAACCCGGTTTTGTCGTCCACATCCTTCCAGACGAGCGCGCCCGCCGCGGGCTGGCCGTGGTCCGTGACGACGAGGCTGGCCCCGTGCAGTTCCGGGGCGTCGTTCATGCCGGTGACGCGCAGGGTGTGATCATGCTCGGCGGAGGCGCGATCTTGCACGAAACTGCCGTGTTCCAAATGGCCGAGGCGCAGGCTGGTCTTGATGGCGATGTCCGCCTGTTCGCCCTGCGCCAGCGTGCCGTTGCCGGTAAAGAGATATGCGCCGCTGTCGGCGTTGAAGGTGATGATGCCGTAGTCGGTGGCGATGGCCGCAAGGCCGCCGTTTTCGCCGTACGTGTTGCCGTTGAAGGTCATGGTGTAGCGGTAGGCCGGGTAGATATCGGGATTATCTATATAGCTGAGCAAAGAATCGCTGTACACCGTTCCTTCCGTGACGTTGACGGCATCGGTCCCGTAGGTGAAGGGGCTGTCCGCCCCGCGAATGGTCACCCGCATATTGCTGGAGGCGAACTCGCCGTTTTTGTCCGTCAGGGTGTAGGTGAAATCCTCAAACAGCGTTCCCCCGGCCCTCATGCCGAGTACGGCCTTGGCCGCGAGCGCGCGGATGGGGTCGGCGTCGTCAGGCCTATAGTGTTCATAGGTGAATCTGCCTGCAACGGCATTCCATTTGAGGTAGCCGTACCGGCCCGCCCATGCCTGGTCGTTGTCAAGGCCCTCCTTGGTCTCGCCGTTCACCGTGAAGCTTTCCCATCCCGTTTTTTCAGTCCGGGCCGTGGTGACGGTGTGCTTGGCGCTGTTCATAATATGGACACCGGCGGAGGCGCCGCCTTCATTCGCGAAGTAGTTGGCGTCCGCGCGGCCGGGGAGGGCGTCGTAACCCTTGGAGCCCAGTATGAAGACAGGAGTGTTCCGAGCCCCCTGGGGGTCCTGAACACTGCAGTATACATACATATACCCGCCCGCGGAATTCTGCCCTTCCCGCACGTCAGTGAGGCGTTTCAAGAAGATATTCATGGGGTCGGCGGGGTCGTCCGGATTCTCCGGGGGCGTGTAGCGGGCATAGGTCTGGCCGTACATGGTGTTCCCGGTGGACACACTTATGGGGTTGCCCGCCGCGTCAACGCCGAGCCGCTTGGAATCCCCTATCCTGGTAATCGTATGGGTAAAAACGCCGGCTTGAATGGCCTGGCCGTTGATGTTCGCCCATATCGGCATGTCGTAGGAAACGGGTTTGCCGTCGCTGCCGAGGGACACAGCGCCGCTGGAGGTATTATAGGTGGCCCCCTTGCTGCGGATATAGTCCAGCAGAGTGCCCGGCCCGAGTTGTTCCGTTGTCACACCGCTCCAATTGAGCCCGGTAGTTCCCACAGCTGTGGGGGCTCCCGTGGAAATTCTCAAAATAGACCCGGGCATATCGCCGTAATCATTATCCTCCATTGCTGATCCGCTCATGGGGCTTGTCGCGCCGCCGTTGTACAGATCCCCTCTGTTCTCAAGGCGTACGGTGTGATTACGGGGAGCGCGATTTTCCGGGAATTCGTCCAGCAGATTGAACATAAGGTCGGCCTCGCGCACTTCGCCCGTTGCCTCGTCCAGCACCTGATAGGGCATGCGCAAGGTGAAGAGTTCCTTGATTTCCTCATTGGTTATGCCCGGACTGGTTTGTTTAAGCCAGGCGACAACCAGTTGCGCGGTGAATAAAGTCAAATAGATTGTGTACCCGCTTTCGCGATCGTAGAGGGAGCCCCTGTTATACACGGCGTAGTTTACGGCCCCGTCCTCCGTTATGCTGAGAGAAAAGTCGTCCAAGAGAAATTCAAAACGTTGGCCGGCGCTGGTCAGCACGGGCGCGCAGGCCTTGCCGCCCGGCTGGGCGCTGGTATTGTCCGGGGTAATCCAGAGCTCGTCGAAAATATAGGTTCCCGCATTGAGGATTTTCGCCCCCGCCGCGCCCGTATCGTTAGCGAAGAGATTGAGCGCCGCGCCCGTATTCTGGTTCTCGGTATTGAATGTCTTGAACGTGACGCTGTCGTCGCTGAGCAGCATGGTGCTTTCATCGGCGTATCCGTTAACGGCAATGGCAAGCACGCCGTCAGTGCTGTTGACCGTCGTATCGGCGGGGTTTTGGAGCTCGGCGGCTTCGCGCACACGCACCTTGACGGCATCCAGCACAGCGTCCGCGTCGTCATTCGCATCGTAACGGTAAGAACCGTTCTTGTTCACCCAAAGCACGCCGTGGGCGCTCTCAATACGGGTATTGTCGGAGCTGATGTCGTGATAAACGCCGCCCCTGTCCGCCACGGAAAGAATAAGCTCATCCCCCTCCACATCGTGGAACTGGATTTGGCCCGTCAGTTCCCGGGCAACATCCGTCACTCTCTGCCCCCGGCAATACAGGGAGGGAGCTTCGTCGCCGAAGACGATATTCAGATCGCCGAGAGGCACAGAAGAGAGAGGGCCCTCCCAAGCGCCTTTGGAACCGCCCGAGGTCAGCGGTATGGTGCAGGCGCTGTCCGCATACAAGTCGTACACAACCCCTTTGAAACGCAGCATGTGTTCCGCCGCAAAAAATAGCAGACCAGTGCCTGTCGAGCGCAAGTCGCCGATTTTCACGCCGCTGCCGTCCCGCCCTATTTTCGCATATACGGCAACGCTGTCGCCGTAAATCAAACTGTTGTCTTCTATGGAATAGGCGTTATTGCCAATATCGGCCAGCGCATGATGGTTCCCCGCTAGGCTGTCTTTATAGGCGTCTTGCATGGCGGCGCTCAGGAGCCCGCGGTCCGCGCTGTAGTCAAAGTACCTGACGCCGTCGGCATCAGTGGAAAAAGGAATGCGCATGCCGGCGTTGTTCGGATCATTCCAGTCGTCCTCTTCACCGAGGGATGCGACGCGAATAAGGGAGGCCTCGGTCCTCCCCCTGATGTTCACACTGATTTTTTGCATGGCGGATTCAAGGCCGGTATCGTCCACAGCCTTGAACCAGAAGGTCTCGCTAAGGGGCGAGGTGGAATCATTCATCTTGAGGACGGTGGGGTGGGTGTTGTTCAGCACATAGCGGAAGGTGCCGTCGCCGTTGTCCACCAGCCAGCCATACTTGCCCGCGTAAATATGCGGCCCCTGAACCTCCTGCTGCACGCCGTCCAGGCCGTTCTTTTCCGGGTCAAAGCGAAAGCCCAGATCCCGAATATTCTGTGGGAGCTGAAATTCGGCAACAGCGGACGAACCCATGTCCGCAAGTTCCGTCCCGGCGCGGCCGTTGTCATCAAGGAAAAAGCGGAATGCAAGCGCGGTCGAATCAGCATCCGTCACCAGATTGCCGGAGGCGCTTACACTGCCGGACACGATATTCGAGTGGGACCAGAGCGTCATGGTAATGCCGGTATTGGCAACGGGGGCGTCGTTGACGCCGCTTACCAGCACCACCATGATGGCGGTGGCGGACTTGGCCCCTTCGCCCACTGAATAGATGAAAGTGTCGTGCAAAGGGTCGGAATCGGCGCGCAGGGATGCGACCTGAGGGTGGTTTTCGTGAGCCTTATAGCTCGCGGCGCCGTCCTTGTATATGGTCAAAACGCCGTACCGGCCGGTGTACATTTTTGACTCGCCGCTGATATCGGAGAGCGTCAGCTTGCTGTTGGCCGTCCAGGAGGTTCCGTCCCAGGTTGCGCCCGCCGTGCCCAAGATATCCGCGTCGTTGGCGAGCAGGTTGCAGCCTTTGGCCGGGTCGTAGATCACGCCGTTGAACTTCAGAAAATCGGTTCCGCTTGTGTCCGCCCGTACCTCAAGGATGTCTACGGCGGCCTCAGGGGTGCCGGGGTCGGGCTTGGCGGTGATGACGGAGGCGATAAACGCGCGTTCCTCATAGGTGCTTGCATCCGAATTCACATAGTGGTCCGGATCATAGGCGCGAATTTTGAATGCCTCGTTCAGCACGCCGCCGCCCGCTCCTGCACCGCCGGTATACGTGTAGGCGTAGGTCCATTCCGTTCCGTTCCAGTGTATGGCCAAATCGCCGTTGGGCACGGCATACACGCCGGTGTTGCCCGTCCATACGCCATCAGCGTATGCCGCGCCGTCGAACACGGCAAAACGGATGTTTTCTTTCGAATCGTCCGCGTCGGACACATGGAGTTTGCCGGTAAGCGTATTTACCTTGTCGCCGGCAAAGGGCGTGATGATGAGGTTGGCATTGTCGTGGGT
Organism: Desulfovibrio sp.; assembly: GCA_031550225.1. GTDB lineage: Bacteria > Desulfobacterota > Desulfovibrionia > Desulfovibrionales > Desulfovibrionaceae > Frigididesulfovibrio. The sequence continues at coordinate 26,318 of JAVBOT010000036.1, forward strand.
AAAGGCTTTGGGTGCATAACGGGCCACGTCGTCCTGGCCGGTGATGGTGAGCCGGAAGAAGTCTGAGCCCCCCGTGCTTCCGTCGCCGTTCGTGGGGGTCACTTCAATGCGGAAGCTTTCGTTGAATGATCCGGGCAGGGCGTGGGCCGGACCGCTGGGGGACAAGCCTGCGGCGGCTCTGTCAAACAGAGTGACGCGGATAGTGTCGGTGAGGGGGATGTACGCCAGTGTGCCGTATGCGCCGGTAGAGTCGTTGTTCCAGGAGGAGGCGCCGGTGAGGGGATCGTAATGAAAGTAAAGGTCGCCCGCGCTGTTGTCCGCTGTCTGATTCTCGCCAAAACTGATCCGGAAAAACATTGACTCAGCGGGAGAAGCTTTGGCGTTGTCTTCGGGGTCGGTGTACGCGTAGCGGGCGTTAACGTAAGAATCGAGCGCGCCGCCCTTCTCCGCTTCCGTGATGGAAGCGTCAAGCACAGTCACAAAAGGGGGCAAACCGTCGACGCCGGAAAGGTTGACGGAGCCCGCCGTGTCAACATGCACAGTGCCGTCAAATACAGACACGGTAAATTCGACAGGCACATCCACATCGGCGGTGGAGAGCTTTTTCACATTTTCATCGGCGTGCAGCGTGACCTCACCGGTACCCGGATTAATGGTGAAGTGGCCGATGCGGACCTCCCCTAAGGGAAGGGTGGCCCATGCGTCCACCCGGGTGACGTGGCCGCCGTCGGCATCTTTAAAGGAATAGGTCAACGTATCAAGGCGGTCCACGTCGGCGGCGCCGAACGTGCCCACAATAAAGGGTATTGTTCCGGTTCCATCCTGCCACACGTCACCTTCTCCGGCAAAGGCCGGAGTGACGCTGTTGAACACAGGCAAGTCGTTGCTGCCGGTAATGGCGACGCGCAAGGCTCTGGTGACGCCCGCCCCGTGTTCGTCCGTGACGGTGTAGGTGAAGGTGTCCTCTGCTGTTTCGCCCGCCCTCAAAGCCTCGGACGCCGCTTTCAGGGTATAGGTATACGTGTTGGTATCCGTGTCAAAGGCGGTGATGTCGCCGTATCTGCCGAAGGTAGCGCCCAGAGCGTATGCAAGGACGTCCCCCTGGTCCACGTCGCTGACATGGCCCTGCGTTGCCAGGCTGTCTGAGACAGAGGCGTAGCCCTCAACAAGCGGATCGTCCTGCTCCGCTATGGCGGTGCTGATATTCCCGGCCGTGGGCGCGTCGTTCGTGCCGGTGATGGTGACGGTCAGGGTTTTCGTGACATACGCGCCGTGCTCGTCTGTAACGGTGTAAGAAAAAATGTCGCTGACTTCCTGATCCTCGCCAATGGTCTCGGACGCCGCTTTCAAAATATAGGTGTACGCGCCGGTATTCGGGTCAAAGGCGAAGATGTCGCCGTAGGCGCCAATGGTGGTGCCAAAAGCGTATGCGAGGACGGCCCCTTGATCCACATCGCCGGCATTGCCTTGCATTGCCAGGCTGCCTGAGACAAAGCCGTAGCCGTCGATGGCCGGATCGCCCTGCTCCGTTATGGCGGTGCTGATGTTTTCGGCTGTGGGCGCGTCGTTCGTGCCGGTGATGGTGACGGTCAGGGTTCCGCTGACATACGCGCCGTGTTCGTCCGTAACGGTGTAGGAAAAGGTGTCGCTGACTTCCTGATCCTCGGCAAGGGTCTCGGACGCCGCTTTCAAAACATAGGTGTACGTGCCGGTAGCCGGGTCAAGAATGACGATGTCGCCGAACGTGCCGGTCCTGTTCGCAACGGCAAAGGTCAATTGCGCGCCGCTGTCCACGTCGCCGGCATGACCTTGCGCTGCCAGGCTGCCTGAAACAGAGGCGTAGCCTTCAATGGCCGGATTGCCCTGCTCCGTTATGGCGGTGCTGATGTTCCCGGCTGTGGGCGCGTCGTTCGTGCCGGTGATGGTGACGGTCAGAATTCTCGTGACGGCCGCGCCGTGTTCGTCCGTAACGGTGTAGGAAAAGGTGTCGCTGACTTCCTGATCCTCGCCAAGGGTCTCGGACGCCGCTTTCAGAACATAGGTGTACGCGCCGGTGTCCGGGTCAAAGGCGGTGATGTCGCCGTATGTGCCAATGGTGGGGCCCATAGCGTATGCGAGGACGGCCCCTTGATCCACGTCATTGACATTGCCCTGCGTTGCCAGGCTGCCTGAGACAGAGGCGTAACCGTCGATGGCCGGATCGCCCTGTTCCGTTATGGCGGTGCTGATGCTTTCGGCCGTGGGCGCGTCGTTCGTTCCGGTAATGGTGACGGTCAGGGTTTTCGTGACATACGCGCCGTGTTCGTCCGTGACGGTGTAAGAAAAAATGTCGTTGACTTCCTGATCCTCGCCAAGGGTCTCGGACGCCGCTTTCAGAACATAGGTATACGCGCCGGTAGCCGGATCAAAGGCGGTGATGTCGCCGTACGTGCCAATGGTGGCGCCCAAAGCGTATGCGAGGACGTCCCCCTGGTCCACGTCGCCGGCATGACCTTGCGCTGCCAGGCTGCCTGAGACAGAGGCGTAGCCGTCAACGGCCGGATCGCCCTGCTCCGTTATGGCGGTGCGGATGCTTTCGGCTATGGGCGCGTCGTTCGTGCCGGTGATGGTGACGGTCAGAATTCTCGTGACGTTTGC
>JAVBOT010000040.1:0-49347 GCA_031550225.1 Desulfovibrio sp.
GGGCGAGTCGCTACAATGTTGGCGGTACGGCGTCGTTGGCGGACAGAAGTTCACGCCCCAGGCGGTGCCGCAACAAATTGACCGAAGAGGATATCGGCAGGATTGTCGCGCTACGCAAAGAACGCCTGACGGGCGACGAAATTGCCTTACGCCTTGGCTTTTGCCGAAGCAGTGTATTCCGGGCGCTGCGTAAGCTTGAGTTATCCCGGCTACGCTCCCTGGAGGAAAAAGAGCCGGTTCAGCGCTATCAGTGGGAAAAGCCTGGGCAAATGCTTCACCTGGATATCAAGCGGCTCGGGAAGATTGATGGAATTGGGCATAAGAAGGCGAAGACACGGCAAGTTCGTCGCCGTCGGCCCGGTTGGGAGTATTTGCACGTCTGTGTGGATGACGCTTCCAGAGCGGCTTATACGGCAGTGCTTCCTGACGAGACTGCGGAGTCTGCAATAGAGTTCTTATGGTTCGCCGTTGCCTGGTATGCCTCGCACGGAATCAAGGTGGAGCGGGTACTCACGGATAATGGCGCTTGCTACAAGTCCAGAAAGTTTCGCGATGCCTGCCGCGAGTTTGGAATAAACCATAAGCGAACCCGCCCTTACCGGCCACAAACCAACGGCAAGGCAGAACGGTTTATCAGAACGGCAATGAACGAATGGGCATACGCCCGAACGTACACCCACTCACGGGAAAGGACAGCCAACCTGCCCGTGTGGACGCAGCGCTACAATTTCCAGCGTCCCCACAGCGCTCTTGGCAGAAAGCCTCCGGCTTCTCGACTGAGCCGAGGGTGAACAACGTGTTGACACTCTACACCTAGTACTGATTTCATAAATCGGCCGCCGGCCGATTTATTGCAGATCGCTACAATAACGCAGCACTGCCACAGCAACGGAACGTGCCGCTTTTTGCCGATGCAGCCTCCTGCATGGCGGCTGCCAGAGTTTTTTCCCCGTATTACAAAAAATATTTTGCGTGCATAATTATAGTATTGAGCGCGAAATATGAATTTATGTGTATGCAATATGTGTAATAATTATACATTAAAGAGTTGATTATTGCAGTGAAAAATAAATTAATAGGTATTATTATTGATACATTTAAAGTATAAGTATGTATACCACAATATTAAATCATGCATATATAATTCTTCTATATATAGACAATCAGACTGCAATGCTGTTTATAACAATCGTGACGTATGGCGTTGTTTACTATAAAAACCGAACTGTCAGAACAATTTTTGGTTGACACCATAAGAATAGTGAGTCAAAAGATTACCTTTATTGCCATGCCGCTATCCGCATAGCCTTTGGCTAGGTGTTTTTTTTCGCTTAGACGGCGGCTTGGGGGTTTTGGGGGCACGGGGGCGGGCTGCCCTCGCGTTGAGCGCGAAGACAGCTAACATCTTGTATATTTCTTTATTTATATAAGTTGAGGTGAAACAGCCCTACTCTGCGTGGCGAGCCATGTGCGCGCTGACGGAGTTAGGTTTTTCTTGCATGTATGCCGTAGCTCCCGCCTGTAGGTGACCGCACGGTTGTGCCGTTTTTCGGCGTGTCGCGCAGCTTTGCGTAAGGCGGTTTTTTGTGGCGGCCCGGCTGCCCTGCGCGCTTCGGTATGTAAAAATTCCGCCTTTGCTGCGGATGCGCCGTGTATTTTTGCGGTGTCGCAAAGGCGCGGATGGAAATGAACGTACTATGGCTGGGTCGGCACTGGCCGCCGTAATGGATTTGTGATGCCGGCTTTTCCCTGTCAGGCGCGCGGCGGGCGCGCATGCGGATTTTTTGAGAACGTTGGGGGATAGACTGTCATGACGACAAGACCCTGTTTGGTTGTTGGCGCAAGCGGCAATATTGGAGAAGCGATTGCGCACAAGCTGATAGAGGGGGGCAGGCAGGTGGCTTTGACGCATTCGCCGCGCTCCGCGCCCGCAAGTTCACTGAGCGACATTACGGGTAAAGGCAGATGGTATGCTGTGGATGTGCGCGAATCTTCAGCCGTGAACGCGCTTGTGGCGGCGGTTGAACGGGATTTCGGCGCTGCGCCCGATCTTGTCTACTGCGCCGGAGTCACGAACGACAGCGCCATTTCCCTTATTACGGACGAAAAGTGGGATAGCGTCATAGGCACGAACCTGTCGGGCGCGTTCTATTTTGTCAGGGCGCTCGCAAGGCAGCTCATGGTGACCGGGAACGGCAGAATTATTTTGATCGGTTCCGTGGCGGGTTCCAGGGGCAACGCGGGGCAGTTGAGCTATTGCGCCTCCAAAGGAGCGCTTGAAGCTATGTGCCGGGTTATCGCCCTTGAACTGGGGCGTTTTGGGGGCACCTGCAATGTTGTTTCGCCCGGCGCCACAGAGGGGCGGATGCTGGAGCAGATCCCTGCCGCCGCAAAAGAAAATTTCCGCAAGGCCATTCCCTTGCGGCGCTTTGGTAAACCCGCTGAAGTCGCGGAATTGGTGGCTTTTCTTTTAGGAGAAGAAGGGCAGTATATCACTGGCCAAACAATTCAAATAGACGGCGGGATGACCGCTGTCTGAACGAGGAGGGGGATAGCATGCTGACGGTTTCACAAGAGGAAGTCAAAGAAATCCTTGAGATTGCCCTGGACAGGGAATTGGATGAATTTTCCATGGACGCCAACTGGTACACCGATTATCAGATGGACTCCCTGGCCGCTGTGGCGCTTGTGGTGGAAGTGCAGAAACGCCACGGCATCCGTATTCCCGACGGGCTTATGCCGGAAGTGCTGACGGGCCGGCAATTGAAGGAAACCGTGGAGAAAATTGCCGCCATGTCGCCCGAAGAGCGCGAACGGCTGCTTGAAGCCCAAGCGGAAATCTCCAAAGAGGATCTTGAAAAAATAGCCGTTGCCCAGCAGGCGGCAGGGACGTCCGGCGGCGCCACCGCTTCCGCTGGCAAGTAACGCACGGGGAGGCCTCATGAATTCTTATCCGCAAAGCATGGACTATTACCAACTGCTTGAGCTTTTGCCGTATCGATCCCCTTGGCTGCTGATCGACCGTCTCGTCAGTTGGGAGGATAAGCACATTGTTGTCCAGAAAGTTGTTTCCGGCGCCGACCCCATGGTGGCCTCCCATTTTCCCAAAGGACCAAGCGTTATTCCTGGAGTTTTGTATATTGAGCTTGTGAGCCAGGCTATTTTGCTTTTGGCGAAGCTCTCCCCCAGCCCCACCGCGCCGAAAAACGGCACCATGGTGCTGGCCCGCTGTAAGGCGGACTTTTTATCTCCAGGATTTATCGGCGATACATTAATCGCCGATGTCACCTTGCAGGACGTTATTGCGGGGAAAACCGTGTACGAGGGAATTGTGCGTTGCGGCGAGCGGCTTGTCGCTAAAGTGAGCGGCATGGCGGCAACTTTTGAAGGAGCGCTGACTTCTTCAGGGCAATAAGAGAACCGGGGGAGGGGATTATGGTTACACAGTATACGCGTAAAATAGCGGTGGCCCGGACCTGTACGGCCATTTCAAATATCAGCAGAACCTGGGAAGAGTGCTGGCAAGGGCTTTTGCAAGGAGACGGCATTTTTGAATCCGGCGCGCCCATCAGCGCGAATTGGCCTGAAACGGCCCCGCTTTCCATGCTTTCCGAGCGTGCCGGCTGGAAGGAGCAGCCCCCTTTTATGCTGCGCTTTAAAAGGCTTGCCCAGATGGCGAGCGCGGATATGCGGCATATTGTGGACGAGCTGACACGCAAGCACCGCGGCATCAGGATAAACGTCATTGCAGCCACATGCCACTCCGATCCCGGCCCATTGAGCGCGTTGGTGGACCATTCCGCAGGGCTTTCCGGCGAATTGCCGGGGGAAGCCTGGGATATGCTGCTTAAAAACAGCATTGCCTCCTACCTCACAGAAATTCTTGGCCATGCGCTGCCTGTTTCCATCGTGTCGTCGGCCTGCGCATCCGCCCTGGTGGCGACATCATACGGCGCGGACATGATCGACGCCGATCTGTGCGACGCCGCGCTTGTAATTGCCCTTGACGGCATGGCCCGGGTGGCTTCGGCGGGCTTTCATAATATCGGCGCGATGGCCAAAAACGGGTGCGCCCCTTATGATGTGAACAGGACCGGCACCACTGTGGGGGAAGGCGCCGTGGCTTTCCTGCTGGCGAAAGAAGAGCTGCTGCCCGCAGAGCAGGTATATGCCCGCATTGCCGGAACAGCGGTCTTTTGCGATGCCGCGCATATGGTGGAGCCCAACCTTGAAGGCGTGCGCTGCGTGGTCCAGGAAGCGCTGGATCAGGCCGGGATCGCGCCTTCCGATATAGCCGGCATCTACTGGCACGGCACGGGCACAAAGCACAATGATAACGTGGAAGCGCAAGCCGCGCGGATCATGTTTGGCGACATGTCCCCGCCTTGCACGTCCACTAAAGGCTCCCTCGGTCACACCATGGGAGCCTCCGGCGGTTACAATATCCTTGCGGCGTGCGAAAGCAACACAAGCGGATGGATGACGCCGGTAGCGACCCTTGTGGAGCCTGAATTTTCAAATTTGGACATTGTGCGCGGCGATCCGAGGCAAATAGTTCCGGGACCCATTCTGGTCACGGCGCTTGGCTTTGGCGGGATCAACGCGGCGGTTGTCGTTACCCCCCGCACCTAATCGAGGTATATATGCGCTTATTACAAAACGGGCCCTATGTATATGCCATAGCCGGGGTACATCGTCCTGATTTTACAGTAAATATCGCCATGGCGGGGGCTGAGGCTCTGGGCATGCCTGTCCGTTTCTCCGCTGACGGCTCCTGGACGACAACGATTTCCACGCCGCGTGAAGAGATGCGCCAGGCGCTGCCCATGCCGGTCTTAAAGGCCAGCGGCGTTGCCCGGGCGCGCAACGCCGCCCGCAGCACGGTGTTTACCGCTCTTGTCGCTCAGCGTTTCATTGCCTGCATCAATACCCTGCCGGATTTTGACGCCAACCGGGTGCTCATAGGCGCGTGCAACAGTTCCGCCAGCGCCTCCATAAGCTGGGAGTTCGAGACAGAAGGAGTGACGCTCGGCTGGAATAAAACCAACACCATGCTCATGCCCAGCGCCCTGCCCAGCGCCATCGGCACGCAAGTTTCCGCAGCGGTGAAAACCCACGGCGCGACCATTTCTTTTTTAAACGACATCCTCGGCATGGGCGCCGCCTTTGAATATACTTATACTAATTTTTTCCATCAGCGGGCGGATCATGCCTTCATCATAGCGGCCGAGGAACTCAGCCCTCCTCAAGAGATAGTGCTCGACAAGCTGGGAGAAACGCTGTGCATCGCCACGGACGGAGGGGCCGGGGTGCTTTTGTCCAGAACGAAGCCTTCGGGTGTGGACAAGGTTTGGCGCTTTGCCCTCTGCGGGCGACAGAGCGAGCCGGGCGCACTCACGCTGCCTGAGGGCTGGAACAACGCGGCGCAGCTTAACGTGCGCCTTCCGGCCGCAAAGGCCATGCTCAGCAGCCTGCTCTTTCCCTACGCCTTGCAGCATCTTCTGCATGGGCAGAGCCACGACAAGGCGATACTGAACATAAGCATTGAAGGGCGCAGCGGCTTTGTTTTGGGATTTGAGCGAAGCGGCCGGGCTGCTTGAGCAGGGTAAAAAAATGCAACACTCCCAGACCCTAACCGCCCCGGAGCCGCTCCAAAGCGAGGTTCAGACAGAGCGCGCCTTAGAAGAGCTTTTGAGCAAAGACACTCCTGAAAACTTTTTTGGGGTGTTTTATATGCTGTTGTCCTTTTTAGGAATAGCCGCGAATGTTATTCTGGTGCTCTTTGTTGACTCCGCCATTGCCTTTCCCATTTGTTTCGCACTCTATGCCGGCATTGCCGTGATTGAGATCAAAAACGGCATCTATTCGCCCGTGACCCTTTCTCTGGTGGGTTTTTATGTCGTGGCTTATCTTCTGTACGCCACGGACGACCCGCGTTTGACTTACGCGGGCCTCGGCCTGTTCGCCTGGCTGTCCCTGGTCTGCCTGGTCTGCCTGCTGATCAGACGGCCCATAACGACCTTTTACGCGAACGGGCACGGGGCCATGCGCTTTCATCTGATCATTTCAAATATTTGGTTCGGCGCTTTTGTGCTGTCTTTTATCTCCAGTTTCCTGCTCATGCCCAGCGTCTGGTATCTGCTTGCCCCTTTTCTTATTTGCATCAGCGCCTGCCTGCTGGTCGTGTATCTGAGCATTTTTGATCTGCGTTTTGTGACGCGCCGGGAAAAGGAATTCACCCTGGGCGACTATACGTTCAGGCAGCTCTCCTATCCCTCGCCCGCCTATGAGGAATATGCGGCCTTCTACTCCAATCTTGTCGCCCTCGATACGTTCCAGTCTCCGGAAAAAGCCGCGGACGTGCGTGAAAATCTTCGCACCTATGATGAGGCAAAAGAGAGTCAGAAATATATTTTCGGCGCGTACGACCAAAACAAGCTTGTCGGCTGCATCGGCATAGCCACGGGCGGCAAAGGCAGCGCATTTCCTTTTGAAGAAAAGGCCTCCTGCTCGCTTGAAGCCCTGCGCGAAATGGGGGCTCTTGCCAACGTTGGCCGGCTGGGCATTGCCAAGGAATACCGGGAGCGGACCGATGTTCTCAGGGGGCTGACAAAAGCCGTTATGGATGTCTGCCTTGAGCGGGATGTGGTTTTCATGTTTTCTGAAGTGCTCGCCGGGCGCTACACATTCCATGCCCGTATCGGCTTTTCGCCTTTTCTCCCGCGCGCGCACCCGCGCCACCGGATATCTTGCCCTGTTTTTGGAGATTGGATTATATTTTTTAATAACTTATCCCATCTTATCTTTTTTTATAGACAAAAGGCCGTTGCCGCGCAATTCGGCTTTTCCGACATCCTGAATGCTTTTTTAGTGGAGCGGTGGGTAAAGCGGACAGTGCTCCGCCATGTCTTTGCGAAAGTGGTGGACAGGCCCTGGATGCATACCATCGCAAGCGTCCGTTATCTTTTGGGCATTCACAGGGCTCAAGCGTCCGCTTTTTCAAAAAAAGAGACAAACTAAGCTTTGCCGCCATGCCGGAGCGCGTGTTTTTAAGATAACCCGCTCTCTTGGTTCAGGTTTGGTTTTCTCGGTTTTATGTATAGGAAATAACGCTATGAATACCATCAGATTTTTTTGTCTTCTGGGCACTGCCCTGTGCGTGCTTTGTCTGTCCCCCGCCTTCAGCGGAGTGGCGCAGGAGCCGCCAACGCTCATAAATGTCAAAGACGCCGCCGTCTTGCAGCAGGCTTTGCTTGCGGCGGAAAGTGATATTGCCGGGCAACCGGACAACGCGAAGGCGCGCGTCCAGGCGGGCATAGCGGCGCATCAGCTGGCTTTGCTGCTGGGAAAGGACTATGCCGACAAGGCGGTGGAACACCTTGCCTTTGCTCTGGAAAAAGATCCGGACAATGCTTTGCTTATGGCATACCTCGGCAGCTCTTACGCGTTGCAGGTGAGGGACGGCGGAGCGATTTTGCAGCGCGTGTCCAATGTCAACAAAAGCCTTGATCTGCTCAATGAGGCGGTGAAAATCGCGCCTGAAAATTGCGCTGTGCGCATGGTGCGGGGGAGTGTGCTGTTCGAACTGCCGGGCATGTTCAGGGATAACGAACAGGCCATTGCGGATTTTCTTCAAACGGAGCGCTGCGTTGGGACAAAAGCGTCTTTTGCGGATGCGGATCTGCAGGCTGAAATTTACTACAAACTCGGGCATCTGAGCGGGCACGAGGGGGATAAAGCCATGCAGACGCGATATTTCGCTAAAGCTTTGGCTGTTGCTCCAAATTCCAAATGGGCGGAGCTGACCAAAAAGGAGTGAGCTTGTGATTCAGGTGCATGAGGTGAGCCAGGAGTTCATGGTGGGGAATAGTGTCCACCTGGCGTTGCAGAACATTACTTTTGCGGCCGCATCGGGCGATATAGTCGCCATAATGGGGCCTTCCGGCAGTGGAAAATCCACATTGCTCAACATCATCGGCGGACTTCTGACCCCGACCCGTGGCTCTGTAAGCATTAACGGAGTGAAGGTTTCCAGCTTGAACGACAATGAAGCTTCGGCCCTCAGGCGCAAGCTCATCGGGTTCGTGTTCCAGAATTTTAATCTTATCCCGGTATTAAGTGCCTATGCTAATGTGGAGTACCCTCTGCTTTTGCAGGAACGCCCCCCGCGCGAGCGCCGTGAACGCGTTATGGATTTGCTGCAAAAGGTCGGTCTGGAAAAATACGCCAAAAGTCTGCCCAGCCAAATGTCAGGCGGCCAGCAGCAGCGCATAGCCATTGCCCGGGCTCTGATCAGCAACCCCAAAGTGTTGCTTGGCGATGAACCCACAGCCAACCTGGATGAACGCACAGCTCGCGAAGTTATTGACCTCATGCTGCGCCTTAATGTCGATCTGGGGGCCTGTCTGATTTTTTCCACGCATGACCAGCGCGTTGCGGATGTAGCCTCCCGAGTCTGCCGCTTGCATAACGGAGCAATGGACTCATGAAAACTATGAAACTCGCGCTGTCCAATGTTTTCAGGAATAAACGGCGCACGCTCATCACCTTGCTTTCCATCATCAGCGCTTCGGTCGCCATGATAGTTTTCGGCGGCTTCATTACCTATACATTCAACGGCCTCAGAGAGCTGACAATTCTTACCCAGCTCGGACACTTTCAATTGGGAGCGGCGGGATATTTCGAAAAAGGCGCGGGCCTCGAATTGCAGCATATCCTGAACAACCCGGGCGAAATAGAACAAAAACTGCGCACTCTGCCGCATATCAGGACCGTGACCCAACGCCTCAGCGGCAGCGGCCTTATCAGCACCGGCAATATTACCCTGACAGGGAGCCTTTTGGGCATCGAGCCGGAGAAAGAGCAGGCCTTCACCCATGCTGAGCGTCTGGTGGCCGGAAGCCAATTGGGAACGGGAGACGGCAATGAATGCGTGGTGGGTGAAGGGTTGGCCAAAGGGCTGAACGCCCGGCTTGGGGATACGTTGACCATCCTCTCCACTACCTTTGAAGGGGTGATTAACGCCTCGGAATGCCGCCTTGCCGGCATTGTGCGCACCGGCGCAAAAGCCTACGACGCCGTGTATGTAAAATTGCACCTCAAACAGTTGCAGGGCCTGCTGGACACTCAAGGTATTGAAAAGCTGCTGGTGCTGCTCGACGATACGGCAAACGTGCCTTCTGTTGAGCCGCAGCTTCGGCTTTACGCCAAAGAAAAAGCCCTGGATTTGCGCATGTGGGAGGAGCTTGCCGAATACTACCGGGGCGTCGTCAACGTGTATACGTCCATTTTCAGATTTTCCGCCTGCGTGCTCGCCGTCGTGGTTTTGCTCAGCATCGCCAATACCATGAGCATGTGCGTGTTTGAGCGTTTCAGAGAAATAGGCACGTTGCGAGCCATAGGCGAAAGCCGCGCGGGCATCATGAAGCTGTTTCTTTCGGAAGGTCTGATTATCGGCGTGGTCGGCGGGCTTGCGGGCATCGTCGCGGGAATTGTTGCGGCCTGGATTATCAATGCCGCCGGCGGCATTGAAATTTCCACCCCGCCCGGCATGTCGGCCGGTTACACTGCCTTGATCACGCCGACGTCGGCTTACTTCCTCTGGTCTTTTGGCATGTCCGTGTTCGCTTCGGTGGGCGCGTCCGTTTTTCCGGCCTACAGGGCTTCACGTTTGGATATCGTAAAGGCTCTGCAACATGTTTAAGCGGAATACTCAGGAAAGAGGGCGAAATATGCTGGACAGAAATGTTATTGCAACTGTGAAAACCATGCGTCCTATGGCGGCATTATGTTTTTTGCTGTTTTTTTCACTCCCGGCATGGGCCGCGCCTTCCCCGCAGGAGGTATTGCGGCTGGTGGATGACGTGCGCGCTCCCGGCCCGGATTTTGTGTTCACAGTCAAGGCGGAGCTGACCGGGCAGACCGGAGCGACAGATAATATTTTTGAGGTCATGGTGCGCGACAGCGTTAAAAGCCTTGTGCTTTACCGTGAGCCGGTCAAGCAACGGGGCCGTGTGCTGTTGATGGACGGCCCGGATATGTGGATTTTTATTCCGGGAACCAGTCGCGCGCTGCGCATTTCTCCCCAGCAGCAACTGGTGGGCGGAGTCTCCCATGCCGATGTGGCGCGCGTGGTGTTTGATCTGGACTACACAGCGCAAAGCCTTAACCAGGTGGAAGAAAAGGGGAAGACGCTGCTTAAGCTTGCCTTGACTTCCAAAGCCGCCAATACCCCGTATCGCTCCTTGATCTTGTACTGCACCGAAGCATACGAACCTGTGAAGGCGGAGTTTTATTCGTTGTCAGGCAAGCTGCTGCGTACGGCTTATTACGAAAGCTACCAGACCGTGCTCGGCAAAAAAAGGCCCATGGCCATACGTATGGTCAGCGCCGTGGACAGCGGAGAAAATGTGCGGCTGGTGTATTCCGACATGGGAATAAAGGAAACTCCGCGTTCTTATTACCAGCCCTCGTATCTGAATCAGATCCGTTAGGGAGTGATGACTCCCGTGTCGCCATTTCCTGGAGCGGAGCGCCTTTAAAAACGCCCGCGCAGGCGTTCACGGCGGGAGCCGCTTCTCAATAAGGTTCGCGCGCAAAGGCGTGAGGAAAGTTCCATGGCCCAGATGCACACTACCCGGCGCTTGCTTTTTGTTGCCGCGCTCATCAACCTTCTGGCGCTGTGTTTGTGCGTGGATTTCGTACAGGCTTACAACACCAAAGCCGGAAACGTGGAATTGGAGTTTTTCGGCTCTTTGAACGTGCGCGCTGAAGGCGACAAGATCAGACAGCGGGAGCGCGATACCTGGGATGACAAGGCAAAGCTTTTTAATGTGTGGGTCATGAACGGCAAAGCCTCCACGGAGCGCCATTCCATTAATGCCCAATTGCGCCCCTATATGACATCCACATTTGATCCGGATGCGGAAAATTACTCCCGCGTCAGCGTGGATGAACTTTATTGGGACGGCAGAGCCACGGATAATCTGACCCTGACCGCGGGCAGAAAGCGGATTGTGAACGGCGTGGCCCTTGGCCACAACCCCACGGATTTTCTGAAACACACTGACCGCGAATACAGCGCCAACCTCACGGATGAGGAGCGCCGCGGCGAACGTAGAGGCGATAACCTTGTTGGGGCATCTTATTTTTTTGAGGATGCGACGCTGCAAGGCTATTTGTTGCTGCCAAACTCTGTGAGCGGCGGAGAAAACCCGCGCGGTCTGGCGCAGTTTTCCCATCGTATTCAGCCGCTGCAGGCGGACTACAGCGTTTCGGCCTATTATGAAGACGGGTTAAATGTCGGATTGAACATTTCCGCCACCCTGGCGCACAGCATTACCGCCTATGTTGAGCTTGCCCTTTCCGAAGACCGGGGCAGACCGGTTGTTGTCACCAATGACAGGCGCTTTACCGGAGGCGGCCGCGTGCCTCCTTTGACCCTCGGCAGTTACCAGGATATTTTAAATGCGGATTCCTCGCCCTATAAATGGGAAGGCAATTCCAACGCCCTGAAACTTGACAATTATGACGGCGTCATCGGCGTGCAGTATACGCACGCCTCGGGCGTGGGCGTTAATGTTGAATACTGGCGCAGCAATACCGCGTATACCAGGGGCGAAGTCAACGATATTCTGGAAGGGGCCGCCACGGGCCTGATCAGTCCGCGTGACGCCGAGCGCCTCCTAACACGCTATGACAATATGCGGCGGGAAAAAGTCTTTGTGCGGGTAAGCGATATTCCCATTGTGCAGGACTTGACCCTTGAGCAGACGGCGATTTTCGGCCTCACGGACAGCAGTTTGTTTTTGCGCTCCTCCTTTGCCTGGCAGATCTCGGATGCGACCACGTTCAGGCTGAACGCCAACTATTTCTCAGGCGGCAGAACGAGCGAATACGGCATGATACCGTATGAATGGCAGCTTTTCTCAAGCTTCAAGTATCTCTATTAAAACAGTTTTTAACACGTAACCAAGGTAAAAGGACGTTGCTATGTGGGATACGGATGCGTCATTTTGGCAAGTTTTGGAGGCGCGTTCCTCTGTTCGCAGATACCAGCAACGCCCTGTGCCCCAGGAAATGCTTGATAAACTTGTCAACGCCATGAAGATGGCCCCTGTGGCCGGCGGCAACCGGAACATCTCCTGCCAGATTGTTTCCGAACCGGAACGCATCCGCGCTATCGCCGATGAGGTGAAAAGAATTTGCGCGGAACTGATGGAGCAGATTCCCGACCCTGCCCTGCGGCGCAACACCATTGCCTATAGCGGCAATTTTTCCTGGTTTGGCAAGGCGCCGTGCCTGTTGGCGGTAAGTTGCCGTAAAATGCCGTCATATATGAATCTATTGTTGCCGAAAGGGGCGGAGGATCTTTTTGGTTCCAAAGTTTCAGCCGCCATGGCCGGGCAGAATATCCTGCTTGCCGCAACAGCCATGGGGCTCGGCGCCTGCTGCCTTACCGGTCCCCTTCTTGCCAAGGAGTGGCTGCATAAAGAGCTTGGCTGCCCCGGAGCAAACGAACTGGCTTTTTTGATAACGGTGGGATTTCCGGCTAAAGGCCTGAAAGATTCCGGCGCGCCTCCTGAAGAGGAATAACTCCTTCAAGCAAGCATCCCCGGGCCGCCTGAAAGCCGGACGGCCCGGGGACCGCAAAAGCTTCGCTCAGGCGGCTTGTGAGGCGGGTGGAAAAAAAGCTTGATCTGTTTGTCTCTGGCGAGGCATCATTCCACTCACTATGAAAAGCTCGCTGCCGTCACATTCCCCCCCCCTCTCTTCACAGCGCCTGTTCCCGGCCAGGTTCCGGGGCTGGCTGCGCGATCTTCTGGTGTGCGGTTTGATTATGGCGGGAGTTGCGGCCCTCGCCGTCCACGGGGCGCTGCACAGCGGCTACACGTGGCAGTGGGAACGCGTCCGGCCGTATTTTTTCACTCTATCAGACCAGGGACTCCACCTGGGGCCGCTTGTGTCCCTTGGGCTTACAAGCACCTTGCGCATTGGTTTCTTCGGCTTGCTCCTTGCCCTCAGTCTCGGGCTGATCACAGCTTCGCTCCGTCTGGCCGGCGGGCCGCTCGCCAGGGGAATCTGCCTCGGCTATGTGCAGACGGTGCGCAATACGCCGCTTATGGTGCAGTTTCTTGCCGCCTATGCTCTGATTCCGGCGGCATGGGGCCTGACGGCGGAGCATATCGCCGTTCTGACTTTGGGGTTATTTGAAGGCGCGTATATGGCGGAGATATTCCGGGCGGGGTTTCTCGCCGTGCCGGAAGGGCAATGGGAAGCGGCCCGAAGCCTCGGGCTGCCTCCGTATATTTGTTGGACGCGCGTGGCGCTCCCCCAGGCTTTTCGCCATTGTTTGCCCCCGCTGCTCAGCCAATGCGTTTCGTTAATTAAAGACAGCTCTCTGGCGAGCGTCATTGCCGTGGGTGAACTGGCTCAGCGCAGTGGCCTCGTAGTCTCCGACACATTTTTAAGTTTTGAGGTATGGTTGCCGGTGGCAGGGATATATCTTGCCTTGGCGCTGGCTCTTTCAGCCCTTGCCATGCTGGCGCAGCGCCATTTTGCCAGAGGAGCCCCTGCCGCGCGCCTTTCCTGATGATAATTTGAAGGAAAGGCGCGCCGCGTTCATCATGTTCATAGACATACGGAGGAGCGATGATGGGAAAAAAGTATTTTTGGAGTGCGATGCTTTTGCTGCTGCTGTTTTTGCAATCAGGGCCCATAAGGGCGGCTGAACCAGCGGGTATGCTTGACGCCGTAAACCAGCGCGGCGTTCTCAAGGTGGGTTTTTCCACCTTTGTTCCCTGGGCCATGCAAGATAAGGACGGGAATTTCATCGGGTTTGAAATTGATGTGGCAACGCGCCTCGCCCAGGATCTGGGCGTTAAGGCGGAATTTATTCCCACTAAGTGGGCGGGCATTATCCCGGCTCTGCTCACCGGCCAGTTTGATATTATCATCGCCGGCATGAGCATCACGCCCGAACGCGCCGAAAAGGTGGATTTCACCATCCCCTACGACTACGCGGGCATGGATATAGTGGCAAACAAGCAAAAGGCCGCCGGTTTTTCCTCCCTGGCGCAGTTTGACAACCCTCGCGTGGTTCTTTCGGCCAGAACAGGGGGTTCAGCCAAAGCGGCGATTGGAGCCTATATGCCCCAGGCGCAGGTACGTTTTTTTGATGAAGAGGCCCAAGCCCTGCAGGAGGTGCTCACCGGCCGTGCCCATGCCTTTGTTTCCAGTGCTCCCCTGCCTGCTTTCCAGGCCTTGAAGCATCCGGATGTGTTGTTCCGCCCGCTTAACGAGACCTTTACCAAAGAGCCTGTCGGCTTTGCCCTGCGTAAAGGCGATGCCGCAAGCCTGAACACCTTCAACGCCTGGATAAGCGAGCGGAAAAAGGACGGCTGGCTGCAAAAGCGCAAGGCCTACTGGTTTGAAAGCACGGAGTGGGAAGGACTGTTGAAGTAACATGTCCCGGCGAACGCATATGCGCGCCTCCCGGGCGACCCGGCGGAGCCTTGACATTGCCCTGCTTGTGGTTTTGGCGGGGGGCTTCACGCTGTTCTGGCTGCATGGGGGTGAGGCGGTGCTGAGCGCCTGGGACTGGCCCGCCCTTGCCCGCGCCTTTTTCCGCATGGAGCCAGGGCAGGGGCTGGTCAGCGGCCCCTTGGGCAAAGGCCTGCTGAACACCTTGCGTATTTGCTTATGGGCGACCTTGCTGGCCGGGCTTGTGGGGCTGGGCCTCGGTATTGCGCGCGCATCCCCCGTCAGAATACAGCGCATGCTGGGGGGGAGTCTGGTGGCTGTTACCCGGAATTTGCCTCCTCTGGTGCTGGTGTTTATTATTCATTATTTTTTTTCAGGCGCGCTTGCCGCCTCCCTTGACTGGAGCTGGACAGGGAAGCTTTTTTTTGCCGGCGCGTTGTTCCCTGAACCAGGCCGGATGCCCGCCTTTGTTTCCGCTGTGGTGACCTTGGGCATCTATGAGGGCGCCTATGTGGGAGAAATCGTCCGCGCGGGCATTGCCAGCGTGCCGCGCGAACAATGGGAAGCCGCCGCTTCTCTCGGCTTCAGACGCCGCCATACCCTGCGTCTTATCATTCTGCCCCAGGCTTTTCGATTTATGACGCCCCCTCTCGCCAATCAGGCCGCCTCGTTAATTAAAGATTCGTCCATCGTATCCGTAATCTCCATACAGGAACTCACCTTTCAGAGCCTGGAATACATGACTTCAAGCGGGCTCATCGGTGAAATATGGCTTAGCGTGACGGCTTGCTATCTGGTTTTATGTCTTTTGACATCATTTGCAGGCAGAATTTTGGAAAAAAAGTTCGCTTACGGCCAGCGGCCTGAAGAAGCCGCCGGGAAAAGAAGAGTGTAAAAGGCGTTTCCCGGCAGCGGGAAAAGGAGAAAAAATGCGGGTTATTGTGGGCATAAGCGGCGCCAGCGGCGCTGTCTATGGGCTTGAACTGCTGCGCGAGCTCAGCCGGCAGGGGCATGAGGTGCACGCCGTGCTGAGCGCCTATGGTGAAAAGGTGTTGGCCCATGAATGCGGCATGGGCCGAAAGGACCTTCTGCCCTTTGTGCATGCCCTGTATGGACAAGACGACATGGCCGCGCCCATCGCCAGCGGGTCTTTTTCCGTGACGGCCATGGCGGTGGCGCCATGCAGCATGCGCAGCCTTGCGGCCATAGCAACGGGCCTTGCCGGTAATCTGCTGTGCCGCGCGGCTGACGTTATGCTGAAAGAACGGCGGAATTTGATCCTTGCGGTGCGCGAGACTCCTTTGAGCGCCTTGCACCTTGAAAATATGCTCAAGTTGGCGCGCCTTGGCGTGGGCATCACGCCTCTGTGTCCCGGCTTTTATCACGCGCCCGCCTCTGTGGACGATCTGGTGCGCACGATGGTGGGGCGCATTATGGAGAGCATGGGGCTTGCCAATGGCCTGTATACGCCGTGGGCCGGCATGCCGCCGGAGCCGGAGGGCGGGCATGGATGAACGCTCGGCGGGCAAGCGCCGTCTTGATGCCTTGCTGAGAGCGGCTTCTCCCTTGGCTCTGGCGTTTTCCGGCGGCCTGGACAGCCGTTTTCTCGCCGGCACGGCCCTGGCCGGAAACGGGGTGCGCATTCATCTATATATGTTTCAAGGGCCGCATATGCGCGGCAAAGAATGCGCCGAAGCGGAAAGCTGGGCCAGGGCGCGCGGCTTTGCCTTGACGACGCTGTTTCTGGATCCCTTGCGTTTGCCGGAACTGCGCGCCAATAAAGATTCGCGCTGCTACCATTGCAAGCGCGCCATGTTCAGCGCGCTGCGTGACGCCGCTCTCAAGCACCCGCCTTTTCCCGGGCATACGCTCACCTTTTGCGACGGCGGCAACCTGTCGGACCGGGAAGAGTACCGGCCCGGGCTGCGTGCGCTGCAAGAGCTGGGAGTGCGCTCTTTTCTCGCCGAAGCCGGGCTCGGCAAGGCCGATATCCGGATCTTAGCTGAAGACATGGCTTTGGACAGGCCGGAACAAAAGGCGCGGCCTTGCCTGCTTACGCGCTATGCTTACGGGCTTGAGCCTGATCACGCCTCTCTCTCGGCTTTGGGAGAGGCGGAAGATACCCTCACCGACATTCTGGAAAAGGCTCTGCGGGCCGGTGAAATTGCCGAACTGCCGGATTTTCGTCTGCGCCTCATCGCGAAACGGCAAGGAGAACCCGCATATAGCCGCCTTGCGGCTTTTACCGTGGAACTGCATCTGGAGCCTTCGCCTTTGCCGGAATCGTTGCGGGAAGGCCTTGCCGCAGCGGTGGGCAAGGCGGGTTTTACCCGGCCTCGGCTGGTGGAGCTCGCCCGGGTGAGCGGGTTTTATGACCGCAGCGGTTCTGAGGGGGGGGCGCCCCCTCAGGCTCCCCCGGCAGGGGCATGATGCCCCCTGCGCCTCGCATTACCCTTGGGAACTCACACAGCCGCCATATGCGCGCGCACGTGGCGCAGCAGTTCTTTTGTCTGGTCGGGCTCAAACCAGCGGATGTCTGGATCGGCGCGGAACCAGGTGAGCTGGCGCTTGGCGTAAGCCCGGGTATTTTTGAACCAGAGCGCCCGGCATGCATCAAGCGAAAGCTTATCGGTAAGATGCTGATAGATTTCCGCACAGCCGATGCCGGACCAGCCCGGCGCATCGGGGTCAGGGCAGAGAGCCAGGGCGGCCCGGGCTTCCTCCAGCGCGCCGCCTTCAAGCATGAGATCAATGCGGCGTTGCAAAAGAGGCTCCAGGAGCGAAAGGGGCAGGCTTATGCCTATTTTGCACGGACGGTATGGCGGGGGAGGCGGCATCTGGGTGTGCCACCAGGAAAAGGGTTTGCCTGTGGCTTCCAGCACTGCCAAAGCTCTGGTCAGGCGTTGGCGGTCACGGGGATGAATTTTGGCCGCATAGGCGGGATCTTTTTCACGCAGCAAACTGTGCAAGGCATCACCGCCCACCGTGGCCCAGCGCTCCTGCCAGCGGCTGGAAATAGCGGCCGGGATTTCGGGGATGGGGGCAATACCCGTGAGCAGGGCTTTAAAGTAGAGACCTGTGCCCCCCACCAGCAAGCAGAGCCGCTGTTTTTCATGCTCCGCGCGTAAAGCCAGGCTTGCGGCCCGGGCAAAAGCGCCCGCGCCGAGTTTTTGCTCTGTGGGGAGAAAACCATACAGCAAGTGCGGGCATAGCGCCTGTTCCCGGGGCGATGGCTGGGCTGTGATGATGGGAAAATCGCGATAAACCTGGCGTGAGTCGGCATTGATGACGCTGAGAGGAAAGCTTTCGGCAAGGGCAAGGGCGGCGGCGGTTTTGCCCGCGCCGGTGGGGCCGAGGAGGCAGGGCAGGAACATGGGAGAAGCCGGAGGCGGCGGGGCGTCCGGGAGCATGGCAGGCCTAGCCCTTTCCCGCCAGGGGATAAGGGTAGCCGAACTTTTCCCGCAGGCGGGCATAGACGGTGTCCGGCACCATATCTTTGATATCCCCCCCAAGTTGGGCCGCGGCTTTGACAATGGTGGAGCTGATGTACATCCATTGAAAATCCGTCATCAAAAAGACAGTCTGGATATGCCGCTTCATTTTGCGGTTGAGCAGGGCAAGCTGGAATTCGTATTCAAAGTCCGAAACGGCGCGCAGGCCGCGCAAAATGGTTTTTGCCCCGAGACTGTCGGCGAAATCCACCGTGAGCCCGGAAAAAGGCTCCACCAGCACTTGCGCATTTGCGGCAAAGACCTCTTTGGCCATATCCACCCGCTCATCTATGCTGAACAGGGGGGTTTTGGGCGAGTCATTGGCGACCGCCACCACAACACGGTCAAAAATGGCGCAGGCTCTGCGGATTAAACTGACGTGCCCGCTGGTGAGGGGATCAAAGGTGCCCGGATAAACGGCGGTGTTTTGTTTGTGTTCCATATTCGGCCTTTGTCAGTCAGCGCGATTGCGCGCTTGCGGCAAGGACGCCGCCCCGGCTGAGCCAGGCTCAGCCAGGGCGCGCCACAACAGCACCCGGGTCTGCCCATAGGTGCGGTCGGCCAGTGCTTCTAAGCGGGGGTGGGCTGTTTCCGGGGCAAAAGAGCGCCGCTCTTCCAGTTCGGCATTGATAAAAGCGCCCGGCGCCAGCCAGTGGTGTTGGAAAAGGCTGTGCAGCGTGTGCCGCAAAATGTCCATTTCGTACGGAGGATCAATGAACACCAGAGAGTAGGGAGCCCCCGGCCGCCGTGAAAGCGCCTTGGCGGCCTCTTCCTGCATTATCCGGATGCGGTTTTCTTCTACCCGCAAAAGGGCGGCATTGGCGGCAATAACCTTGGCGGCGTACGGTGCGCGCTCCACAAAACAAACCATGTCCGCGCCGCGGCTGAGCGCTTCAAAGCCAAGGCTCCCGCTGCCCGCGAACAGATCCAGAACACGGGCTCCCGGCCAGGTGAGCCCGCGCGCTTCGAGCATGGAAAAGAGCGCTTCGCGAACAATGCCCATGGCCGGACGAAAACCCGGTCCTGTAGTGGTTTTGAGGTTGCGGCCCCGGTAAGCGCCGGCAATAATGCGCATAATCGTTTCTTCCTTGCGCGGGGGTTAGAGCATGGAGGCCAGTTGTTCAATACGTTTGCCGATGTCGAGAATATTTTCCTGAAGCTCGGCCTGCTCCGCCCAGGAGAGTTTTTCCGCCCTCGGCACAGCCGTGCGCAATTGCGCGAGCCTGTTTTCAGTATTGGCCAGCAGAAATTCCCAGTTGATTTTCTTCGCGGCAGCGGCCTGGACGTCTTTTTGCGTGGAAGGGGCTTTGCCCGGAATCAGCTCAAGGGTATCCAGATAGTCGGGCATTGTCACGGCCAGGTTAAAGCGCTGGCGCAGCAAATCCGCAAGCACGGTCTGGGCCTTTTCTTCGCCGTGCACCAGAATAACTTTCATATCGCGGTGCTGGAAATGCTCCACCCATTCCAGGATCTGGCTTTGCCCCGCATGGCCGGAAAAGCCCCCTATGGTGAAGATTTTGGCCGCCACGCTGATTTCTTCACCCAGCAGCGTGATGCGTTTTGCGCCGTCCACAATTTTTCTGCCCGGCGTTCCCACAGCCTGAAAGCCCGCAAAAACCACACTCGCCTCGGGACGCCAGAGGTTATGGCGCAGGTGGTGCTTGATGCGTCCGGCGTTGCACATGCCACTGGCGGAAATGATGATGGCCGGTCCGCGCTGGGTATTAATCGCCTGGCTCTGGCTGACCTCGGGCGTATAGATGAGATTGGGCAGAGAGAGGGGATTATGCCCGGCCGCGATCAGGTCCTTGGCGTCCTGGTCAAACACCGCGCTGTGCCTGTTAAAAATCTCTGTGGCTTTGATGGCCAGGGGGCTATCAAGATAGACGGGGATATCCTGGGGGATTTTGTTTTCCCGCCCTAAAAGGAACAGGGCATATAAAATTTCCTGCGTGCGCTCCACCGCGAAGGCCGGGATGATGACTTTTCCGCCTTTGCCATAACTGTAACGGATAGCTTCAGCCAGCTCGTCGCGGCTGTTGCCTCTGTCTTTATGGTTGCGATCACCGTAAGTGGATTCCAAAAACAGATAGTCCGCCTCAAGCGTCGGTACGGAAGGGTCGCGCATGATGAGAGCGTCGGAACGGCCCAGATCGCCGGAAAAGATCATGCGCACCGCGTTGCCGGACTCTTGTGTGGTAAGTTCCAGAAAAGCGGAACCAAGAATATGCCCCGCGTCGCGATAGCAGGCGCTGACTCCTGGAGCGGGTGCGAAAGGCGCGTCATATTGAACGGGCCGGAGCAGCTTGGTGCTGGCGATGGCGTCTTCTTCCGTATACAGGGCCTCCACCATGGGCAGGCCCCGGCGAGCTTGCTTGTGGTTGGCCCATTCCGCCTCCATCTCTTGGATATGCGCGCTGTCCAACAGCATGATTTCGAGAAGATCCCGGGTCGGCTCGGTGCAGAACACCGGGCCTGTGAACCCTGCTTTCACCATGCGCGGCACAAGGCCGCTGTGGTCGATATGGGCATGGGTAAGTAAAATAAAATCAAGCTTTGCCGCATGGTATAAGGCGCTGTCAAAATTTCTTTTTTCAATCTGGGCATTGCCCTGGTGCATGCCGCAATCCACAGCGAAGCGAGTTTGTCCGGTTTCTATGATATAGCATGAGCCGGTGACTGTCCGGGCCGCGCCCATGAGCTGAACTTTCATGCGAACTCCTAGGGTGAAGTAATGCCGACGAAACGGCGCATCGCGCCGCCACACGGCGCTGTAAGCAAATGCACGCTGAAGTATGGCGCGCCTTGCTCAGAACTGCAAGATATTTAACCCATTTTTTCCATGAAAACTGCGAAGTATCCACGGGCTCCCCGGAGGCAACTTGGCTTTTTTTTTTATTTATGCTAGGCAGTGGATAGAACGTGTGCCGGGGTTTGTCCCGTTATGTGAAAGCGCTTCAATTGCATGTAAGGTTTTGGGGGGAAATGGTGATGGCCAGAGTGCCGCTGCCTAAACCGCAAGCTGGAGAGACAGCTTCTTATACCGTGCAGCACGGAAACGTCTATGTGCTCGGCTTTGAGCCTGGCGACACCATGTTTGTCCGTGATAACGAAGATATGCGCATTATGTTTGAAGACGGCGCTTCTTTGCGGTTGCAAAACTTTTTCAGTGAAACCCTCCAAGGACCTTTAGATCTGGAATTGCCCGACGGAATCGTGGTTTCCGGCCGTGATGTGGCCGAGGCCATGAGCATTGTATTGGACGATTTCCAGACCGGTGAAGCTTCCTTAAACTCAGCGCTCCCTTCCTCCACGGATTTTTTCGAAGGCTTCGGCGCGCAGCATTCTGAGCATGACGGCATGGCGCGTCCGGAGCTTGATATAGTCAGCCCCTCCACGGCCTCCTCCATTTTTGATTTGTCCGGAGAATCCGCCTTACTGCCGCAGCCCCTTGCGCCCTTGACGGACGATAGTTACCTGACTTCCCTGCGCATACTGCACTCGCCCGCCGACGGGGACGGGGCTTTTGCCCTGGCCGACGTGATGGGGGAAGATATGCTGGAGAAAGCGGATTTTCGCACTTCTGTATTTTTGCCGCCCACCTTCGAGGAGACGGAACTGTTGCTTTTGCAGGACATGCTTTTGGACGTGTCCAATCCTGAGGCAGAGGGCCGGGCGGAGCATATGCCTACCTTTGAAGCCATATTTTCGCCGACGGCGGATCCCTCCACGAACGGTATGGACAGCGAGACGTTTTATGTGCTGGAATACCATGCGCTCCACACTACTCCCTCCGATTCGATGGATGACGGCGGCGATCAGCTTTTGCTGGCCTTTCTCCACATGGGATCATTGTGATCCCGTTGTAAGGCGGATGCGCCGTTCTCCTATTATACCTCCCGCCTTTTTCTGGAACGGCCCTTCCGCGTCGCCTAGAGCAGAGTGCCATTACAAATGTCGCCTGCTTGCCGCGCCGGGAAGGATTTTTTTTTTGAGGAGAAAGAATATGCCTGATGAAAAGCCCTTTGATGGCCGCCCCGCTCCCGCGCCCAATGAAGCATGGCGGCTTTTCAAAATAATAGCCGAAGCCGTTGATGGTATAGAAACCTTGAGCTCTTTGAAGGGTTGCGTATCTATTTTCGGCGCTTCCAGGTCCAGGCCGGACTCGGCAATGTACAAAGAAACAGTCTCCCTTGCCAGGCTCCTCGCGGAAAACGGATACGGCATCATCACCGGTGGCGGGCCGGGGCTTATGGAGGCCGCCAACAAAGGCGCTTGTGAAGGCGGGGGCGACTCCATCGGGCTGCATATTCACCTGCCCCACGAACAGCATGTGAATGAATATGTGAAAATTCGCTGTGACTTTCGCTATTTTTTTATACGCAAGCTCATGTTTGTGAAATATGCCGCGGCCTATGTGGTCATGCCCGGCGGTATGGGCACGCTTGACGAGTTCTCCGAAGCCTTTGTGCTGGTCCAGACAAAGCGCATTCAGCCTATTCCTATTATACTCTACGGCAAGGAATTTTGGGAGGGGCTGCTGGATTGGGTGCGTAAGACGATCGTGCGCGACGGCTATATGCGCGAAGAGGAGTTGGAGCTTTGTGTTGTGAAGGACAGCCCGGAAGAGGTGCTGCGTTACCTTCAAAACCGGGTGCCCTTGTAGTTTTCGGCAAAGGTTTGCGAACACATGCTTGCTGTGAAATATTGCAAAAAGTGAAAACTCAGAATATGCCCTTTGTCGCTCGCGCTGTTGCGTCAGGGCGGCGCATTGCGCCGCCGCCTCCCCCGGGCTGGAGCGCCTGGGAGGCTGTTATGGCGGAAGCGTTGCACGAGGCCCGGCTTGCCCGGGACGCGGGAGAGGTGCCTGTAGGGGCGGTGCTGCTCACCGGACATGGCCGAATCATAAGCAGAGCGGGCAATGCTGTGGAAAAGCTCAAAGATCCCACAGCCCACGCCGAGGTGCTGGCCTTGCGGGCTGGGGCTCTGCACCTGGGCAACCACAGGTTGGAAGGTTGCGTTTTAGTCGTTACTCTGGAACCTTGTCTTATGTGCGCCGGAGCGCTGGCGCATGCCCGCCTCGCCGGTGTGGTATACGGGGCGCGGGACAGCAGGGCGGGGGTGGTGGAATCATGCTTGGACGTCTTGGACCAGAATTTTTGTACGCATAACGTATGGCATATGGGTGGCGTTTGCGAAATGGAATGTGCGGATATGCTACGTGTTTTTTTTGAGCGCCGGCGCTGACGGCGGCGGGCTGCCCCAGGGGCTGTGGTGGAACCAGGATGCGGAAAAGCAAAAGTATACAGATAGGCCCGGTGCGGATTGGCGGGGGTGCGCCTGTGGTTGTGCAGAGCATGACCAACACCGATACTCGCGACGCGGCAGCCACTCTGGCGCAGATCGCCGCTTTGGCCGAAGCGGGGTGCGAGCTTGTCCGTGTGGCCGTTCCGGATGAGGTGGCCCTTGCCGCCTTGCCTGTCATTTGCAAAGCCTCCCCTTTGCCGCTGATCGCGGATATCCATTTCAGCAGCGAGCTTGCCGTGGGCGCCCTGGAAGCCGGGGTGCAGGCCTTGCGCATCAATCCCGGCAATATCGGCGGTAAAGCTCGGGTGAGCAGGGTGGTGGACGCGGCTAAAGACCGGGGCGCCTGCATCCGGGTGGGAGTGAATGCCGGATCTTTGGAAAAAGATTTACTGCGCCGCTACGGTGGTCCCACGCCTGAAGCCATGGTGGAAAGCGCCTTGACGCATGTGCGCATGCTTGAAGAACGCGGCTTTGACTCCATAAAAATTTCCCTCAAATCCTCTGCGGTTATGCCTACTCTGGCCGCTTACCGCTTACTTGCCCAGCGCTGCGATTATCCTTTGCATATCGGCATCACGGAAGCGGGCACGCTTTTGCGCGGGGCGGTCAAGTCCGCTGTGGGCATCGGTCTGTTGCTGGCTGAAGGGCTTGGTGATACAGTGCGCGTTTCTCTCACCCATGAGCCGGTCCGGGAAGTGGAAGTGGCCTGGCAAATTCTGGGTGCGCTGGGCTTGCGGCGGCGCGGGCCGGAGATTATATCCTGCCCTACCTGCGGCCGTACGGAAATTGACCTGATTGGCCTTGCCGAAGCTGTGGAAGAAAAACTCAGGGGTGTGGAGGAGCATTTCACCGTGGCCGTGATGGGATGCCCTGTAAACGGCCCGGGCGAGGCGCGTGAGGCGGATCTCGGCATCGCCGGCGGGCGGGACAAAGGAATACTGTTTCGCAAAGGCAAGCTTCTCGGCGCTGTAACCGGCGACCGCGAGCGCCTTTTGGATGCCTTGATGAAAGAAGTTCACATTTTTTTACAAGAACGCAAAGCTCACTGACGAGCTGGAAAACGTCCGGCATAACGATCGGGAATCGCCGCAGGTACGGCTTTTTTCGGGAACGGGCGCACGTATATGTCACCCTTTTATCTGACGAGGCTTTGATGCGCTGGAGTACCTGCTATATTCCCACATTGAAAGAAGCCCCGGCTGACGCGGAAGTGATCAGCCATCAATTGCTTGTGCGCGCCGGCATGATCCGTAAACTTACGACGGGAGTTTACAGCTATCTGCCCCTGGGGTTACGGGCGGTCAACAAGGTCGCTGCGATTGTGCGGGAGGAAATGGAGCTGGCCGGAGCCCGTGAAGTGCTGCTTCCGGCCGTGCAGCCCGCGGACCTTTGGGTGGAGTCGGGCCGCTGGGAACAGTACGGCAAAGAATTGCTGCGCTTTAAGGACAGGCACGGTCGCGACTGCTGCCTTGGCCCTACCCATGAAGAAGTGATTACCGACCTTGTCCGGGGCGAAGTGCGCTCGTATCGCCAACTGCCGGTTATCTTTTACCAGATCCAAACAAAGTTTCGCGATGAGATTCGCCCGCGCTTCGGCCTCATGCGCGGCCGCGAATTCATCATGAAGGACGCTTATTCCTTTGACCGCGACGAAGACGGCGCGGACAACAGTTACCGCGCCATGTATGAGGCTTATCAGCGCATATTCAAACGCCTGGGCATGCGCTTTAAGGCGGTGGAGGCGGATTCCGGCGCCATTGGAGGCAGCTTTTCCCATGAGTTTATGGTGCTCGCCCAGACTGGGGAAGACACCATTATCTCCTGTTCGGCCTGTGATTATGCGGCTAACGTGGAACGGGCCGAGGTGTTGGCTGCTGAACGCGTTGACGCCGCGCCGCCGCCGGACATGGAAGAAGTCTTCACCCCCGCCCAGCAGACGATAGAAGACGTTTCCGCCTTTCTTAACCTTTCTCCCTCCCGGGTAGTGAAAACCATCTTGCTGGAAGCGGACGGCAAACCTCTGGCGGCGCTGGTGCGCGGCGATCACCAGCTCAATGAAATCAAACTGAAGAATCTTTTGAAGCTGGATACCTTGCGCCTGGCTAATTCTGAGGAAATTGAAGACTGGACAGGAGCCCCCACGGGCTTTGCCGGGCCGGTGGGCCTCTCCATCCCGGTAATTGCCGATAACTCTTTGCGGGAGCGGGAGAATTGGGCCGCCGGGGCCAACAAAAAAGACACGCATGTGATCAATATGAGCTTATCCAGGGATGCGCGCGTTTCTCGCTATGGCGATATTCGCAATAGCGCTCCCGGAGACCTTTGCCCGCGTTGCCGCAAAGCAGTGGAAAGCATGCGCGGCATTGAGGTGGGCCACGTGTTTAAGCTGGGCCTGAAGTACTCACAGGCCCTGAATGCGGCGTTTTTGGATGAAAACGGCGTTGAGCGGCATATGGTTATGGGCTGCTACGGCGTGGGTGTCAGCCGGGTGGTGGCGGCCTGCATTGAACAAAACCATGATGAAAACGGCATTGTTTTCCCTCCCCCGGTGGCTCCTTTTGAGCTTGTTTTGCTGAACTTGGATGTGAAAGACCCGCAAATCCGCGCCAAGGCGGATGAACTTTACGCCTTATTGCTTTCCGAAGGCTTAGACGTGCTGCTTGACGATCGCGAGGAGCGGCCCGGGGTGAAGTTCAAGGACGCGGATTTGATCGGCGCGCCCATGCAGTTGGTGCTCGGGGCGAAAGGCTTTGCCAAAGGCGTGCTGGAGGCTAAAGCCCGGCGCGGCGGGCATAAGGTGGAGCTGCCTCTGGAAGGCTTTGTTGAAGCGTTTCGAGAGTGGAAACGGTCGGTATACAGCGCCTGGGGCACGGCATAAGGCCTTTCAACACGCCCCAAGCTCAGCTCTTATTAAAATGAGCTCCGCCCGGGCGGGGCTCATTTTTTGATCAGGATATACACAGCTCCCGGATAGTCCATGTAGCCGGCGTTATGGGCGGCCTCTTCGCCGGGGCCGCAGAACAGATCAATTCTTCTTTTTTTGATGGCCCCTCCTGTATCTTGCGGCAGCAGTAGGCCGTGAAAGGCGCGGCCAGGCTTGCCCGTAGCGTCGGGCAGGGCGGTTGTGGCAAAGATGAGGCTGCCGTGAGGCAATACCGAGCGGTCGGTGGCTATGCTCACATAAGGGGTGAGAGGACGGCCCATGGCCCCCACAGGGCCTTGCGCCGCTTCACGGAAAAAGACATAGCTGGGGTTGCTGTCATATAATTCCGCGCATTTTTCCGGATTGCCCAGAAGGCATTCCCGTATGGCGCGCATATTAATGTTGTCGGGGGCCAGGAGGCCTTGATCGCGCATAACACGCCCAAGGGGTACATAGGCACGGTTGTTTTTGCCCGCATACAGCACGTGAGTCTCGCTGCCGTCTTCAAAAACAAGACGCCCTGAGCCCTGAATGTGCAGAAAAAACGCGTCCATTTCGCTGCTTACCCAGGCAAGCTCAAGGCCCCGCCCAGCCAAAACGCCCTTGCGGTCAATGTCGCGGCGCGTATAGTAGGCTACGCCTTGACGCAAATCCGGAGGCACCCGGTACAAGGGGTAGGGGTAGGCTGCGGATTTTTTTCTGGAAGCGCGCAAGGTTGGCTCAAAATATCCCGTGCAGTGAAAATCCGGGCCGAGGCGATACCAGGAAAAATCGCGGGCCAGCAGTGAGGGCTGCTTGTCCAAAGCGGGCAAAAGATCTTGCAGGCGCCGCAGTGTGGCGCTGAGCTCTCCGTAGGTTAGGGTCAACCCTGATGCGGATATTGCGATACTGTCCTTAGGCCGGGATTGGGCATATGCCAGACTCTGGCGGACGGCAAAGTCGAGATCTTGCCAGGCGCCGAGTCCCTGTTGGCGCGGCAGCAGCTTACGGGAGAGCTCCTCCGCCTGGGCTTGCGACAGAAGGAAAGCGCCGCTTTGCTCTAGGGGAGTAAAAAACATCGGCCCCCCAGCGCTGCTGGAGGGGGAACCGTACCCTCTTTGCGAGAGAGGCGCAGTGCCGGTCTGACGCGAGGAACAGCCCGAGGACAGGATACTTAAACAGAGAAAGGCCAGGCACAAAGCGCGAAAACCAGAATGGGGCATGGGGGGAAAGCCTCCTTGAAGAAAAAAACCAGGCTCACAGGGGAGTTTATAGCCACCCCTGGGCTTATGCCGCCTTTGTCTCGGCAACGGCAAAGCGCAGCGGCCCGTTAGGCCAGGCAACAGGTACCGTACGAAAGAAACCTTGGCAAGAGCGCTTTGCCGCAACTTGCCGCCAAATTTTCAAATTACGGCGCTCTCAACAATTTATATGCAAAGACGATAAAGGAGCAGGCGGCATGAACCAGCTTATGGGGCCTGAAATTTGGTTTCCCCACCGGGTGTCGTATGGGGAAACGGACTGCATGGGTGTTTTATACTATGCGGAATATTTTCATATTTTCGAGCGTGCTCGTAACGAGATTATCCGCGGTTCCGGCATGTCCTATAAAGAGGTGGAACAACGCGGACTCTACCTGCCCGTGCGTGAAACGCAATGCAGATACCGAATCCCGGCTCGCTACGATGACCTCTTGATGCTGCATGTAAAAGTTACGGACTGGAAGCACGTGTCCTTTATTTTTCGTTATTCTTTGTATGATGAAAGCCGGGAGCGCCTTATGGCGGAAGGGTTTTCCCAACATGCCTGCGTGAATGCCGCGGGCCGGCCCATTCCTGTGCCGCATTGGTTTCAACAGCTTTTTTGTAAATAAAAAATAATAAAAACATATAATTATATTGATAATGGAGTTATAAGCTCTATTTTCTTGCATAAACCTCTATTGACCAGTCCGAATACGGTTTTATTTTTTTCTAGAGCACGCTGTATTGTTTCGCACGCCGGAAACTGTACGAAAGTCAATGAATTCGTTTGAAGGAGGATACGATGACTACGTTGCGACTGCATCCCAGGAACTGGTTCAAGGCAGAATCCGCGCCTGTGGCACGTGCCCACACATACAGGCCGCATGGGTATCTGATGGCTTTGAGCACGGCTCAGGACGAGATGGACAAACTTTTTGACAGCTTTTTCAAAAATATAAGCGGCACGGGAACCGCCGATGAAATGCGGCAGGGCGGATCGGGAACGGCGTTGTCCCCCAATCTTGACGTGAGTGGTGATGAAAAACGCTATTTTATATCCGTGGAATTGCCCGGGGTGGAGGAAAACGACCTGCGGGTGGAGGTGGATAAAGACACTTTGATTATCCATGGTGAAAAAAAGCATGAGGTCGAAGAAAAACAAGAAACACAGGAACAGACGGGCAACGGCAAAGTGTATTTTCGCATGGAACGCAGCTACGGCTCCTTTTACCGGATGCTGACCCTGCCGGAAGATGTGGATAAAGAGGCTATTACAGCTTCCCATAAAGATGGTGTTTTAACGATCACTTTGCCCCGGAAAGAATTTTCCCCGCCTCAAAACAGGACAATCGCCATCGCCAAGGAATAAGGCCGATTGTCTTTAGAGCGTGCCTTTACAAAACCCGGCTTTGCGGGGTTTGTCACCACTCTGGAGCATGTATGCCTGTATTTTGTTTTCAGCGTTCCGGATGCATTGGCGCGAAGCCATCCGTACATTTGCGCAACTTCAGCCCGCGCCGTTTCCCCTGTGCTTCGCTGTTGTGCGCTTTGCTTGTATGCTGCGCCCCGCTCCTTACGGCTCCGGCTCAGGCCGGCCCTTTTGACGGAGCTCTTTATGCCGCGCGGCAAGTGACGGAAAGCCCGCAAAGGGACACGCGGGCGGCCGCGGCGCAGGAAGCTCCCGCTGCCGGGCAGGAGACGCAAGGCCGGGAAAAGTCCAGGCAAGATCTGTCTGACGGCTCTTTGC
Organism: Desulfovibrio sp.; assembly: GCA_031550225.1. Classification (GTDB taxonomy): domain Bacteria; phylum Desulfobacterota; class Desulfovibrionia; order Desulfovibrionales; family Desulfovibrionaceae; genus Frigididesulfovibrio. Next base: position 29,173 of record JAVBOT010000040.1, read on the forward strand.
CTGAGCGTTTGTTCAAAGGAAGCTTGCTCGGCGCGGTATTTTTCGGCTACCCATATGAGGGCATCCGCATTCTTGACATAGCCGGGCTTTCCATACTGGCTCTCTTCTTGCTGCGCCTCTTTTTACGCGGCAAAAACCTCGGCAAAAACGCCGGAAACGGCACGCCGCCGGCGGAGCACCACCGCACGATTGGGGAGCCCCGCACCCCCGGAACCTCGACCACGACCTCTCCCGGGCCGGGCGAGCCTGCCTCCGGGCAGCCGGAGGAACAGGGCTGGAAGTGGGGACAGGAGCGGCAAAAAGACGGAACGCAAAAAAACGGCTCAGCAATGCAGGATCACGAAAAAGACGCGCCGCCCCGGGATGACGGGCCATGGCGAAAAGATCCTGAAAGCCCGCCGGACAAAGACTCCGCCGCCGCGCCCAGGCCCGCCACGGTAAAGGAACAGGCTGCCGCCTTATGGGCCTATTACGGGCAAAACGCGGAACAACGCGGCCCGGCCACAACCCATGGCGCTGCTCAGGGATTTGACGAGGCGGATTTTTTGGAAGGGGCGCGTACCCTCTATGTACGTTTGCAAAACGCCTGGGCGGCACGCCGCGTCGAAGAATTGCAGCCTTTTGTGAGCGAATCCATGTTCCAATTGCTGCAAAACCAGGCCGCAAAAGATCCGCATCCCGCACAAGTGGAAATTTTATTTGTTGACGCCGAATTGACGGACATGCGCCATATAGACCATAAAGAACAGGCCACCGTCGTTTTTAAAGTGCTTTTGCGTAGCGGCCAAGAAGAACCGCAGACCATTCAGGAGTTGTGGCGTTTCGCGCGCGGCCCCGAAAGCAACGGCATGTGGCGGCTTGAAGGCATTGAAGCGCATGCGTGAAAAGGTCCGCGCTCATGAGGAAATACGGCGCGGGGCCGGGTAGCTAAAGATAGGGCGGCGCGGATACGTACTAACGGCATCAGCCGATTTGCAGGCAGAAGATGATCCAAAAAAAAGTGCTCCATGTGGGCTGCGGTCCCCTGGCTGGAGAAAAGCTGCATGAGAACTTTCGCGGAGAAGACTGGCTTGAGGTGCGCCTGGATATCAACGCCGCTGCCGGGCCTGATATCGTCGCTTCCATAACGGATATGTCCGTTGTGGCCTCCGCAAGTTTTGACGCCCTTTATTCTTCGCATAATTTAGAACACCTGGCCCCGCATGAGATAGGCGCGGCCCTCGGAGAATTTTACCGGGTGCTCAAAGCCCCGGGGTACGCTTTGATCACAGTGCCGGATCTGCAACAGGCCGCGGAATGTATCGCGGCCGGAAAAGAAGAGGAGGCGGTGCTGCATACCAATAAGGGGCCCATCAGCCCCCTGGATATGCTGTATGGATTCCGCCCTTTGCTTGCGGCCAACCCCTTTATGGCCCACCGCTTCGGCTTTACCGCCGCCACGCTGGAAAAGGCTCTGCGGGCGGCGAACTTTGAGCATGTCGCCGTGGTGCGCGACGGCAACTTCAACCTCTGGGCTGTGGCTTCACCCACAGCCTTACATGAGTAAGATATGGACGACGACAGCATTTTCGGACTTTCGCCCCGGAGGCGAAAAAAAGCCGAGCTCGAAACCAAGCTGACCATCACGCCCCTTGGCGGATTTGGTGAAATAGGCATGAACTGTATGGTCTGGAGCACGCCGGGAGCCAAGGTCATCGTGGACTGCGGCCTTATGTTCCCCAGCGACTACCACCTGGGCGTGGACGTTATTATCCCGCGTTTTGATTCCATTCTTGAGCACAAGGATGACATTCGCGGCATTATGCTCACCCACGGGCATGAAGATCATATCGGCGCGCTGCCCTGGCTGCTGCCGCAGCTCACCGCGCCCATTTACGGCTCCCCTTTCACCCTCGCGCTGGTGGAGCACAAACTGCGCGAGCGCAACCTGCTGGACCGGGCTGAGCTTATCCCGGTGGGGCCGTCAAAGCCCGTTGTGCTGGGGGATATGACCTTTCACTTTTTCCCGGTCTGCCACAGCATTATTGACGGGTACGCCTTTGGCGTTGAAACTCCGGTGGGCAAAGTGGTGCATACGGGCGATTTTAAAATCGACCCCAACCCCCTGGACGGTCCGGGCACGGATCTTGGTTTGTTCAGAAAGTTTGCCGGCAAAAACGGGGTCGCCTTGTTGCTCTCGGACTCCACTAATATAGAAAGGGAAGGGCATTCCCTTTCCGAACGGGAAGTGCTCGCCAATTTGCGCAGCCTTTTCGCCAAAGCCGCCGGACGGATCATCGTTACCCTGTTTTCAAGCCATATCCAGCGGATACAGGAAATTTTCGACTGCGCCGAAGAAACGGGCCGCAGCGTTGTGGTGGCCGGCAGGAGCCTTGTCAACAATATCGATATGGCGGGCAACCTCGACAAGCTCCGCCTCCCGGACAAGCTCTACCTGGACGCCGCCGCCGCCCCGAGCCTCGCCCATGAAAAAACCGTGCTCCTGGTCACCGGTTCCCAGGGAGAGCCCCTTTCCGCCCTGTCCCGCATCGTCACGGGCGGGCATAGAAATTTGTCCATCCAGGCCGGAGACATGGTCATTATGTCCTCGCGCCTCATCCCCGGCAACACCATGGCTGTGACCACACTGGTAAACAATCTCTATCGCCTGGGAGCCGAAGTCTATTACGACAAAGAACACCCCGTGCATGCCTCCGGGCACGCTCAGCAAGCCGAACTCTCCGCCATGATCAAGGCTGTGCGGCCCCGCTGCTTTGTTCCCCTGCACGGAGAATACCGCCACCTTATCAAGCATGCCCGCCTCGCTGTCCAGTGCGGCGTCAAGCAAGAACATACCGCCGTTATTGAAAACGGCCAGCCCTTTACCGTGCGCGATTCTTCCGTCGCTTCCGGCATCACCCTGGAAACGCCCATTCTGGCCGAATCCATCCTGGTGGACGGCAAAGGCGTGGGCGATGTGGGCCAGGTGGTGTTGAAAGAACGCCACATCCTTGGCGGCGAAGGCATGGTCGTTGTGGTTATGGTGCTGGACGAAAGCACCTGGTCCATTTTGCAGGGGCCGGACATTGTGTCCAAGGGATTTGTCTTTGAACAGCAGTACAGCCATGTGCTGGAAGACGCCAAATGCCTGGTTCTGGACTCTATAGAGGGCTTTCCCGCCGGCGATCTCGACAAGCTCAAGGATCGCATTCGCAGTTCTCTGCGCCGCTTTTTCCGTAAAGTGCTGGACCGCGATCCCATTGTCTTGCCCGTAGTAACGGCGGTGTGAGGTTCCCCTTCCATGAATCTTTCGCCCCCTCCCAGGCCAGAAAACGGCACGGATTTGCCTCGCATGTTCACGCGCCGTGCCCGAAGCACGGGCACGGCGCGCTTGTCTGCCTTTAGCGCCAGGCCTCGAAGGCACGGCGCGAGCTTGTGTAAAGCCAACGGCAGGCCCGCGCTGCTGGCCTGTTTCTTACTCCTTCTCGCGCTTGGAGCCTGCTCCGAGCCCGCGCGGGAGGCTCCCAAACCGCAGGCCGTGCGCGTCGCCACAGCGGGCATTGACACTGTTCCCATCTATTTTCGCGCCCTCGGCACCGTCACCCCCCCCCGCACCATTACGGTGAAAAGTCGCGTGGACGGGGAGCTTCTCGCCCTGCACTTTACAGAAGGCCAGCACGTGCGGGAAGGCGAGCTTTTGGCCGAGATCGACCCTCGCCCCTTTGCGGTGCAGAAAAGCCAGGCCTTAGGATCCCTTGCCCGGGATAAAGCCCTGCTCAAAGACGCCCGCCTGGATATGGAGCGCTACCGGAAACTTATCAAGGAAAAATCCATTTCCCCCCAACAGCTTCAGGCCCAGGAAGCCCTGGTGGGCCAATATGAAGGCTCGGTCATTGCCGGAGAAGCCGCCGTGGCCGATGCCGAACTGCAGCTCACTTACTGCCGCATCGTTGCCCCGGGCTCTGGCCGCGTGGGCCTGCGCAAAGTGGATGTGGGCAACATGATCCGCTCTTCGGACAGCGACGGCATTGTGGTCATTACCCAAATGCAGCCCATGGACGTTATTTTCACCCTGGTGGAACGGCAAATTCCCGAAACGCGGCAAGCCATGGCGCAAGGAAACCCCCTGCCTGTGGAAGCCTGGGGGCAGGAAAATAAAACCCTCCTGACCACGGGAACCCTGAGCAGCCTGGATAACCAGATCGACACCGCCACAGGCACGGTAAAGGCCAAGGCCGTCTTTGCCAATGAGGATGAGCGGCTCTTCCCCAATCAGTTCGTAAACGTACGGCTCAAGGTGCGGGAATTGAACGACGCGCTGGTTATTCCCACTTCGGCGGTGCAGCGCAGTAATACGGGCCTTTTTGTCTATATTGTGGAAGAAGGCGCGGAGCAAGGCCCGGGCAAGGAAAAAGCGGACAACGTTCATGGGGCCGGCACCCCGGACAAGAGCCGGAACAAAAACGCCTCCGCGGGCGAGGCGGACAAAAGCAAGGCCGAACCCATGCGCGCTCAGGGTAAGGTTGTGATGCGCGAAATTACCGGCGGGCACAGCAACGATGCCAAAACAGTCGTCCTTTCCGGCGTAAAACCCGGCGACATTGTGGTCATTGACGGTGTGGACCGCTTGCGCGAAGGTCTGCGCGTGACTTTTCAGCCTCCCCCCGCGCCGTAGGGGACTGGTTCTCCCATGAACTCCCCCTCACGCCTTTTTATCCTGCGCCCGGTGGCGACCTCCCTGCTCATGGCGGCGCTTTTTCTGGCCGGAATTTTAGCTTACCGCAACCTCCCCATTTCCGCGTTGCCGGAAATCGACTACCCCACCATCCAGGTGGTGACCCTATACCCCGGGGCCAGCCCCGAAGTGATCACCTCCGGCATTACCGCCCCGCTGGAGCAGCAGTTCGGGCAGATGCCGGGCCTGAACCGCATGTCTTCCCAAAGTTCGGGCGGGGCTTCGGTCATCACCTTGCAGTTTATCCTTTCCATGAGCCTGGACGTGGCGGAGCAGCAGGTGCAGGCGGCCATCAACTCGGCCAACAGCTTTCTCCCTTCCGATCTGCCGAGCCCGCCCGTCTACAACAAGGTGAACCCGGCCGATCCGCCCATTATGATTCTGGCCATATCTTCCAAGGGCATGCCCATGCCGCGTCTGCAAGACTTGGTGGATACGCGCCTGGCCCAGAAAATTTCCCAGATTTCCGGCGTGGGTCTGGTCACCCTTTCCGGCGGGCAACGGCCGGCCGTGCGCGTGCGCGTCAACCCAAGACAGCTCGCCGCCTACGGCCTTTCCCTGGACGATGTGCGCACCGCCGTCGCCAACGCCAACGTCAACATAGCCAAAGGCAGCTTTGACGGACCCGAACGCGCCTCTTCCATAGACGCCAACGATCAATTGCGCAGCGCCGACGAGTATCGCCAGCTCATTATCGGCTATAAAAACAACGCCCCCATTCTACTCGCCGCTGTGGCCGACCTTGCGGACGGCGCGGAAAACGAACGCCTGGCCGCCTGGCACAACACCACTCCCGCCATTATCGTAAACATCCAGCGCCAGCCCGGCGCCAACATCATCAAGGTGGCGGACGACATTAAGCGCCTGCTTCCCACCCTACACCTCAGCCTGCCGGATACAGTGGATGTGCAGATCCTCACCGACCGCACCGTCACCACCAGGGCCATCGTGGCGGCCGTGCAAAAAGAGCTCTTTTTTTCCGTAGGGCTGGTGATCGTGATCATGTTCTGTTTTTTACGCAATATCCCGGCCACCATTATCCCGGGCGTGGCTGTGCCCCTCTCCCTGGTGGGCAGTTTTGCCGTCATGTACTTTCTCGGCTATTCCATCAACAACCTCACCCTCATGGCCCTCACCATCGCCACAGGCTTTGTGGTGGATGACGCCATTGTGGTCACGGAAAACATCAGCCGCTATCTGGAACAGGGAGAACCCCCCATAAAAGCCGCCATTCACGGCGCGGGGCAGATAGGCTTTACCATTATCTCCCTCACCATCTCCCTTGTGGCTGTGCTTATTCCCCTTTTGTTCATGAGCGATGTAGTGGGCAGGCTGTTTCGCGAGTTCGCCATCACCCTGGCCGTTTCCATTTTGCTCTCCGCCGTGATTTCCCTCACCCTCACCCCCATGATGTGCGCCTATCTGCTGCGGCCCCTGCAACACAGCACTGTAAAAAACCTCACAGGCTCCGGCTTCTGGCCGCGTACTCTCGCTTTGTATGAACGCGCCCTTGATAAGGTGCTGGGCCACCAAAAACTCACCCTGCTGGTGGCCGTCATCACCCTGCTGCTCACGGTTGTTCTCTACCTCGTTGTGCCCAAAGGATTCTTTCCCGTGCAGGATACGGGCCTCATTGCCGGCATTACCGAAGCGCCTCAAAGCATCGGCTTTGCCGCCATGGCCAAACGGCAGACCGAAGTCGCGGCCCTTGTGCTGCAAGATCCGGACGTGGAAGGCGTTTCCTCTTTTATCGGCGTGGACGGCACCAACCCTACCCTCAACAGCGGGCGCATGACCATTAACTTAAAACCCCTCAGCGAACGCTCGGAGCGCGCGCCTGAAATTATCCGCCGCATCGGCAAACGCCTGGAAGGGCTCGCCGGCATCACTCTCTATATGCAGCCCGTGCAGGATTTGACCATTGAAGATAAAATTTCCCGCACCCAGTACCAGTTCAACCTTGAGGCGCTGACCCTCGCCACCCTCGAAAACTGGGTGCCGCGCCTGGTCAAGAAACTGGCCGAACAGCCGGAGTTGGCCGACGTGGCCTCAGATCTCCAGGCCAGCGGCAAACAGGCCTTTTTGGCCATTGACCGCGATAGGGCAAGCTCCCTCGGCGTTTCCACCGCCGCCATCGACAGCGCCCTTTACAGCGCCTTCGGCCAGCGCATGATTTCCACCATTTTCACCCAAACCAGCCAGTACCGCGTCATTCTTGAGGTGGAGCAGGAATTTCGGAGCGATCCTTCAAGCATTGAAAATATTTATGTATCAGGGGCGGAAGGGAAAATGATCCCCCTCAGCGCCCTTGTCCGGGTGGAAGAACGCAATGCCCCCCTCGTCATCAACCGCCAGGGGCAGTTCCCGTCCTCCACCATTTCCTTTAACCTTGCGCCGGGGTACAGCCTGGGCGCGGCCGTGGACGCCATTGAACGCGGCACGCAAGAAGCGCAACTGCCCCCAAGCGTCCCCCTGACCTTGGAAGGCGCGGCCAAAGCCTTTCGCGCTTCCTTATCCGGAACGCTTTGGCTGATCCTCGCCGCTATCGTCACCATGTACATTGTGCTCGGGGTATTATACGAGCATTACATCCATCCGGTAACCATTCTCTCCACCCTGCCCTCAGCCGGGGTGGGCGCGCTCCTCGCTCTGCTCATCTGCGACATGGATCTTGGCATTGTGGGCATTATCGGCATTATTCTGCTCATAGGCATCGTGAAGAAAAACGCCATCATGATGATCGACTTTGCCCTTGAAGCGGAACGGCACGAAGGCAAAAGCGCCAGGGACGCCATCCGCCAGGCCTGCCTGCTGCGCCTGCGGCCCATCCTTATGACCACTCTGGCCGCCCTTTTCAGCGCCTTGCCCCTTATGCTCGGCTCCGGCATGGGCGCCGAGATGCGCCGCCCTCTGGGCGTCACCATGGTGGGAGGGCTCCTTCTCAGCCAGGTGCTCACCCTTTTCACCACCCCGGTCATTTACCTGGCCTTTGATCGCCTGAGCCGATGGCGCGCAAAGAAGCCATGAATATCGCCGCCCCTTTCATAAAACGCCCTGTGGGCACTACCTTGCTGGCCCTGGCCATTGCCCTGGTGGGCATGGTCGCCTATGCCATGCTGCCCGTCTCTCCCCTGCCTCAGGTGGATTTCGCCACTATCCGCGTTTCCGCCAATCTCCCCGGCGCAAGCCCCGAAACCATGGCCGCCACTGTGGCCACCCCCCTGGAGCGCTCCCTGGGCCGTATTGCCGGCATTACGGAAATGACCTCCACCAGCTCTCAAGGATCCACCAGCGTTGTCCTGCAGTTTGACCTCTCCCGCGATATCGACGGCGCGGCCAGGGACGTGCAGGCCGCCATCAACGCGGCCAGGGCCATTCTCCCCACCATGCCCCGCAACCCCACCTACAGAAAAATGAACCCGGCCGACGCTCCCATTATGGTTCTGGGCCTGACCTCGGACAGCCTCACCCTGGGAGAGCTGTACGATATGGGCACCACTGTGTTCAGCCAGAAACTTTCCCAAGTTTACGGCGTGGGCCAGGTGACCGTGGGGGGGAGTTCTCTGCCCGCCGTGCGCGTGGAGATTAACCCCGGGCTGCTGCAAAACGCCGGCCTTTCCCTTGAGCAGATCCGCACAGCCATTGCCAGAGCCAACGCCAACAGCCCCAAAGGCATCTTGGATAACGGCCGCACGCAATGGTTCGTAAGCGCGAACGATCAACTCAGCACGGCCAAAGAATTCGCTCCCCTCATCATCCGGCATCAGAACGGCGCTTCGCTCCGCCTTGCCGATGTCGCCAAGGTGGAAGACAGTGTGGAGGATGTCCGCAACCTGGGCCTTGCCGGAAACAAGCCCGCCATCCTTCTCGTGCTTTATAAACAGCCCGGGGCCAATATCATCGAAACCGTGCGCCATGTGCGCGAAGCACTGCCCCTTCTGCGCGCCTGGATGCCGGAAAGCGTCGATATCACCACCATCATGGACCGCTCCCCCTCCATCGCCGCCTCGGTGCGGGAGGTGGAACAGACTCTGATCATCGCCATGGGCCTGGTGATCCTTGTGGTCTTTCTGTTCCTGCGCAATGTCAGGGCTACCTTTATCCCGGCAACGGCCGTGCCCCTCTCCCTGCTCGGCACCTTCGGCGTTATGTATCTGTGCGGGTTCAGCCTTAACCATCTCTCCCTCATGGCCCTTACCGTGGCCACCGGCTTTGTGGTGGATGACGCCATTGTAGTGACGGAAAATATCGTCCGCCACATGGAAGACGGCGTCCCCCCCCTGGAAGCGGCTTTGCTCGGCAGCCGGGAGGTCGCTTTCACCGTGCTTTCCATCAGTATTTCCCTGGTGGCCATATTCATCCCCATTCTGGGCATGGGGGGGCTTTTGGGCCGCTTGTTCAGAGAATTTGCCGTCACCCTTTCCGCCGCTATCATGGTTTCCCTCATCGTCTCTCTGGCGGCCACCCCCATGATGTGCGCCCGCCTCCTCAGCCCGCACGCGGAGCAGGGCCACGCAAAACAGGCCAAACTACGCCGAAACGGCGCGCTCGCCGGCTTCGCCGCACGGCTTTACGCCTGGTTCATACGTATCTGGGGAGATTGTATGGATCTGCTCCATGAAGGATACGCCCGTACGCTTGCTGTGGTGCTCAGGCACAAAATCCTCACCCTGCTCAGCCTCCTGCTCACCATTTCCCTCAATATTTACTTGTATATTATTGTTCCCAAAGGTTTTTTCCCGCAACAAGACGTGGGCCAGCTTTTCGGCATGATCAGGGCGGATCAGAGCATTTCTTTCCAGGCTATGCAGCCCAAACTCATGCAGCTTATGGATATTGTGCGCGCCCATCCGGCAGTGGCCGTGGTGGGCGGCTTTATCGGCGGCAGCCAGAGCAACTCGGGCATGGCTTTTGTCAGCCTCAAACCCCGGGCGAAACGCAGCATGAGCGCCGAACAAGTCATCAACGATTTGCGCAATAAACTGGCCGTTGTGCCCGGCTGCGATCTCTTCCTCACCCCCATGCAGGATCTGCGCATGGGCGGCAGACGCACCAGGGCAACCTACCAATACACCTTGCAGTGCGACGACCTGAACTTGCTGCGCCAGTGGAGCCCGCGCATCACCCAGGCCTTTCAGAAAATTCCGGGCATGGTGGATGTGAACTCCGATCAGGAAACACGCGGCCTGCAAACCACTGTGACTGTGGATAGAGACGCCATAGCCCGCCTGAGCGTAACGCAAAAACAGGTGGACACAGCCCTCGGTCTTGCCTTTGGGCAGAGTTTCGCCTCCACCATCTACACCGGCAGCAACCAATACCGGGTGGTTATGGAGTTCGCTCCCGAATATCTGCAAGGGCCGGAAGGGCTCATGTACCTCTATGTGCCCTCCGGCAGCGGAACAAGCACGGGAGCTGCCCCCACCATCCCTGTTACAGGAGTGGCCGGCAACACAGCCAGCTCCATGGCCGCGGCTCCTTCCAACAGCGCTTCCCTCGTGCCGCTGCATGCCTTTTCCACCTTTGCCCCCTCGCTGACCGCCTTATCCGTCTCCCACCAGGCGCAATTCACCGCCACCACCATTTCCTTCAACCTTCTGCCCGGGTATTCCCTTTCCACCGCAGAGCAAAGCATTGAAGAGGCCATCTTCAGCCTGGGCGTGCCTGAGGCCGTGCGCGGCAGCTTTCAGGGCACAGCCGGCGCCTTTGCCCAGTCCATGGGAGATCAGCCCCTGCTCATCCTCGCCGCCATACTCACCCTCTATATTGTGCTCGGCATTCTCTACGAAAGCCTCATACACCCCCTGACCATCCTTTCCACCCTGCCCTCCTCCGGGGTGGGGGCCATACTCGGCCTTATGCTTTTTAAAACCGAATTTACCGTCATCGCCTTTATCGGCGTGCTGCTCCTGGCCGGGATCGTCAAAAAAAACGCCATTATGATGGTCGACTTCGCCATTGAAGCCAGGCGCCGGGAGCAACTCCCCGCCGTGGACGCCATTTATAAAGCCTGTCTGCTGCGTTTCAGACCCATTATGATGACGTCCATGGCGGCCGTGGGCGGGGCCATCCCCCTCATGCTCGGCAGCGGCGACGGCGCGGAAATGCGCGTGCCGCTCGGCATAACCATTGTGGGGGGGCTCCTTGTAAGCCAGCTCCTTACTTTGTATACAACTCCTGTGGTGTATCTGTTCCTGGATCGCTTCGCGCGCCCGCCTAGGGCCGGGCAAGAGGATTGAGGGCGGAGTTTGCGTTGCCGGGGCTCCGTCCCAAACTCCGCAAGGGAATTCAATCCCCTTGATCCCCCATAGCCGAAAAGCGGCCTTGCCGCTTTTCGAGAAGGGCTGACGCCCCCCGGGCGTATTGACGCTAACACTCAAACTTCTGCCCAAGAGAAACCTAGTATGCCGACACCCGGCCCCCTCTTTGCCCGCTTAGTGTGCCTTTGTTTTCCTTTTATCCTCTGCGCCTGCAATTTGAGCCCTCGTTACGTCCGGCCCGACATGCAGCAGCCCCTGCCGCAGGAATATAAAGAGGTGAGCGGCTGGAAAAGCGCCACCCCCATGGCGCATCTGGAACGCGGCCCCTGGTGGGAAATGTTTGCGGACGCCTCTTTGAACGAGCTTATGCAGCGTCTGAACACGGCAAACCAAAGCATTGCCGAAGCCGCAGCGAATCTGCGCCAGGCCAGAGCTCAGATGGACCTGGCCCGTTCCGCCTTTTTTCCCGGCTTAACCCTGCCGGGCAGCCTTGCCCGGGGAGGACAAGAAGGCGCAGGGCCGAACACTCGCTATTCTTTCGGCCTTTCCTCCCAATGGGAAATAAGTTTCTGGAACGCGCTGCCCGCCTATGAAGCGGCCAAAGCCCAGGCCGAAGCCACAGCCGCCGACTACGCCACCATGCGCCTGGCCATGCAGGCCGAACTCGCCCAAGCCTATTTTCAGCTACGCGCCCTTGACGGACAGCACAGTTTGTATGAATCCACCATAGACGCATACGCAAAGGCCGTGGAGCTTACCCGCAGCCAATTGCGAGGCGGCATCGTCACCCCGGCGGACGTGGCCCAGGCCGAAGCCCAGCTCGCCTCAGCCCAGGCTCAGCTTGCTTCCGTACAACGCCAGCGCTCCTTGCTTGAACACAGCATCGCCATCCTGATTGGCCAAATTCCCGCGCACTTCGCTTTACCCCGGGAAGAGCCCCTTGCGCGCATACCCGCCATCCCCACCGGCATCCCTTCCGAACTTCTGGAACGCAGGCCCGATGTCTCCTCGGCCGAGCGGCTGACAGCGGCCGCCAACCAGCAAATCGGCCTGGCAAGGGCGGCCTGGTTTCCCTCTCTCAGCATCGGCGGCGATTTTCTCTTTCAGGGCACAAGCTGGGTAAGCGGACCTTTGTATAGCTGGTCCCTGGGGCCTGACACGGTCCTTTCCCTTTTTGAAGGAGGCAAAAAAATAGCGGAAAACGAAATCGCGCGGGCCGGCTATGACGCGCAGGTCTCCCGCTACCGCCAAACCGCTCTGCAGGCTTTTAAAGACGTGGAAGACAATATCGCCGCCTTGCGCTACCTGAGCCAGGAGGCCGAGGCCCAAGACAGAGCCGTAGCCGCCTCGCGCGAGGCCTTGCGCCTTTCCCTCTCCCAATACCGGGGAGGGCTGATCACTTATTTGCAGGTCGTTGCCAACCAGACCACGGTCCTGACCAATGAACGAAGCGCCATTGATCTGCAAGGGCAACGCCTAACCGCCTCCGTTAACTTGATCAAAGCCCTTGGCGGCGGCTGGAGGGATGAAGACCTCCCTGCCCTGCTCGCCACGCCCGCCGCCGCTGAGCCCGCGCCACAGGCTCAGCCCCAAGAGCCGGGGGCTCCCCAATAGGGACCGGCCCATTGTGCGCAATGAGGGCTGAGCCTCGGCACTCCGGATGCAGCTTGCCGCCGGCAGGCACGAAGGGTGAGCTTTTTGTTGGGAAAGTGTATTCTTATGGCGCTCGGCTCCAACAAAAAGCGGAATTTGGCGCAACGCCGCGCTCAACTGCATCCCGTACCCAAAATAGAGATTGCAAGACAGCTAAAAATGTATATCGTAATCCCTACAAACAGGCCCGTAAGGGGGCGAGAGCCCTGACAGGGCTTACGCAAAGGCGATGACCGGCGCAAAGGCTTATTGCCGAAGCCGAAACTCCGCTCCGCAAAACACGGGGAGCTTTGCGCCGTTTCTTGCGTAAAACGCGCCATGTGCTCCGCGGAAAAACTTATGGAGGATACAGATAATGGATTTATTACAGCAATTGCAAGGAATGCTCCAGCAAGGCCTTGGCGGCATGGCCAACACCGAACGCCGCGCCCCGGCCCAAAGCCAAAGCAGCCTGCCCGGCTCTCTGGGCGGACTCTCTGAGTTGCTCGGACCAAGCCTTCTGGGCGGCCTCGCGGGCGCTCTGCTGACGGGCAAGCCCCTGCGCGGCCTGGCCGGAGGAGCGCTGCTGGCCGGAGGCGGCCTCGCCCTCTGGAATAAATATAAAAGCCTCATCCAGGCGAACTACTCGGGCGCTCCCGGCGCGCAGAGCCGCGCTGACGCGGGCTTGTTCCCTCCCGCCGCCGCCCGCCCGGATGAACCGATCCACTCAAGCCCGGGAGAGCGCGCCGCCCGCATCGTGCGCGCCCTCGTGTTCGCCGCTAAAAGCGACGGGCATATTGACGACAAAGAACAAGCCGCCATTTATGAAAACCTCAAAAAGCTGGGCATTGGAGCCGCGGCGCAGCAGTTGGTCTCCCAGGCGCTGACCGAACCTTTGGATCCTGAACTTATCGCCAAAGGCGTCAGCAATGAGGAAGAAGCCCTGGAAGTATTTGCCATAAGCTGCGCGGTGGTGGACATCGATCATTTCATGGAGCGCAGCTACCTTGAGGCCCTGGGTTCAGCCCTCAGAATTCCCGGCGACATCCAAAAAGAAATCGTGGAACAAATGCACGCCCGGGCGTAAACCGCACGTGCCTCACATGCTTTGCCCCCCTCCGCCCGCCTGCTTTTCGGCCAGGGCGGAGGGGCATACCCCTTCTGCGCCCGCCTTCCATGATCGCGGGTCAGTTTGCCGTGAGGCAAGGAAGGCAAGCTTTTTGCGATGGGAGTATACTCTTACGGTATTCGGCCAGAGCATAAAACACCACCTGACGCGGCGTCACGGCAAAATGGCCGCACTACCCAAATTTTCAAACCGGGCCGCTCCTTTTGGTATGCGCTAATTTACAGAACGTTGCGTTCTTGCTATGAACATAAGCTATATTACAGGCCGCTAGAGCAGATTCACTTAAGGAGTTTTGCAATGAAGATTGCCGACCGCGTGCTGCAGCTTAAGCCCTCCGCCACCCTTGCCGTGAGCGCCAAAGCGCAGGAATTGAAAAGCCAGGGAAAGGACATCCTCAGCCTTTCCGTGGGAGAACCGGATTTTCCCACCCCGGAATTTATCCGGAAAGCAGCCAAAGAAGCCATTGACGCCGGGTTTACCCGCTATACCCCCGTGCCGGGCACCCCTGAAGCGCGCACGGCCGCGGCGGGCTACTTTAACCGCTTTTACGGCGTTTCAGCGGCGGCGGAAAACATCATTCTCAGCAACGGCGGCAAACAATGCCTGTTCAACCTTTGCCAGAGCCTGCTTAACCCCGGGGATCACGTGCTCATCCCGGCTCCTTACTGGGTAAGCTATCCCCCCATGGTGGAACTGGCCGGCGCTAAGCCTGTGATCATCGCCACCGCTCCGGAAAAAGACTTCAAAATTACCCCGGCGGATCTGGAAAAAAGCGTAACCCCCAAAACACGCCTGCTCATCCTCAATTCTCCTTCCAATCCCACCGGATCGTGCTACAGCAAAGAAGAGCTGGACACCATCGCCGCCTGGGTCGTGGATAAGAAAATTATGCTTATCTCCGACGAAATTTATGACCGCCTCATTTACGGCGCCTCCCCCAACTTGAGCCTGTGCGGTTGGTGGGAAAAATATCCGGAAAATTTCGTCATCGTAAACGGCGTGGCCAAAACGTTTGCCATGACCGGCTGGCGCGTGGGCTATGCCCTGGCCCACCCTGAAATAATCAAGGCCATGACCCGGCTGCAGAGCCAGTCCACCTCCAATATCTGCTCCATTGCCCAAAAAGCCGCCGTAGCGGCCCTGACCTCGGATTTCAGCGAAGCCGAAAACATGCGTACCGCCTTTGAACGCCGCCGCGACCTGGCCATGGAAATCGTCTCCTCCTGGCCGGACGTCATCTGCCCCAAGCCTGAAGGAGCTTTTTACATCTTCCCGGACGTTCACAGGCATTACAAAGATAAATTTCCCGATTCCACCTCACTATGCACCGTGCTCCTCGCCGAAGCCGGCGTCGCTCTGGTGCCGGGAGCGGCTTTCGGCGATGACCGCTGTATCCGTATCTCTTACGCCGTCAGCGACGACACCCTCGCCAACGCTCTGAGAAAAGTGGCCAAGGTTTTATTCCAGCAGGCATAGAGCATTGCAAACCTTGCTATGCTCTATGCCCGGATATGCGCGGCATGGACGGCCGCTAACGGGCGTGGGCGGACTTTTCGCCTACCGCAAACGGCGTGTGCGGCGTTTCAAAAGCAAGTTACTCTCAACCGCCCTGTTCTTCCTTTCCGGCCAGCCCGAGGAGTTCGTATGAACACACATCATCTTGACTGGACATACGCTTTTACCTATCGCCTGCAAAACGCCTCAACCCAAAGCTCCACCTTCGCCTCCCGCCTCGAAATCCTGGCCGCGCGCTTTGCCGCGGAAATCCGCGCCGGCGAGCTTCCCTATCTTAATATGCCCTTCCGCAACGCTCTTGAACAAGAACTCCCTCCCCTGGCCGAGCGCATCCGCCCCTATAAGCATATGCTCCTGCTCGGCATCGGCGGTTCCGCACTCGGCGCGCGCGCCTTGCAAAAAGCCTTTTTTCCCGCTCAGGATCGCCCGGCCCACCAAGGACCCTGGCTTTGGATCGCCGACAATATCGATGCGGACAGCTTAGACGCCTGGATGGCCTCGCTTGACCCCAAAGAGACTGTGGCCGTCGTCATATCCAAATCCGGCGGCACCATCGAAACCATGGCCCAGTATTTTCTCGTGCGGCGCTGGCTTAAAAACTCACTGGGCGATGCCTGGAAAGATCATGTGGTCATCATCACGGACAGCGCCAAAGGCGAACTGCGTGCGGAAGCCGCCGCCAGAGGCATTGCCGCTCTCCCTGTGCCCGACAACCTGGGCGGACGCTATTCCGTCTTAAGCGCCGTTGGCCTTTTGCCCGCGGCGTTCCTCGGCATGGACTGGAAAGCCCTGCTGCGCGGCGCCGCCTCCGTTGCCGAACCGTTGCTCGCCGCGCACAACCTCGCTTCAGCGCTGGAACGCCACCCGGCATGGCGCATGGCCCTCTGGAATAGAGAGCTGATGGAGCACGGCTACGATGAAATAATCTTTTTTTCCTACATCCCCTTATGGAATTACTTCGGCGCCTGGTTTGCCCAGCTTTGGGCCGAGAGCCTCGGCAAAGAAGGCAAAGGCTCCATGCCCTTGCCGGCCGTGGGGGTTACGGACCAGCACTCGGTAAATCAGATGTTTCTGGACGGACGGCGCAACAAAGGCTGCCTCTTTCTCTCCTGCCGCGGCCTTGCCAAAGGGCCCGCCTTCGGCACCGACGTTCCCCCCCACTGGAGCTGGCTTGCGGATAAACGCTTTGGGGATCTGCTCCTGGCCGAAGGGCTCGGCACGCGCATGGCCCTTGCCGCAAGCGGCGTCCCCTTGCTGCACATCGACCTTGGCGGTGCGGATGAAGAAACCGCCGGCAAGCTCATGGGGCTGCTTATGACCACCACCATCCTCACCGGCTGGCTTTTAGACATCAACCCCATTGACCAGCCCGCCGTCGAACTGGGAAAACGCCTGGCAAACGCCCGCCTCGGCGCTCCGGGCCTCGAAGCGGAACATAAAAACCTGACGGAATTTCTTGCCCGGGAAGGGAATAAAGAGATGCGGCAGGACTTTTAGAGCAGATTAACATTTTTAATGTTAATCTGCTCTAAAAGTCATGGAAATGCATATACTTCAAGTTGATCAAAATGCAAAACGGCATACCCACGGCATTGCACTCTGACAAAGCGCGCTTTGGGCCCGTTTAGCTGGCAGACCAACGGATTTTCGTCATATATGCCCCCAAAAGCCTTAAAATTGGAATATACCGTGGACCACGCCATCATGTCGCTTGACAGAAGGATGTCCATATTTTTGTTCCTGTTCTCAAAACCTTGACGGTTAAAAATTACAACAGAAGCGATCGCGAACTCGCTCTGCAGATCGACCATCCACCAGGGAGCGTTCTCTCTATTGGTATGAAAGCTGTACTTACCTGAAAAAAGACCCGAAGTGGCATTGCCTGGAGGAACTCCATAGTTTGGGTAACTCCATTTTTTTGCACACGAACTTTGAAATGTTTTTTTCTTTCTTGCGATCTCAACCGACGCCGACCCAAAAGTTATCTGCTGCATGGATTTTCCCTATTGATTTGCTGCGGCGGATGCTTCTTTCATAAAGTGGCATACGCTCATTTGCCCGCATTTAGGAACATCGCCGGATAATGCAAAGTTGCACCTGGCAAGATTTTGCAATAAAGCGTCATGCGCTTGCGGAGCAGCCGGATGAATTTCCATAAAAATATGCCGGACGCTCGCAAGAGATTCGGGTTTAATAGAAGAAAATAATTCGTATTCTCCTCCTTCAATATCACAGATAATATGGGTTGGCTGGATAGACTGAAGGACATCCGGAAAATAGAACCCCTTAACTTTTTCAATGGCCACGCAATGCGGCGACGGCTCAAGGGAACTCGCCCAACAATGCTTATGGATATAGAAGTCAAATTCCTTTTGAAGGGAAGAGTTTGTTAATACCCCGTGAATAATTTTTGCATCTATCTTGTTAATCTCGTGATTTATTCGCATTATTTCTATTGTTTTTGAATTAGCTTCAACACAATAGTACTTTTTTATGGAGCAGGACTTAGATAAAATAGTCGATACCACTCCCAGGCTTGCTCCCAGTTCCAAGACAATATTATTATTCCCTTGTATCGATCCAAGCGCCATGTCTATTTCAAAAACCTCATACTCCTGTCTTTCTATAGCATTACAGACTTTATCGCTTATTGTTTTACTTTTTATAAAAACCGGGCAACCGCGGAAGATGGCGTAATCATCATTATGGACCACAGAAAAATCGTTCAGCAAAAACTTACTCTTTGCTGATATGCGTATGAACATGAGCACATGAACTTGGCCCATAACAATGCTTACGCTCTTATCTTCAACGCTTGGGCAGCATTCAAAAGCAACCTCATGCCAATGCAGCCCATCATTTGATATCTGCACGCTTATATTTTCTATGCCGGCGAGATCATCAAAGGCAAAAAAGAAAACACTTCGTTCAATCATCCTGGGTTCAGAAAGAACAGCAATGAGCCAATTACTCATCCCATCATGTGAAAAAATCACTGTGGCGCTGTCTGCAATATCTATAAGCATATATCACTACCCTCTATTAAATAACGCTGAACTATGCCTCACATAAAAACAGTCGGGGCACAACTTCCCTTTCGCGCATCACTATCCGCATTTAAAGCAAATTAACATTGAAAATGTTAATTTACTCTAAATGATTTACCCGTAAATCCTTGCCTTGAGATTGCCTTCACAAGGCCAAAGCATTTTATCGGTATGGATAATTTCAAAATTGCAATGCTCTAGGCCTAGGAGAGGCTTTTTATCTTGGCATCCCACAGTTATAGATGAATTTTCGCTCATACCCGGGAATAGAAATTACTATTGTTTTTATATTAATATTATCTATATAGCTTAAGTCAAAGAGGAAACCCATTTGCCCATTTGCGAATACCTTCCTTGCTTGGGTCAATACTTCATACCTGTCATCAGCCAGTGCTCTGAAAAGAATATTCGCGCTTGAAGCTCCCGGTTCGAAGCCGCTTACAAAGAAAGTAGCCCATCCTTGCCTGATTTTTCCGGCATTCACATAAATATTCGTAGGCATATACCGCTTGTATTCAGAAACCATGGCGTTCATTTCAAACACCTTTCTTTTTACCTCATCAATTCTTTTAAGAGCATTTAAATTATTTATTGCGCATACTGTAAAATTTTTCAATACATCCGCACGTCTTTGCTTAATTTGCTTATTTGTAGAAATATTTGATCTTTCAATATACTCTTCAACTGATTTTGTGAAATAGTGATGAATTGTTGCAAGTCCATAATTCCACTTTATAAATTGTATTTTCTTTTCTTTATCAAATTTAGCAATATCTAAACAATTATCAAGACTACATCCTGATGTTAAATGAACTATATGTGTTGCTACAACTAATGCTCTTTTTGGACAATAAAATGTCTTTACAGCATCAATAGGAGTTTTAAGATTTGCAGGCAATGGTGCACACGTTATAAATCGTTCAATAACTAAGCCATTTTTTTCTTTTACATGTCCATTCGTACCAAATAATAACCATGGGATTGAGATGGCCCCCACCGATGGATGCCTGCGCCTTGCTTCCGCAAGAAATGAATGGAGTGAGCAATTCTCAAATACAATAAACTCATCTATGTCTATGGTTAAAACAAAATCATAAGCATAAGAAAAGGTTGAGCGAAAATGGGCGTATGCACCACGTTGTGTGTAGAAATAGGGCCTGTTCTCCGGTTGTGGCATCGTAGAATTCGGCCAGAAGACCCTTTTTATTACTCCAAGTAAATCCAGTATAATTAATAATTCTGAAGTGCCGTCGTCACTTACGTTGTCATATATATAAATATCATCAAATCCTTGCGTTTTATGATAAGCTATCCACTCAATGATATATTTACGTTCATTTTTGCAGAGCGCACAAATTGCTGTTTTCATTTTTGCATCTTCTGTAACGCTTTCTAATGATTCAAGCATCGGCATGGATCTCATCCCCTTTTCAGTCGCTCCTCAAATCTAGAAAGATGCGCACCCACAAGAGCAATTGAGACAAATTAACATTTTCAATGTTCATTTGGTCTAGTACTGATTGCATAAACCGGCCATTGGCCGATTTATGTAGATCGCTGCGCCGAAAAGCGTGGCTTTCGGATCGCTCACGCCGCTCACAGCGGCGCGCCGGACTGTTGTCCGGCGTTAGTAAGTCATTTCCTCATGAATTATGAAATGACTTCTAGAAGCCATCTCATAATCAAAAGCGACTCAAGTTTAGAAAATTTCTAGACTTTTTGTTCTGTTTCACGCATGAACGTGAAATGGACATTACCAATGAGCAATGGGAACGACTTGCCCCACTTTTGCCAGATACTCCAAAGGGTCCGAGAGGACAGGGAAGGCCGGTGCTTAATGAGCCCCGCGCCATAATGAACGGGATTCTTTGGATTTTG
>JAVBOT010000001.1:0-16389 GCA_031550225.1 Desulfovibrio sp.
TTGCGTGCGCAGGGAGGCCGGAGCGATGACCAGGATGGCCCGTTTGCGTTCCGCCCATTTCTGGGCCAGCACGATACCGGCCTCAATGGTTTTGCCTAGGCCGACTTCATCCGCCAGGATTGCGCCTTTAGATAAGGGGGAGCGGAATGCGAAAAGGGCCGCGTCAATCTGATGCGGGTTCAGGTCAACCCGCGCGCCCATGAGGGTAGGGATGAACTTTTCCAGATCTGACGAGGCATGACGCCGTGAGATTTCGTGCGCAAAAAGTTTGGCGTGATAGGCCGTTGGCATGACGGCATGTTATATCAAAAGGAGTAAAGGAGCAATGCGGGCCAACGGAACCGTTGCGATGAATCTACGATATTCCGTGTTGGGACGGTGTTGGGAAGACTCAAGTTCACCCTCAATTTTGTGTGGGGAAGGTGTGGGGAAAATCCCCCAACACAGGATCGGTCACCCCAGCCGCCTCAGCCTGGCGATCAGCCTCGCCCAGCCGCAGCCCTTGGCGTTAGCCAGCTTCTTTGCCGTTCGGTGTTGGGAATGGTGTTGGGAAAGAAAGAGGGGTTACGACTTTCTTAGTCGTAACCCCTTGAAATTGCTGGTGGGCAGTACAGGACTTGAACCTGTGGCCCCCGCCGTGTGAAGGCGGTGCTCTACCAACTGAGCTAACTGCCCTGACGAAGGCTCTGTATGTATAGAAAAAGGAGGGAGTTGTCAAAAGCTTTTTCGCGGCGGGGCCGTATGGAAAAAGGCGCATGAGATCCGGCCGCCTGTTGAAAATGGCGCTTCAGTCCTTCTCCTGGTGGGGATTGCGCAGGGGGGCGCTTTTTGAGCCGGGTGGAGGGGTGGAGGCATTTGTGGGTTTGGGAGCAGGGCTGTCCAGCACGCCCATGGAGATGGCGAGCAGGGCTAAAGCCGCGCCCGCATAGCCCATGAGGCCGGTGGGCCTGCCGCAGAAGAGCACATCCCAGATAAAGGACAGGGTGGGCTGGATAAGCATGAGCAGCCCGGCCCGGGAAGCCGGCAGCCGGGGGAGCCCCTTGGAGAGCAAAAACCAGCCGAGGGCTTGGCAGCCGATCCCGTAGAGGATGAGCAGCAGATTGCTCTTAAGGCTCGGCACGGCCAAGCTCTGGCCTTGGGCAAGGGAGAGGATCCCGGAAAAGAGCATGGCCAGCAGAGAGATTACGGCCATATTGGCCACGGCGGGCAGGCGCTCCGTCAAGCTTTGGGAACGGCGCAGGCTCAAGATATAGCCGGTATAGAAGGCGGCTGTGCACAGGCCCAGGAAGAGACCGGCGGCCACCTCGGGAGGCATTTGGGCAAGATCCACCTCAAGGAGCATCCAGAGCCCTATAAAGGCCAGGGGGATGGAGAGCAGCAGCCTGGGGCCGGGCCGTTCCTTGAGAAAGATGACGCCGATGAGGGCAAGGAAGAAAACTTGAAAATTCGTGACAATGGTGGCAAGGCCGGGCCCGATGTACAGGATGGATTGATGCCAGCAGGCGAGATCCGCGGCAAAAAAAGCGGCAGCCAGGATCATGAGCAGGAACAGAGAGCGGGAGGGCATGAGGCGGTCGCGCCTGACCAGGGCAATGCCCAAAAGAGCCAGGCCGCCCCATAACAGGCGATGGAAGGCCACGGCTGTGGGGCCTACGTCCTCCATGCGCACGAACAGCGGAGCAAAGCTGATGCAGATGGCGCCGCCCAGCACAAAGAACGCGCCTTTGGCCTGCGGGGAGAGGCTGTGCGCGTTCATGACGCTTTATGGAGCGGGCGTTCAGACATTAAAGAGAAAGTGCGCCACATCGCCGTCTTTAACTTGATATTCCTTGCCTTCCACGCGCAAGAGGCCCGCTGTGCGGGCCGCCGCCTCGGAGCCCAAACGCGCATAATCGTCAAAGGAGATGATTTCAGCCCGGATAAAGCCGCGTTCAAAGTCCGTGTGGATGACGCCCGCGGCCTGCGGAGCTTTACTGCCCAAGGGAATGGTCCAGGCCCGGGTTTCTTTGGGGCCGGCGGTGAAAAAGCTGGCGAGGCCCAGTGTGGCGTAACCCGTGCGGATAACCTGCACCAGGCTGCTTTCGGCAATGCCGTAAGATGTGAGGATATCCGCCTGCTCGGCTTCGGACAAGCCTTGCAGCTCTTCTTCTATTTTAGCGCAGACCAGGACAACCTGACGGCCGCGCGCCGCGGCGAATTGCTTGAGCGCGGCCACATGGGGATTGGCGTCCGGATTGCCCAGAGAATCTTCATCCACATTGGCGCAGTAAATAACCGGTTTGGCAGAAAGCAGCCCGAGTTCCCTCAATGTCTGCTTATACGCCTCATGCTCAGGCCCGGCAAAGGAAGAGGCCGGAAGCCCCTGGTTGCAGTGGGCAAGCAGGGCTTGCAGATCTTCGGCGAGGATCTGCATGGCTTTATCGCCTTTGGCGGCCTTGGCTGCTTTTTCCAGGCGTTTTTCCAGGCTTTGGATATCGGCCAGGAGCAGTTCGGTTTCTATGGTTTCTATATCCCGCAAGGGGCTGACCGCGCCGTCCACATGCGTGATGTTTTCATCCTCAAAGCAGCGCACCACCTCAAGGATGGCGGCGCACTCGCGGATATTGGCCAGAAACTGGTTGCCCAAACCTTCGCCTTTGCTGGCTCCGCGCACCAAACCCGCAATATCGATAAAATCCACAGTGGCGTGAATGGTTTTTTGTGATTTCAACAAATTGGCGAGTACGGGCAGGCGGTTGTCAGGCACCGGCACTGTGGCCTTGTTGGGTTCTATGGTGCAAAAGGGGTAATTGGCCGCTTCAGCGTTTTGAGCTTTGGTCAGAGCGTTGAACAGCGTGGATTTGCCCACATTGGGCAGGCCGACGATACCGATACTTAAAGACATGGGGCAAACTCCTGCGCGGCGCGCAAATTACCCACAGCCGCGACCTGCCAGGCCGGGGTCGCCTCGCTGTGAGCGGCAGCGGCGGGGGCGTGCTCCTGCAGAATGGGAGTCACCATTTTACTCAACACGCCTTTGGGGCCGCATTCCACAAAGGCGCGGCAGCCGTCATCCCATTGCCGGCGGATGCTGTCTATCCAGCGGACAGGGGAGGTCATCTGGCGGGATAGGAGGGCTTTGATGGTCTCGGGATCCTGGTTGGCCCGGGGGGCGACATTGGCGTAGACGGGAAAACGCGCTTTATTCCAGGCGCTCTTTTGTATGGCGCTAAGGGCGGTGGAGAACTCCGCCGCGGCTTCTTCCATGAGCGGGCTGTGGAACGCGCCTGAAACCGCCAGCACCAGAGCCCGGCCTTTGCGCTGTTTGACAGCCTCTTGGGCATGGGAAATGGCGGTTTTGCTTCCGCTGATTACAAACTGCGCCGGGGTGTTATAGTTTGCCACCAGAATGCTCTCGCCTGAGCTTCGCCGCGCTTCATCCACGCACTCCTCCACCTGGGCAAGAGGCAAGCGGACAACAGCGGCCATGGCTCCTTTGTTTTGCGGATCCGCCTGGCTCATGAGGCGTCCGCGCAGGCAGACCAGTTCCAGCAGGGTCTGTATGGGCAGCACCTCCGCCGCCGCAAGGGCGCTAAACTCCCCTAGGCTGTGGCCCGCGACGGCGCCTGGGCGCAGCTTGGCGCTTAATTGACGCCAAAGGCAAATATTGACCACCGTAAGGGCCGGCTGGAGGTTGGCGGTTTGCGCCATATCGGTCTCCGACCCTCCCCAGTAAATATCCCGCAAGGCAATGCCGCTGATTTTTTCAGCTTTTTTCCAAAGATCCATGGCGTCGCGATCCGATTCGGCCAGGTCCCGCCCCATGCCCGGCTCTTGCGAGCCCTGGCCGGGAAAAAGAAGAGCGGATGTCATAGCTGCCTCCGTGTGCGCTTTAGGTGTGAGGCTTGTACACCAAGCGTAAGCCCTTGCCAAGGGAGAAGGAGCGGGGAGATATTGTCGCAGTTTGAGGGTGCGGGGAGCCGCCCCCTCTGAGGGGAGGTCTGGAAAGGCAGCTCCTGTCCGAAAAACAGGCGTGCCGGGGCCAGACGCACGGGCGAAAAGCTATTTTGCGGACCATTCCTCATACAGGGCGCGCAGTTCATCCTCCGGATAGCTAGGGCGCTCGTAATGCCCGGCGGCTTTGCGCTGGCGGGAGGCTTCGGCCAAAAGCACAGCGGCCGCGACAGAGACATTGAAGCTTTGGATCATGCCATACATGGGGATGTAGACTTCCCCATCCACTTTTGCGGTAAAAACAGCGTCCACTCCCCGGTGCTCGTTGCCCATAATAATAGCTGTCGGGCGCGTGAAATCCAGCTCTTCCATAGGTTTTGCCAGGGGAGTGCAGCTAGTGGCGTAAACGGCCATGCCCTGAGCCTTAAGCTCCGCCATCAGGGCATCCGCATCGCTGAATCGGGCGCTTTGCACCCACTTGCGCGCTGAAGCGGAACTTTTAAGCCCCAGGGTGGGAAAGGCGGTATCCGTATAATACAGGTATACCTTGGGAATGCCGAACGCGTCGCAACTGCGGTAAATGGCGGAAACGTTGTGCGGATCGTGAATATTCGCCAGCACCAGAGCCAGATCCCGCTGGCGAAAAGAGAGCACGCGTCGGATCTTCGCTTCGCGCGCTGGAGTGCGTTGCCGTTTGTTCTCCAAAAGAAAGCGCCTTTTGTTGCAATGGTGAGGGCGGGGTAACTGCGAAAAGCTCGATCCGCTCCGTAGGGATTTGTCCGCAAATTTTTGCGGTGAAATGCGCCGGCAAGCCGTAACGGGCTGCTCACAAGAAGGAATGTAAACGATTTCAGGAACAATTAAAAGCTGTTAGCAAAATAAATTTTTCATTTTCTTGCGGATTTTCTTGTAGCGCCGTCATAAAAAGACTATGCCATAGGGCATGCCATCACGACGGCGTCTCTTTCCTTCTTTCTTTGCCGTTGGCCCGGGGCGCTGTTTTGCGCAAAGCCCCCGTTTTGGGCGGTGCGCCGGATCGGCAGTCCGGCGTTAAAAGCCATTTCGTAATGAAGTATAAAATGGCTTCTATGCCTATTTGTTTTTTTTTACGCTTTTTCCCTTGCCGCACGGAGGTGTTTGATGAAGATGCTTCGTTTTGGACTGTTGCTGGCTGGCATTCTGCCGTTTCTTTTTCCTGAAACCGGCCAGTGCGCCGGCGGGATGCATGAATTGAGCGTCCAACTCGGCGCCAGACTGGAAGTATATTGGGTGATCCCTTTTGTCTGCATGCTCCTTTCCATTGCCGTCTGCCCTTTGGCTATGCCGTCTTTTTGGCACCATCATTACGGCAAGGTCGCTGTCTTTTGGGGGCTTGCCTTTTTGATCCCCTTTGCCGTCGCCTACGGCCCAGCTCTGGCCTTCTATGAATTTTTGCATGCCATGCTCTCGGAGTACGTGCCTTTTATTATCCTGCTCTTTGCCTTGTACACCGTGGCCGGCGGCATTCGCCTGAAAGGCAGCCTGGTGGGGACCCCTGTGGTTAACACAGGCATCTTGCTGGTCGGCACAGCGCTTGCCAGTTGGATGGGCACCACAGGGGCCGCCATGCTGCTTATCAGGCCGCTTTTGCGTGCCAATGCTCACCGTAGATACAAAGTCCATACGGTGGTCTTTTTTATCTTTTTGGTGGCGAATATCGGCGGTTCGTTGACGCCGCTCGGCGATCCTCCGCTGTTCTTGGGCTTTTTGCACGGAGTCAGCTTTTTCTGGACCCTGACGTCTTTGTTCATGCCCATGCTCACAGCATCCGTTGTCCTGCTGGGGTTGTATTTTATTTTTGATACCGTGCTTTTCGGCAAAGAAGGCAAGCCTGTTCCCCAGAAGAGCAACGGCGAGCGGCTCGGGTTTGACGGGAAGATCAATTTTCTTCTTCTGGCCTGTATTGTGGGCTGCGTTTTGATGAGCGGCATGTGGAAACCGGGTAAGGAATTCATCATCTATGAAGTGCATATGGGATTGCAAGATATCGTGCGCGATGTCCTGCTGTTGAGCATTGCCGGGATCTCCTGGGTGTTGACCAGCGAAGAAAACCGAGATCTCAATGAATTTACCTGGGGCCCTATTGAAGAAGTGGCGAAGCTCTTTCTCGGCATCTTCATCAGCATGATTCCGGCCCTCGCCATTCTCAAAGCGGGAAGCGCCGGAAATCTCGCTCCGGTTATCGACATGGTCAGCAGCAATGGCCAACCGAACAACTCGATGTTTTTTTGGCTTACGGGATTGCTCTCCAGCTTTTTGGACAACGCGCCCACCTATCTTGTGTTCTTTAACACGGCGGGAGGGCTTTCCGGCCAGGCGAACGTGGCCGGATTCCTTATGACTGACTGGGCCCCCACATTGGCGGCCATATCAGCCGGCGCGGTGTTCATGGGCGCTAATACCTATATCGGCAACGCCCCAAACTTTATGGTGCGGGCCATAGCTGAAGACATGGGCGTCAAAATGCCCAGCTTCTTCGGATATATGGCCTGGTCTGTGACCATACTGATTCCGATTTTTATTGTGCTGAATGGTATCTTTTTCCTCTAGGAGTTTTTCGCACGGTCAGCCAACGCCGGCAAAAAGGCGGCGCATGCGCCGCCTTTTTGCCGGCGTTTCGGACGCGAATTCGCGCGGCCGTTCCGGCGCTTACAAAGAGACTCCGTCGCGTTTCATTTCTTCCCGCTCAAAATTCTTCCCTCCCACGTGCCTTTGCCGTGACTACGCCTAAAAAGCGGTGTCACGGCAATATGCCGCAAACGTGTTTGCGGTCACGGCCGCAAATTTTTCCGCCTTGGAAGAGCGCTTACGCGTTGTGTTGCCGCTAAGAAAAATTTATCAATAAAATAAATGATATAGTTTTAAATCAGATGATTTTTTGCGGCTGTCCTCATTATGTCAAAAAAAGCATAGTTGTATAAGACGCCCAGGCTGGTATAATGGGAATATGTCCTTATTACATTGCGTTGCCTGGCGCGTGCGCGCAGGCGCCGGGAAGACGGCCGTTTTACGTTGCAGGCCAAAGGAGTTGTCATATGGGTGTATCGCGTAGGAGTTTTCTTAAACTTTCAGCCGGAGCGGGCGCGGCCACAGCCTTCAGCGGGCTCGGCTTAAGCCTCGCCCCGGTTGCGGCCAAAGCGGAAGTAGCTAAATTTGCCGGAACTAAAATGAGCACTTCCATTTGCTGTTACTGCGCTGTGGGCTGCGGGGTGCTTGTGCACACGGCGGGCAACGGCGTTGCCGTGAACATTGAAGGGGATCCGGACCACCCTGTGAATGAAGGAGCCTTGTGCCCCAAAGGTTCCGCCCTGCGTCAGCTTGGCGACAACAAAGCAAGGCCGCCCAAACCCTTGTACCGGGCGCCCAAAAGCTCTGAGTGGAAAGAAGTGGACTGGGATTGGGCTCTTAAAGAAATTGCCAAACGCGTGAAAAAAACCCGTGACGAAACCTTTGTCAGAACCAATGACAAGGGCGAAGTGGTCAACCGTGCCGACGGCATGGTATCGTTCGGCTCCGCCGCCCTTGATAATGAGGAATGCTGGACCTATCAGGCATTCCTGCGCTCCCTCGGCCTGGTGAATATTGAGCACCAGGCCCGTATCTGACACAGCCCCACTGTACCGGCTCTGGCAGAGTCGTTCGGACGCGGCGCTATGACGAATCACTGGGGCGATATCGCCAACAGTGACTGTGTACTAATTATGGGTTCCAACCCTGCGGAAAATCATCCCATCTCTTTCAAGTGGGTATTGCGGGCCAAAGATCGCGGGGCAACGCTCATCCATGTGGACCCCCGTTTCACAAGAACATCCAGCAAATGTCATATGTATGCACCCATTCGCGTGGCTTCGGATATCGCGTTTTTGGGGGGCATGATCAACTATATTCTTGAAAAAAAGCTCTATTTTGAAGAATACGTCGTCAACTACACCAACGCGGCTTTAGTGGTGGGCGATGCTTTTGCCTTTGAAGACGGCCTTTTTAGCGGATATGACGCGAAGACCCATGTTTATGACCGAAAAGCCTGGGCTTTTGCCATGGACGATAAAGGCGTGCCGGTTCGCGATCTCAGCTTGCAGCATCCCCGCTGCGTGATGAATCTGCTCAAAGCGCATTATTCCCGTTATGATCTGGACACCGTGGCCTCTGTATGCGGTACGGATAAAAAAGAAATTGAAAAAATATACGCCACCTATGCGGCAACGGGCAAACCCGACAAGGCCGGCACAGTCATGTACGCCATGGGCTGGACGCAAAAGACCGTGGGTGTGCAAAACATCCGCGCCATGGCCATGGTGCAGCTCCTTCTCGGCAATATCGGCGTTGCCGGAGGCGGCGTGAATGCTCTGCGCGGCGAAGCCAATGTGCAGGGTTCCACCGACCAGGGGCTTTTGATCCATATCTGGCCCGGCTATTTGGGAACCCCCACATCAAAGATGGCCACTTTCGCGGACTATGCCGCCATGACGACGCCCAAAAGCAGTGATCCTATGAGCGTCAACTGGTGGAGCAATAAGCCCAAATACGCGGCGAGCTTCCTGAAGGCCATGTTTCCCAAAGAAGAGCTGGAAGCGGCATATGCCATGATGCCTAAGCTCGATGCCCACAAGCCTTTGTATTACTACTACTGGCTCAGTTTGTTTGACCGCATGCGCAAGGGCGCTTTCAAAGGCGTGTTCGCCTGGGGCATGAATCCGGCCTGTTCAGGGGCCAATGCCCAGAAAAATCGCGAAGCCCTCGGCAAGCTGGACTGGCTGGTCAATGTGAACTTGTTTGAGAATGAAACCTGCTCTTTTTGGAAAGGGCCGGGCATGAATCCGGAGCAGATCGGCACCGAGGTCTTTTTTCTGCCTTGCGCGGCATCTTACGAAAAAGAAGGTTCAGTGGTGAACTCCGGCCGCTGGCAGCAGTGGCGTTACCGTGGCCCAAAACCGCACGGGCAGAGCAAGCCCGACGGCGACATCATGCTGGAATTGGCTAAGGAGGTCCGCGCGCTGTATAAAGCGGACGCCAAGGCCGTGTTCCCTGACCCCATCTTGAAGTTGAACATTGAGGATTGGGATGACGGGCATGAGTATTCTCCGGATAAAGTGGCGAAGCTCATGAACGGATACTTTTTGAAAGATACGGAAGTGGGCGGCAAGAGCTTTAAAAAAGGCCAGCAAGTGCCGGGATTTGCGTTCCTAACGGCTGACGGCTCCACTACCGGCGGCTGTTGGGTTATGTGCGGCTCTTATACCGACGCCGGCAACCTGATGAAACGCCGGGACAAGACCCAAACTCCGGAACAGGCTAATATAGGTTTGTATCCCAACTGGAGTTGGGCCTGGCCCATGAACCGGCGCATTATTTACAATCGTGCCGGTGTGAATAAAGAAGGGCGGCCCTGGAATCCCCAAAAAGCCGTTATCCAGTGGAAGGACGGCAAATGGGTGGGCGATGTGGTGGATGGCGGCGGCGATCCCGGGACCAAGCATCCGTTCATTATGCAAACCCACGGCTTTGGAGCGCTTTTTGGACCGGGCCGGGAGGATGGCCCCTTCCCTGAGCACTATGAGCCCTTTGAATCTCCGTTTGCCACGCATCCCTTCTCAAAACAGCGCAGCAATCCCACAGTGGTGCCCTTTGAGGGCGAAACCTTTGCCGTGGATGATCCTAAGTTCCCCTATATTTGTTCCAGCTATCGCGTTACCGAACATTGGCAAACCGGCCTTATGACGCGCCGCCAGCCTTGGCTGGTGGAAATGGAACCGCAGATCTTCTGTGAAATGAACCCCAAGCTGGCAAGCAAGCTCGGCATCGCCAACGGCGATATGGTGGAGCTTTCCAGTAAGCGGGGCAAGCTCGATGCCGTGGCCATGGTGACGGAACGCCTGCAGCCGTTAAAGGTTTTGGGCAAAGAGGTGCATATGGTGGGCATACCCTGGCATTTCGGCTGGGTTGTTCCCAAAAACGGCGGCGATTCCGCTAACCTGATAACGCCTTCGGTGGGCGATCCCAATACGGGCATTCCGGAAACCAAGGCGTTCATGGTGAATGTTGCGCGAAAGGCAAAGGGGTAAGCCATGGGTAAAATTATATTTGTAGACCTTACCCGTTGTACGGGCTGCCGGGGCTGCCAGGTGGCCTGTAAACAGTGGAAAAACCTGCCCGCCGAGGAAACCAGAAACAGAGGCTCACACCAGAATCCTCCGGATTTGTCCTTTGACACCATTCGTCTGGTACGCTTTACGGAAGCCAAGGTGGACGGCAAATTGGAATGGCTCTTTTTTCCTGAGCAGTGCCGGCATTGCTATATGCCCCCTTGTAAAGGCACGGCGGATATGTACAAGGAAGGAGCTATCTTGCATGACGAAGCCACAGGCGCTGTCTATATGACGCCCAGCATCATGGATATCACGGGCAGTGATATTAAGGATGTGAAGGAGTCCTGCCCTTATGACATTCCGCGCATCGGCAAAGACAACAAAGGTATGGCGAAATGCGACTTTTGTTTTGATCGCATCAGCAACGGTATGAAGCCGGCCTGCGTTTTGGCCTGCCCCACAGGCACCATGGTCTATGGTGATGAAGCGGAAATGCTGGCCTTTGCCAATGCGCGCCTCAAAGAAGTGCGTAAAGAGTTTCCCAAAGCATATCTCGGCGATCCTGACAACGTGCGCGTGATCTACCTGTATCAGACGGATCACAATCTTTATTATCAGGATAAAAAATAGTCTGCCGTTTTGCTGACGATGTTGAGGGGGCACCGCCCCCTCAGGCTCCCCGGCAGAGGCATGATGCCCCCCCCTGCACCCGCATTTGCCGCATAGCAGCGCTTAGCGCTGCTATGCGGACGCTGAGGGGGTTCGGGGGAAATCATTTCCCCCGGTGGGGTTCCAAGGGGCAAAGCCCCTTGGGCCAACAGCATCATCCATTCATATTTTCATAGCGCGCGCAGGTTTGGAGAAAATCCTCCATGGCGTCGGCTTCGGCCTTTTTGTCAGCGGCAAGATAGACGGAAAGAAGCTGCCGGTAAGAGCCGAGCAGAGGCGCCGCAGCTATGAGGCGCAGGGCGGCTTCCTCAGCCGCCCGGTATTTATGGGCCGCAAGGCAGGCCTGGATTCCCAAGGTCAGGTAACTGGCTTTATCCGCAAAGCGGCGTCGGCAAAGGCTGAAAAGCAGATAGGCTTCGCCGGGGTCTTTTTCAAGCGCGCCGGCCAGGCGTCTTAAGGCCAGGGGGAAATCCTCGGAGCCGACCTGGGAAAAATCGCATGCATAGTAGGGGCCCTGCCCCCCTTGCATGAGGCTTTTGAGCCGCGGGACATGGCGCAAGATGTCTTCGCGGATTTCGTTTTTTAGCCTGGTGTGGGCGTAAAATTTTTCCATGGAGCGGGGGTTCTGGTCCAGGTAAATGGCATCGCCCCGTCCGATCTTTTCCTCATAATCTTGCTGTGAACGGAAGGAATAGTGATTAATCTGCGCTTTATCCGTGGATCTCGGCGCGTAGCCGCCAAAGGCGGGAATCTTGTCCGGGTTGATTGCCTGCCGCCCTTGCGTGTAAATGAAATGGTGCGGAGAAAGGGGCATTTTTACAAAGCGGGGCCGCACGATGCATTTAACGCTGATGTGGCAGTCCGTGCATTCCCGATAATTTTCCAGCACAAGCCCTTGAGGTCTTGAAAGGTGTCCTGAGGAGCCGAAGTTGCACATGGTGAGACAGAGCCCGGCTGTTTCCTCATAGGCGCTGAGAAAGGCGCGGGCGTCAGTTTCTTCTTTGAGCAGCAAAAATTCATCCAGATCAAAAAAGGCCATCCACTCGTATTGTTCGCCGAAGTGCTTGAGGCAGTGGTTGTAAGCGACAAGCTGCATGGCCTTGCCCTGAATTTCGAAAATATCCACAAATCCTTCGGCGTGCAGATCGGCTAGAGAGTCGCTTACAGGTTCAGCGCTTTCATTGTCGTAGATAAAAATATGCTCAAAGCCGATGAGCCGGTGGTAGGCAACCCACTCGTGCAGAAAGCGCGTTTCATCCTTGGCAATGGCGCACAGGCCGAGGTAGTGGCGTTTTGGTTCCGGCATGGTGGGGCGCGCCTTTCGGTATGGCGGGGTATTTTTATTTGGTGAGCGGCAGTTGCTCTGGAGGGGCTTAAGCCCCAAAACTCATTGCGAGGCAGCTCCCGGGAAAAACGGCTACTCTTTGCCGAGCATGCGCATCATGCGGCGGGCGACTTCAAGATCCGCCGGATAATTAAGGTTAAAAAAAGGCAGGGAATCTTCCAGCGCATAGGGGATGAAATGTTGATGCCGCACCGGTACGACCTTACTGATTTTGAGCAGTTTGTCCGTAACGCAACGCTGAAAAAAAGGGAGGCACTCAGGCTCGTAGATGGCCACCAGAGCTTCGATATGTCCTGTATTTTCTTGCTGATAAGCGGTGACATGCGCTCCGGAAGGGCGGCGGTTGCGCATGGTGATAAGCCGCTCAAGCACCGGGCTCTCCATAAAGGGCAGGTCGCAGGAAAGCACAAGGCAGGCCGCTCCCTGGCAGTGCTCCAGCGCTGTGGCTATGCCCCCCACAGGGCCATGCCCGGGAGCGATATCCGGAATACAGGCATAGCCTTCCTGTTGGCGGCCCACAACAATGGCTCTGCCGCAGAAATTTTGCAGCAGTTGTACGGTCCTGGCCAGAAGATCGGCCCCTTGCCCGCCCGGGAGGCGAAGCAGGGCTTTATCCTGCCCCATGCGGGAACTTAAGCCCCCGGCCAGTACCACGCCGACAAGGCGCGCTTTTTTACGCAGGTATTGGGGAGTGGGCCGCTTTTTGCCGGCCCGGGGCAAAGGGCGAAGCGTGAGAGCGGCGCGCGAGCGTAGTTTGACCATACTCAGCCATTTTCCTGGACAGGAGGGTGGAACCTGCCGGCGGGATCCGCAAAGAGGGTGAAGCGTCCTTCATGCGTGCGGGCAAAGCCGATAAGGGTGGCCTTTGCTTCTTCCGCCATGCGGATAGCGGCGCTGGTCACAGCCGAGCGGCTGACCAGGACGCGGAATCCAGCGCGCAGGGCTTTGGCGCATAAACTTGAGGTCAAGCGCGCAGAGAGCAGCAGCGCTTTGTCCGAAAGGGAAACGCCATGCAACACGCTCCAGCCCGCGAGGCGATCCACGCAGTTATGCCGCCCGATATCCTCGGCCCGGAAGAGCAGGGCGTTTTGCGTGAAATCAAAAATGCCCGCCCGGTGAAAGCAGCCTGTATCATCCCAAAGCCCTTCGGCCTCAATAAAGTCGCGCATGGCGACGAACAGCGTCTCGGCCCGGCAGGAAACAGGCGGTTGCGGAGGCGCGCCGGGCAGGGCGGGGCCGATGCTGACAAAAAAAACAGGAGGAGCATCGGGGCCTTGCGCCTCCATGGCGCGCACTGTGGCTTCCCGGTGCAGGCTTTGCTGCGCGGGAGCGCAATCAAGGAGCGCATGCCCAAGCGCCAAAAGCGCGGGATCTTTCGGCCAACCCCAGAGCACGACTTCTCCCTGCCTAAGGGGAGGGTGAGGAGCGCCTTGGGCTAAGCGCGGCATGGCTTGTTCTTCCCAAACGACGGCAAAGGGTTCTTCCGGAGTGACGATGTCGCTGATCCACTGCCAGCGGCCGTCCTTAAAACGAGGAAAGGAAAGAGGGCGTTGGAGTTGCTGCGCTGTGAGACGTTCGTGTTTCATAGGCGTATATCCGAAAAAAGAGGCCGCGGGGCCGCGTGCGTTCCGAATGTGTTGCGGCAACATTGCGCCCTGCCCCGCAGGAAAAGCGCATACGCCGCTTTGCGGGTCAAAACCCCCAGGCGGACAGGGTCGGTCTATGATAGTCCATTTGGCGGGCATACAGATCAAAGGTGAGTGAGGCGAGGTCATCCAGAACAGGCAGCCAGGCTCGATCGTATTTGCGAAAATCCGCAATTTTAAAATAATTTTTGCATGTGTCGCAAACATCAAGTTGATAGCCCGGTTCGTCTTCCGAAAGATAATACTCCGTGCCTTCATGCGCGCTTGTGAGGCAAAAGGGGCAGCCGATGCGCGGCACGCGGTATTCAAAGGCGCAAAAAGAGCAACTGTGCAGGCGCGCGCCGTCAGGGTCCGCGAGCCTGCCGATGAGGGGCTGGCTGCCGCAAATGGGGCAATGCCCGTGCGGCCAGACCGCTTCGTTGTTATGCCGCTGCCCCAAAAGCTGTGCGACACAATGCAGCGAGGGCATAATCGCGCTTTGGGCCACAAAACGGAAAAACCCCGGCGCTTCAGGGTGGGTGCGCTGCCATTCCTGAAAGTAGGCTCCGGGGTGTGCGGGCTCGGCGCTTTGTAAACTTTGCGGGTTGGAAGGGGCGAAAAGCACGGCGCGGCAGGCTTGCTCCAAGGTATATTCGCCGTGCTGCAGCTTTTGGGCCAGCTCGTTAGCCAGCGGGCTCAGTTCAGGAGCTTCGGCGGTAATGACTTCCAAAATTGCCGGAGCCAGTTGCGCAGCCAGGGGCAGATCCAAAGGAAAGTCCTCCCGGGCGAGCAAAAAAGCCCCTTGGGCGCGTGCATCAGCCGGAGCGAGTTTTGCGAGCAATTCCTGAGGCAGGCTTTGCTCTTCTTGGCCCGCAAGGCGGATAAAGGGAGCCGCCCGTAATTGCAAAGCCGTTACCGCGCTGACCACCTTGATCATGGCTTCGGGTAAGTGACTTTTTTCCCGCAATTCTGCGACTTTGCGGTCCAATTGTTTTTGAGACGAAGGGGGGAGAGGGGGAAAAGACAGGCTCATAGCATACTCGTGCGCGCCTCAAAGGACGGGCGCTTGTTATCGTTAACGCCGCCGCCGGATTGTATATCTTTTACTCAGGCAGGAGAAGCGAGGCAAGGGGCGTCCGGCTTTTAGCGCATGCGAAAAAGCTCCAAGGCTCACATCACATGCCGCTTCCCATGCGTAGATATTGGGGTATATTAATAAAAATATCACGCGTATAGGTAATCATTTTTTCCATAATCCAGGGAAAGGTGAACAAGAGCGCAAGGAACATGGAGACGATTTTTGGGATAAAGGCCAGAGTGGCCTCCTGGATCTGCGTCGCGGCCTGTATAATGCTCACTACAAGTCCCACTCCCAGACCGACTCCAAGCAGGGGCAAAGAAATCAGCAGTGTAAGTTCTATGGCTTGGCGGGCAAAGCCCACAACGAATTCAGGAGTCATGGCGCGCCTTATTGAGAGTATATTGTTGAAACGCTCGCTCACGCCGCTGTCGGCGGCGCGCCGGACCACCGTCCGGCGTTAGAAGGCATTTTCTAATGAATTATGAAATGACTTCTAGAGCAGATTACCTTTGAGATTTGTCGTTTAACGGCGGGCAAAGCCCGCCTACGCCAATATCAAGGCAAGGATTTACGGGCAAATCCTTGCAGAGCAAGTATACATTTTCAATGGTAAATTGCTCTAGAGTAAAAAACTGTTCACCAAAGAGCCCACAAGCAGCGTCCAGCCGTCCACCATGACAAAGAGCAGCAGCTTGAAAGGCATGGATACCATCATGGGCGGCAGCATCATCATGCCCATGGCAAGCAGGATGCTGGAGACGACCATGTCCAAAATAAGGAAGGGAATATAAATTAAAAAGCCGATGGTGAAGCCTGTTTTCAATTCACTGATCACAAAGGCGGCGGCCAGGGAAATGGTGGATACATCCTCTTTGGTCTTGGGCCTGTCCATTTTGGTGATGGAATAAAAAATGGACAGATCTTTTTCACGCGTATGTTTGAACATAAATGCGCGCAGGGGCGTTTCCGCCTTTTGAAGCGCTTCTTGAAAACCAAGGCGTTCAGCCAGATAAGGCTGCAAAGCTTCGTCATTGATGCGCTTGCCGACGGGCATCATAATGGCCGCGGTCATAAAAATAGCCAGGCTCACCATGACCTGGTTGGGAGGGAGTTGCTGCACCCCGAGGGCCTGACGAATGAAGTGAAAGACGATGATGATGCGCGTGAAGCTGGTCACGGTGAGCATGATGGCCGGAGCGAGGGAAAGTACCGTGAGCAGAAAGAGTATTTCAAGCGCAAGGGCCACACCCTGGGGCTCCGTTTCTCCCCCGGAAAGAGAGAGCTGGAGGTTCGGCATGACCAGATCCTGGGCGGCAAAGGCGGTGTGAGAAAGCGAAAACATGCCGCATAACGCCGCCGCCGTCCCCAAGATGAGCCAAAAGAGCGGGCGAGGGCCGCTGCCGTGCCCAAAAATAGAAGGGAAGGCGGTTTTTTGCGTCACACAAAGGGGCATGGCTGCGCGTATCCTTTACCTAAGTATTTAGAAGCCATTTCATACTTCATTGGCGAATGACCTCTAACGCCGGACGGTAGTCCGGCGGGCCCCTTATAGCGGCGCGCCCGAGCCGCCAAAAGAGAGTTTTAGCGAACGCGGAATAAAAAAAAAGGCCA
>JAVBOT010000044.1:0-15707 GCA_031550225.1 Desulfovibrio sp.
ATTAAGCACCGGCCTTCCCTGTCCTCTCGGACCCTTTGGAGTATCTGGCAAAAGTGGGGCAAGTCGTTCCCATTGCTCATTGGTAATGTCCATTTCACGTTCGTGCGTGAAACAGAACAAAAAGTCTAGAAATTTTCTAAATTTGAGTCGCTTTTGATTATGAGATGGCTTCTAGAGTTAGCTCTGAGGCGCGAGTTCTGAGAGACCATATCACTTCGAGGCTGAGAGCCTAAGTTGCACAACGCTCTTTTTGTCCCATAGGAGGGGCTATGCGATTTTCTTACCTGCTCGTATTTATGACTACTATTTTGATGTGTTCCGGGTGCGGGATGTATAATGACCTTCCATTTGCGGACAGCATACGAAGAAGTAATATCAAACAGATAAAGACCATACCCGGTAAGACTACGATAGCGGAAGTCGAGGCCGTTCTCGGCAAGCCGGACAAGCGCAGTTACTCCACGAATGCAAGTTCCGGCATACGAACAGACACTTATACCTACCTGCCTACAACCGGATGGTATAGCATCGAGCTAACGAGTTGTGAAGAGAACTCGGAAACGGATTGCGTAACCCACATGCGGAACGCTCGTGAGCATTACTTTACTTTCGAAAATGGGGTTTTGAGCAAAAAGCCGTATACCATAACCAGAGGGAGCGGTTATGACTTGGAGTAGCCGCCAAGAATTTTACCGAGATAGGCGTTTATGTATGCGTTTTGAGGAGGCTGTTCCTGCTCCACGGCTCGCCGTTCTTGAGAAAGAATCGGCATCAGTTCTCGAACCGCGGCCTGTGCATTCGACAGCGGGATTGCCCCTTCTGCTGCTTGGAGCAATAGCGCCCGCGCTGGGGATATCTCACCGACTTCCGGCAACGTGAACTCTATCGGCGCGTCAACCGGCTTGAGCTTGGGCAATCCCCGCTCCAGGATCAATTTTTGTGCTTCCGCATCACCCGCTAGGGCACGGTCCACGACCAAGGGTAACACCTTCTCTACGGCATCACGGAGCATGGCGAGGTTTTTATTCACGCTTCCCTTGGGTCTCCCGCTGGGATTCCCAGATTGTCCGGGCTGGAACGTCATTTTGTTTTTCTCCCTGATATTAACAGTGGGGATTTGTTGTGTGGAGGGCGTGGAGGCCGTCCATATAACTTCCTATATGATATTAATACGATACAAATATCTATATAAAAAGTTTATGGGTAGCCTTCCACACCCTCCACACTAAGGCTACATGGTCACGGTGGGGAGCGACAGATTCGCCGTACCGCCCATTATCGTCGGTGTAATGGGGGGATTAGCTTTCAAAGACAGACCCTCGTAGACCATAGCGGCGCGGGTCTTACGCTTATTGAAGCCGCGCTTCGCCAGATTATCCGCGAAGCTCGGCATGGAACCGTGAGGTTCTCCGCGCTTTTCTGCGTAGCCCATCCAGTTGTTAAAGAGAGCGGTGGCAGGAGTGTCCTGTCCCGGAATCATGTCACAATTTTCATCAAGCCACTGTCCGAACAAGTCTTGTGAAGCAAAGTATTCATCGGTAGCACCACGGACCACAGCGGGAATATGAAACCCGTTCGTCTTCCAGTCCTGCATTCCTTCGAGCATCCAGTTGAGAATCTGCGGATGCTCGGCGCGGAGCTTTTCTTCCAGATGCTTGTCCGGGTTTGCCGGGGTGCGCGTAAAAGGAAGAATATGCAAACGGCGGCGCATGGCCTCATCTACATTGAGCAGGCGCGGCTTGTGGTTGCCGACAATGACCAGTTTGAATTGGGGAGTGTAGGAAAAGAACTCCTTATACAGAAAGCGGGCCGTTACCTTGTCGCCTCCGGTAAGCTGCTTGACCAAGCTTTCCTTCCACGGGCGGCCCTCTTCCGTTTCACTTACGGCAACGAGGCGAGCACCCCGGAGCATTGCCAGTTCAGTTGAGTGGCGTTCAGATTTGCTGCTGAGAAAAATGTCAACAGGAGCGGTGATTGCGTAATCGCCCATGATGGCGGCGAGAGTGTTAAGGAAGACGGATTTACCGTTACCGCCGGGGCCATAGATGAAGAAGAGCGCATGTTCACTGGTATCGCCCGTCAGGCAGTAGCCGCAGACCTGCTGGAGATACCGCTGAAATTCTACATCTCCTCTTGTGGCTTCCATCAAAAAGTTGAGCCATACGGCGGGCGCTCCCGGCACGGGCGCAACGCTGGTGCTTTTGGTAATAAAGAAATTGCGATCCGGCATTCTCGCCTCCTACGGTTTAAGGTTGATGACGCCGGAAGGGGTACCCAGCAAATAAATGTGATTATCCCAATGCTCATCAGCCGTGGCGAACGCAGGGTCAGCGCGAGCAAACTTTTCAACCCCGCCAGCAGTCGCTGCCTTGCCAAGGCTCGGCTTATTGCTCGGATTCGCTGCCTTACATTCTTCCCTGATATAGTGGAACACGCAGTTGGTCGTGTCTGTCTCCCAAATATGCGTCTGGGGGTTCCATTCGAGCCAAACGCCCCAATCCTTGCAGAACCGCAAAGCGTCTTTGTGGCGGGAGGCAAAAGCGGATGCAATACTTTCTTCCGACACATTTGAAGAGGAGGTGCCAAATTCAGGAATGGTGCGGGGGTGCTGCTTGCCGCTATCCATCCCGCTCTTAATGGTTCTTGCCGTTTCGTCAGGAGGCAAGGGGTTCTTCATAGCTGCGACAGCATCTGTGAGGCGCGAGCTGGCAATGTCTTCATTAAGCCCACCGCTCCCCACGAGAGTTCCAAGAGCGAACGCGGCCTTGTTGAGCGTGTCGTTACGCGTTCCATCTTGCGCCGCCGCAACTTTGGCGCACTCTTCATCAAGAGCCTTCTGGGCATACGGATGTACAATGGAAAGCATATTCTCTACTGTAGGCAGAATATCGGATGTAGGCGCGGCAGAGCTTTGCATACCGGGCTTGGACTTCTGCCTCGTAAGAGCAACGAGCCATTCAGGGGCATAGGCTGCCGGAACCTGATTAGTGGTGCGATAGGGGATGCCGTCACCATTCACACTCGGAGCAATGATAACGTATCCCCCGTCTCCGCGCACATCCAGCTTCGGAGCAATCCTACTCGTACTGTTGGGAATCACCAGACCGTCTTGAGGGCAGGTAAAGAAGTAGTGATAGCCTCCTCCGGGCGTTTGCTGAGTCCATGTCGAGGGCAACTCCCCATGCATGTTGACCAGATTTGCTAGTGAGGCAAAGCCGTCAGCATCACCTTCGCTTCTGGGGGTATCAATATCCAGCCCCCAGAAATTACTGGCTTTACCGGTGGGAACGCCTATCATGGCGTTGGGCCATGCTGTCCACCACGTCAGGATTTGCGCTTTGTTTGTAGAAGCATCCTTGAGTCCATGGGGGGTGTACGGCTTCTTGTCCGGCTTGCAGGGAAAGACTGGGATGCCCGAACGTGCATAAGCCAGAGCCGTGTTCAGCATCGGGCTATCCATGCAGCTTCTCCTTCATCTTTTTCTCAAACTGGGCGCACTGCTCAGGCGACAGACCATACAGATTTTTTACTGCAAACATCATAAGCTCTTCATCGGGGATGTGTTCAGCATACTGGCAAGGCTCTCCACCTGCCATAACCTTCCCATGAAGAGGCAAAGTGCAATCTTTATCGTGGACGCAGACCACGCACATATTGCTCATAAACTTGGCAAACTGACACTTTACATGAGTGTCATACTTTTTCTTATTCATACTGGTGTCCTCAAGTGGTTAAGCGGTACAAAGCTCATGAGACCGGGCCAAAGACTCACTTGTGGAGTCCTCTTTGTAGGCTTCCAAAAATGCGTCGAGGTCTTCCCGGTCGTAACGGACGTGCCGCCCAAGCCGGGTAAAGCGGATGCCGTGAAGCCTTGTAACGCGGTCTTTGTCGAGGAAGTTGCGGGAGCATCCGAGATAGGCTGTGGCTTCTGTCACATTGAGCCAGCGCTTGATGGTGTCAGAGGTATTCATAAAATTACTCCTTTGCTCCGCGTGGGAGCTGTTGTGAAATATGAAGTAACTTTACCGAGTTGCGGCTGCTAAAAAAATAAAAGCCCCATTACGGGGCATTTGTTGTTTTATGATTTTATTTTTCTCAATTTACATCGTTGTCTATCTTGGCTTTTCTTCCTTTTTACCGTTTAAATGGTTTTAATGATTCTGACGATTTAAAAAAATTGCGGGCTGCGGTTTTTTGAAATTTACCGCGGGTTCCCTGCGCTTCCATGGTGTCTTTGACTTGTTCCAAAAATTCATTAGGCCCAAGCTTCCCATCATCGCCAAAATACGACTGGTCACCATCACAAATAGCCTTTGCTACAATCTCACAAGTCTCAGTTGTTGGAATGATTTTCTCGTTGTCACGGGCTGAACCGTTATGCGTTCTTTGAGGAGGGAGCGACTCAAGCCAATCTCTCATCTCCTGTGGGATACTTATCGTGGTTTTTGATACTGCCCATTCAATAAATCTGGTAGGGGGAATACGGTCGGGGATGTCGTCATTCGGAAAGCCGTAATGACTCCATGCCTCTGATTCATACAAGCGAAAGAAGGCGGACATTTGGTCATTAATATCCCTAAGCTTACTATGGAAGCATCCATAAATATCATCGGGGTAGCTGGTATCAAACTCTCTGATGCCTTTCTCGCAGTAGTCTGTACAAATTTTTATGGCATTACACGGGCCGCACGCCGCTAAACGGATTGCATCTCTATAATCCCAAAGACCAGTTTCAAACCAGAGCTTCCATATAGCGGCTGCTTTCTTTTTTAAATACTCATCGCCGCCACCCCAATTAAAATTCTGTGGCAAAGGCCCTGCCGTGTCTGCATCACTATTTTCCATATACTCTTCTCCTGTAAAGACCACCCCGCGTCCAAGACCGCCCCCGGTAGGGGGGAAGGTCACGAAAGCAGAGAGCGTCAATCCGTCGACGAACATCCGCTCATGCCTGCGCCTGTCCCTCTGGTGCGGCGGTGATACCGGGGAGCGGTTCAATGTTCTGCCAGTCGCCGGGGGTGTGCTTGGCGTCCCATACATCGCGCCCGCTTTGCAGGCCAATCCACAGGTCAACACTGGTATTGAAGGCACGAGCAAGCCGCCGGGCAATGTCAGGGGTAACGCGGGCGTGCTCGTTGATAACCTGCGAAAGCGTTTTGCGGGATATGCCCAGATGTTCGGCAAGGGCAGTGACAGAAAGATTGAGCGGTTCCATATAATGGGCCTTGATAATCGCACCGGGATGCGAAGGACGGCGAGTCATTTTTGAACGGTCAAGCATGGCGCTTCTCCTTAGTGGTAGTCCTGATAATTGACAACGTGGGCGTCCCCGTCTTCAAAGCGGAAAGTTACGCGCCAGTTGCCCGAAACCTTGACGGACCAAAGGTCTTTCCTGTCGCCCTTGAGCTTGTGAAGCCCAGAGCCGGGGTATTCCATATCCTGAATAATCCGCGCCCGGTCTAAATGGTCGAGAAGAAAGTCCAGTCTGTCTGCGTGTTTCGCCTGTATACCCTTGGTTGAGCGAGTCAGGAAAAACTCTTCAAGCCCTTTATGGGCGAAACTCTTTATCATGAGTGTAACCTTTTAGGTAACAATGTCAAGGACGCACCAATGATTCATTCTCCATTCGCCCGGCTGAGCCGCACTACTATCGCCCGCTTAGACGGGGTCTTGGTTGCCTTTGCGATTTTTGCGGCGGCTTCTTCAACCGCTTTGCGGGCCGGGTTTTCCTCAAGGTGGGCGTAACGCTGTGTGGTGGATACGTTAGTATGCCCCAATACCTTGCCCACAATGGGCAAGCTCGCTCCGTTGTTCACCATTATAGAGGCAAAGGCATGGCGCAGGTCGTGCAGCCTCCAGCCTGAAAGCTTGGCCTGCTTGAGAACGTCTCCCCATGCGTCTTTGAGGTTCACCATATGCCCGCTTGCGGACGCTGTTGGGAATACCCAACGGTCCGCCTGCGGTAAACTTTCCAGAACAGCCACGGCGGGAGCCGGGAGTTGCAGCACTTTGAAGCCGGTTTTGGAGTCCGGTAATAAAGCGATGCCCTGCTCAAGATTTATACGTTCCCACTCCAATGAAAGAATTTCACCTACCCGCGCCCCGGTGAGCATGAGTAA
Source organism: Desulfovibrio sp. (assembly GCA_031550225.1). Lineage (GTDB taxonomy): Bacteria > Desulfobacterota > Desulfovibrionia > Desulfovibrionales > Desulfovibrionaceae > Frigididesulfovibrio. Next base: position 6,120 of record JAVBOT010000044.1, read on the forward strand.
ACGAATTGCCGCCGCCGTTTGGGGAGTGATGGTGTCCACATCGCCGGTGCGCTTTTCTTTGGTCTGCTGTCGTTTCAGCCATGTCTGTTCCATACGGGCCAAAGTATCGCCTAGAACGGACATCTCCGTGGCTCCCATGAAATCCTGCCGTTTATGCTCTTTGTACTTTGTCACTCCAACGCAAGGATTGCTGCCCCGCTCTCTATGCCCGTGCAATTCACACCAGCTAAAAAACTTAGAGAGTACGGCAAGTGTCCTGTTTGCAAGGTACGGCGTATCTTTCATGCCGTGGTGCAGTCTTGCGATGTCTGAGTACTGCACCTCCCTGACACGGAGCTTGCCCAGTTTCGGCTGGAGATGATTATTGATAATCATCGTATAGGATTGAATGGTACCGGTCTTGAGCTTGGATATGTGTTCATCCTGAAACGATTGCAGGGCGCTTTTCATGATGGCGGCGGCCTTGTCCGAACGTATCTCCCTTGCGGGGTCAATCCCGTTCTGTACAATCGCTGCTTTATCCTTGGCCTTTTCGCGGGCCTTCTCAACGCTCATCACGGGGAACGCGCCAAGCATGACCCATTTCTTTTCAGCCTTGCGCCCTTTCCCTACCCTATAGGTATAGTAGAACGTCTTGCGTCCGGCCTCGCTCACGCGGAGGGCAAGCCCAGTGTAGGCATCATCAAAGAATACCTGCCGCTTGTTCGTGGGCTGTATGGCCTCAATGTCACGCTTGGTGAATTTCATGTATCCGCCTCCGTGGGTGTCGAGAAATACTTGGTACCCACCCGGTACCCACAGAAGATATAAAATAAGACGAGTCAGTGTCAAGTTATGTTATTAAAATCGTTTAATTTCAATAGTTATGCAGCATGATAAAAAATGGAATGATGCAGCAGCTGTGACTGTTAATCACTAGGTCCGCGGTTCAATCCCGTGCCGGGGAGCCAGAAAAAATCAAGCACTTACAGAGAAATCTGTGAGTGCTTTTTCTTTGGGCGCCCATCCGGTACCCGCAAAAATATGAAACGAGGCGACATGGCGTCAAGCAGCAATATAAAATACAATAATTATACTTATAGTACGAAACGAGAAAAAGTGGAACTATTAATCAACAGAGGCCAGAAGTCATTTCATAATTCATTAGGGAATGACTTTTATTAATCACTAGATACACAGATCAATCCTGTGTCGTGGATCCAGCAAAAAACACATACATGCATATCTATAAGTGTTTTTTACTTTTTCAATATTGTGTTTCCACTGCGGCCTCATTTTTGCATGTGATTGTGTGTGGCAAGATATGCATCATCATCCGTCCTTTCGAGCGTGGGGTGGTCCCCATAGTTAGGTCATTTGATGCGCACCGAGAAATGTTCACTTTATAATGCAGAATCCGCTGTATTTTGTCATTTTTTATGCTATTGGCCTTTTATCTTACAATTTGCTCCTCTTCGTTTTGAAGCGATGGCGAAGGTGACTTACAGCAGCGCGGTATTTGCGCAATGCGCGCAGCAGGTCACAGGCTGTTTTTTATAACGGAAGGGTTGCTCTTTCGGAGTTTCGCACCATGCTGAATGTATTGATGAATATTTTGAACGAAATGGATGCGTTTGTTTACGTATCCGATCTGGAGACAGACGAGCTGCTCTTCTTGAATCGGAAAATTAAAGACGTATTTGCTATCGGCGACGATTTCAGGGGCCGTCCTTGTTGGAGCGCCATTCAAAAAGGCTTCACGGGGCGCTGCCCCTTTTGCCATCTGTCCGAGCTTGTAAAAAACCCCAATGCGCCGGTGGTGTGGGAAGAATGCAATACCATCACGGGGCGGTATTATAAAAATGTCGACAGCATTATCGACTGGGAGGACGGGCGAAAAGTTCACCTTCAATACGCCATTGACATAACGGAAACGAAACTCGCCCAGCATGACGCGGCTAACATGCTGAAAATACTGAAGAACATCCTCAACGGTATGGATGCGCACGTCTATGTTTCCGATATGGCCACGGATGAGATCTTGTTCATCAACAAGACGGCAAAAGAGGCGTTTGGCCTTGATGACCAGGCCGTGGGCCAGATCTGCTGGAAAGTCCTGCAGGACGGGTGTGCCGAACGCTGCTCGTTTTGCCCTAACTTCAAGTTGGAAATCGACCCCAACACGCCTGTGGTATGGGAAGAGCACAATTCCGTCACCAAACGCCGTTACCGGAACGTGGACAGCGTGATCGAATGGATGGACGGAAAAAAAGTCCACGTGCAGCACTCCTCGGACATCACCGACATCCTGGATGCCCAAGGGGAAACCCGCGCGATCAGAGAACGCTTGGAAACCGCCCTGGCTTCATCCCAGGCCGGAGTGTGGGAGCTTGACCTGCGGGCCGGGATGCTGACCTATGACACCATCTGCGCGAACCTGTTCGGGTTGGATGCGCAAAAAGATTCGATGCCCATCAGCAGCCTGATCGTCCATCTGGAAAAGATGGCGCAGCAAGGCCCCGGCGAGGACGCGTTCAAGGGGCTGCGGGAGGGAGACCCCTACGCGGACAGCCCCTCCAAAGACTTTTGCCTGAAGTTTCCGGACGGCGGTCTGCGCTATGTGCGCAATCACGGCAACACCATCCGGGACAGGGAGGGCAAAGCCTTGCGTGTCGTTGGCATGTGCATCGACATCACCTCGCATGTGACCATGGAAAATGACCTGAAGGCGGCCAGGGATGCGGCGGAGAACGCCAGCCGGGCCAAAAGCCAGTTCCTGTCCAACATGTCGCACGAAATCCGCACGCCCATGAACGCCATCATCGGCATGACCGAGATTTTGCTGCACGAAGACCTGAATGATAGGCAGCGGCATTACTTGGATGACATCCGGACTTCCGCGACTTCCCTGCTGGACATCATCAACGAGATCCTCGATTTTTCAAAAATTGAGGCCGGCAAACTCGAGCTGAACCAGGTTCACTACTCCCTTACGGAACTGATGCACAACCTGGAATCCATCTTCGCCGTTGCCGCGAAAAAGAAGGGCATCACGTTCCGCATGGACATACGGGGCGAGCTTCCGGCCTGTCTGTACGGTGATGACCTGCGCCTACGCCAAGTTCTGGTCAACGTCATCGGCAACGCGATCAAGTTTACTGAAAAAGGCAAGGTCTCGCTGACGGCTGAAGCCGACGGCAACCGGCTTCGTTTTGCGATCAATGACACGGGCATCGGCATCAAGTCTGAAGATCTTCCAAATATATTCACTGCGTTCGACAGGGTCGACCTGGGGAATACCCGGACCATCGCGGGGACCGGGCTGGGGCTTTCCATCACCAAGAACTTGGTTTCCATGATGGACGGGACCATCCGGGTTGCAAGCGAATACGGCATAGGCACGACGTTTTACTTTGAATTTCCGCTGGTCGTGGGGGATCCGGCGGAACTGCTCTACGAGGAGGCATCGTACTGCCTTCTTAACGCTCCCGATGCGCGGATTTTGGTGGTGGATGACAATGAGGTGAACCTCAACGTTGCGGCCGGGCTGCTGCGCCTGTTCAACATCAGTTGCGATACCGCACTGAGCGGGCGGGAAGCCATTCGCAAAATCGACGCCGAGCACTACGACATCGTCTTTATGGACCATATGATGCCGGAAATGGACGGAATAGAAACCACCAAGCTGCTGCGTGAGCGTTATGATGCGGGCGCTCTCACGATTGTGGCGCTGACGGCGAATGCGGTCGCCGGAGCCCGGGAAAATCTTCTCAGCGTGCAGATGAACGATTATCTGTCAAAGCCCATTGTAAAGGAGCAGCTCAGCCAGGTTTTGAGCAAGTGGCTGCCCGCGGACAAAATATGCCGGGTGGAGCACAAGAAGCCGTCCTCCGCCGAGCCGGAGCGCGCCCTGTCGGCAGTGCTGGCGCGCGTCGCGGCCATAGACGGCGTGAATGTCCATCTCGCCCTTGACAGAATAAACGGGTTGCAGGACGTCTATGAAACCTCGCTGGGCATTCTGGTCCGGCGGCTGCCTGACGCGCAACAAAGGCTGAGCACCTTTTTGGAAAACGAGGACGCGCGGGGCTTCGCCATAGAAGTACACGGCCTCAAGGGCTCGCTTCATAACATCGGAGCGACCTCCATGGCGCTGGAGGCGGAGTTGCTTGAGAATAGGGCCAAGGAAAGCGACCTCCATTTCTGCCGGGAGCGCCTGCCTGCCCTGCAAGAGGCCTTTTCCACGCTGCACGAAGCCCTAATCGCGGCGCTGGGCGAAGAGGAATCCGCCCCGGCGCGCACCTCTCCCGGCGACAGCGGCCTTTTGATGCAGCAGCTTTCGGTGCTGCGCAATCTGGTGGATACTTTTGAAGATGATGAAGCGCTCTCCATCTTGCGGCGCTTGCGTGAATATGACTACGGCGAGGCTTTAAACGGCGCCCTGGACAATGTGTCCCAACTGGTGGAAGCCTTTGAGCACGATAGGGCTCTGGCGCTGCTTGACGGATTGCCTGCCTGCGGCGCTGGCTAACGGCGCCGTAGCGAGAAAAACAGCCGGTGTTTTCGGCGTGTTGTGGCCCCAATTTTCAGCCTTCTGATTTAGAGCGGATAAGAGGACGTTTGTAATGGCTCAGTATTTGATGAACAAGTTGATGAACTGCGCGGAGCTTGAAGCCTTCGCGGCGCAGAAAAAGGCGGGCTCGAACAGCGCGTACTTCGCACTGTTGGAGGAATTCACGGAGATTGCCCCAAACATCTTGGCCAGCCTTATCACAGCCCCGGCCAGCGATGAGGAACAGGAGTCCTTTCAAAAACGCATCCTCGCGCTGCAAAAACGCCTGCTGTCCATCGGCTCGCCGGCCTTGCTCTGGCTCACGGAGAAAGTAGCCTCTTCGGCGCAATGCGGTAACAGGGCGAAATGCGAGGATGATCTTTATATCCTATCCTCCAGGGTAAAGGCGCTGTGCGTACAGTTGGACGAAGCGAAGACCGATTCGAGCCTGAGGGTCGTGCCTCGCACGCCTGTCGCCGCCCCTCCGCCCCCTCCCCAGGCAAAGACGCTGAACCGGCCCCAGGCCCCGGCCAAGCCGGAACTCTTTGAAAAGCTGAACATTCTGATTGAAAATTTTGAGTTTGACGATGTAATCGCCATGCTGCGCTCCCTGTTGGCCTTTACCTACAGCCCCGCCATCGATTTCGAGTTGATCTCAATCTATAAGGATCTGACCCGCTTCGATTACGACGGCGCGTCCGTGCATGCGAAAAAGTTGCTCAAGCTGACAAAGGAACGTGAGAGTGAGGGAACATCGGCCAAAAAGAAAATCCTGGCCGTTGACGATGTCCCCGACGTGTTGAACTCGGTCAAGTCCTTGCTCAAAAAAGACTATGCCGTATACGGCGTCACCAACCACATGGCGGCGCTCAAGTTTCTCACCAGCAACACGGCGGATCTGATTCTGCTTGACATTGAAATGCCGGACATGGACGGATTTTCACTCCTCAGCATCATCCGAAAGATCAAGGTGTATGAGAATACTCCGGTGTTCTTTTTGACCGGTAACGTCAATGTGGACAACATTAAAAAAGCGTGCAACGCCGGGGCCAACGATTTCATCAAAAAACCCGTGAACGCTCAACTGTTGCTGGAAAAAATAGCTCACCATCTGGCGTGAGCCGCTTTTGCGGTTTACGGCTCCCCCAACGGGCTTCTTACTTTTTAAGAAATAGCCGCGGCTACAGCAAAAAACAACGCTCATTCGCATGCAATAAGAGTAAAGGGCAGCGCGAGATGCCCTTGAGAGCCGGAAAAAAAGCCCTTTATCTGTCTGCCCCCGGTTAAGAGGAGTGCTGCACTCCACACAAAAACCCCCGCCACGAAATGCGCGGCGGGGGTTTTTGTGTGACTGCATGCAAATTTCTTTAGAGCAGATTAACTTTGAGATTTGTCGTTTAACGGCGGGCAAAGCCCGCCTACGGCAATCTCAAGGCAAGGATTTACGGGCAAATCCTTGCAGAGCAAGTATACATTTTCAATGGTAAATTGCTCTAATAGGTCCACTTACCCTTGACGTATTTGATGAGTTCCGTAAGGCGTTCTTTGCGCCGGAGCTGGAAGGGGCCCTGCGCTGCGGAAGCCTTGCTGTTCGCGGTACAGGTGTATTCCGCTTCATCATAATACATATAGCCTATGTAGGTTACGACTCCAGGATTGGTCGCGGGTTTATACGAGGTGGCTATGCTCTTGGGGTCAATTTCAATATAGCGGGCGGTATAGCTTCCGTTGGAGTTCTGAGTAATTTCTTTTTTGCCGGAGGAGGGCAGCACGCAACGGTTAATGGAGGCAATGGTGTTGCGGGCAAATTCATCCAGTTTGCCCTGCACTGCCGCGGGAGAATCATCCGCCACATCGCTCTTTTTCCCTTTTTGCACTTTGACCGGAGCTTTTTTGACAGCGGCCGGAGCCTTTTTAGCGGCGGCCGGAGCTTTCTTTTCTGTAGCGGCGGCCGGAGTTTTCTTTTCCGGCGCCGTGGCGGCAAAAGCGGGAAGAGCAAGGAGCAGACAAAGAGCCCCACCTAAAAACAATGAAGAAAAAAAGTTCTTTTGCATCTCAAAAAAGCATCCTTCTGGAAGATTAAAAGGGAGGATCGTCTGGTATTTCTGCAAAAAAGCCCGGTGGGTTTCCCCACCGGGCTTTTAATTTTTAGGCGTAATCTTACTTGAAGTCAATTTCAGCGCGGCGGTTCAGGCGGCGGCCTTCTTCCGTGCTGTTGTCAAACTTGGGTCTGCTTTCGCCATAACCACGGGTCGTCATGGTGGCGGCGGGGATGCCCTGCTTCGCAAGGTAGCTCTTCACAGAAGCGGCGCGGCGCTCAGACAGACGCTGGTTGTAAGCATCGCTGCCGATGCTGCAGGTGTGGCCGTCGATTTCCACGTTGCCCTTACGGCTGCGCAGAATGTTGGCGACTTCGTCCAGAACGGCGGCGGATTCGCTGGTGATAGCGGAAGAGTTGAACGCAAACTGAACGCTGCGCAGCACGATGGTGCCGCTGGCGCCCTTCTTGCCGCAGAAAACATCGATAACAAACTTGTCGACAACTTCGTCATGGTCAAGCATGTTGGCAGCCATCACGGAAACGCTGTTGCCGGGACGCAGAGCGGTAATGCTGTCAAGCACCGCTTGGCCGGCCGGGCTGTCGGCCAGGGAGATCACGTGGAAGGTCAGGCCGGGGTTAGCGGCAAGGGCAGCCTGAGCGGCCAGCAGAGGATCGGCGCCGCGGTTGTTTTCACCGTCGCTGACGATGATGACGGCGGCGGGAGCGGCCATGCTGGCGTACAAAGCATTGGTCCAATGATTGATGCCGTCGCCCATGGGGGTAAGACGGTTGAACACTTCATAGGTCTTGTTCAGGGACTGGAACTTGGGACCAAACACAGCGCGGCTGTAAGCTTGGGGACGCAGAACTTCTCTGTCCGCGGCGAAGGTGTGGATACTGCCGGTGTAGCCGAGTTCAGGCATGCGATCATTCACGCGGCGCAGAATTTGTTTGGCCAGCTTGAATTTATTTTCGGCAAGATGTTTGTGCTTCATCATCATGGAGCCGGAATAATCAAGCAAAAAGTCAAAGCTGTTAATTTTCGACTGCTGGCAATTCACGGGCTGAGCGGCCATTGCAGTGGCGGCAAAGGCCATGATCAGCAGCGCGACCAGGGTGGACAGTGTAAAACGCTTCATGAGCTCCTCCAAAAAAATAAAGTGGTTGGACTTATCGCGAATAATCAGTCTCACTTGCCAGGACAGATTATCCGTTTTTTAAGGGAAACACAAGTAGTACAATTCCCTCAAAATACTTTATTGAGGAATACCGAATACTATATGTTTTGCCTTGGGGCTACAATAGCGGATTCAAGAGCTTCGTCAAGTGTTGGGTGGGCGAAAATCACCGGAAGGGGCAAATTTTTCTTTACTCCTGTTTGCACCAGCAAAGCGGCGGCCGTCACAAGGTGTGAGACGCCGTGTCCGGCCGCGCATACGGCGCGCAACGTATCGTCGACCCAAAGCATTTTGACGAATCCATGCGTATGCCCGTAGCTTTGCGCTATGGCATTGGCCGCAAGGGGCGCCTGTGAACGGGAAAACGCGACGCCGGCGCGCCGCAATTCCGTCTCCGTGGGGCCAACGCGCATAATTTCCATGCTGCCGTAAACGCAGGCAGGCATGGGCGGAGGGGCGTAAGGGGCAGCCGTTGCCCCGCAAGCATGGTCAATGGCGTAGCGGGCTTGATGATCCGCGGCGTGGGCAAGGAGAGTGCGGCCGTTCACGTCGCCCACCGCGTAAACATGTTCGGCGCAGCGCAGGTGCTCGTCTGTGGCCAGCCAGCCTTTGGCGTTTAGGTTGAGCTTTGCCTTATCGGCGTCAAGAGCGGTGGTGGCGGGGGTTCTGCCCACCGCCAATAAGGCTGTGGCGGCAAAAAATGTTTCTCCGTCCTCAAAGCGCAGGCAAGCCTGTCCGTCAAGCGTGCTCAGGGAGGCAATGCGCCTGCCGGTGTGAACTTGCCAGCCGGCCCGAGTAAAAAATGTCCGGGCGGCTTCGCTCACGTCTTCGTCTTCGCCAGGCAGAATCCGCGGCATAACTTCAGCAAGAATGATGCGCGTTCCGAGGCGGTGGAAGAGCTCTCCCAATTCCAGCCCTATGGCTCCGCCTCCCACGATGATGAGGCTTTCCGGAGGAGTTTTCAGATTGAGCAGGCTTGCGGAAGAAAGCACGCAGGCGCCGTCCGGCTTGAGGCCCGGAAAGCTTGCGGGCAAAGAGCCGGTGGCGACAACGCATGCGCCGAAGCTCAGTTCTGTTTTTTCCTTTCCGCTGACGGCAAGACCGTTTTGAGAGGTGAAAGCGCCTTTGCCGTGAAAAAGAGTGACTCCTTGGGCCAGAAGTTCTTTTTCCAGAGTCCGCCTGCTGCCTTCTATATAACGTTCTTTGCGCGTTTGCATGGCGCAAAGATCAAAGCGCGCTTCGCCTTCCGCGGTTTTATATTTGCGCTGGATGGCGAAAAGCGGCAGGGAGGCGGTTGCCCCAAGCAAAAATTTAGTGGGAATGCAGCCCACGTTCAAGCAGGCGCCGCCGAGAAATCCGGCTTCCACAAGCGCGGTTTTCATGCCCTTCGCTGCGGCGCGCAAAGCGGCTTTGGCGCCGCCCGGGCCTCCTCCGAGAATGAGCATGTCGAAGTGTTGTTCAGCATTCATGAATAATCCTTCAATTACGTATGCCCGAAACTGCGCGGGGTTTTGCATAAGCGCGGCGCCCTGTGGCGGAAAGAGCCGTCGCGGTTGACAATGTGAAAGGCTTCCACTAGGAGCAATTTACCATTGAAAATGTATAATTGCTCTGCAAGGATTTGCCCGTAAATCCTTGCCTTGAGATTGCCGCAGGCGGGCTTCGCCCGCCGTTAAACGACAAATCTCAAAGTTAATCTGCTCTAGGGGCTGTTTCTAAATAAACCCTAGACTTTTTGTCTATCTGCTGTTTTGCTGTTTCCCATGAGCAGACACGACATTTCAGACGAAAAGTGGGCCATAATCGGGCCTATGTTGGCAAAGGCCAGTACTGAGACCAGG
>JAVBOT010000033.1:0-2906 GCA_031550225.1 Desulfovibrio sp.
TCACCATTTCCTCTCGACCTCGGGCCGTGAGTTTGGCATTCTTGTGACTGTTCACTCTGTCCTCATTTCGGTTTGCTGTTGTCTCGCAACTCCAGCTTTACCGTTTTGAGGCAGGGTGAACAACCTATTGAAACATTACACCTAGGGACGTTGCCGACCCCTTCCTTGCGCCGGGATAACGCGCGCATATTGAAAAAATAGGCCAGGCAAAGCGGCACGCAAGATCCGACCCAGGCCATGGGATTAGCGGCGCAGGCGCCGTAAAAACCAAACTGCTTGGTGAGCGCAACAGCCGCCACAGCCCGCATAATGAGCTCCATTACACCCGCGAATGTGGGAACAAGGCTTTTGCCGAGCCCTTGCAGCGAAAAGCGAAAAATGAACAGCAGCGCCAGCACCCAGTACATGGAGCTGTTCACGCTGAGAAAAATATGGCCGAGGCTTACTACCTCATCTTCGCCGGAGCCGAGAAAGGCCCTGATAATGTATGGGCCGGCAAAAATGTTCACCAACCCCACCACAACGCTGAAGCACAACGACATGGCGCAGCAATGCCATACTCCCTGGCGGATCCGGGAAATATCCCCTCTGCCGAAATTTTGTCCGACATAGGTCGCCATTGCAAGGCCAAAGGAAGCCAAGGGCAGAATCGCCACCAGATCCAATATCCGCCCCACCGTAACAGCGGCCACAACTTTAGGGCCCAAACCGTTAAGCGCCCATTGCATGACGATGGCGCCAAGAGCGATGATGGAAGCCTGGAAGCCCATGGGCAAGCCAAGACGCATGCTGCGCCAGAGATCTTCTCCCGTGATCCTCCAGTCTTTCTTCCGCAGGCGCAGCGCCGGAAGGTTCTTTGCTATGTACATAATGCAAAGCAGCGCTGTTGCAATTTGTGAGATCACCGTGGCCCAGGCAGCCCCAGGTATGCCCCAGGAAAAAACCAGGATAAAAAGACCATCCAACAAAATATTCAGAACGCAGCCCGCCATAAGGAACAGTAAAGGCGGGCGGCTGTCTCCCAGGGCAAGAATAGTGTTGAAAAGACAATTCCCCAGAGCGGAAACCGTAATCCCCGCATAGATGACAATAATATAACTGTGGGCGGCTTCCAGAATAGCGGCTGGAGTGTGCAGCAGCAAAAGGATTTCCCGCGCGAAAAATGTGCTGACAAGCGTAAAGAAGCAAGACGCCAGAAAGCTCAAGATAATGTTTACGCAAAAGCTTTTGCGCACCGCGGCGGATTTTTTTGCCCCATAGCTCTGGGCGGTTATGATGGCAAAGCCCGAGGTCATTGCCTGAATGAAGCCGATGAGAAAAAACGTTATGCCCACCGTGCTGCCCACAGCCGCCAAGGCGTCCACGCCAATGGCCCGGCCGACAATGACGGTGTTGATCATGCTGTGGCACTGCTGGACAAAATTGCCAAGGAGCAGGGGCAGGGCAAAACCCAAAATGCGCTTTGCCGGCATGCCTTGCGTGAGGTCCTTTGCCATGTATATTTCCTCACTCCCGCGACAGTGCGCCCAGGAGCTTTTTTTCAATGTATTTTCCGCGCGGCTCTTCAAAAAAACCTAAACGTCGTTTCATAAGTCATTGGGGAATGACTTTTAACGCCGGACGGCAGTCCGGCGCGCCGCGATAAACAGCGCGAGCGAGCTGAAAACCACGCTTTTCGGCGAAGCGATCGTCATAAATCGGCCAATGGCCGATTTATGAAATCAATGCGAGAAAACAGCTCACACGCTTGCGTGGCGGCCGGATATAAATGCGGCAATATAATTTACCGCAATTATTTTCTGTTGTCTCTATGCGTGCGATCTGCTAGGGAAGTGGCACAAAAGCCTGCCTGCCGCATGCCTCACAGCCGGCATGCCGCAAAACCGCCGTGAACGGGCATTTTCCTTTCACGCGGCTTTGCGGGGCACTGTTGCGAAACACGTACCATTAATAACAATATCAGCATCGCGAGGAGTTTTCATGAAAAAGTACATTGCGGAATTTATCGGCACATTCTGGCTGGTTCTAGGAGGCTGCGGCGCCGCTGTGCTCGCCGGGCAACATATCGGCTTTTTTGGCGTTTCCATGGCCTTTGGCCTCACGGTGCTGACCATGGCTTATGCTGTGGGCCATATCTCGGGCGGGCATTTCAACCCGGCCGTCTCTGTGGGGCTCGCTGTCGCCGGGCGTTTTCCGAAAAGCGACCTGCTTCCCTATATCCTGGCTCAAGTTCTAGGCGCTGTGGGCGCCGCCCTGGTGCTGTATCTTATAGTGACGAACAGCTTCGGCACGCAAGGCATCGGCGCTTTTGCGGCCAACGGTTTTGGAGAACTCTCCCCCGGCAAATTTTCCTTAAGCTCGGCTTTTATTTGTGAAGCCGTCCTCACCTGCGGCTTTTTGCTGGTCATCCTCGGCTCCACGGACTCCCGCGCTCCCGCCGGCTTTGCTCCCATCGCCATCGGGCTGTGCCTTACCCTTATCCATCTCATCAGCATCCCCGTGACCAATACCTCGGTTAACCCCGCCCGCAGCCTGAGCCAGGCCATCTTTGCCGGGCCGCAATATCTTAGCCAGGTATGGCTGTTCTGGGTGGCTCCCATTGTGGGCGCGGCCGCCGCCGGCGTCCTGCATTGCGCTCTGTTTGACAAAAAATAAGAAAATACCGGGCGTTAAGTCCAGAGCAAAAACATGTTTAAGGGAGGCGCATAGGGGCCTCCCTTAAAATTTTGATGCCCCCCGCAAGGCGGAGCTTACAAAAGCACACAAGCTCCTAGGGGCTGTTTCTAAATAGTTCATTGCAGCCAAACGAGGCACGCGGCCAGCATGACTGACGCTTTAAAGGTTACGGCAAGCTTATCGTACCGAGTTGCAACTCTGCGGAATGATTTAAGCTTTGCAAAGAAACA
>JAVBOT010000017.1:0-43101 GCA_031550225.1 Desulfovibrio sp.
GCATCTGGTCGAAAATGCTTTTCTTCACTTGAAACGATGGCGAGGAATCGCGACCAGATATGCGAAGAATACCGCATCATTTCTGGCCGCGATTCATATCAGGTGCATTTTTCTTTGGGCATCAATCTCGTGACTACACTACCTAGTTATCTCTGTGCCTGGGGTCGTTCTTTTCCGCGTCATGGATGACGGCGTTGTTCTGCGTCTGCTCATGGCCGCCGCCGTGCTGATAGAACGAAGATCCCTGGCCCTGGCCCTGGCCCTGCGCGCTGCCCGTGTAGTGCTCGCCGCTGCCGTGGTATCGCGAGTGGGGATGGGCGCCTTCATATCCATGCCACGCATAAGCAGCCGTGCCGGCGCCGAACATGAGAGCAAGAGCCGTCATCGTGAGCATCATGAACTTTTTCATCGTAATCTCCTCTGTGTTTTGATTGCTGTCGTGTATGCAAGGCTGGCGCGACAATCCCATCCCGCCCCGCCTTGCCTTATTGTGAGGATGGTTGCATTTACTAAGGCAAGGAGCGTGCCAAGGCTCGTCATCAAGGTAATACACTGATATAAAAATATATTTTATATAAAATTGTTTTTTGTGTTTCCAATGCGCTCATTTTTTACTCAATCGTATTGACTATTCGAGTAAAAAATACTCATATACCACATGCCAAGCACACACCAACCCAAGACGCAAGGCGCCAAATTGCCGAAACTGTCCACATACTCCCGGCGGCTGCTGTTCGGCTTCTCCCCCTGGCTGATCGTCGGTCTTTCCGCCGTCCTGGCCTTGGCGATCATGTTGCTCGCGTGGCGGAACACGGAGCGGGAGCGGGAGCATATCACGCAAAATTTCCTTGATAGAGCGGGCGCGCTTATCTGGGCTTTGGAAGCGGCCACGAAAACAGGCATCAACCTCGGAGAAGAAGCTGAAGTTTTGCAATCATTTGTCATGGAAACCGCCCAACAGCGGGGTATACTGTACATCGCCGTTATTGACGAAGATGGCCGTGTCCTCGCGCACAGCAAGTCCCAGGAAGTGGGGAAAACGCTCCCCAAGGAGAGGCTGCCTTCCGCCGAACCGCCGAAAAACATTGCCTGGCGCATGCTCCATGGTTCTGACGGCGACGTTTTTGAGGTCTACAGAGAGTTTTCTCCGGCTCCGGGCTATCATCATCACATTCCAGGAGGCTCGCAAGGAGATGAACACGGGCATGGCGAAAAGAAAAAAGCGAGCGGCCTTGCGGAACAGGCTGTTCCCCACAGCTTCGCCTTGATCGGCTTTGACAACAAACCTTATGAAACCCTGCTGGCCAAGTACCGTTTCAGTAATCTGGTGACCGCCTCCGTGGCGGCGGTATTGGCTCTCGGGAGTTTTTTTTCCCTTTTTTGGGCGGATGGTTACCGCCGCTCGAGACGGCTGTTGAAGGACACTCGCGCCCTGGCCTCGGAAGTGGTAACCAGCCTGCCCATCGGACTTATCACCTGCGAACCGGGCGAAACCATAGGCATGGTCAATGACGCGGCGCTCTCCATGCTGCATATGGATCGGGGAGCGGCTGTCGGCGCTTCCATCCATGCCGTTCCGGGCCTTGACTGGCAAGAACTTATCGCCGCTCTCGCCCGGCATAAAAAGGTGATCGAACATGAAATGGAGCTCCGGATAAACGGCGGCGCCACGCCCGTCAGCGTGAGCGCTTCGCAAATTCGCGATGAGGACGGCCTTTTTCTGGGGCATCTTTTCATCCTGCGCGACATATCCGAAATGAAACGGCTCCAGGCCCGGGCGCGGCACAACGATAAACTTGCCGCGCTCGGCAATCTGGCCGCCGGAGTGGCGCACGAAATCCGCAATCCGCTCAGTTCGATAAAAGGGATTGCCGCCTTGCTGGCGGTAAAGATGCGTTCTTCGGAACCGGAGGAAGAAGCCGCCAAAACGCTGATCGCCGAAACGGATCGTCTGAACCGCGTTGTGTCGCAACTGCTTGAGTTCGCCAAACCGGGCGCCGTGAAACTTGCCGATGCCAATATCAATGAGGTGATCGCCCGAGCCTTGCGGCTTGCCGATGCGGATATCCGCGCGAAGAAAATCCGCGTCTCGTTCGCCGGGGATGAAACCTTGCCGCCGGTTCCCGTCAACACGGAACGCTTCACACAAGCTCTGCTTAACTTGTTTCTGAACGCCGTCCAGGCCATGGAGCCGGGCGGCAATCTGGAAATCACCGTCGCCGCGCGGGACGACGGGCGCACATGCGCCGTGTGCGTCAAAGATGACGGCAAGGGGATGTCGCAAGAGGTTCAGTCATCCATCTTTACGCCGTATTTTACGACAAAGGCGTCCGGCACCGGCCTCGGGCTGGCTATTGTCCATCAAATCATCGAAGGGCACGGCGGCGGCATTTCAGTGAAGAGCGCTCCGGGCTCGGGAAGCGCCTTTACGCTGCTCATTCCCATGCAAAAGGAAGGAATATGACCCGCAACGCCAAAATCAAATTGCTGGTGGCGGACGACGACCACAGCCACCGCCGCACTCTGATCGCCCTGCTCGCGGAATGGGGCTACGCGGCAAGCGGGGCGGAAGACGGAGAAACCGCCATAGCCCTGTGCAAGGCAGAGCCATTTGACCTTGTGTTGATGGACGTTCGCATGACCGGCGTCAACGGCATCGAAGCTCTGAAAGAAATCAAGGCTTACAATCCCGCTATCCCTATCCTGATCATGACCGCGTATTCCGGCGTTGAAAACGCCGTGGAAGCCATCAAAGCCGGGGCATACGACTACCTGACCAAGCCTCTGGACTTTGACGAGTTGAAACACACCCTGGAAAGAGCGGCGGATCATGCCTGCCTGCGCAACGAAAACAAGACGCTGCGGGATATGCTCGCCTCGGGGCAGGGCAGCGGCGGGATCATCGGCCAAAGCCCGGCCATGCGCCGGGTTCTGGACATGGCTGCCAACGTGGCTCCGTCCGAAGTCACTGTGCTGATCAACGGCGAATCCGGCACCGGCAAGGAATTGCTGGCAAAACTGATTCATGCCAACAGCAAGCGGCGGAGCGGCCCCTATGTCGCCATCAACTGCGCCGCCCTGACGGAAACGCTGCTGGAATCGGAACTGTTCGGGCACGAGAAAGGCGCATTCACGGGCGCGGAAAAACGGCGTGAAGGCCGTTTTCTGGCTGCGAGCGGCGGAACGATTTTTCTGGACGAAATAGGCGAAATGCCCATGTCCATGCAGGCGAAGCTGCTGCGGGCGATTCAGGAGCGGGAAATCCAGCGCGTGGGCGGTGATCAGTCGATAAAGGTGGATGTGCGCATCCTGGCGGCGACCAACAAGAACCTCAAGGGAGAGGTCGAGAGCGGGCGTTTCAGGCAGGACTTGTATTACCGGCTCAATGTGGTTTCCCTTGAACTGCCCGCGCTGCGGGAACGGGTTGAGGACATTCCGCTCCTTGCCGCGCATTTCCTCAGGCAGTATGCCGCGAAAAACGAAAAAACGGTGAAGGGCTTTACGCCGGGAGCCATGGACCGAATGGTGAAATACCCCTGGCCGGGCAACGTGCGGGAGCTTGAAAACACCGTGGAACGCGCGGTGGTGCTGCTCATGGGGGAATACATCAGCGAGCGGGAACTGCCGCCCGGTTTTTTGGAGGACGAGGGGGCCGGCGCGGCCCAAAGAACGCATTTCGCCGGCATGACGCTTGAAGAAATCGAGCGAATCATTGTCGCCCAGGCGGTGGAAAATGCGGGCGGCAATAAAAGCGAAGCGGCCAGACGCCTGGGGATTACCAGAAAAACGCTTGTCGCCAAAATGCAGGGCTGACCGGGCCGGGGCCCTTTGAACTTCCGGGCGCTCAAAAGAGAGTCCCGCGACTTTTTGCGGCACGGCAGACTAGGGGCTGTTTCCAAATAAAAGATTTTGCGCCAAGAGCAAGGAATTCAGCTCTTTTTGCGGAGGGAGGGTACTCTTACGTTACTCGACCGAAGAGAAAAGAGCTGAATGACGCAGCTATTTGAACAAAAGATTTCTTGAGAGACAGCCCCTAAGCCAGCGCCAAAGCTCCGCTGCTGTTGCGCTGGCAAGGGATGCTCTGCTATATTGCGGGCAAAGCCGCTGTGAGACTCCAATGCCGCCCCGCTTTCGAAGCGACAAGGAATGTTCATGAAGAAAGTTTTCGGCATCCTGTTCCTTCTGGCCGCCCTCGGCGCGGCCGCATACTTTTTTTATGAAAAAGAGCGGCGCTCTCTTGAGCAGGCCCCCGGCCCTGTCCTGATTTACGGCAATGTGGATATCCGCGACGTTTCCCTGGGCTTCAGGGTGCCCGGGCGCATTGCCGAACTTGCGTGCGAGGAGGGAGATCGGGTGCAAAAAGGCGCGCTCCTGGCAGTGCTTGATAAGCAGCCCTTTGAGGATGAAGTTGCCTTGTACAAGGCCCAGCTTGAAACAGCGGAAGTGGCCCGCCGTAAAGCGGAAAAGCCCTTTTTACGCCGCGACAGGCTCACCCGCATAGGGGCCATCTCCGCGGAAGAGCGCGACGACGCGGAAGCCGCGCGCGACGAAGCCCTCGCTCAATTAAAGACAGCCCAGGCGCGCCTGAGGCAGGGCCTGACCCGCCTTGCGGACACGGAGCTTTACGCCCCAAGCGACGGCACTATCCTGACCCGGGTCCGTGAGCCCGGAGCCGTGGTGGCCGCGGGGGATGTCATCTACAGCCTTGCCCTGGACAATCCTGT
The DNA here is from genome assembly GCA_031550225.1 of Desulfovibrio sp. Classification (GTDB taxonomy): domain Bacteria; phylum Desulfobacterota; class Desulfovibrionia; order Desulfovibrionales; family Desulfovibrionaceae; genus Frigididesulfovibrio. The sequence continues at coordinate 4,725 of JAVBOT010000017.1, forward strand.
CTGGATCCGCGCGTACATAGATGAACCCAGGCTCGGGCTCGTCCATCCCGGGCAAAAGGCCTTGGTCAGCACGGATTCCGGAGGCGTATACGAGGGGCAGGTCGGCTTTATCTCGCCCCAGGCGGAATTCACCCCAAAAACAGTGGAAACCTCCCAACTGCGCACGGATCTGGTCTACCGCCTGCGCATTATTGTCAACACTCCGGATAAAGGTCTGCGCCAGGGCATGCCCACCACTATTCGCCTGATGCCGGCGCAGCCTTAAGGCCTTCCGAAGAGCGCCGGAGCGATGGTTATGGACAGCGCCGCCCCCCCACCCGTGCCCAAAGAGCCGCTCATCGTCATGGAAGAGCTCGGCAAGCGCTTTTCCGGCATGGAGCGGCCCGCTTTAAGTGATATTTCCGCAACAGTGTTCCCCGGCGGCATCACGGGTCTTGTGGGGCCTGACGGCGCGGGCAAAACCACCCTTATCCGCCTGCTTGTGGGCCTGCTGCTGCCGGATCAGGGCCGGGCCCTGGTGGCCGGGTATGATACGCGGAATGAAGCCGGAAAAATCCATCCCCTATGCGGATATATGCCGCAAAAATTCGGCCTGTATGAAGATTTAAGCGTACAGGAAAACTTACGTCTGTATGCGGAGTTGCGCGCTGCCCCCAAAGCGGAACGGTCCGAACAATTCGCGCGTCTCCTGCGTTTTACGGGCCTTGCTCCTTTTCAAAGTCGCCTGGCCGGCAAACTTTCCGGCGGGATGAAGCAAAAACTCGGCTTGGCCTGCTCCCTTTTGGGCCAGCCCCGGGTGCTGTTCCTGGATGAGCCCAGCGTGGGGGTCGACCCGATCTCACGCCGGGAACTGTGGACTATGGTACGGCAGTTGATCGATTCGGGCATGGCGGTCATCTGGTCCACCTCCTACCTGGATGAGGCGGAAAAATGCCACGCGGTCATTTTACTTAATGAAGGGCGAATGCTGTATAGCGGCCCTCCCGGCGGCATTTTGCACAGGGTGCGCGGGCGCGTCTGGCAGCTCACAGGCGTTGCCGCGCCAAAACGCCGCGGTCTGCTTATGCGCCTCCTGGAGGAAGGCAATGTGACCGATGCGGTTCTCCAGGGTTCTAGCTTGCGCGTTGTGAGCAAAGCCGATGCGCCGCCTTCGGGGGCTGAACCCGCCGCCTTGTTTAAAAATCCGCCCTTCGTTTTTGATGAAAATATCCGCCGGCGGGAGGTGGAACCGCGTTTTGAAGACGCCTTCATCGATCTGCTTGGGGGCGGGCCGAGCGGCACTTCGGCCCTTGGCGACGAAATATCGGAAAAACCCCTCGCAACAGCCCCCATCATTGACGCGCAAGGTTTAACCAAACGCTTCGGTTCATTTATCGCGGTTAAGAACAACAGTTTTCACATCCACCGGGGGGAAATCTTCGGCCTGCTGGGCCCGAACGGCGCGGGCAAATCCACCACCTTCAAAATGCTGTGCGGCCTCTTGCAGCCTAGCGAGGGCAAAGCTTCCATCATGGGGCTGGATCTGAAAAAATCCTCCTCTCTCGCGCGTGCGCGCATCGGCTATATGGCGCAAAAATTTTCCCTGTACGGAGCCCTAAGCGTTTTTCAAAACCTGCGTTTTTTCTCCGGAGCATACGGCCTTAGCGGAAAAGCGCGCTCAAGCCGCATTGACATGATGGTATCTTTATTCAACCTCAAAGCTTACCTGCACATGACGGCGGAAACCCTGCCTCTGGGGTTTAAGCAACGCCTTGCCCTTGCCTGCTCGGTGATGCACGAACCCGATGTTCTTTTTCTGGATGAGCCCACCTCCGGGGTGGATCCCGTGACCCGTCGCGAATTTTGGCTGCACATCAACGCCATGGTGCAAAAAGGGATCACCATTATGGTCACCACCCACTTTATGGATGAAGCCGAATACTGCGACCGCATCGCCCTTATCTACAGAGGAGAAAACATCGCCACAGGCACGCCGGATCAGCTTAAAGAGCGGGTGCGCGGCCCCGGGCTCCCAAACCCCTCCTTGGAGGACGCCTTCATCACTTTGGTGGAACAAAGCGGCCAAAGAGAGGATCACTGATGCGCCGCCTACGCGCCCTGTTGCGCAAGGAGTTTTTGCAGATTCTCCGCGATCCCAGCTCCATTTTGATTGCTTTTATCCTGCCTTTGATCCTGCTTTTTATTTTCGGCTACGGCGTCAACCTGGACAGTAACCGCCTGCGCATCGGCCTGGTACTGGAAGAAAGCACCCCGGACACGACGAGCCTGGCCACGGCTTTTACCAATTCACGTTTTTTCACCGTATTCACGGCCCGGGATCGGCGCTTTTTCAAAGATGAACTTGCCGCCGGGCGCCTCAGAGGGATTGTGGTCATCCCAGGCGGATTCAGCGCTAAAAAAGCTGAAAGGCGCGAAGTTCCGCCGGTGCAGGTGCTTACTGACGGCTCAGAGCCTAATATCGCTTTTTTCGTGCAAAATTACGCCAAAGGCGTCACGGAAATCTGGCTCAAACACCAACAAAAAGACGCCGGCCTGCATATCGAGCCGTTTATCGCCGTGGAACCGCGCTTTTGGTACAATGAAGAGCTTAAAAGCAGAAATTTCCTTCTCCCCGGCTCCATTGCCGTGACCATGACCCTCATCGGCACTTTGCTGACCTCTCTGGTCATCGCCAGAGAATGGGAACGCGGCACCATGGAAGCGCTCATGGCCACCCCGGTCACCATTGTGGAAATTTTGCTTGGCAAGCTGATCCCCTATTTTGTTCTTGGGCTCGGGTCCATGGTCATTTGTTGGCTTGTGGCCACCTTGTGGTACGAGGTTCCGTTCCGGGGGAGCTTTCCCGCTCTTTTGATCACCACCTCTGTCTTTTTGCTTACGGCCCTCGGGCAGGGCCTGCTTATTTCCTCCTTTGCCAAAAATCAATTTCTCGCGGCTCAAATCGCGCTAATCGCGGCGTTTATGCCCGCTCTCATGCTTTCCGGCTTCATCTTTGAAATCGCCTCCATGGTGGCTCCGGTGCGAGGCGTCACCTATATCGTGGCCGCTAAGTATTTCGTCGCATGCCTGCAAACATTGTTCTTAAGCGGCGTCATCTGGCCTGTGCTGACATCTTCCATGCTGGCCATGCTGGCCATCAGCGCTGTTTTTTACGCGCTGACCGCCAAAAAAACCGTCAAACGCCTGGACGGATAACATGTTTGGACGCATTACCGCCCTTTTTGTCAAAGAACTCATGACATTAGTGCGTGACCCCAAAAGCCGCACGCTGCTCATCGGACCGCCCATCCTCCAATTGCTCCTATTTTCCTTTGCGGCCACGCTGGAAGTGAAAAACGTCTCTCTGGCCGTGCTGAATCAGGATGCGGGCAAATACGGACATGAAGTCGTACAACGGCTGCAAGGCTCTCCCACTTTTACCCGGATTGTCTTCCTTGACTCCCCCGCTCGCATGGCCGAATACCTGGACCAACAAAAAGTCCTTGCCGCCGTGCATATTCCTCAAGACTTTTCCCGCGATGTGCAACACGGCGGCCCGGCCAAGGTACAGATAATTCTTGACGGCAGACGCTCCAACGCGGCGCAGATTGTCAGCGGCTATATCAGCCAATTGATAGTCCGCTATAATCGGGAATTGGAAGAAGAACAAAAAGGCGTCAGCTTTATCCCCATTGTGGAAGAACGCAACTGGTTCAACACCAACCTGCTCTATCTATGGTTTACCGTGCCTTCTCTGGTGGGAGTGCTCTCCATGATCATTTCTCTGGTGGTTACAGCGCTGTCCGTGGCGAGGGAGCGCGAACTCGGAACGTTTGACCAGCTTCTGGTATCCCCGCTGCGGCCCTTTGAAATCCTCACCGGAAAAACCGTGCCAGCGGTCTTTATCGGAGTGTGCGAAGGCCTTCTCATCTGGGCAGTGGGCGTAACGGTGTTCAGCATTCCCTTTACAGGCTCTTTTCTTTTGCTTTTGTTCACCATTATCCTGTTCATCTTGTCCATAGTGGGGGTGGGGTTGTTCATATCCGCACTGGCAAAAACCCAGCAACAAGCCATCTTAGGCGCTTTTATTTTTCTTGTACCGGCGGTTTGCTTGTCCGGCTACGCCGCGCCGGTGGAGAACATGCCGCCTTGGCTTCAAGCCACTACCTGGTGTAATCCTTTAAAGCACGCGCTTATCACTCTTAAGGGGCTTTTTCTTAAAGATATGTCCTTTGCGGAAGTCTGGACCAATACCTGGCCCATGCTTATTATAGGAGCCTGCACCTTGCTTTTGTCCGGCTGGTTTTTTTCTCGCAGGCTGGAATAGAGCGACTTTTCCCACAAAAGCCCATTAAAAAGACACTTAACGATAACCATACGGAGTCGCCCATGCTGGAAGTAAACGCAGCGTTTGTGAATTTTTCCCTCAAGGACCAAGAAGGGGTCGCACGCAACCTTGCCGACTATGCCGGTCAATGGTTGGTGGTCTATTGTTATCCCAAGGACAACACGAGCGGCTGCACAGTGGAAGCGCAGGATTTTTCCGCCCTGGCCGGGCAATTTGCCGAAGCCGGCGCCGCCGTGCTGGGGGTGAGCCCCGATTCCGTCAAAAGCCACGCCGGTTTTTGCGCTAAAAAGAACTTGAGCATTACCTTGCTCAGTGATCCTGAGCGGAGTTTCCTGGAGCCCGCCGGAGTCTGGCAAAAAAAATCCATGTGCGGCAAAGAATATATGGGGGTGGTGCGCAGCACGTTTTTAGTGGATCCTGAAGGCCGTGTGCGCGAGATCTGGACCAAGGTAAAAGTGCCCGGACACGCCCAGGCTGTGTTGGAAAAACTCCGGAAGTTGCGTGCATAGAAAAAGACGCGCTCGCTCTTTTTGCCGTAAGGGCATTCCCCCAGCGCCTCGCGCTTCAAAAAGCGCTCACGCTGATGCAATAATGAAAGCCGCCTCAAAAATGCTTTGAGACGGCTTTTGGCATATCCTCACCGCAGGGGGGCAGATTCCGGCCTTGGCCTGCGCACCCGGCGCATCTTTGCTGCGCCGGGCCTGCCTGCGAGTATTTGCGGAATAAAACGCGTTACTCGTCCCGCTTTTCCTTAAGGTCACGTATGGTTTTTTCCATCATGTCCAAAAGCTTGGCGGACATTTTTTTGTCGCCTTCCTTCACCGCGCGTTCGAGTGTGTCCATATGTTCTTTCAGAGAATCCAACGTTTTTCTGGCGGCATCCTGGGCCATGATGGCCCCTTTGAGGTTTTCCAGGCCGCGTTTGGCGCTCTCAAAGCCTGTCCTAAGCCCTTCGGCCATGGCGGACAGGGCGGAGCCATCGTGTTTATCCAACTGCGTGCGAAGGATTTCAAGGCGTTCTTCCAATTTTTGAATGAGGCTTTCCTTATCCATGCGCGTCTCCAATTCACGACAGTAATATTGCCCATTTTTTGGGATTGTTCGCCATATCCAGATTGGTTCTCAAAAAGCTCTACCACCCTGTATACGCCATTTCGCCTCAATTTGCATTAACGAGTGCATGCGAATAAATTTTGGCGGCCGCTCGCTCCGGAGCGCGCTTTAGAGCAATTATACATTTTCAATGTTACATTGCTCTAGGGGCTGTTTCTAAATAAATCTTTTGTCCAAATAGCTGCGTCATCCAGCTTTTTTTCTCCGGCCGAGCGCCGTTAAAAACCGCTCTTTCCGCAACAGTCCGGATTTTTTGCTCTTGGCATAAAATCTTTAATATTGAGAGGCAGCTCCCAGCGCCTCAAAGAACACGGTCTGAGCGCAAATCACAGTAAACCCGGCACCCCTTGCATAAAGCCCGCTCCTGTTGACAAATCGGCACGGATAGTGGATGGTGCTTTCGCGTATCTCTATAAAATTATGTATACTTTGTGACCGGCAGTACCGAAGCGCTGGGCTCCTGAAAAGCAAGGCTCTCCCTATATATTTCAAGGAATAGCGCTATTTATCATTTATATCTCCAATACGCAGACAACAAAGCGTACTATGAAGGAAGACACGAACAACGCAAAGTATTTGCAGGAAGGAAGCTAAATACGAAGCGGCATGTTGTGTTTTCCCACACAATAAATGCACAGATAACTTTGAGGAGGTGACTGCAAGCGTATTTCTGGTTTTGGCTGCTTTCTTAGACCTTTTTGGTGTTGTATGCCGAGCGAACTGCTTGGGCGAGCTTTGTATCCCGGGCTCGCGCAACGGGCGGCGCGTGTTGCGTTGCCATAGCGTTGCCCCGTACAGCGGCAAATAGATTGAGCCTGCGAATCTGTTGCGTATTTTCGCCTTTGCTTTACGCGTTCCACCGTCTTCCAAAAGACGTGGACTTCGCGTCAGTGCTTCAAGGGGGGAGGATGTTTGCAGCGTTTACAGGCTTCTAAGACACCACCGGTAAACCCTGAACTTTCGGAGAGCCCATGCAAAACAACAACTCTAAGCCCAAAGGGAAATGGACTGTAGCCCTGCTTACCTTTGTGGCGGGCATGGTTGCCATGGTGGGCATTGGCCTTGCGGTGAAAGGCACTGATCAGGCCACATTCTGCGTAAACTGCCACGCTATGGACGAGGCGGCCTGGACGCACAAACAGAGCGTCCACGCGCAGTTTGACTGTAACGAATGCCACACGCCCCATGCCATTGCTTCCAAATTGCCCTTCAAAACAGCTATAGGCATTAACGACATCGTGGCGAACATGTCCGGCGTGCCCAACCTGATCCATATCAGCCAAAAGAGTCGGGATGTGGTTCAGGCTAACTGCCGTCGTTGCCATCTGGGCACCACCATGACCGTTGCCATGAATGCCAAGCAGTACTGCACCGATTGTCACCGGTCAGTGCCGCACAACACGAAAAGTCCCATTGACAGAAGGAAGGCTGCCGATGTTTAACCGCCTTGTTACACTCATCCTTTTTTCCTTGTGTGGAGCCCTTGCCGTTGGCATGGCCGGGTGTTCCGAGGTGCAAGAACCTCTGGTGCCCACGTATAAGACCAAACTGGCAAAAACGGAATTGAGCAACTCCGTTATAGGCAAAGAATTTCCCCAGCAGTATGAGTTGTACAACCGCAACACCCAAGCCAATGAGCAAGAGGCCATGAAAACCATGACCCGGTTCAAAGGCTCCATCCCGTTCCGTAAAAACGACAACGTCAATCCCCTGCCCAAGGGGTATCCTCAGGCGGCTCAGCCGTATCTGAAAAACCTCTGGCTCGGCTATCCGTTCAGTTGGGAATACAACGAAGCGCGTGGACACACCTATGCGATTCAAGACATTCTGCACATTGACCGCATCAACCAGTATGGTGAAGCCGCCGGCTTGCCTGCCACCTGTTGGAACTGCAAAACCATGAAGATTCCTTCCTGGGTGGAGCAGTATGGGGATGACAAATTCTGGTCCATGAACTTCAACGAGTTCAGAACCAAGGATAAGATCAGCATGACCGATAACACCATCGGTTGCGCCAACTGTCATAACCCCACGGATATGACGCTGATCATCAACAGCGTTCCTTTGAACGACTGGCTCAAGCGCTCGGGCAAAGACGTGGCCAAGCTCAGCCGCAATGAAATGCGGGCGCTTGTTTGCGCGCAGTGCCATGTGGAATACTATTTCAGCGAGCCTGAGCACGGGCCCAATAAAAAGCCCGTTTTCCCCTGGGATAGCGGCATGGACCCGGATGAAATCTACGATTATTACAACAACAAGGGCAAGAAAAAGGAAGGCGGCGGTTTTGGCCAATTCACCGACTGGGTGCACCCTGTTTCCAAGACCTCCATGCTCAAGGCGCAACACCCCGAGTATGAGAGCTGGTATAACGGCCCCCACGGCGCCGCCGGCGTAACCTGCGCGGACTGCCACATGCCTTATATGCGCCTTGACGGCAAGAAGAAGGTTTCCAGCCACTTGTGGACATCTCCTCTGCGTAACCCTGAAATGATCGACAACGCCTGCCGCCAGTGCCATACGGACAAGACCGTGGATTACCTGCGCGGCCGTGTGGAAATGACCCAGAAAAAGACCTACGACCAACTGCTCAAGGCTCAGGACATTTCCGTCAAGGCGCACGAAGCGGTACGCCTTGCCTCTGAATGGACGGGCGAACGCGCGGCCAACTATGACGCTCTTATGGCCCAAGCGCGGGAAATGGTCAGAAAAGGCCAGTTCTTCTGGGATATGATCTCGGCTGAAAACAGTGTGGGCTTCCACAACCCGGTAAAGTCCCTTGATACGCTTGCCTCTTCTCAGCAGTACAGCCAGCGGGCCGTTGAGCTTGCCAGCGCCGCCACCAACTTCGGCATCTCCCCTGCTTTGGAAGGCGATATCCATAAGATCGTGCCGCCTCTGCTTGAATGGTCGCGTGAAATGCAGATGGATCAGGCCAATCTGGATAAGCATATCTGGACCCGCTACCTGAAGCTCATACCCAAGGCTGCCAAATACTGGAAGCTGCAAGACAAGATTGCTCCCCAGACCCAGTCTGACGCGGGCAAGCAAGTCTCCGGGCCCGTTTCTCTGGCCCCTGCCGGCAACTAGCCTCATACCCCCCGGCGCATGTGAACGAAGTTCGTTCGCATGCGCCGAAGAAAAAGCCGCCGGACTTCACCCGGCAAAAGCATCTTCTGTAAAAGAGCAGATTACAAAAACCCTGGTGCGGCATAGCGCCAGGGTTTTCTTTTTACCTCACGGCCAACTGCGCATCCCGCCCGCCCTATCCAAAGCAGCCGCCCCCAGCACGGGCCGAATTCGTTTCACCATAAAACGCAGGAGCGGAAGGGCTTAAAGCTGCTCCACGGATTGTTTTTTCCGCATAAAAAAGGCCTTTACTTCAGCGCGTGTCATGCCGCCCATCCAGGGTACGGATGAAAAAAGCGCAAAGCAAAAAACGCTGTAGATCCCCATGGAGGCAACTACCCGGACCGTGCCGTCAAGCCCTGCCGCGCCCGCAAGCAAGCCGCTCATCCAGGCAAGGGCAAGAAGGCTGCAGGGGCAAAGCACCTGATGGGCGAGGTTGCTCCATAGCTTCAAGGGAATGCTCCGGCTTGCGATACACAAGAGGACATTGACGAAAAAGCAGGGAACTGTGGCCATTTTGACGGCCAGTCCCAACGCGCCGAGATTCAAGCCATATAAGGAAGAAGGGGCCAGCATAACCCAAGATACGCAAAGCCCTGTGGCAAGAGCGGCAACTGTATTATTGCGCATGAGCTTAGTGTTCCCGGTGGCGTAATACAGCGAACCGAGCAACTGCCCGTAGGCTTGGTGCATAGGGCAAAGCGCCATGATGCGCACCGGCAGGATGGCGGCGGTAAAGTCTTCGCCGCCCAGCAAGCGGACCACAGTTTCCGCTTCCACGGCGGCAAAGCAGGAAAAATAGCCGGAAAGAGCGTAGAGCATGGGGCCGTGCCTATCTATGAGCCCGGCCATGCGCTTAAGGTCGTTATCGGCATGCGCCAAAGAAAATTCGCGCATGATGAGCGGCGTCATGGCTGTGACAAAAAAGAAACAGGCCATGCCCACCTTTTGGGACAGGGTAAAATAGCCTTGAGCCGCGCTGCCGCCAAAAAACTGAAGCAGCCAGCGCTCGCCGAATAAAAAAACAATGGAAGCCAGGGCAAGCCAGAAGAGAGGGAAGCTGAAGGTTGAGAATTCCTTGACATAAAAACGGGTCTGCTCGCCGGTGAGGCGAAAGGAAAACCCAGGCCAGGCTTTTCGCAAGCACCAAAAATATCCCGCTATGCTTGCAAGATAAAGAATATACTGGTGGCAAAACAGCGTGGCCATATTCAAAACGCCGCTGAAAAATAACGCCACAAGCGCCATCATGGCGACAATATTCACGCTGATGCGCACAAATTCGCTCATGGTGGTCTGGCCCAACGCGTCGTTCATGCTGCGTGAGATGTGGGTGAACCAGAACATATAGGCAAGGATAGCGGCCCAGATGCCGAGATGAGCGGGCACTCCCGGCAAAATCGCCTCGCCCAGGGCGGGAATCAGCGTGGCGAAGCCGCCCAGAAGAGAAATCCCGAATACAATAAGCCCGATGCGGGCGTAAAAGGCGGTGAGGCCGAATTCTTTTGGGCGACGGGACAGGGAAGTATAAAAAAAGTTGGATGATCCCATGTCGAAAAAGCCGGCCACTTGCTGAAACAGGTTGGTGGAAAAGGAAAAATTACCGTATGCCGCCGGACCGAGAGCTCGGGGCAAGATGGCCTCCATTGCCAGATACAACGGAACTGAAGCCATATTTGACACTAACTTGACGATGTAACGCTTAGCGAGGGAGGCTTCTTGCTGCATATAGCGCAACTCAACTTTTTCTAAAAGAGTGAAAAAATGTTTTTCAGCGCCTCGTCATGACGGCGATAATACCCATATAATAAAGTCCACAAAACAAAAAATGCTCCGCGGAATATAATCATTGCTTTAAAATTTTTCTCACCAATAATGTCACAAGCGGATTATACAGGAAGCCGGCAGCTCCCGGCCCGTCCCATCAGCCACGCGCCCGTGGCGGGACGGTCTTATGCCGCTCCGCTGCCGGAGGGAACGCTCACGCCGGTTTTTTTCTTTCCGCCGCTCTTTTTCCTGAGCCGTAAAAATATGCTTCTCCCGCCCGCGCCTCAGGGCAGGTGAATGCTGCACCGCGCTCCGGCGTGGACGGCAAAAAAGCCTTTGGCTTACATCGTCGCAGGGCACGGTACATTTTCAACGTACTATGTCCAAAAAATAAAGTGTATGTTTTCTGCGCATTACAAAAAAACCTTGGGCAAAAAACGTTCTGGCTCATTTTTTTTCTCAAAATGTGACAAGTGTCACATCCCTTGCGGACATTCCGGGCTAGAACACAATCAACAAAGGAGAAAAGACGTTATGTTTTGCAATCAATGTGAACAAACAGCCAAAGGCATTGCCTGCACCACCTCGGGAGTGTGCGGAAAACAGCCGGACACCGCCGCGCTGCAGGATCTTATCGTCTACGCCTCGCGCGGGCTTGCCCTCACCGCTCTTGCCGCGCGGGAAAAGGGCATTATCGACGCCGAAGCGGATCGCCTGGTTTGCGCCGGCCTTTTTTCCACTGTGACCAATGTGAACTTTGATAATATAGCTCTTGAAAAAGTACTGCGCAAAATAGTGGCCGTCCGGGACGCATTGGCCCAAAAAGTCGGCTACAAACCGGCCTCAGGCCCGGCAGCCTTCCAGCCCGCGGCCACTACGGCCGGGCTGCTGGAGCAGGCTGAAATCGCAGGCCTCCCCCTGTTCAATAGCGATCCGGACATCCGTTCCCTCATGTGGACCTTGCTTTTCGGTCTCAAGGGCGCGGCCGCTTATACCGACCATGCCGCTATTTTAAAACGGGAAGATCCGGAGCATTACAGCCGCATCCATAAGGGCCTGGCCGCCGGTTATGACGGCAAAGAGCGTTCTTTGCAAGACTGGATCGCCGAAACCCTCGACTGCGGCGCCACCAACCTGCGCGCCATGGAGTTGCTGGACGCCGCAAACACGGAAACCTTCGGCCACCCCACTCCTACGGAAGTACCCCTGGGCCCTGTGCCCGGCAAGGCCATCCTGGTCAGCGGGCATGATCTTCAGGATCTGCACGCCCTTCTGGTACAGACAGAAGGCACGGGCGTCAATGTCTATACGCATGGGGAGATGTTGCCCACCCACTCTTACCCCGGCCTGAAAAAATTCAAGCACTTTGTGGGCCATTTCGGCAGCGCCTGGCAGAACCAGATTAAAGAGTTCCCGAGCTTCCCCGGGCCTGTGCTCTTTACCACCAACTGCATCCAGCGCCCCTCCTCTGTCTATGCGGACAATATCTTCACCACCGGCCTTGTGGGCTGGCCCGGCATCACGCATGTACAGAACGGCGACTTTAAAAAAGTTATTGATCGCGCCCTCGCTATGCCTGGCTTCAGCGAAGCGGATGCGGCTTCCGGCTCTCAAAAACGCGTGCTCACGGGCTTTGCCCGCCAGACGGTCATGGGCGTGGCCGGAACAGTGGTGGATGCGGTAAAAGCCGGCGCCATTAAACATTTTTTCCTGGTAGGCGGCTGTGACGGCGCCAAACCCGGGCGCAATTACTATGCCGAATTTGTGGAAAAAGCCCCTGCGGATACTGTGGTGCTTACCCTGGCTTGCGGCAAATTCCGCTTTTTCGACAAGGACCTCGGCTCCATCGGCGGCATTCCCCGCCTGCTTGACGTGGGCCAGTGCAATGACGCTTTCTCCGCGGTGAAAATAGCCATGGCCCTGGCCGAGGCGTTTAATTGCGGCGTGAATGATCTGCCCCTTACGCTTATCCTTTCCTGGTATGAGCAAAAGGCTGTGGCTATCCTGCTCAGCCTTCTCTCCCTGGGCGTCAAAAACATTCACCTCGGGCCCACGTTACCGGCCTTTGTCACTCCCAATGTATTGCAGGTGCTCGTGGATAACTTCGCCATTAAGCCCATCGCCACGCCGGAAGAAGACATCAAGGCCGCCATGGCTCCGGCCGCGTAAAGAAGAACGCAATCTGTCCGCAGCGTGAAAGGCTTTGAAAAAAGCTTCCACGAGGAAGGTGTGGACTTTACCTGTCTGGATAATTATTTTGTATAGTGTATAGTGTATGGTGTATTCCGGACAGCCGCCGTCGGACCTCCCGACGGCGGCTGTCCGGACGAAAAAGCACGGATAACGCCAACGAGCGTATATAGTTAAAAGGCCTTTGAGGAGATGGAACATCGGAGCTTGCGCCGGCCCTCGTCGGTAGAGGCTTCGCCGGCAGGGTCCGTCCCCGGATCCCCGCTGGGGGAAATAATTTCCCCCATCCCCTCATTCCCGCCCGTTCGTGGGGGCACGAACGGGCGGGAAGTACCGCGCCCGCGCAAGAGAGCGGCGCCCGGAACAATTACCCCCCGTGGAATCCGGCAATGCCGGGACGCCACGCGCAAAAAGTTTTCGGAGGGAATATGTCAACGCTTATGCGTGATATTGTGGAAATAAATGAAGAACTCTGCACCGGCTGCGGGCAGTGCCTGCTGGATTGCGCTGAAGGCGCGCTCGCCCTTGTTGACGGCAAAGCCAAAGTCATTGCGGATATGTATTGCGACGGGCTCGGGGCCTGTTTAACCGGTTGCCCCACAGGAGCCTTGCGGATTGTGCAAAGAGAGGTCGCTCCCTTTGATGAAGAAGCGGTAAAGGAACACCTGGCCCGGCAACAGCGGACAGAGCCTGGGGCGGCGCACACCCCTCCCCTTGCGGGGCATGCGGAGTGCGGGTGCAAGAGCCAGGCGCCGTTTTCCCATGGATGCCCGGGCTCTCGTGCGATAAATTCGGGCAATGCCCACTGGCCGTTGAAGCTGTCTTTACTCCGGCCGGATGCCCCGGAATTGCGCCAGGCGGATATTCTGCTGGCGGCGGACTGCTGCGCCTTTGCCTCGGCCCGCTTTCATCAGGAACTTGCGGGCGGCAAACGAATGATCATCGGCTGCCCCAAGTTTGAAGGCCAGGATGCTATGAGCCAACGCCTGACCGAGCTGTTCCGCCAGGCGAAACCGGCCTCCTGCACTGTGGCGCGCATGGAAGTGCCCTGCTGCAAAGCCCTGACCAGGGCCTGCCTTGTGGCGCAGCAAGCGAGCGGCGCGCAATTTCCCGTGCGCGAAGCCGTAATTTCCCGTCAAGGCGACATCACGCTCGGCGAAGTCTCCCCCGCGGATCTCGCCCAAACGGCTATACATCCGCACGCGCCCGGCCCCGCCACCCCTTTGTTTCCCATAAGCTGAGCCCGGCGACAAAACGCCCAATAGCAGACGCCCTCCTGCGCAACGCGGCGCGTTGCGCAGGAGGGCGTCTTGAATTTTTTACGCCCCGTTGCCCGGGGAACCTCGCGGGCAAATACCGCCAAAGCGCTCTCGCGTTTCGTCAACTCCAGGTATTATAGCGTACTTTTTGGGCGTCGAAGCGGCTTTTGCGTTCGCTCTCCATAGCCGGCCTGCCCACCACCACAAGGGCCAGAGGGATAATATGGCCAGGGAGCTTAAAGAGTTTACTAAAGTCCCGTACCCGGGTTTCCACAGGATACACCCCCACCCAGACCGCCCCGAGCCCGAGTCCTGTGGCGGCAAGAAGCGTATTTTGGACAGCGGCGGAGCAATCCTGCACCCAGAAACCGGGATGCTTTTCCGCATTCATATCGCCGCATATCAAAATCCCAAGGGGAGCGCGGGCCGCCATTCCGGCTTGCGCATGGATGGCGGGCACCTGTTCCAGCCGCTCACGGTCGGTAATGACCACAAAGGCCCAGGGCTGGGCATTGCCCGCGCTGGGCGCAACCATAGCCGCTTCCAACAAAATGCGGATTTCTTCTTCCGTAACGGGCTCTTCCGTATATTTACGGATACTGCGCCGGGTGTGCAGGGCTGTAAAAATATCCATGCGTCTCTCCTTCAAATACAAAAAAACCTTGTGCGCGAAGCTGTGCGCAATATCTTCCTTACCAGGGGAAGTAAGAAATAAAGGTATATACCCCGGCGGCCACACCAATGGCGGCGCAAGCCGCAAAGAGCGGGTCACGCAAGTACTTGGCGCACCACAGCAAAAAGGCGGCGCTCGCCAGCAACAAGACGGCCCAGACATATTGCTTAAAGCCAATGCCGGACAAAAGGCTTTTTTGCCCAAGGGCAAGCAGCCAGAACCCACCCATCAAATAACTGCCGCTGATGGTGGCCAGATAAGCTCCGGCTTCTTCCCAGAATTCTTTGGGCTTGGAAAGGTACTGCAAAGCAAAAATGACCACTGCCGCAAGCAGGTACCAAAACGGATCCTGAGGCAGCAGGAAACAGTCCACCTTGGTCGCGGAAAAGGCTTCCCATATCTTGACGGCGAACATCCATAAACCGGGAGTGGCAAGCCCCAATGAAAAAAAGAACGACTGGCGAAAGAAAAAGCCCAGCATCAGGTACAAGACGGTAAATAAGAGCGGCAGGTGCAGTATGGCCTGCGCCGGGATAACCGTACCTCGCATGGTGGCCAGGGTCACGGCAAGAACCAGGGTGATGCCGTGGGCCCCCAGCCAGTAAAGAGATTTACCGGCAAACGAAAGCTTCTGGGCGCGGGAGAGGCGGTAGCCGCCGACAAAAAGAAAGATGGGAATAAGCGTGAGCAGGGCGGGGATAGCAAAAACCGCCAGGTTGAAAGTGTGTGCAGCCTGTTCCATGAAGCACCACCTTGAGCAAAGGTTGAAGACGCTCCCTTCCGGGTAGAGTTTTTTTAAGCGCAGCGGCGGTAAACCTGACAGTTACCTTACACGGCTGCTTTCGCAGCCGCAAGTGCCGCGCTGAAATTTACCTCTTTGGTCACTTCAGGCACGATCTCGCTATACGTCACCAAACCTTTTTTATTCACCACAAAAATGGAACGGGCAAGCAGGCGCAGCTCTTTTATGGCAACGCCATAGGCGAGGCCAAAGGAAAGATCATAGTAGTCGGACAGGGTTTCAAGCTGCGTCACGCCTGCGGCGCCGCACCAGCGAGCTTGCGCAAAGGGCAGATCGCAAGAAATAGTGAGAATTTGCACGGTGTTGTCAAATGAAGCCGCTTCAGCGTTAAAGCGGCGCGTCTGCAAATCGCATACGCCGGTGTCCAGGGAGGGCACCACGGAAAGAATAAGGGTTTTTCCCGCATAGGACGCCAAGGTGCGCAAAGACAGATCGTTGGCCCGGACAGTGAAGTCAGGAGCCTTAGCCCCCGCTTCCACCGGGGCGCCAGTTAAGGTGAGCGGATTGCCTTGAAAGGTGATAATGCCTGCACGTTCCATCATGACGCGCTCCTTTATATTGGGGTTGAAGATGCGGGAGTGCTCCTTCGGGCCGCCGGGGCGCAAAGCGCAAAGGGGCGGCCAGGGAGCTTTTCAAAGAAAAAGCGTTGCAGAGCGCGGCAATATCAAAAAATCGCGCGGTATACATGCCTCGCGCAAAGCCGCGTGAGGCTTTGCGCGATCAGGCCCGTAGCCCCGGCTGTGCGCGAGGCGGGATTATACCGCCTTAGCTTTGGCCGCCTGCTCCACGAGACGTTCACCCGCGGGCGTGGCTATTACCTGCTTAAGCGCGGCGACCACGTTCTGATCATAACTTTCACTCTGCTTTTCAAGAATGGTGAGCACCTCATCCACAGGCAGCGCGGCTCTGTATGAGCGGGGCTTTGCCATGGCGGTAAAGGCGTTGGCCACGGCAAGCAAGCGCGCGTGCATGGAGATATCGTCACCGCTTAAGGCGCGGGGGTATCCCCGGCCATCCAAACGCTCATGCATCGCGTAGATGGCTTCCACCACAGGCAGGTCAAATTCTATGCCCTTAAGAACATTACGGGCATACTCCACATGGCGTTCCATTTCCTGCTTCTCATCCGCGGTGAGGGTTCCGGGCTTGAGCAGGATATGGCGCGGCACGAACATTTTTCCGATTTGCGACAGGTTCGCGGCAGCTTCCACAGTGGCGACGTCGGATTCGGCGAGGCGCAACTGTTTGGCCATGAGCGAAGCGATGCCGCCCATAATGCGGGAATGCCCGCCAAGGAAGGGATCGGCCTCTTCAATTGTGAGCACGAGCGCGTCAATGGTTTGCTGAACCACCCGGCGGCTGCGTTCCTGTGTTTCCACAAGCTCGGTAATATCGCGGAATACCGAGACTATCCCCTGAGGCGTCTTGCTGCCCGCTTCACGCAACGGCGTTTTGGAAATCTGGAAATGATACCGTTTTGACTGAAGCCAGAGCACTTCGGTTACGGACAAACTCTCGCCTGTCATCAGCACTTGTTGATCCGACGCGTTAAGGCGCTTGGCCGTATCAAAGCCGAACACGGCCGGCCCGTCAAGGCCGATAACTTCTTCGGCCTTTCTGCCCACAGCCTGGGCAAAGGCGCTGTTCACATAGCGATACATCCCTTTGCCGTCACTCAGCGAAATGGGATCGGTCATGGTGCTGTTAATGCCGTCCAGCAATTTTTTCTGTTCTTCAATGACGCTGAGCAGTTCGGTGATATGGGTGTTGATGACGCACTGTTCCTGCCCCACAAGACGCCACCATACCGCGCTGATGAGCAGTATCAACGCCACAGAGATCAAACCGGCCAACATATAAATGGTTCTTGCCCGCTCCGTGAGCGCGGTTTGCACAAGGCCCGCGTCGTGTTCCACAACAAACCACCAGTCAGTGGAGCGCAGACGGATGCCTGAGGAATATACTTCGCCGCTTTCTCCAAGGGCTTTACGCAGGGCAAAGGGAAAAGCGCCGGTTTTTCCGTCTGCGGAAAAATTGGTCACCTGGCGCAGGAGCGACGCGCCCGGGGCCACGTTTTGATAAATATCGTCGTTCTTCTGCACTATCTTCAGCCTGCGGCCCTTTTCATCCACAACACCCGGAGATAATAGCTCCGCAAGTTTGCCGTCCACCTGCTGGCTTAAAATAAGCACAGCCACAGGGGTATTGCTCTGCTGCCTGAAGGGCGGCGCCATAATGGGCAGATACATATCCAAAATCAGGCCCTTGGGCTGCAGTTCCAAAGGCGCGAAGAGCATTTTTCCGCTTTTCACCACCTCAGCCACAGAGCGCTTTTGTCCGGAAGAAAGGGCGGGCATGGCGCTTTCAGTGGTAAGGTAGGTTTCCGCCTTGCTGTTGACTATGCGGGCGGAGAAAAAGCCTGAATAAGAAACAAAATCGGAAAGCATTGTCCGCATCAGGGGCAGTTGAGACAAAAGCTGGCTGGCCGGATCCTTCGGCTCTCCTGTGTCTCCCTCTTGGGCCGTGTCCTGCTCTTCCTCTTTGGGCTGCGAAAAAAGAATGGATACGCCTCCAGAAAGCTTGTTCACTTCAGAAGCATACATCTGGAACATATCGGAAGTGACAAGGCGCCTGCTCTGCTCCACCAGAGAGTCCAGCCACGCATCCGTCGTTTCGGCGCGGCTTGCCCCAATGGTTGTCTGGCGCTGCATCAGTTCCTCTTCCATATTGTTCCGGGTTTCCGAAATGCTGTGGTAGGCAACGGCAAAGATCAGGCCAATCAGTATGACCGCTATAAAAATGCCGAACCACAAAAAACGCTTGCTGCGTCCCGAAAGGATGGAAGGGGACAAAGGCGTTTGCTTCCGGGCTATGACGTCGCTCATAGATATCTCCGCCGTCTACGTGTCAGCGTTGGTAAAGGGTGTCCGATTTTATTTCGCGCACCCGCTACCGGGGGCCGGACACAGGTGTAACATGTCGCCACAAAAAATTTTCGTTCACTGTATAGATCGGCCTGTAGTGCATCAGTTTCTTATGAGACAAAACCAAATTTGTCAGGTTGTCAAGCACATAGGCGTCATTTTCACTGAAGATCACGAGTACGGCATGGCCGATGTTGCGGATGTTGTCTTTTATAGCCGCTATACGCATAATATCGGCAGGCACGCCAAGATCGCGAAGCGCGAAATACTTGGTGATGGCATAGTCTTCGCAGTCGCCCGAACGATTCATAAATTGACACGGTGTTGCCCAATAGTCTTCAAAGCCGTAAAGCGCTATGTCCGTCCTATACGGAAATTGGTTAAAGAATTTATTAACCTCTTTAACTTTTTCCATCAGCGGAGCATTTTGCAGCCTACCCTTCAGGCTGAGCCAGCCTTCCTTTATGGAAGCAGGCACCGCGTTTTTAGGATCCGTGCACTGCAGGCCGCCATCTCTGAACGTGCGCTGACGCTTTTCCGCCTCATTCACCCGGATCCATTTAGGCAAATCTTTCAGTTCGCCGCGAAAATCCACTGTCCCAAACAACCGCACGGGCATCGGCCCGCGCGCGCGGCGCGCGCCTTCCTTCTGCGCCTCCGGCTCACCCTCCAGCGTGAGGGCAACAGCGCCCGCCCGTTCTTCGTCCGGCGGATTCTCAGGCAGCGTGGCCCGAGCAGCCTCCGGCGCCGCCCGCTCCGTTGCCCGTACAGGCTCAGGCGCGCTCTGCGGCGCGATGCGCGTCGGAGAAAGGCTATTCGGCTTTGCGCCCTCATAAGGCGCGGCGGGCTGAGGGGGAGGGGCCACAGGGAGCGGACGCGCCGGGGCATGCTCCTGGCGCGCCTCACCGGCTTCGTTCGCATCCAATCCCACAGGAGGCGGAGCAAAACGCAGCGGCGTCCCGTAATAGCCGGGCCCTTTTTGCGCTGTCATGCCCAGGGGCGTCCCGATCAAGAGCCCCATAAGCATCGCGCAACAACATACAACAATCGCCAGTGCCGCCCCCCACGGGCGCGATACCGGCTTTATTCGCTTTGCTGTTATGGATAGCTGCATGCTCATTCCGACAATCCAATATGACAATCGCGGCTCACCAGCCGGATCCGCAAGCATCGTCCCGTCAAAACCGTGCCCCATCGGCAAACGTTTGTTCCTGATTCGGATGAGTAAGATTTTTTGCCCATGAAGCTTCTTTAATCAAGGCTTTCGCCGCTTTCTGGGAATCCCCCCAAAGCCTCTCCGGCCGCCTTCCCCCGGGGCCGCGCCACGCGCGATGCAAGCGTCAAGCACACACGCGCTTGAAATGAACTGTACACATATTTTATGCGCATGGCTCTGATAATTTTTGTTCTGATAATCTGCTTTGACGCAAAAAAAGCGGCCCGCTTCCCCTAAGAATAGGGAGAGCGGGCCGCAAACGTTCTCTGCCACGCAAGCGCGGGCGCGTTTCTCGCCGCGGTTAAACGCCGTAGTGGGCGTGCCTTTACAAAACCCGCCTTGCGGAGTTTGTCATCACTCTGAGCGTTTCACACATGCAATGCTCTCGCCCCGTGGCTGCGAGCAAGGATAATCAATGCTCTGTCATCGCGCTTTGCATAGCCCTGCGGATGGGACCGATGATATGGCTCCACACGGATTTTTTATCCGTGAGCACATCCACGGAAACCGTCATACCAGGCAGAATGGCAAGTTCTTTTCCTTGAAAGCGCAAGGTCTTGCGTTTCGTGACGAACCGTACCTCATACCACGGTTCACCCCGTTTATCCAAAATGGTATCATCGCTGATCTTCACCACAGTGGCTTCCAACCCGCCATAAATGGAAAAGTCATAGGCCGTGATTTTCACCAGCGCGCCCTGATTGACGAATAAAAAGCCTCTGTCCGCGGGACTGAAGCGGGCCTCCACTTCCAAAGCCCCTTCTGTTGGAATAATTTCCATGATAGTTTCCGCGGGTTTTGCTACGCTGTCTTTTTTCAAGATAATACGCTTGACCTGGCCGCGCACCGGAGAGCGCAGTTCTGTACGGGTAACCTGCTCGTCCGAGGCTTTGATTTGTTGTTCCACAGCGCCAAGCTCAACGCGGCTTTTGTTTATTTCATCCGCAATGGCCGCCTGGCGCTCGGCTTTAAGATTGCTGAGGCGTTCTTGAGCCGCGCGCACGCCGCTTTCCGCCCGGGCAATGGTTTTTATAATGCTGTTCAACTCCCCTTCCTGGGTGGTGATGCGCTGCCGCATTTCCAAGTAGTCTATCTGCGAATATGAAGTGCCCACCAAGGGGCGGACGGTCTGTTCCTGCTTTCTGAGCAGGCCTAAAGCCGTTTCATAGGCTTCTTTGCGTTCGTGCGCCTCGGAAACTTCTTTTTTACGCGCTTCAAGCTGCGACTCTAAAAGCCGCACCTGCCCTTCAAACTGCTCTTTGCGGGTTGTATACAGGCTGGTTTGCGCCGTCACCGCATCAGGATAATTTCTTTTTTCTTCTTCAGTAAATTCAAAGTTCCAGCCTTGCTCTTCAGCGGCAAGACGTTTAAGGGCCAGCGTAAGATCAATCATGCGCTGCTGCAACTCGTTAAAACCGGCCATGGCCTGCACATTGGAAATATTGAGCACAGGCTGGTTTCTGTCCACCAGCTCGTTTTCTTCCACTAAAATATCCGTAATGGTGCCGCCCCGCTCACTCTGCACAGGCTGGATGCCTTGCGCCGGAATAATTTGGCCGTTACCGCGCGTCACATCGTCAATAGTGGAGACATCCGCCCAAATAAAAAAAACCACGAAAAAAAAGATCACAGAGACGGACAGCGTGAACGCCCACGGGTGCCCGCGCCTGTTCATCGCCACATCCACATCGTGCATGTATTCCATTTTTTGTGTTTCAGTATCGCGCGAAAAAACGCTCATACACTCTCCTTCTTACCCAGCTCCCGCATGGCAATTGTCGCCTGATGACCGGCAAAGTTCTTTTCGCGAAAGGAAGGCCGCCGTGTCCTCAAGCGAATTGCGCCATGGAAAGCCCCTCAGACGCCTGCGCGGCGAACCGCTGCCGGAAACTTTGCCAACAGCCTCGGCTCTTGACCGGCAACAACTCGTGCGCGGCTATATCCCGTCGCCGCTTTTCACCTGATGCTTGACCGTACCCGTTCCATTCCCGAAGGCTTCATCGCTCACAATATGCGACTCCAACTGAGCTTTGATGAAGGGCTTCAGAATATATGCCAGAATGCTCTTTTTCCCGGATATGACGTCAACGGTCACGGTCATGCCCGGCTTGATCTCCAGCTCTTCACCTTTATAAAAAAGCTTATTCGTCTCCGTACGCAGGCGCACTTCAAACCAGGCCTGGCCGCGGCTGTCCTCAATAGTGTCAGGGCTTATTCTCGTCACCACAGCGGGCAAACTGCCGTGGATGGTAAAATCATAGGCCTCCACCTTAATGGAAGCATTCAAATTATTTTTTAAGTATCCGCGAAATTGCGGCGCGAAACGGGCCGCCACCTCCAAGGTGTCATCCGTGGGCAGCAGTTCCATAATGCTTTCAGCGCGCTGGGCGACGCTTTCTTCTTTTAATATAATACGGCGAATAACGCCGTTCATGGGAGCGCGCAATTCTGAAACCTCCACCCTGCGGCTGCCCGCGGTCAAGCGTTGGGTAACGACATCAAGGGTTTTACGGTATTCATTGCGCTCATTGGCTATGGTCGCAAGCCATTCCTTGCTCCTGTTGGCGAGGCGGGTTTCTTCCTCGCGCACCTCGCTTTGCGTGCGTGAAATAATCTCCGCCAGGGAGTTCAACTCCCCTTCCGAGCTCACTATGCGCTGGCGCAGGTTCAAAAAATCAATTTCCGAGTAAATGCCCTGCTGCACCAAAGGGCGCACGCGTCTGGCCTGTTCATTGAGCAAAATCAGATTTTTTTCAAACTGTTGTTTGCGCGTGATGCTCTCTTCCACAGCCCGCTTTTTCTGCTCAAGGTTGGCCATGATTTCCCGCGTGCCGCTCGCGTATTTTTCCTTGCGCGTATTGAACAAGCGCACCTGGTCCTGGACCAGATCAGCGTGGGCCGCCTGCTCCTCCGGCGAATACACAAGAGGCTGCCCCAACTCTTCGGCATCCAGGCGTCTTATGGCCAATTGGCTTTCAATCTGCTTGTTGAGCAGGGTTTGGTATTCGGCCATGGCTTCAATGTTGGACATCTGCACCAGGACGTCGCCTTTCTTAACCTCCTGCCCTTCCTTGACAAAAATCTCTTGAATAATGCCGCCCTGTTCGCTCTGGATCGGCTGCACGCCAAGGGATGGCGTAATCTGCCCTTTGCCGCGCGTCACTTCATCACGATTCGTGAGCCAGGCCCAAAGCAAAAAAACCACAAACACCAAAAGCGTCAGTGCGGATAGATAATAGGCTATCTTGCTGCCCCGGTTTCGCAAAGCGGCATCCACTTCAGTCATATAATCCAGGTCGAGCGAATCCTGGAAAAGCGATAATTTTGCCATATTACGCCTGCGCTCCCTGCGCTGTGGGAACAGTCTGCGCCGGCGGACGCGCGCCGCCGCCCGCCACGCGCAACTGCTCATTGCGCAAGGCGTTCAAAACCGCATCTTTGGGGCCGTCGGCCACAATGTGGCCGTTATCCATAACCACCAGCCTATCCACTATGTCCAGCATGCTCAGACGGTGCGTCACCAAAATCAGCGTCTTGTTGCCGAGGGTGGCGGCAAGGCGTTGCTTCAATGCCAACTCCGAACTGTTATCCATATTGCTGCTGGGTTCATCCAAAATAAGAATGTCCGGATCCTGCAGCAAAGCGCGCGCTATGGCCACGGACTGCCTCTGCCCGCCGGAAAGGGACATCCCCCGTTCACCCACCGGCATGCCGAAACCCGCCGGATGGGCCCTGATAAAATCGGTCACGCCGGAAATATTCGCCGCGCGCAAGATCATGCGGTCATCCGCATTCACGGCGCCAAAGGATATGTTTTCCCTCACCGTGCCGTAAAACAGGTAGTTATCCTGCGAAACGTAGCCGATGCGGGATCTGAGATCCACCATATCCAACTGGCGAATATCAACGCCTCCCAATTTCACCGCGCCTTCGCTCGGTTTAAATAAGCCCACGCACATGCGCCCGAGGGTGCTCTTGCCCGAGCCCATGCGCCCGATAACGCCCACTTTTTCGCCGGGCTGGATATGGATGTTGAGCCGCTCCAGAGCAAACCTTTCCGTGTTGGGGTACTTAAAGGAAAGATCCTCAAGCGTCAGGGCGTGTTCCAAATGGCCGAACTCCACATGCTGCCCTGTTTCCGGCTTTTCTGTTTCCAGATGCATGAGCAGGTCAAGGGACTTTAGGGCCATGCGCGACTGCTGCAAGCGCGTCAGCATGGAGGCCACCTGGGAAAGAGGCGCCATGGCCCGTCCCGCCAGCATGTTGCAGGCAATAAGGCCGCCCATGCTGAGCAGCCCGTCAGTGATGCGATACACGCCCCAAACAATGATCAGCACGCTGACCACCTGGGTGATCATAATCGTCAGCGTCACGGATAAGTTGGACATGCGTTTCGTCTGGTTGTTGGAAGCGGCGCTCATGCCCACGACCTTTTCCCAGGCGTGCTGGATGCGGCCTTCGGCCATCGTGGTCTTGATGGTTTCAAGGCCGTTGATAATTTCCACCAGCAACGCGTTTTTCTGCATGTTTTCTTTAAAGCCCTTCTCCGTCACCTGCTGCAAGGGAAACTGCAAGAAAAGGCCGGCGCATACCACTATCGGCACCGCTATCAAAGGGACAACACCCATGGTGCCGCCTATAAGGAAAATCAACACGATGAAAAAGACCAAAAAGGGCAAGTCCACCAAGGCCATAAGGGTTGTTGAGCCGAAAAAGTCGCGAAGCGACTCAAACTCGCGCAAGTTATTGGCAAGTGACCCTGTGGAGTCAGGCTTCACGTCCATGCGCATGGAAAGCAGGTGCTGCATAAGCCGGCTGGCCAGCACGATATCCGCGTTGCGCCCGGCAATATCCACAAAGTAACTGCGCAAATTCCTGAGCAAAAAGTCAAAAAGATAGGCGATGCCGATCCCGATTGCCAGCATCCACAAGGTATCCACAGCATTGTTGGGCACAACCCGGTCATATACGTTCATGAAGAACAGCGGACCGCACACGGCCAAAAGGTTCACCAAAATGCTCGCCCCAAGCACGTGCTTATAAATGGGCATAAAATGGAAAAGCGTTCCCCAGAACCAGCGCTTGTGGTCAAGCAGCTTGATGTTGCTGGCCCGCTTGTCCAGATTGGGTTCGGGCTTGGCGAAAATAGCGTAGCCGAGGTATTCGTTTTCCAGCTCTTCACGCGGAAAGCTCCTCGCCTCCATATCATTTTCCGGGAACAACACTTCCGCGGTATTTTCGTCCAACGAGGTGAGCACACAGGCCTTGTCTCCCTGCAAAAGAAGAATGCAAGGCAACGTAAGGGCCGAAATTTGCCCCAAGGTGGGCCTGTATACGGTCTGTGCACGCATGCCCGCCGCTTTTGCCGCGCGTATGGCCGCCGAAGGATGCAACGGCCCGGAAGTTTTCGGCAGCCCCGCAATGAGCAGGCGCGTGGAAACAGGTTTGCCGTGCAGCTTGAAAAGCCCGGCCATGCACTGGATGAGCGGCGGGTCATAATCCACGTCCGCCGGATCAGGCACCAGAGAGTTCTGTCGCTTCATCTGTTCCTGCTGCTGGGCCAAAGCGGCGGCAATGGCCGCCATCGGATCCGCCGCGCCTTCACCCGCGCCGGCCTGGAGAATGGTCGGCGCGCCTCCCTGCGGCGGCGCGCCTTGAGGCCCGGCAGGCGCACGCGCGGGCTCGCTCTTTCTCGCGGGTTCTCCCGGGTGCGCCGCCTGAGGCGGAATATTTTGAGGGGCAGCCGGCATGGCCGCTTGCACGGATACACCCGCTTTTGCAGGAGCGGGCTGCACCTGAGGAGCGGCTTCAGACGGCGTGGCCTTAAGAGGAGCCGAAGGGGGTTGCGCCGGCCTCGGCTTTTCTCCTGCCTGCCCTCCCGCCTGCGCCGCACCTGGGGCATTCGGAGAAGGCGGCTGAACCGTTGCGCGCACAGGCTCAACCTTGCGTGGAGGTTCTGAAGAAACAGAGGCTGCTGAAGACGCCGCAGGCGCTTGCGGAGCCGGAGCGGGCTTTGCCGCGGGCGCTTGCAGAGGCGGAGCGGGCTTTGCAGGAGCCGCTTGCAGAGGCGGAGCGGGCTTTGCGGGAGCCGCTTGCGGAGGCGGAGCAGGCTTTGCAGGAGCGCCTTGGGGCGGGCCCGCGGCCGCTGCGGGCAAAGCGTCCGCGGCGGCGGGCGGTTTTGTGTTTGCCGACCGAAAAATCGCTTTTGATGCCGCGGCGGAAGGCGACCCCTCCGGCGTTTGCGTCTTTTCCTGGCCGGCGGAGGCGGCCGATTTTATATCCGCTGTCCCCTGAGGGGAAAGATTTGTTGCCTTTGCCGCAGCTTCGGCTTTCAGCGTATCATCGTTGGCAGAATTTACCATTCGCGTTCCCCAAAATTTCCATATGCTTCAGGTCCACTCAATGGGTCGGCGCCCGCTCAGCCCAGCCGTTCAACGACGGCCAGCAACGCTTTGTCCGCGTTTCAAAACTTACGCAACAAAGCGGCAGAGCGGTTACCACATAAAATGCTTGGAGGAAGCCTTGAAAAAATCCCCCCAAGGCCGGCGCGCGGCACGTCACATACGCAAGCGCGAGTTGTATCAAAAGTTCAGGTCTTGGCAAAGCCTTAGATTTGCAAACTCCCGGGCTTTTAAAGTCTTCCTTCTCAATATTAAGAAAGGTAAGTGTCCAGCGTTTCACTCTCTTCTGTCAAGCTTACTGTCATGATTTTTGCGGCCTTTCTCTCGAAAGCGCATGCAACCGCAAGGCAAAAGAACACGCCACAATCCATCGAAGCAAATTCTCCCGTGTGTTGCGGCCATGAGACTCACAGCATAAAACCTCCTGGCGCCATGGGGATATA
Organism: Desulfovibrio sp.; assembly: GCA_031550225.1. Classification (GTDB taxonomy): domain Bacteria; phylum Desulfobacterota; class Desulfovibrionia; order Desulfovibrionales; family Desulfovibrionaceae; genus Frigididesulfovibrio. Next base: position 30,966 of record JAVBOT010000017.1, read on the forward strand.
TAGGCCTTAGCATCCCTATCGTCAATTAGCCATATAAACAAACGCGACGGCCCGTTTTCTCACTCAGCGCGCGCTTACTTGGCATGAGCGCGCTGTTATAAGCATTCTTCCCCTCAACTTTATCATTAATATATAATAGAGCTTGCCGTTAGGGGGCTGTTCTCTCCGTCAGGGAATGTTTTGCGCCTTTTTGGCAACACCCGCCGGCGGCGGTTTTAATGATAGCCGCGCCTATTTTTATAGGCTTACCTGAATAAGCGACCGCTTGTTCCCTTAAAGTAAAAAAAACTTGACACACTTCTTGTTTTGGAACAAAAGAAAAAAGTACAAAGCGTTGCTAGAAGTCTGTTCACAATTCAGTAATGACTTCTAAACGCCGGATAGTAGTCCGGCGCGCCGCTGACAGTAGCGTGAGTGAGTCGAAAATCGCGCTTTTCGGCGAAGCGATCTCCATAAATCGGCTTGGCCGATTTATGGAGTGAGTATTAGTGACAAAGGGCAAGAAGAATATCTATGCTTTCTTGTACACTTACAAGGGGAAGAGTTTTTTATCGTGTAGGGGCGAAGTATAAATACTTGGACACGGTATCGGGTTCAGGGGGAAAACCTGCAAAAAGCTTTGCAGCACTTTTAACTCACAGCAAGACTTGCTGAGATCTCCATATCAAAACACAGGTGTTCTCACTCAAGGAGTTTCACATGACAAAAGCGTTTTCTTTAAAAATGGCTATTGTGACCGCACTCGCAATGTCGTTCTGCGCTATAGCGCCAGCCTTGTCCACGGCTGAAGTTACGGCTTTGCGGGACAGTGTGGCGTCAACTCTTGCCTTTAACCCGAACATTAAGGCTTTTCAGGAGTATCGGCAGTCTGCTGAAGACGACCTTAAGCGCGCTCGCAGCGGCTGGTTTCCGCGGGTGGACGCTCGGGCGGGGTATGGGTTTGAACAATGGAGTGACTCCAACACCCGTCGTAGCGGCTACCCTCAGGACAGAAGAACCTTCTATGACAGAAGCGACGCCAGCCTGGTAATCTCCCAGACCATATGGGACGGCTTGGCCACCTGGAACCGTTACCAGCAAGGCAAGGCCCGCGCGGAATCCGCAGAAAGCCGTCTGTTTGATAACGCTGAAGGCTTGGGCCTGGATGCGCTGCTTGCCCACATTGAAATTTATCGCCAGCGCCGCATCGTGGCTTTGGCCGAGTTGAATGTCCAGAACCACAGATCGATTTTAAGTTCTCAGACCGAACGCCACCGTTCCGGCGCTTCCACCATGGCCGATGTGAGCCAAACGCAATCCCGTTTGGCGCGCAGTGAAGCTTCCCTCGCGGAAAGCCGTTCCGCGCTTGAAGTGGCCATTGCCAATTACAAGCGCCTGACCGGCCAAATCCCCGGACAAATCGAAGTTCCCGCCGATCCCATGGACGCCTACCCCAGCCTGGAAGCGGCCCTTGCCCAAACCCAGGTCAACAACCTGAAGGTTAAGGCCCTGCGTGCCGATGCCATGGCCGCTGAGGCCCAAACCGGCGTTGATATGTCCGCTTTCCATCCTCAGGTCTTCCTGGAAGCCGGCCCCAGCTATTCCTACCGTTCCGGATCCGCCCTTGACGACCAGGGGGGAATGGCCTTCATGCTTCGCGCCAGTTGGAACTTGTTCAACGGCGGTTATGATTGGTACAATGTAAAGAGCGACAAAGCCCGCGCCCGGCAGGCCCGGATAGAAATCACAGCGCTTCTGGATAATCTTGCCGAAGAAACCGAAGCCAACTGGAGCCAGCTCATTTCGTATCAGGAACAAGCCAAGTTTTATACAAATGCGGTTCAGTATGCCACCAAGACCCGCGATATGTATCTTGAGCAGTTCAATGTGGGCCAGCGCTCTTTGCTGGACGTGCTCGATGCTGAAAATGAACTGTTTGCTTCTTCCATCCAGCTTGTGACAGCGCAGCAGAACGTTATTGCATCTAAGTACCGTCTTCTGACCCTTGGCGGCGGGCTGCTTGCCTCCCTTGGGCTGGATCGCACGACTCTGGTTATTGACACGCACGAGCACCCCACGCAGCCTTAAATTACAAACTCTTTGGGTGAGAAAAAAAATCCGGCGGGCTGAAAAGCCGCCGGATTTTTTTATGCTTTTGCCCCGCCTCAAAGCGGGGACATATACTGTCCGCCGCCAGTGTAGCGGTGCAGGTTTTCCAGCAGGGCGATCACCTGCCGGGCCAACGGTACGATATGCGGCTTGTTGTTCTTCATCTTGTAGCCGGGGATGCGCCATTCTTTGGCCTCCCAGTCAATTGCAGCCCATTCGCCCCAGGTCAGTAAGCCGGGACGCAAGAAAACATACGGGGCAATGCGCAGGGCCGTGGCGACCTCAATGCCGTTTTTCTCGGTCATGGTGGTGTCTATCGCCAGGAGCAGCTTGCCCACCTTATATCCGGGCTGGTGATAGTGGCAAAGCCCCTGTTCGGGTCAGGACGCCTAAAAGAAAGTCCTTTCCAGATAGAATAGGGCGGGTTGTTTTCACACTTGCCCACAGCAATGCCGAAGTTGAAAATACGTACCGTGTTCTCGGCAATCTTGCGCAAAGTGTCGTATTTACCCTCGGCTTCAAGCTGTTGGAACAGCGCCTGCACATCGGCGGGTTTTACATCGGTGATGTGCATCCGGCCCAAGGGCGCAATGATATGCGTTTGGACGCGGGCCTTTTCGCCCAGGTAGGTATTTTTCTTCCAGGTTTTGCGGATATCTTCGAGCCAGTCCAGAGCCACGGCCTCAACGCTCAGGGGGTGGGCTTCGTCCTTGGCGAGGCGCTTTTCTGCCTGGATGGCCTCTTTGATAAGCCCTTTTTCTTTCTTGCCTCCAGAGCCGTATTAATGCCCTGGTCAAGCTGCTGGCGGTCAATTTTCGGCTTCGCCGCCTCAATTCCATTGATGGTCAAGGCCACGGCACCCACCTCCCGCTTCTCTGGGTAAATTTTTTGCTGAACTCAATTTCAGCTATATACCCGTCAATTTACCCAGGCAAGGGGTGGTTTTTCTGGTTTTCTACCCGCCTTCACCGGACAAAAGAAAGACCGGAAATCCTTTCTGTATAGGGATTTCCGGTCTTTCTTAGATAAACTGAAACTAAATTCTGGCGGAGAGGAAGAGATTTGAACTCTTGGTACCTTTCGGGTACACACGATTTCCAGTCGTGCTCCTTCGGCCGCTCGGACACCTCTCCACGCAGGCCGGTTCTAGCAAAAGGGAGGCAATAAGGCAAGGAAATTCCCGCACGTCCTCTAAAAAGAACACCGCTCCCCTGCTGCGGGAAGCGGTATATTCCCCCCATGGAAAGCCCGGGCCGGAACGTTTCCCGTACTCTCACCGTGGGTTGTTACATTTGCGCACACTGCGCGCGGCCCCCGCCGCGCTGGCCTTAGCCTACTTTGCGCATTTTTTTCGAGGAAATATCAAGGCCGAGTTCATTGGCAATGAACTCAAGGGGGGAGTAATCGCCGGTAATCTTCAAGATTTGAACAAAAGTTTCCACGCCGAGCTTGGCGCCTTCGTCATAGGGGTTAACTTCGCGCAGCAGGGTCGAGTAAGGCTTTCCGATCTTCTTCGCCAGCACCTTCGCGGGAATGGGGCTTTCCAAAATACTCGTATGGATAATGCGGGTGAGTTCCATTGACATAACATCCTCGGCTTTTGTTATAAGGTTCTTGGTATCATCCCGGCGGATAGTTTTGCCGCCTTCGCTTGTGAGTCATTATATTCAAGTTCCATGCCAGATTAGACTTTCCTTAGATCTGTATGAGAGACTTGATATAACGGGAAAATAAGGTTGGCACGGCATTTGTGCTGAATATAATTATTATATGCTTATTTTAAATATTTTGTAAATTAAATGATTACAAAATAGTTATAAACTTGCTAAATTCCCCAATCTATCACCAGTATCCCCAAGGCGATTCATCCAACTGGCCCGTTTGTGCTTTTTCTTAAGCCATACCATCTTTTCCATCTTGCCTGGCGACGCATTCAGGGGTATTTTCAAGCGGAACATTCGAAAAAACTGTCTTCTCTCACACGATACTGGCAGGGGATACCACCCGCGGAGCAGCGGCTTTTCGAGCTGCTGCCTATGTATCTGGTTCAAAAGTCCCGCATGAATGAGGTGCACGGCATGGGCAACTATCTTGTCACGGGCGTGGCTGGCTTCATCGGCGCAGCCGTTGCCAAAGCTCTTATCAAGGCGGGCCACAGTGTTGTCGGGATGGATAACCTAACAACGGGCTTCCTTGACAATATTCCTCAAGGCGTGCTTTTTGTTAAAGGGGATTGTCAAGATCCCTATATGTATGAAAAAGAGCTCCCGCAGCAACCCTTTGATGCCATCTTTCATATTGCGGGCCAAAGCAGCGGCGAAATAAGCTTTGACGATCCCGTCTATGATTTGCGCACTAATACCGAATCTACATTACGGCTGCTGCAGCTTGCACTAGCGGTCGGCTGCTCTCGTTTCATCTATGCCAGCAGCATGTCGGTCTATGGTCCGCAGCCTGATGAGCAGGCCGTGCGGGAAGATAGCCCGACACGCCCCGAATCCTTTTACGGCGTCGGCAAATTGGCCAGCGAGCACTACCTGCGCCTTTACGAAAAGTATGGCATCAAATCCACAGCCTTGCGTTTGTTCAATGTATACGGCCCGGGGCAAAATATGGGCAATCTGCGGCAGGGCATGGTCAGCATTTTTATGAGTATGATGGTGCAGGATAAGCACATCCATGTAAAAGGCAGTCCCAATCGCTTCCGGGATTTTGTCTATATTGATGATGTGGTGTCCGCGTTTCTGGCCTGCCTCTCCCGCCCCGCCTCAGCCGGCAAAGCCATCAATATAGGGGGGAGCGGTAAAGTGCTGGTGGGGGATTTGCTGGAAAAGATGCGTACCCTGCCCTTTGGCCCGGTAACAGTGGAATATTCCGGCTCCACAGCAGGAGACATACACGGCATCCACGCCGATATCTCCCTTGCCGAGCGCCTTCTCGGGTATGAGCCCGAAGTATTCCTGGAGGAAGGGCTGGATCGCATGTACGCCTGGTATGTGGGGGGAAAAGGCTGATGCCCTTCAGCATTTTTTTATCGGGAGAAATTTTCTGATGCGCCCCTCAGGCCGCCCGGGGGAATTATTTGCCGCATTCTCCCGCATTACTGCCAAATGTTTTTCCGACAACAGGCTGTTGTCCTGCCCCACTTTGTCAAAAGCTCCCAACTACGGCCAAGTGCTGCGCCGCTTTCTCCTGTCCACCCCTGTGCGCCCGCTTTCTTTTTTCAGCGCTCTGCGCATTGGCGTGCGCTATATTCTGACCAACGGGGGGCATCTCGCCTTTCTGCTTCTTAGCCTGGTATACCTGCGCTTGCTGCGCTGGAAACTTCCGGAAAAAGCGCTTTTGCAGGCCGAGAAAAAGCTCCTGATTATAGACAGTTTCGCAGTACTGCCCAAAATAGCTCAGGAGGGCTCTTATCAAGAATTGTACTTACCCGGCCTTGCGTCTACGGCCATGGAGGCGGGGCATGAGGTCGTACAATTTCACCGCCTCTACGGCAGTCGTAACCCTGTGGTCCTGTGGCGCGCCTGCAAAGCGCTCGCTTCCAGCTCGCAAGGCGTCCTTGAAGCGCATCTTTTCACTACTGCTGATTGGGCGCGCCTATTTTGGCACTGTCTATGCTACCCCTTTGCCCTTCGAAAACTTATCCGCTCCCTCACCCCCTACCCTCAATACTCCCCAGAATCTTATATTCGTGAAGCCCTTGTCCGCACAGCTGGACAATGCGTAATCCTCGGTGAGGCAAGGCGCCTTGCCGGATACCGCCTTAACCTATTGCTTGCTGCCAAGCCATTTGCCTGTCCCGCCGCCACCCAAAAGCGTAGTAGTGTGACCATCGTTTCCTGGTATGAAAACCAAACTATCAATAAGTGCTTGCAACGAGGCCTTGCCGACGCTGAGAGCAAAAGCAGACGGCATGTGCCTGTGATTGGTGCACAATTATTTCTTTGGCCTGACACATTGCTCAATAACCATCCTGACGACAGTGAAACGGCCTTGGGGCTTACCCCAGATCGCATCTTGGTAAATGGGGCTCACTTCCTTCCCGAATCTACACACCAAAACTATGCCGTGGGCCCTTCCCTGCGTTATAGGGAATTGTTTACTGCGGATATTGCCGCTGCCTCACGGACGCAGAACCTCACTGGCACCCGATCCCAACCCTCAGCCAAACAAAATAACTGGGGACCAGGCTCAGACTTTCCACCTTTGCTGGTACTCTTATCTTACCATTCGGAAGAAGTCCGCCGCGTGCTGCAAATGCTCCTCCCCCTCGCGAATAAGGGAACTCTCATTTTTTATAAATTTCACCCGGCTACGCAACCTGAACGCTTCATAACCTGGCTTCCCCCTTCTCCTTCTCTAATCAAAGGAAGTTTAAAAGATGCCTTAAAAAATATCCAAAACTACGAGGGGATCGTCCTTGGTTCAGGTTCAGGCTCTTTGGCTGAGGCCGTTGTCTATGGCATTCCTGTTCTGACAATAAAAGATTCCTCCGACGTGCCAGGCCTCAGCCTGGAGTATTTGCCCGAATACGGCAAAGGTATACTATGGGACGCTATATCTACGGCGGAAGATGTAGAAAAAGTGCTAAAAGAGCTTATGACGGAGCACACTCGACCCGATAGGGAGGCCTTACGGGCCAACTTTCGAACATTGCTGTTCTCAGAGCCAACGCCCGCCCGTATCCGGCAAGATTTTGGACTATAAAAAGATTCAAAGTTTGCTCTCCCGCCAGCTTTTTTAGCCTAGGTGTAGAGTGTCAACACGTTGTTTAGACTCTGGACTCATTAATTGAGATAGAATATGACGGAACACGCGAGGCATATGGTAGAGAAGAAGGTGTGAGCGCAGCGGTCATAGCGCATGGCGATTCTGCGCCAGTCTTTGAGTCTGCCGAACATGATTTCGATCTTATGTCGGTGTTTATAGAGAGCCCTATCATAGAAAACGGTGTTTTTTCGGTTCTTTCTAGGAGGAATGCAGGGCGTAATCCCTCTACCGAGCAGAGCCTCACGGAACCAGGCGGCGTCATAGCCGCGATCCGCCAAAAGCTCTTTGCCTTCGGGCAGAAAATCCAAGAGCAGGGCAGCGCCTTTATAGTCGCGGACTTGTCTCGCCGTGAGGGCCAAAGCAAAAGGTTTGCCGTTGCCGTCGCATACGGCATGGAGTTTTGAATTCAATCCGCCTTTCGTGCGTCCGATGCAGCGGGAAAGAGCCCTTTTTTGATCAGGCTTGCAGCGGTTCGGTGGGCTTTGAGGTGTGTGCGTCAATCATCAATCGTCCGTCTTTGCCCGCTGTTTGTGCAAGCTCGACGAAAATCTTGTTGAAGACGCCCATGCGGCTTCAGCGCACGAAGCGGTTGTACAGCGTTTATAAGGCCCGTATTCACTTGGCGCATCCTTCCCACTGAAGGCCGTGCTTGATGACATAAATGATGCCGCTGAGTATCTTGCCGTCGTCAACACGCGCAACGCCGTGAGAAAGAGGAAAGAAGGGTTTGATGCGCTCAAGTCGTTCAGCGGAAAGATAGAAAAGTCGGTTCATTACGCCCTCCATAAGCACAACTAACCAACTTTTCTACGAATTGCAATTAATGAGTCCAGAGCCTAATATCTGCAGGCATGATCCCTACTTACATGTCCTGTCGTGTGGAGTTCGTGTACAGACGTCCAATGAGGCGCTCCGGCAGGCGGGCAACCGCCCAATGGCCGCAGGCGGCGCAGGGCGGTGCAAGAGAGGTTCCCTCCTCGTGAGCGCGGCGCAAGAGCTCGTACGTTTCGTTATGCCAGATCCGTGCGATGCCGTGCTCCGCCGCGTTGCCGATGAACGGGCCTTCGGCCGGGCGTTTCCAGTCGTGGTTGCAGATGCCGACCTCGCCGTTCCAGTAAACGATCATGTCGGAGTAAAGCTTTTTACAAGGCAGGCGCTGCTCGGACAGTTCCATATGCTCAAGGCTGCCGGGGCTGCCGTCGGTCGAGTGCTCGGCATAAACGCGCACACGATCGACAAGAGGAAGCCAGTAGTTCACAAAAGCTTCCATTCCGGGTTTGTGGGCCTCCGTCTCCACGACCGACACCTGAACCTGTATGGGGTGTGCGCGCTCATCGCGCAGGCGCAGGAAGGCGTGAACATTGTCCATGGTTCTGCGAAAATCCGCCTTGCGGCGGCTTGCCTCATAGAGCGTCGGGTCCAGAGTATCTAGGGAAAAGGAGATGAACTGTATGCCTGTGTCCAGAAGAAGGGCGGCGTTCTCCGGGCTCAGCAGCATGGCGTTGGTGGTGAACTGCACCGGCGCAAGGCCTCGCCTTACTGCATAGGCGAGGATTTTGTGCCAATCCGGGTGCAGAAGCGCCTCGCCTCTGAAAAAGGGCACCAGACAAAGCGGCGGGTGCTCAGACATTTCATCGATAAGCCGGAGCGCCGTGTCCGTCGGCATCAGGCCCTGTCCCCCTCCCATGCTGTGCCGAGGGCAGAAGGTGCAGGAGATATTGCATCGGTTCGTCAGTTCTAATGTGACGCGTTTGGGAAAATCGCCCGTGTGCGGCGTTTGCGGAAACATTGTCATTACTCCGTCGGCTTATAAGAACGTGCGCAGCCACCATTCGAAGTTGATCAGCGACCATACGAGCAATCTGCGGTTAACCTTGCCTTCCAGGTGCTCCATGACCAATTCCTGCACAGTGCGCCGATCCATGTACGCGTACAATCTTGCTTCAGAAGAGAACAGCAGTCGGCGTATAAAAGCGATGCTTTCTCCCCGGAACCATGAAGCATCCGGTGCGGAAAAGCCGCGTTTTGCCCCGGCTGTGATTTGTTGCGGCAGGTATTTTTCCAACATCTGCCTCAATAGATGCTTGCCGCCGCTCGAACTGCTGAAATACTGCTCCCGTTTGCGCAATATATTTTCATCCAATTTAGTGAATTCATTGATATTTTTAAGTTTAAATGCTACGGGCAGGCGGCAGGCGAAGTCCACGAGATCGTTGTCAAGAAACGGCACGCGCACTTCCAGACCGTGAGCCATGGCAAGTTTATCTTCCACAACCAGCAGGCCGTGCAGAAAAGTTTTGGCCTCGAAGTAGAGTGAAAGATTGATGTAGTCTTCCGGGCTTTCCGGCATGTGGGGCGCTGTGTAGACCTGTTCAAAGATGTCGCGCGTCCAGATCTGCGGCCCGTTCAGCGGGGCAAAGACCTTTTTGATGAGTTGATTCGGGATGAGGCGCTGCCAGAAGGCGTAGTATTTATCGAAATAATCAGCGAGGTTTTTGTTGGAAGCGGCCCGGTAATATCGCCAGGGGTAACCGCCGAAAATTTCGTCGCCTCCTGTTCCCGCCAGACAGACTTTGACGAATTTTCCCGCCAGCCGTGAGACGTAGAAATTCGGGTAGCTTTGCCCTACTCGCGGCTCTTCAAGATGCCGGGTGTAGGCGGGCATGATGCGTTCCATGTCGCCGGACTTGAGCACTATCTCATAATGCTCCGTCTTGTAGAGATAGGAGAGCAGTTCGGCGTTGTCACGCTCGTCCATACCCAGTTCGAGGCCGGATGCCGAATGCAGGTCGAAGCCGCAGCAGAAGGTCTTCATGTTGGGCAGAGCGGCGGCGGCCACAGCGGTCACGCCGCCGGAATCGATCCCTCCGCTTAAAAACGAGCCCAGTTCCACATCACTGACAAGTTGGCGGTGAACGGCCTGACGGAAAAGACGATCAATCTCCGCCAGTCGTTCCTGTGGTTCCGCCCTGTCGCGGGATTCTTTAAAATTCCAGTCCCAGTAGCGCTGAATGCGGAGCACGTCTGGGCGCGCATCCGGACCGACGCGCATGCAACAGCCGGCAGGCAGCAAACGGATGCCGCGGAAGAAGGTCTTGTCGGTAAAGATGTTCTGAAAAGTGAAATACTCGACAAGCGCATCTGTATCCAGTTCCCGCGCGACCGCCTCGTGCTCAAGCAGGGCTTTCTGCTCGGATGCGAAGAGAAAGACGGATCCGAAGAAAGCGTAGTAAAGAGGCTTGATGCCGTAACGATCGCGGGCCAGAAAGAGTTCTTGCCGGCGTTTGTCCCAAATCGCGAAGGCGAACATGCCGTTGAAACGCAGCATGCAATGCTCACCCCATTCAAGGTAGGCATGCAGCAGAACTTCCGTATCGGAGACGGAGCGGAAAGCGTGCCCCAGTTCTTCCAATTCTTTTCGCAATTCCCTGAAGTTGTAGATTTCTCCGTTGTAGGCGATGATCGCCTGCCCGTCCGGGGATCGCATGGGCTGGTGCCCTGCCGGAGTAAGGTCGAGAATGGCGAGCCGCCTATGCCCCATCGCCAGAAAGTTGTCAAAATAAAAGCCTTCGCCGTCCGGCCCGCGATGCGCGAGAGAGTCGGTCATGCGGCGCAAGGTCACCGGAGAAGCGGGAGCGCCGTCAAGGTTGAGGTAGCCTGTTATGCCGCACATAGCTGTGATTGCGTAACGGATTTTCTGCTACGGGCGAATGCCGTCGGCGGCATGTGCGCCACGTTCCGCAATAACGGTGATGCCGGCGGGCTCCACACGCATTCGTGTAATTGCAAGGTTTACCTCCCCGCACCACTGTCGTACTTCTTCCGGTGTTTGCCTGTGCGCGTTTTCAGGGGCGTACCAGTCGAAATTGATATGACGCATTGCCTCAAAATCGAGAGATGGATCGTAGAATGCTTTAAATATATGCCAATATACGAAGCGTTGCAGTGAAATTTTCCCTGCCGGAATACCGAGCAAGGGAACGGCTTCCTTGATGTCGAGTTCAATTTCTTTTTCGCCCAACTCGATACCCAGACGAGTCAGGGAGGCAACGGCTTCCCATGCTTCGGACGCGCTCATGCTGCGAAGTTGTTCTCTGATGTAGTCGTCAGTGAATTCCCGTATCGGTCCCTTTTTGTTATAGACGTAAAACAGCAGATGCCCGCCCGGGCGCAAAAGAGGGGCAAGGGCATGCAGGGCGTCGCGGGTGGAATCGGTATGATGAAGCACCCCTTCTGAAAAAATTATGTCGAAGCTGCCCGGTGCGAAGGGCAGTTTCATCAGGCTTTCGCGTATGAACAATCCGTCATGCCCGCGTTCCGCCACTCTTTCGCGGGCCACGTGCACGGCGTCGGAAACATCGACGCCGACATAGTGCAGATCCGCGAAGCAGGGGCCGAACAATTCCAGGGCGGAAAACGCCGCGCCGCATCCGGCGTCAAGCAGAACAGGTGGTTGTTTCTGATTGTATACCAGGGCGCAGACATCCCCGTAGCGTTCCTGAAGCCATGCACGCGCCTTGGACAATACGGCTGGAGAGTCGAAGCTGTCCTTCCGGCGCCATTTGAAAGCGAAAGCGGTGCTGGTCTGGTGTTGCGGAGGGGACAAATCCTGTTTGGAAGTCCATACACCATCACGGCTATGGTAGGTGAGCCCGTTGTGTCCGTGCAGGGCGCCCGGTTCGAGACGGCAACCGACGGCATCAAATAATTGTTTATAATTCATTATTTCTCCGGAGTATGCAACGTGGCATGTCTTTGTACTTCTTGCAGTGGATAATGCAATTCAGTCAAAGCGCCACCCTATTTTTAGCGAAAGTATATCTGTAGGCATGTCCTCGCAACATTCAGCACTATCCAGATGTTTAGAACTTATCCATAAATAATTCCGACTTTTCTTAATGCGATGATCGCGGCTGCCAGATGGGTCAATGCCAAATGCGTTGCATGCAGTTTTTCATATCGAATCGTCAGCTTTCGAAACCGGTTAAACCATGAGTGACAAACCTCGACAACCCAGCGGCGGGCTTTGAAAAGAGGATTTTTCATCTTTTCAGTTTTTTCTTCACCACGGGGCCGCACATGGGGAATATATCCTTTCGCTCGAATGGTTTCTTCCGGATCGGCGCCAGTGTACCCAGCATCAGCACACAGATTCTCTTTCTGATCTGCCATGATTGGATTTACAATCTTTTGATCCAGTACGGCCTTGAGTTGGCTCACATCATGCCGGTTCGCCCCTGTTGCGACGATGGATAGCGGGACGCCACGCTCGTCG
>JAVBOT010000066.1:0-15715 GCA_031550225.1 Desulfovibrio sp.
CGGCATTGTCGCGCGTAAACGCTAGAGCAATTTACCATTGAAAATGTATAATTGCTCTGCAAGGATTTGCCCGTAAATCCTTGCCTTGAGATTGCCGTAGGCGGGCTTTGCCCGCCGTTAAACGACAAATCTCAAAGTTAATCGGCTCTAGAGCGAAACAACTTGAGGCCCCCGCACGGCCAGTTTGACCGCGCGGGGGCTTGTCAGGCTGAGGAACCGGGGATGGGATTGCTTCCCCCAATCTCCCCGCTACGGCTCAACTACGATAGTCCGCATTGATATTGATATATTCGTGGGTGAGGTCCGAAGCCAGGAAGGTGTATTCCCCGGGGCCGTCTCCAAGGCGGATATCCACGTTAATATTCCGCTGCTCCAGGGGTTCGCGCAAAAGGGCGTCCAGCTCCTGGGAGGCGGGCTGTTCATTGCGAAACACTTCCACACCGCACAAAGAGACGCGCACCAACGCCGGGTGAAATTGCGCGCCCGAGCGCCCGAGCGCGGCGATAATCCGCCCCCAATTGGCGTCTTTGCCGTACATCGCTGTTTTTACAAGCTGGGAGTGTCCAACGGCCCGGGCCGCCAGTTCCGCTTCGGCATCGTTTGCCGCGCCGCGCACCTGGATATGCATCACCTTGCTTGCGCCTTCTCCATCCTGCACCAGCTTATACGCAAGCTCCCCGAGAATGCGCGACAAGGCCTCCTCCAGAGCCTCCTGCTCGTATTCTCCGTCCAGACCTACGCCCGAGGCTCCATTGGCAAGCCCGTACAGAGTGTCGTTGGTGCTGGTGTCGCCGTCCACGCTCACCCGGTTAAAGGAGCGCTCCACGGCCCGCTTGAACATTGCCCGCCATACTTTGGGGTCCACAACGGCGTCGCACAGCACAAGCGAGAGCATAGTGGCCATGTTGGGACAAATCATGCCCGCGCCTTTGGCTACCCCCGCCAGCACAACCTCTCCGCCGACAAAGGAAAGAATCTCACCGGCAAATTTCGGGAAGGCGTCCGTTGTCATAATGGCCTCGGCAAAATCCTCCAAAGAGGCTCTGCCGAGCCGCTCCATAAGGCCGGGCAGAGCCCTTTGCCACAAGTCTATGTTGAGCTGCGCGCCGATGACTCCTGTGGAGGCGGGCAAAATTTCAGCAGGGGCGAAACGCGTCACAGAAGCGACCATTTCCTGAGTAATGCGGCAATTGGCAAGGCCTTCGGCCCCGGTACAGGCATTGGCCTGCCCCGTATTAATGATCACTGCCCGGGCCGTGTCGCGCTCTTCCAGGATAAGGCGGCCTATCTGCACAGGCGCGGCCATAAATACATTGCGTGTGAAAACGCCGGCTGCCGCTGCCGGAAAATCGCTCACAGCCAGAGCTAAATCCGGACGGTTCGGCGTCTTAAAACCAGCAGAGGCCACGGCAAGGCGAAATCCCTGAGGAATGGGCGTATTCATGAAAAGCTCCGGATGGACAGGGTTAAAGCTTTGCCGCGCCGGGGCTCACGGGCATAATCCGCAATGTAAGCTACACGGCGCATGAAGCAGGTCAACCCATTCTATGAGAAAGGCTTTATTTTGACAATCCACCGCGCATGGAATATGGTTCACGTCTTTTGCAATACCCCCCACATTTTTTGTTATTGTAAGGATTGTTTCCGCCATGAGCGAGTTGCATACCATTAAAGGCTTTTCGGATCTGTTCGTTCCCTTAAGCAGCTTATATACGCGCATGGAAGATGTTGCCCGGCGCGTTTTCGGCGCTTACGGCTATAGAGAACTGCGCACCCCGCTGCTTGAGTATACAGAGCTTTTTGCGCGTTCCATCGGCGCTGAGACCGATGTGGTGCAAAAAGAGATGTATACCTTCAACGATCGCAAAGAGCGTTCCCTTACTTTGCGCCCGGAAGCCACGGCGGGCATTGTGCGCGCCTATATCGAGCACAGCGGCCATAGCCAGGAAGGGATCAGCAAATTTTTTACTTACGGCCCCATGTTTCGCTATGAGCGCCCGCAAAAAGGAAGGATGCGCCAATTTCACCAGCTTGATTGCGAGTGTCTCGGCGCGCATGAACCCCAGGCCGATGCCGAAGTCCTGCTCATGCTCATGCATTTTTTGAAAGAGCTGGGTCTTACCCAATTGCGGCCGGAACTCAACACCCTGGGCTGCCGGGACTGCCGTCCGGCTTACCGTATCGTCCTTGCCGACTTCTTGGACGGCCTGGATGTGGAGGCCCTGTGCGAAGACTGCCGCCGCCGCATGCATACCAACCCCATGCGCGTCCTTGATTGCAAAGTTCCCACCTGCCAGGAGCTGACACAAGACGCCCCGCGCATCCGCGATCATGTCTGCGCCCCCTGCGCCGAGCATTTCAACGTGGTGCTGTCCATCCTGGACAAGCGCAAGCTGGCGTATACCCTCAACCCCCGCCTGGTGCGCGGGCTCGATTATTATATGCGCACAACCTTTGAAGTGGTGTCCACGGATATCGGCGCGCAAGGGTCAGTGGCCGGGGGTGGGCGCTATGACGGCCTTGTGGCGCAGCTTGGCGGGCGGGATGTTCCGGGCACGGGCTTTGCTTGCGGCATGGAGCGTTTGGCCCTGCTTTTGGCCTCCACGCGGGAAGATACGCACCGGCCGGATTTTTTCTTTGCCGTGCTTGACGACGGGGCTACCGATACCGCCTTGCTGGCGGCCCAGACCCTGCGCGAAGCCCGCCTTGGCGGCGAAGTTTCCTTTGCCGGCAAAAGCCTCAAGAGCCAGCTCCGCCAGGCCTCCAGCAACAAGGCGGAATACTGCCTGATCATGGGCGAAACAGAACTTAAGGCCGGGCAGGTGCTCATAAAGCATATGGACAGCGGCGAGCAGGTGCACATCCCCCTTGTCACTCTGGCGGACTGGGCCGAGATCCGCTATGAAGCCAAAATGCAGCTTAGCCGCAAAGGCGGCTGCCATGCGGCCAATTCCAAATAACCTTTCCCCCGGCCAAGCCAGATTAAAGGATCTCCCATGAGCACCGACATCCAGCAAAGTGATCTGCAGCAAGAACATCGCCAATATATAGAACCGCTCGGCTCTTTTCAGCGCACCCACACCTGTGGGGAGCTCAATGCCGCGCACCTTGGTCAGGAGGTGCGCCTGACTGGCTGGGTGCAGTTTAGACGTGACCATGGCGGTCTTTGTTTTGTGGATCTGCGCGACCGCTCCGGCCTCACTCAGGTCGTTTTTATCCCTGAGGTGGCCCCCGAGGCCCATGAACGGGCGCATATCCTGCGTTCTGAATACGTTGTCGCCTTAGAAGGTTACGTACGCAAACGTCCCGACGGCATGACCAACCCCGCCATGGCCACTGGCGAAATAGAGATCGTCGTCCGCTCCTGGAAGTTGCTCAATACTTCTAAAACACCCCCTTTTCCTGTGGAAGAAAGGGGAGAACCGGGAGAAAATCTGCGTCTGCAATACCGCTACCTGGATCTGCGCCGCCCCCGCATGGCCAAAAATCTCATTCTGCGCCATCATGTGGCCCAGGCCGTGCGCCGCTACCTTGACTCCCTCGACTTTATCGAAGTGGAAACGCCCATGCTCACCCGCTCCACTCCTGAAGGCGCGCGGGATTTTCTTGTGCCAAGCAGGGTAAATCCGGGCGAGTTTTACGCCTTGCCGCAAAGCCCGCAATTATTCAAGCAAATCCTCATGGTGGGCGGCCTTGATCGCTATTTTCAGATTGCCCGCTGCTTTCGGGACGAAGATCTGCGCGCTGACCGGCAGCCGGAATTCACCCAGGTGGATATTGAGATGTCCTTTGTGGATGAAGACGCGGTCATGACCATGGCCGAGGGTATGATTGCCGCTGTTTTCCGGGATGTGCTGGATGAAACCCTCAGCCTGCCCTTCCCGCGGATGACTTATGCCCAGGCCATGGGCGAGTATGGCGTGGATAAGCCGGACACCCGCTTTGATCTGCGCCTTACAGACGTGACGGACATTGTGCGCGGCTCGTCTTTTCGTCTTTTTGCTTCAGCCCCCCTGGTAAAAGCCATGCGCGTGCCCGGGGGCGAAACAATGACCCGCAAAGAAATTGATGACTATACGGATTTTGTGAAAATATACGGCGCGCAGGGGCTGGCCTGGATCAAACTGCGCCCCTCCGGCAACGGAGAAACCGAGTGGCAGTCTCCCATTGCCAAATTTTTGTCCGAAGAAGAACGCGCCGGGCTGGTCAAAGCCCTAGGGCTGCTTTCAGGAGATATCGTCTTTTTCCAGGCGGGAGAGCCCGCCATGGTCAACGCCGCTCTTGGCAACCTGCGTGTCCAACTCGGCGAGCATCTGGCGCTTTTTGACAAAAACAGCCATAGCTTTCTCTGGGTTACGGACTTTCCTCTTTTTGAATACAACGATGAAGAAAAACGCTATGTCGCCTGCCACCACCCCTTTACCGCGGCTCAAAACCCCGACCCCGCGCGGCTGAAAGCAGACCCCGCCTCAGCCCTGGCCCGGGCTTACGACCTGGTGCTCAACGGCACGGAAGTGGGAGGCGGTTCCATACGCAACCATACGGCGCTGATGCAAAACAGCATGTTCGCCGCCTTAGGCTTTAGTGAAGAAGAGGCGGAACAGCAATTCGGCTTTTTATCCCAGGCCCTGGACATGGGCGCGCCCCCGCACGGAGGCATCGCTTTTGGCCTGGATCGCCTGGCTATGCTGCTGGCCAAAGCTGAGTCCATCCGCGATGTCATCGCCTTTCCCAAAACCCAAAAAGCCACCTGCCTGCTGACGGAAGCGCCTGCGCCCGTGAGCGGACGGCAACTGCGCGAACTTGGGTTGCGGCTGCGGGAAAAGGAGCAGCAAAAGGAGTAAGCCTCCATGAAAACGCTCAGCCTGCGGACGGAAAAACGCGAAGAACTGAAGCTTATCACGGAGCTGATAAGTTCCCTTGTGCGCGAACAAGGATGGACAGACGGCGCGCTTTTGCTGTTTTGTCCGCATACCACCGCCGCCCTGACGGTGAATGAAGCCGCGGACCCGGATGTGGCCCACGATGTGCGCGCCTTTATGGGGCATCTGGTTCCCCGTTCAAATACCTTCAGGCATGCCGAAGGCAACAGCGATTCTCACATTAAAACCAGCTTGTTCGGACCTCACTGCCTGCTCATTGTGGAAAACGGCCGCATCCGCCTCGGGACATGGCAAGGCATCTATTTTTGTGAATGGGATGGACCGAGAACACGTGAGCTCTGGGTGCAATTTTTGCCCGGCATACGTTAGGAGTTTTTGGAAGCAACGCGTTTTCATCTCACAGGAGTCTGATCATGCATCACTTCCCCTTTCTGAAAGCATCCCGACACGCCTGGACCTTACGCGTCCTTACGCTGATTCTGGCGTGCGCCATGCTCTGTCCGGATGTGCTAAGCGCGATGGACAACACTTTTGTGACCATCGGCACCGGCGGCATCACAGGCGTCTACTACCCTGTGGGCGGAGCAATTTGCCGACTGGTGAACAAAGGCCGGAAAGAACACGGCGTGCGCTGTACTGTGGAAGCCACTGAGGCTTCGGTGGCCAATGTCACGGCCATCCGCTCCGGCGGCATTTCCCTCGGCATTGTGCAATCGGACACGCAATACTACGCCTATACCGGCTCCGGCATCGAACAGTTCGTCAAAGCCGGACCGGATAAAAATCTGCGTGCGCTTTTTTCCCTTCACCCTGAAGCATTCACCCTTGTCGCCCGAGATGACGCCAATATCAAGGAAATGAAAGATCTTGCCGGAAAACGCGTGAACCTTGGCGAACCCGGCTCCGGCAACCGTAATACCTTTGAACTGCTCATGAAAGAAATGGGCTGGACCGCAAGCTCATTCGCGCTTGCCGCGGATCTGAAATCGGCAGAAATGGCGAATGCCCTGTGCGAGAATAAGATAGACGCCTATGTCTATATCGTGGCCCACCCTAACGGCTCCATCCGGGAAGCATCCAGTACCTGCAACTCGCACCTGGTTCCCGTGGACGGCCCTGAGGTGGACGGCTTTATGAAAAAATATCCCTTCTATCCCACAACGGTTATCGTCGGCGGAGTCTACAAAGGGGCGGACAAGGACGTATATACCTTCGGGCCTCAGGCCACTCTGCTCACCAGCGCCAGCCTGCCCGACCAGGTGGCCTACCAGGTGACCAAGTCGGTGTTCGAGAACCTGGAGGAATTTAAAAAACTCCACCCGGCCTTGGCGGATCTGACTCCTGCAAAAATGCTCGTCGGAAATTCCGTTCCCTACCACCCGGGCGCTGTAAAATACTTTAAAGAAGCCGGGCTGATGAAATAAAGGCGGCGAACTGTTCCCATACCATGGCCACGCCTGAAAGCACGCTCCCTGTTCTTACCTGGACGGGTAAAACCAACGAACGCTGCCGCGAGTCGCGCCCGGTGCTGCTCCGGGAGTGTTTTTTCCCTGAGCAAACGCCGCGCGACGGTTGGCGGAACCTTCTCATACGCGCCGATAACCGCCTTGTCCTTTCCAGCTTGCTGCACGGCCCCTTGCGCCGGGAGGTGGAGGCCAGAGGAGGCCTTAAGCTCATTTATTGCGACCCGCCCTTTGCCGTAGGCGCGAACTTTACCATGCCCGTAGCCCAAGACAAAGGCCGGGCGCCATCCAAGGAGCGCCCTCCGCGCGCTTTGGCATACAGCGATCAGTGGCAGGGCGGCCTGAGCGCCTTTTTATGCATGCTCCACGAGCGCTTGCTGCTCATGCGCGAACTTCTCGCCCCGGACGGCAGTTTATATCTGCACTGCGACAGGCGCACCGCCCCTTATCTGCGCCTTATGCTGGACGAAGTTTTCGGCCCGGAGCGCTTTTTGGGCGACATTGTCTGGCATTACACCGGCGGAGGACGCTCCGCGCGTTACTTTTCCCGTAAGCATGACCGCATTTTACACTACGCCGCTTCGGAAAAATGGATATTTAACCCGGACGCGGTGCGCGTGCCCTATAAGCCAGGCAGCGGCTACGCCAAAAGCGGCATCATAAGCGCCGCGGGCAAACGCTATGCGCCCCATCCCCAGGGAACCCCGGTGGATGACGTTTGGGACATCCCCATCATCAACCCTCTGGCCAAAGAACGGTGCGGCTATCCCACACAAAAGCCGGAAAGTTTGCTTGAGCGCATCCTCCTGGCCTCTTCCCGGCCGGGGGATCTGGTGGCGGATTTTTTCTGCGGTTCCGGCACCACCGCCGTGGTGGCGGAAAAACTGGGCCGGGCCTGGATTGCCGTGGACAACAACCCCCTGGCGACGCATACCACGCGCAAACGCCTCCTGAAGGCGCATACGCCTCGCCCCGGAGACGAAAGCAACTCCTCTCTTCTTTCTTTTTCCTTCGCTCTGGCGGAACTCGGCTCCACGGCCTTTCCATGCGAGGGCGAGCACAGCGCGCCCCTGCGACGCATGCACAGCCAGCCCGACGGCCCGGGCGCCTGGCTCTGGCGCTCCAGCGGCCAATTCCCGCATCTGGCCCGACTTACCGAAGAGAGTATTCCGTACGCGCTTTCAGATATCCGCCTGCGGCTGCGTGAGTGCTTTGCGCCTCCGTCCCCTGAGCCAAGGGCAAGACAGTCCGCCCCTGTCCGTGAAAACGCCCTGCCCGCCGCCTTTTCCCTGGAGCTTATCTCCTTTGCCGTCGCACCCGGCCTTAACCCCGCACAGTCCCAAAAACAAGAAAAGGCGCAGCAGAGCCAACAGCTTGCCGATTTTTTTGCGCGGCACTGGCACAACTGGCTGGACTACTGGAGCGTGGGTGTTTGCGCTGATTCCTTTGCCGCGGATGCTGCCCCCGCCTCTCTTTGCTCGCATGCGCTCTGGCATGCCTGGGCGGACGGGCAAAATCGCCCCGTGCTGCAAAGCCCCGTGCTTTCCTTGCCCTTTTGCGCCGCCGGGGAGCCCGGCCGGGCGCTGGTGCTGCGTCTTGTGGATATTTTCGCCAATGAAACCTGCCTAGTGCTAGGCTGTTGACCACCACTACCACTATGAACACCTCCCTGCCCTGTTTCAAAGCTTACGACATCCGCGGCAAAATCCCCTCGGAACTGAACCTGGAACTTGTCCGGCAAATCGGCCTGGCCTTTGCCGCTGAAATAAACCCCATGGGTTCCTCCCTCCTCCCCCGGCCGGATCATCCCGCCCCCGTCGTCTGCGTGGGGCGCGACATGCGTTTATCCAGCCGGGATATTTGCTTGGTGCTCATCAATGCCTTGGAAGACGGCGGCATCAATGTCGTGGATATCGGCCTGTGCGGCACTGAAGAAGTGTACCACGCCGTTTTCAGTCAAAAATTCGACGGCGGAATCATGATCACGGCCAGCCACAACCCCGCGGACTGGAACGGCATGAAACTGGTCCGCAACGATGCGATTCCCTTAAGCAAAGACAGCGGCCTGCATGCCCTCCGGGATCGCATCATCGCCGGCGAACTTCCCATTGCCCGCCGCCGCGGCGTCAGCAGCCGGCAAAGCTTTCGCGATCAATATATCGCCCTGCTCCTTTCTTTTTTGGGCACAAGCGCGCCCCTCAAACCACTGCGCATTGTCGCCAACGCGGGCAACGGCTGCGCCTGGCCGGTCATGGAACGGCTGCTGCCGCACCTCCCTTGCACGGTAATTCCCCTGCATCCAGAGCCGGACGGCTCCTTTCCCAACGGCGTCCCCAACCCGCTGCTGCCCGAAAACCGGGAAGAAACAACCCGGGCCGTGCTGGAGCACAAAGCGGATCTCGGCATTGCCTGGGACGGCGACTTTGACCGCTGTTTCTTTTTTGACGAACAGGGCCGGTTCGTAGAAAGCTATTACTTGGTGGGGCTTCTTGCCCAGACTCTTTTGGCCGAACACCCGGGTTCCGTCATTTTGCACGATACGCGCCTTATCTGGAACACTCGCGATGTGGTGGAGCAGACCGGGGGCATCGCTCTTGAGTGCAAAACAGGACATGCCTTTATGAAGGAGCGCATGCGGCGCGAAAATGCCTTGTATGGCGGAGAAATGAGCGCTCACCACTATTTTCGGGATTTTTGCTTTTGCGATTCCGGTATGCTGGTTTGGCTGCTGGTATATAAATTGCTTAGCCGGACAACGAGTCCTTTTTCCCACCTGGTAGAAGCGGCTGTGCAGCGCTATCCCGTAAGCGGCGAGATTAACCGCTCGGTCGGCAACGCGGAGGAAGCCGTGGAAAAGATCCGCAGGCGCTATGCGGATGAGGCCCTTGCCGTCAACTGGATTGATGGACTCAGCATGGACATGGGCGAATGGCGTTTCAATTTACGCAGTTCCAACACAGAACCCCTGCTGCGCCTCAACGTGGAAAGCCGGGGAGATGAAAACCTTATGCGGGCCCGGCGCGATGAAATCCTCGCCATGCTCGCATAACCGGAGAGCTTCGCTGTTATGGCTTCACCTCGGCATTTTGTAACCGACCCCGACCGTCAGGCCCTGCCCACGGGAGAAAACCTCTGCCTTTTGTGCGCCAAGCAAAACATCACTTGCTGCCGCACCGAACCTTACCTTGCCCCCTTGTGCTTCCCCCTGTCCGCTCCCGAGTGGCGGCGCTTGCTCCCGTATAAGGATCTGGCCGTTCTGGCCGTGCCTGCTGACGGCGAAACCTTTGCCCAGGCCGAGGCCATGGCCGATGCCAAAGCGGCCCTCCTTGCAAAGGAGCGTCCCGAAGCCGGCGATCTGGAAGCCATGCCGGAACAAGAAACGCCCGGCCCCCTCGCTGATCCTCCGGAGCAAGGGGATGAGATTTGCGCACGCGAGTTGAACGTGCCTGAATTTATCAATTCCATGCGCGAAATGTTCCCCAGGGAAAAAAAACGCCTCACGGCGCTATTTCCTTCTAAAGGCAAGCATTTTACCCTGCGCCTGCGTTCGGACGGCTCCTGCGTTTTTTTGGGCAAAGGAGGCTGCCGCCTCCCTCGCGGCATACGTCCCTGGTATTGCCGCATTTTTCCCGCCTGGGTGGTGGGTGAAAGTCTGACCTTGTTTTTATTGCAAGACTGTCTTATTTCCCATAGAGCAAAAGGACCTGCTGAAGGCGTCCGCATGCTGGGCGCGAGCCCTCGCCATATCCGCATGCTGCATGCTCGCCTCTGCGAAGACTGGGGCCTGCAAACCAATCCTTAACCCCCTTTTCCGCAAAAAAACCGCCTAACCCGTCCGTTCCGGACGGATATTTTACCCGGGCCTCGCGCTTGCCATGAAAAAAGTTCTCTTTTATCTGCTGCTCGGCTGTACCACCTTAGGCATCGCCGCCGCCTGCTCCTTGTTCGCCCTCTATATCTGGACCTCGGACGGGCTGCCGAGCATCACCAAAGTGAGCGATTATCGCGCCCCTCAGGTGACCACCGTATACGCCCGGGACAACAGCATCATAGGCTACCTGTTTCGGGAGAAACGCTTTCTGGTCAACCTGGACGCCATGCCCGATCATTTATACAAAGCCTTCATGGCCGCGGAAGACTCCCGCTTTTTTGAACACGAGGGTGTGGACTACCAGGCGATTATGCGGGCCTTTATGGCCAACGTGCGCGAAGGCGGCTCCTCCCAAGGGGGCAGCACCATTACCCAGCAGTTGGTCAAGCGGCTCCTGCTTTCGCCGGAAAAAAGCTACGAACGCAAGTTCAAGGAAGCTATCCTGGCCTATCGTCTGGAAAACTACCTGACTAAAGATCAAATTCTGTACCTATACCTGAACAATATTTACCTCGGCAACAGCTCCTACGGCGTGGAAGCCGCGGCGCGCACCTATTTCGCCAAGCATGTGAATCAGCTTACCCTGGCCGAATCCGCCGTGCTGGCCTGTTTGCCCAAAGCCCCCTCCCTTAACAATCCGTATAAAAACCCGCAAAACACCAAGGAGCGCCAGCTCTGGGTGCTCGGCCGCATGTTTGCCCTCGGCTTCATCAGCAAAGAACAGCACGACGAAGCCGTGGCCCAACCCCTGGACTACCATGCCATGGCCGACCCCTCCTGGACCGTGGGTTCCTGGTACCTGGAGGAAGTGCGGCGCCAGCTCATCGCCTTTTTCAGCGAAGCCAACGTAAAGCGCCTGGGCATAGCCATTGACATGTACGGCGAACAAGCCGTCTATGAAGGCGGGCTGCATGTATACACCGCCATGGACCCGCTGCACCAGAGAGCCTCGGAATTCGCCCTGCGCGCCGGTCTTCATGAGGCCGATCACCGCCGAGGCTGGCGTGGCCCTGTGGAGCATCTGGACAAAAGCGAGTACGAAAAATTTCTACGCGCCAATCCCTTTATGCCGGAAGCTCTGGACAACAGCGGCTGGAGCAAGGCCCTGGTGAGCAAAGTCGGCAAGGACGGCGCCGAAGTGCGCCTGGGTGAATACAAAGGCTTTATCTCCATCGCCACTATGCACTGGTGCCGTACGCCCAACCCCAAAGTCGCCGCGGCCTCCGCCGCCAGAATACAAGACGCCTCCAAAGTCCTCAGCCCGGGCGATGTTATCTGGGTCTCCGCTGTGGGCGCCAAAGGCATGGCAAATCCCGTGAGCATGCCCGCCGGCTCCGGCGGCAAAACTCCCGTGCCTGCTTATACCCCTTCCGCCTTCAAGCCCGATACGGTCATTCCCCTCTGCCTGGAACAATTACCGGATCTGCAAGGCGCCGTGGCCTCCATTGAATTGGATACCGGCGACCTGGTCGCCATCGCGGGGGGCTATGCCTTTTCCCCCGACAGCCAGTTCAACCGCGCCACCCAGGCCCGGCGGCAGCCCGGTTCATCCTTTAAACCCATCGTCTATTCCGCTGCCGTGGATCAGGGCTTTACCCCCGGCACCATCGTCTATGACACCCCCTTTGTACTGCCGGACAGGTACACCCGCCGCGTCTGGACGCCGGGCAACGCCGACGGCAAATTCCTCGGCCCCATGCCCGTGAGCAGAGCTCTTGCCGCTTCGCGCAACGTCTGCACGGTGCGCGTGGCCCAGCAAGTAGGCATGGAAGCCGTCATCAGCCGCGCCCACGATCTGGGCATTACCGGAGACATCCCGGCCGTCCTTGCCGTCAGCCTCGGCAGCTATGAAGCCACGCCCCAGAACATGGCCGAGGCCTATACCGCCTTCGCCAACCAGGGCAAACGCGTCAAGCCGCGCATCATCACCTCCATTAATAACAGTTGGAACGAGCCCCTGGTCACCTTTGAGCCCGACGTGCGCGAAGCCATCTCCCCCCAAAACGCTTTTATCATGGCCTATCTGCTCAAAGGCGTGATCAACGGCGGCACGGGCTCCGCCGCCAAAGTACTGAACCGCCCCATGGGAGGAAAAACCGGAACCTCCAATGACGAACGCGACGCCTGGTTCATCGGCTTTACCCCCCACCTTGTCACCAGCGTCTATGTGGGCTACGACGATAACAGCCCCATGGGGCGCTCGGAATACGGCGGCAAAGCCGCTCTGCCCATTTTCATCAAATACCGCAAAATCGTGGACCCGCTCTATAAGGCCGACGATTTCCCTCTGCCCAGCGGCATCTCCTGGTCCGGCGCAAGCACCACTGAAGAAGGCGCCCAGGTCAGCGGCTACCCGTACATCACCAGCATCCCCCCCCGCTACGACGCCGGCGGCGGTGGCGGAGACGCCCTTGGCGAACAACTCATGAAAGAACAAATGGTAGAAATGCTCTTTTAAGCTTCAGGGAGAATATCAACGCCCTTCCCCGAAATGGAAAGTCGGGAGACCTGCGGATTCCCTGAAAGCATTCCGCCTGGTAAACACACTTTTCCACCACACATAAGGATTGCTGTTATGCGTTGGCGAAATCGAGAAGAAAGCCGCAATGTGGAAGACCGCCGGGGGCAGTCTTCCGGCTTCCGGGGGCTCCCCATTGGTGGAAAAGGCAGCATTCTTATGCTGTTGCTGGTCATGGTGGCCGGGTATTACGGGGTGGATCTCACCCCCCTGCTCTCCACCGGCTCAAGCCCGACCACGACCAGCGCCCCCTACACCCCTTCGCCCAAAGAACAGGAAATGGCGCGCTTTACCTCTGTTACGCTAAAAACCACTGAAGACGCCTGGGACAAAATTTTCCGCCAAATGGGCAAACGCTATGCCCCGCCTAAGCTGGTCTTATACAGCGGCACGACGCAAACCACGTGCGGCTATGGGCAAACCGCCATGGGCCCTTTTTATTGCCCCGCGGACAAGAGCGTGTATATTGATCTTGCCTTTTACCAGGATATGAAAACCAAGCTGGGCGGCGGCGGCGACTTTGCCCAGGGCTATGTCATTGCCCATGAGGTCGGGCACCACATCCAGCATCTGCTCGGCATTGATACGAAAATGCGCCAAGCGCAGGCCGGGCTCCCGCAAAAGGAAGCCAACCAGTTGCTCGTTCGTCTGGAACTCCAGGCGGATTGTCTCGCAGGGGTTTGGGGCAACGCTATGAAGCAGGAAAATATCCTGGAAGCGGGAGATCTGGAAAGCGCCCTCAAAACAGCGCAAGCCATAGGAGATGACCGTCTCCAGCGGCAAAGCACAGGCCGGGTCGTGCCTGACAGCTTCACCCACGGCACCTCTGAACAGCGCTACACCTGGTTCAAACGCGGCTTTGACGCCGGTGATCCCAATGTGTGCAACACCTTTGGAGGGGACGGTTCAGGGCTCGCCAGCCCGCGCTGAAGCCTCTTTTCCGGCGTAGTTGCCTTCTCCTTCCGCCATCCAAAACAATTCCGGCAAGCATGCGGCGCATGCTTGCCGGAATTGTTTTGAATGGCCCACCCGCAAGCGGCGAGCTGTTCACAAAAGAAGAAGAAGACTTCTATACTTTTGCCGCGGTGCGCAGATCCGCCGCGGCGTCTGTTTTTTCCCAGGAAAATTCCGGCAGCTCTCTGCCGAAATGCCCGTAGCAGGAACTTTTTCCGTAAATGGGGCGCAAGAGATCAAGCCGCTTAATGATGTGATAGGGGCGCAGATCAAAGACGTCCTTTACCGCACGGGTGAGCGTCTCATCGGATACATGGCCCGTGCCTAAAGCAGAACAGAGCACGGATACGGGCTTCGCAACGCCGATGCAGTAGGCGATCTGCACTTCGCATTTAGGGGCGAGGCCGGAAGCCACCACATTCTTGGCAATGTAGCGCGCCATGTAGGCCGCCGAACGGTCCACCTTGGAAGGATCCTTGCCGGAAAAAGCGCCGCCGCCGTGGTGACCCATTCCTCCATAGGTATCCTGAATAATTTTGCGGCCGGTAAGGCCGCAATCGCCCATGGGGCCGCCAATGACAAAGCGCCCGGTGGTGTTAATAAAAATTTCGCAATGGGCGGGATCAAAAAGATGCGCCGGCAGCGTGGGCATAATGACCGACTTCGTCACCTCCGCCACAAGTTGTTCCTGCGGCACTTCAGGCGCATGCTGGGTGGAAACCACCACATTGTTGATGCGCACAGGCTTGCCGTCAACATACTCAAAGGACACCTGGGTTTTTCCGTCCGGCCGCAGGTAGCCCAGCACTCCTTCTTTGCGTACCCTGGTGAGTTTTTGTGAAAGCTGGTGCGCCCAGTAAATGGGCGCGGGCATAAGGGTTGGGGTTTCATCACAGGCAAAGCCGAACATCATGCCCTGATCTCCCGCCCCCTGATCCTCATTGCTCGCCCTGTCCACGCCCTGGGCGATATCAGGCGATTGTTTGTCAATGGAGGACACCACGGCGCAGGTTTGCCAGTCAAACCCCATATCCGAGCTGTTATAGCCGATGTTTTTAATGGTGGCGCGGACGATTTCAGGCAAATCGGCATAGGCTTGTGTGGAAATTTCTCCGGCAATAAAAGCCATGCCTGTGGTGACCAGTGTTTCACAGGCCACGCGGGAATTGGGATCCTTGCTCAAAAGGACGTCAAGCACGGCATCGGAAATCTGATCCGCCACTTTGTCGGGATGGCCTTCAGTGACGGATTCGGAAGTAAAATAATACTTGCCTTGGACTGGAATCATGCTGTCTCCTCGTGGTAAACGGGGTGATGGGCGATAATGTGCGAAAAGTCAAATGCCGCGCGCGGCAAAAGAGCTATGGGGGCAATCGCGCGCCTCTATACATCAATAAATCCGCATATAGTTTTTTACTATACCCTCGCCCGGCCGCTTTGTCCAGCCCCTTTGCCCAAGAACACTCTATCAACGCCCTGCGCGCAAAAAGTGCGCAGCTTGCGAAAAGGCCCCAACTGCGCTATAGCCACCTACACACAGCCAACGCCCGGGTGGTGGAACTGGTAGACACAAGGGACTTAAAATCCCTCGGTGAGAGATCGCTGTGCGGGTTCAAGTCCCGCCCTGGGCACCATTGAAATAATTGAAGAAAAGCACCTTTCGCTAGTGAAAACGAAAGGTGCTTTTTGCATCCAAGTCTGACTTTGTCCCACCCCTGTCCCCATTTTTCTTTTAGGGGCTTTTCTGAAACTATCGTTTTCTGAGCCAAGCGCAGAGAGGACGTGTGCTCTTATCATGACCGTGCACCCTTTAGAAAGCTGCATAGGCGGCGGCAGGTTTTCTGTCGTGCTTTAAGCTAGTACTGTGTAACATTTAAAATTTCGAATAAAGACTTTTCAATTTTATCCTGGCCTCAGCCGTTGTAAATTGCCAATTAATTGTTTTAACGCTGCTGTTACGATGATTTTCCCAGGCCAGGACCTCGGCTTTCATGGTAGACATGTCGGCGATACGCCGATCAAGGCA
>JAVBOT010000011.1:0-10237 GCA_031550225.1 Desulfovibrio sp.
CGGCATTGTCGCGCGTAAACGCTAGAGCAATTTACCATTGAAAATGTATAATTGCTCTGCAAGGATTTGCCCGTAAATCCTTGCCTTGAGATTGCCGTAGGCGGGCTTTGCCCGCCGTTAAACGACAAATCTCAAAGTTAACCCGCTCTAGGGGCTGATCAATAAACAATTTTGCCCTCCGGCCGCGTCCGATTTCGCCGCAGGAGCAAATCCAAAAACGTATGCCCCACACAGCAGGCGCATTCTCTTTGCCGGCAGACAGGCATTTTCCATACATTCCGGTAAAATATCCCACTCTCGGCGGTTTCGCCTTTTTTCCTTGAAGGAAGCCATTTTCGGCTTGTTTTCCCCCCGCCTCTCTGATAGAGAAACCCGACCCGCGACATAGCGGGAATTTTGGGTTGGAGGACAGCATGTCAATGAGTGTGGAACTGGAAACGGGCCTCGAGGCTGAAATGAGCTTCGAAAACGCCCTGGAAAACTATCTAAATCCTGATTTCGGCGATCTTGAAGAAGGCTCCATTGTTAAGGGCGAAGTGGTGCGCATTGATGCGGACCATATCCTTGTGGACGTCAACTTCAAGTCGGAAGGGCAAATTCCCGCAAGCGAATTTCGTGACGCCGCCGGTAACGTTAACGTTAAAGTCGGCGACAAGGTGGATGTTTTTGTCGCGCGTAAGAATGAGATGGAAGGCACCATCACCTTGTCCTATGAAAAAGCCAAGCGTATGCAGCTTTTTGATCAGCTTGAAGATGTGCAGGAAAAGAACGGCATCTGCAAGGGCACGATTTTGCGCCGCATCAAAGGCGGTTATACGGTGGATCTTGGCGGCGTGGACGCCTTTTTGCCCGGCTCGCACGTGGATTTACGCCCCGTGCCCGACATGGACGCCCTGGTGGATCAGGAATTCGAGTTCCGCGTCCTCAAAATCAACCGTCGCCGCAGCAACGTGATTGTTTCTCGCCGCGTGCTGCTGGAAGAAGAACGTGATTCCAAGCGCCAGGATCTGCTCGGCACCTTGAGCGAAGAGCAAATCGTCAAAGGGCGCGTCAAAAATATTACGGAATACGGCGTATTCGTCGATCTCGGCGGGCTGGACGGCCTCTTGCACATCACGGATATGTCCTGGAAGCGTATTCGCCACCCCAAAGAAATGGTTTCCATGGGCCAGGAGCTGGAGCTTAAAGTTCTTTCCTTTGACCGGAGCAACCAGAAGGTTTCTCTGGGGCTTAAGCAGCTTGTGGCCGACCCCTGGCAGGATATCACCCGCAAGTTCCCCACCGGCGCGCGCCTTATGGGCAAAGTGACCAATCTTGTGGATTACGGCGCTTTTGTGGAACTTGAGCCCGGCGTTGAAGGCCTGGTCCATATTTCCGAAATGTCCTGGACGCGCAAACTCCGCCACCCTTCCCAAATGGTTAAAGTGGGTGAAGAAGTGGAAGTGGTTATTCTCGGCGTCGATCAAGATAAAAAACGCATTTCCCTCGGGATGAAGCAAGTGCGTCCCAACCCCTGGGAAGTGGTGGCCGAGAAATTCCCTGAAGGCACCATTTTGGAAGGAGCCATCAAGAACATCACCGAATTCGGCATGTTCATCGGCATTGAGGACGGCATCGACGGCCTTATCCATGTTTCCGACATCAGCTGGACGAAAAAGATCCGCCACCCCAATGAAGCCTATCAAGTGGGCGATGTGGTGCAGGCCAAGGTGCTCACCGTGGATCAGGAGAGCGAAAAGTTCACCCTCGGCATCAAGCAGCTCACGGAAGATCCTTGGTCCTATGTGCCTGACCGCTACCCTGTGGGCTCCCTTGTGGAAGGCCTGATCACCAACATCACGGACTTTGGCGTGTTTGTCGAGGTGGAGGAAGGCATTGAAGGCTTGGTGCACGTATCTGAAATCAGCAATAAAAAAGTGAAGTCCCCCAACGAAATGTTCAAAGAGGGCGTCACTATCCAGGCAAAAGTCATCCATGTGTCCGCTGAAGAGCGCCGCCTTGGCCTCTCCATCAAGCAGTTGAAGGAAGAAGAAGAGCGCAAAAAGTCCAAAGAGTTCCGTTCCGGCCCGGCTGACGCCGGCGGGCAGAGCCTGGGCGATTTCCTGAAGCAGGCCTCCGAAGAGCAGGACGCTTCAGCCGAAGCTCCGGATGCCGACAAAGAATAACGGATAGGTTGTTCGCAGGCGCGCTTTTATGTAAAAAAGCCCGCTGCGACAGCTCATCATGCAAAAGCCCCCCATGCTGTAACGGCATGGGGGGCTTTTGCATGAGCGCCCAAGAGCAGATTACCTTTGAGATTTGTCGTTTAACGGCGGGCAAAGCCCGCCTACGGCAATCTCAAGGCAAGAATTTACGGGCAAATCCTTGCAGAGCAATTATACATTTTCAATGTTACATTGCTCTACATCTAGTGCTTTCCGCTGCCTTGTTTTGCGCCCGCGGGCGTTTTTTCTTGAGCGCCAAAGAGGGAGCTGATGCCGCGCACGGCATGGGCGGGCAGTTCAAGCACATTGCGCACCAAAGAAAAAACGGTCATCCCGGCAGCCTGGAAGGTTTCCATCACCATATCCACCCCTCGCACCCGCATGCGGGGGGCGCTTGTTGTGCCGTAAAAGCTAACAGGCACAGTGGGAATTTT
The DNA here is from genome assembly GCA_031550225.1 of Desulfovibrio sp. GTDB lineage: Bacteria > Desulfobacterota > Desulfovibrionia > Desulfovibrionales > Desulfovibrionaceae > Frigididesulfovibrio. Next base: position 2,639 of record JAVBOT010000011.1, read on the forward strand.
GGCAAAGGTCACACTTACCTCTATCTCAAGCTTTTTACTATTCATATCAAGCCAGCCGCCGCCGTTCATATCCACCATGGGGCCGGATAATTTGAAATTGTTGGAGGAGATGATGCCTGTGACCACCTCCCCGCTTGCTGAGGCGGCTGAAAAGGTATTGCGCAAAGTGGAGTCTTCGCTGCTGAGAAAGGCCGGATAGAGTCCGTCCTTTATGTTCATGCTCCAAATGCCGGAGAGTTTGCCGGGAATATCCGCGCTGCTGCCGAGTTCGCCGGCCAGATCGATCACGAGATCCGCCGTACCGGCATAAAATTGTTCTTTGGTGTAGTCATAAATGAGCTTGTCAAGGGCCACCTTCTGCATCTGGATGAGGCCTTTGCGCAGGGTTATGCGCGATGCGCTCGGCAAAAGAGCCCCCTGAAAAAGCAAGGTGGCTTTGCCGCTGTAAAAGTCCTCTACGTTGGCGTGCAGGCTGAAGCGATTGCGCTGAAGGGTGGCGGTGGCTTTAGTTTTGGCAAAGGAAAAGTTTTTGTATTTGCCCTGAAAGATGAAGAGTTGCGCATCCAGGGCCAGGCCTTTAAAAGAGGCAAGCTGCCAAGGAGCCGGCGCAGCCGGGGGAGGCGGCTTATCTTGAGGAGGTTGAGGGAAAAAGTTATTAAGATTCAGATGATCCGCCGCAAGCCTCACAGTCCATAGTCCCTGGCTGTCTTCTCTGCTTTGCCCGGCGGATTTTGCGGATTGCCAGAAAATCTCTCCTGTAATAGCAGCGCCGTCCGCCTCCATTTTCACTTTATCAAACAGCAAAGAGCCGCTTTTTCCGGTGATGTTGGTCTTTCCGGTAAGAATTTTCGGGATCAGAAATTCTTGAGGGGGCAGGAGTTTCCATGCTCCCAGAAGTTCGCGGGGGTTAATTTTGAAAGAGGATTCGCAGCGGACGACCACTTCCTTGCCTGAAAAATCTATATTTGCGTTCCCTTCCGTATAGCTGCCGAATCCTTCAAAGGCGAGATCCTTAAGGGATATTTTTTCATCATAGGGGAGCCAGGTAAGGTAGGCGTCCAATTTGCCCTTGACGGGCACAAGCATGTTCCCCAGGGGAACGATGAGGCTGCCGTCGGTTTTCAGTTCGCCGTTTACCGACTCAACGCCTCTGCGACCAATGAGACGCCGGGACTTGTTCGTCTGGTACGGTTTGCTTTGCATGGGCGGCCAGTGCAGCCCTCCTTTCAGCGTTCCGGTGATGCTGTCGTTGCCCTTGGGGTTCCAGGATGTTTTTATGCCTTGCACGGCCAGATCCCACAAACCTTCTATGCGTACGCCTTTGTGCAGCACGGCAAAAATGTCGCCGGCGCCGGTCACTTTGGTTTTGCCGGCAAAAAATCGCCAGGGCATGGATACATAGTGAGCGGTGATGTCGCAGTCTTGAATAGTCGCGTTGACGTTGATTTTCCAAAGGTCGGCCAGCTTGCCGTTTGGGAGCAGGGGCACATCTATTTCGCAGGTTCCGCTGGTCCGCCCTTTGATGCGTACGCGGTTTTCTTTATTTTCAGGCAATAGGCCAAGCTCCACATCCTTTAAGGCATAGCGCATGAGCATGGATGTTTCGTCAATGTCCAGCCTGCCGTCGATGATGCCTCGCAGAGCGGCAACATTGGAAAAGGCCACCCGGGTCTTTTCCAGTTTATTGACGATAATGGGGTGAACAAGCACTTCCAGCGGCCCGGTCTCCACATCATGCACCAGAGGCCGCGCGACCCGGACCTTGACGTCGTAGCTCACGTCGATTTCCGGGTCGGAAGGGTCGGCGGGAGGAGGTGGGGCAGAGGGATCTTCCGGGTAGGGGGCCAGCACGGAGTGGTCAAATTCCGGAGATACGGGCTCGGGCACATATTTTCCCACAGCGGAGAGAAAGGGAAAAAGCAGATCCAAGTTGGCTTGCCCCACATCAAGATCGACCACCACCACGGGTTCCGTGAATTCCTGCACGCCCACATAGCCGCTCACGGCCATGGAGTTAAGAGCGCCGCGTAGATTGATCGCTTGCGCGGTATGGGCATCAAGAAAAAGGTCAAATTCTCCAATGAGGTTATCAAGAGGCTGTTGGAGCCCGGGCGGAAGAGAGCGCCCAAAGCCGAACCAGCGGGGCAGGCTAAGTTTGTGGATTTGCACCGGGCCCGTGCAGGTCAGGGCGCTTAAGTCAGCTTCCAGATTGGCTGTAAGGCCGTTGCCCTCGGCAAGAAAGCGAAGATCCGGCAAGAGCAGCAGATTGCCGTCGTTTTTCCAGGTAAAGTCGGTGGAAAAAGAAGCGTGAATAGTCCTGCTGCCCGGAGGAGTCATGCCGATTTCGCCGGATACGGTTCCGACTGCCGGCAGGCTGTTTTTTCCGAGGGTCGCCTCTACGGTGAAGCGTACGGCAAGATCAGCCCGGGGCAATGAAAAAGTGGCTGCCAGAGTGAGGTTATGGCTGGGAGATTTGGGCGAGAGTTCGGCGTCAATGCCGGAAAAAGCGAGTAAAAGATTGCCGCTGTCCGTATAGCTGTTTAAGCTGCCGTTACGGATGCCTATGGGAGGGGAAGATTTGTCCGCGAGGATAAGAAAAAAGTCGGCCAGTTCTTTGAGTTTCGCTTTTCCGGAGGCTTGGCTTGCGGCAACGTTCACGCCCTGTGCGCCGGCGGGTTGGGGAGAGGGCGCAAGAATCTCTTGCGTGCTCAGGGGCACCCATAGCGGCCGCATGAGATTGTCATAGGCAAGGTTAATAACCGGGGCATCCAGATCAATATGTCTGATGCGCGGGGCAAGTTCCAGCAACGAAGCGGGATCCAGGGAAAGCTCCAGAAAATTCGCATGCACCAGCGGACGCTGCAGATCGCTGTGCGGGCCTTGCTCCGTGGAGGCGGCCAGAATGCGCACATCCGAAGCGATGATGCCGGGGGCCGGAGCGAGCACCGGGCGGATAAGGCCGTTTATGCGCCAGGGCAAGCCTGTATGAGCGTTTAAGTAGTCTTCAACCTTAGCGGTTACAAGCGCGGGCTGAAAAATGCAAAGCAGATACAACGCGGCAAGGGCGGCAGGGGCTGCCAGGCACAAAGGCAGAACCACCCAGCGCAGAAGGAGCTGGATAGTCCCATGGCAAAGTTGGGAGTGTGGCGCTTTTCGCTGTGTCATGGACGGGCCTTTTCCAGGGGCCGTTTTTCTTGGCGCGGCAAAGGGAGCTGGTTAGGATGCCAAGCTTGCGCAAGAGGTTTACCGTGCGATCATAGCTGTTGCACTTTGCTATTACAAGCCTTCCTTGGGAGGGCTTTGTTTCTCAGGGGGAGTAAAGCGGGCGGCGGCCCAGGTAAGGCCGAGAATATAGAGGCCGGCAAATACGCAAAAGATTGCGCCGAGGTAATGGGGGGCTCCCAAGGCCATGCGCATGATCAGGGTGCCCACGGCATAACCGGAATTTCGGAAAGTGGATGAGAAAGAGGGCATGTAGTACTGTCCCGCAAGGACAAGCAGAATATCGGTAAAAATAAGCGCAGTGTAGAATATCTGAAAAAACAGCGCCTTATTGTGGAGGACAAAAATACCGTATATATCATATGCCCCCGCGCCGAAAAAAATCAAAAAAAGGAACAGCGAGACGCATTTTTTCGCGTTAATATAGCTGCTCACATCTTTGTATTCTTGCGAGTAACGCCATTTGGCAAAAATGCCGCGTAAAACGAAAAGGGAAAGCCCTCCTAAAGCAGTGGCCAGTATTTGCAGAAGATGAGGATAATCTTGGCCGGGGTTAATGGGAGAGGTGAGCAGGCTTATATCGGTAAATGTTTCACGCAAGAGAAGTAGGGCCATGATTTCAAGCTGTTTGCCCACAGCTCTGGATACGGAATCCGATATGGCGAAAATAAGCTCAATGACCTCAATGCCCAGCACCAGGCTGAAGGCGAGTTGAATGGCCTGAAAGGGGTTGGTGGGGAGCAGCGTATTGAAAGGTGGAGGCACGGCTCCCAGAAGATTCAGGACAATGGCGCACCCGGTGAGGAGAAAAGCATAGATAAGCGCCAGGGAGATAAGTTTTGCCGCCCGGGGCAATTTCCATAGGCCGCGAATATAGTCGAACAGCCGCGCGCCTTGCTCTATCAGCATGCGGCATCTCCTTGCGGGGGGGCTTTTCCGGCGTGTGCTCCGTCAAGTTCGGCAAGATGTTCCTTTGCTGTGCCAAGCGCGGGGTCAAGTTCAAGGGCGGCGCTCAGATAATGGCGGGCTAGGGGCAGGTTGCCGAGTTTTTTGTAACAAAGGCCAAGATTTTGAATATCCATTACAGAACCTTTATCAAGGCGAGTAAGGATGTCTTGAAATTCATCGGCGGCCTGGGCGTATCGGCACATTTTGAACAGGCAGACGCCGCGCAGGTTCCGGTATTCTTTCATATCGGGGGAGAGGGCGACGGCGCGGTCAAGGCCGGGCAAGGCATGTTCCCATTCGCCGTTCAGGGTATAGGTATAGGCGTGGTAAAAAGCCGCGAGAGATTGGGATTCAGCGTCGCGTTGCAATTCTTCCGCCCGGGCAAAAAAGGCGCGGGCCGCGTCGTGCCGGCCTGTGCGCAGGGCGATCATGCCCCTGAAAAACGGGGCAAAATGCGCCATGGGATAAATAACCTCAAGAAGATCCTGAGCTTTTTCCGCCATATCAGGAGATTCCTGCTCGCTGATGAGGCGGCCGACAAAAAGTCCGAGGGAGGGGTTGGCATCGCGTTCGCGAAAGTGAAATCCCGGCACAAAGCTGTAGTGGCTCGGCACGCGGGTGTCAGGGTTTGTGGTGGAAACGGCATACAGCGAATAGCCTTGGTCGTGCAGGCGAAGGGCCAGGCTTTGCAGTTCGGTGAATATGTCATCAGATGCAAGGCAGGGAAGGCTGCTTAAGGGAACAAGGGCGCCTTCGCGCAGGTGCTCGCAGTCTGCCAGGCGGGAAAATTTGGGCAGCCCCGAGGCTTCGTAACAGGCGCGAGTGTTAAAATCCCCGGCCAGTTGCGCTACTTCGGTGAGGGCGCGGATGGCGGCTTTGGCCGGACTGCTTGCCGTGCCCGCTGTAAAAACAATTTCAGAACATTGAGGAAAATTTGCCGGGTCAAAGGCCAGGGCGGCCACTGTGGGTATGGGCATACTTAGGGAAAAGTCTTTCAGCAGCACCTCAATGCCCTGTTGGCGGAACTTATTAAAAAGATCTATCAAAACAGGATCTTGTAGGGAGTCATTGCCGGAATCAATGCTGGGAAGCTGCGGCCTTTCCCGGTCCGCAAGGCAGCAGACGTGGCGTTCCACCAATTCGCAGGCGCCTTGCAGCAAGGATTCCACATCGGTATTGCCGGCAGAGGAGCCGTTAAATTCCCCGAGGGTTTTGAACAGGTCGAGAGGAGCCTGGATGAGGCGCTGATCGGCGATGCGCAGAGCCGGGACAAACAGCCAGGAGCGCAGATTCATGATTTGCCTGCCCTGTTCCGGACTGATGGAGTCATGGCAGGCTTTGATAACTTCCTCAATGGGCATGAGGTCTTCGCCGAAAAGTTCTTCAGCCTCGCTCCAGGTGGCGGTCACGGCATTGGGCGGGTCTTGCCAGAACGTAAAAAAACCGTAACGCTCCATGAGCTCCATCAGGGCGGAGGCTTCGGCCTGTTCCGGGCTGACCCCTTTGCCCATTTGCTTGCGCGTGGGCATTACCTGCCGGGCGTCGTTTCCGCAAATGCTGAGGTAGACCGGGATGCCGAGTCTGCCGTTATCAATGCGGCGTGTTGTGGCAAGGACAGATAAAGGCAACTGCGCGAGGCGGCTTTGCACCTGTTCCAATGTTTGCCTGGGGGAGCGGGCTTTATCCTGGTCCAGGCTGTAACTTTTGGGGCAAGGGGCAAGCAGAATGGAAGCCGCGCTTTGGATGGAAAGTTTGTGCGTTTCTTTCATAGGTCAAACCTTAGGTGCGCAGTGCGAGTCTGTGCAGGGTAATGCGGTGCCTTTCGCTTTCAGGCGTGGCGTCTTTTTTCATGCCCGCAGAAGGGAAGGGTGCGGCGCTTTTGGGCTTGTCTGTTTCCGCCATGCCGATATGCTTATGGCTGATATGAAACAAGGTGTGCGCATGCTCCAGAAAGGCGGCGGCGTTTCTGCGCTGATCCGTGGCAAGCAGGACCGCGGGTCCGGCCAAGGGATGGGCCGGGGACTGGCTCTGCTCTTCCGGGCTTTGCGCGCCGCACGGGCTCAAATGGCGCGCCAAAAAGGCGGTTAGGGGATGGTAAAGCTCTTCCAGATATAAAATTTCCGCGCCAATAATCAGGTGGAAGCGTTCCTGGAGGGAATCTTGCAGCAAATCGACCCGCATCACTTCGGCGCGGTCCTGGAGACGGTTTTTGAGGATATTGATCCGGGCAAAGAGCAGCGCATCTTCGTTGATATCGGTAATGCGCACGCGTTTGCAGCCTGAAGCGGCGGCCATGAGACCCGCCACGCCGCATCCGGCGCCGACTTCCAAAATGGAGGCATCTTTGGGGGCCTTTGACAGGATGTGCCCGAGCACCAGGGATGCAGGCCAGATTTTAGCCCAAAGGGGAAGAACACGTAAGGCGTTGTTGAGGGAATGTTCAGCCAGAATTTTGTCCAGCCGCTCCCGCATGTCGTCTATTTGCAGAATATCCAGAGCAATGCCGCCGACGTGGACCGTTTCAAAGGCCAGGGCATATTTTTTTGCGGCCAGGGCCAGCAATTCGTCCAGGCTGGCGTTGGGCCACAAGGGTTGAGGGATGCCCGTGCGGGATTGGTTTGGTGAGGTGTCAGGCATAGGGCGGATTAATTTTGAAACGCTGCACGCGTCGTTTACGGCAGGCGAAAAGCCTGCTCATTCTTCGTTAGAGCGTTTTCGCTTGAAGATTGTCGTAACGGCGGGCAAAGCTCGCCTACGTCAATCTCGCGGGCCTTGGTGCGCTTTGCTTCACAAGACCAGAGCATTTTACCGTATGTATAATTTCAAAGCCACAATGCTTTAGGCCCGTGCCCGCCGAGCATGTCGGGTATATCATTTGCAAAACTGAACTGCCGCGGGCGGCCGGGCCGCTTGAGGAAGCGGGCCCTTGGAAACAATAAAAAAAGCCATCCGGCGGCCTGGCGGAACCTCGGATGGCCTGCAAATTTGGAGCGGGAGACGGGATTTGAACCCGCGACTTCAACCTTGGCAAGGTTGCACTCTACCACTGAGTTACTCCCGCAACATCAAAAAACGTGCGGTCCCTTTTCTACGCAACTTGCCTTAAAAAGGCAAGGGATTTTAGGCTATGAGCCAGGGCAGACGCATCTAAATTTTCAGGGCCTTAAACAGGTACTCGTCATTGAGCGAGGCTTGGAATCGCTTGGTTTTCATGCTCAGCTTTCCGGGGATACGTTTGATCAGGTTCAGGCAAATGGCCCGGAGGGTGCCAAGTTTTTTCGCGGCATGACGCGCTCTTGCCCGGCTTTGATCCTCGTTGAATACTACATCTAGGCTCCAGTGCAGCGCATTCTCGATTTGCCAATGGGCACGGATACTATGCGCCACCTTTGCTTCGTTGCAAGGCAGGCTGCTGATATAATATCGGCG
>JAVBOT010000068.1:0-13344 GCA_031550225.1 Desulfovibrio sp.
TATAAAGCGCGGCACCTGGTTGAAAATGCCTTTCTTCATTTGAAACGATGGCGAGGAATCGCGACCAGATACGCGAAAAATACCGCATCATTTCTGGCCGCGATTCATATCAGGTGCATTTTTCTTTGGGCATCAATCTCGTGACTACACTACCTAAGGAAGCCGTGTTAAAGAAAAGGGTTCATTTTACGCCCCCCCATCCACTACTCTTCATCTAGCGGGCGCACTTTGGCAGGTTATGCGCTGACCCGCTTTTCTTTTTCCGTGGGTACCCGGTGGGTACCCAAACAAAAAAGCACTCACAGATTTCTCTGTAAGTGCTTGATTTTTCTGGCTCCCCGGCACGGGATTGAACCGCGGACCTAGTGATTAACAGTCACCCGCTCTGCCAGCTGAGCTACCGGGGAATATACGCGAAAAAGCCGCGCAGGAGGGCATTCTTATCTTGAAGGCAGGCGGCAGTCAAGCTTCTTTTTTTCTTTTACCGCAAAATTTTCATTTTTTCCCGCCAAACGCTCTTTTCTTGACGAAGAGCCGTATTTGGCATAGGGCTAGCAATTCAATACCTTGCCGCTGTAATGGAGTGCCCGCCTTGACTGCTTCCGATACATCTTCCAGGCCTGATCAGACCCGGCGCAAGCCTGTGATCAAAATCGCCAGCAAATCACCTCGGGCGTCCTACTTTATGCCCATGCTGGAAAGCCTCGCCCTGCGCGATGAGATCAACGAGGTCATCAAAAACCGCGTAGTAAAGGCCTGCGAAATTCTCGACTCGGGCATCGGCCTGTACACCAACGGGTTTGTCAAACAGCATGACGCCGCTCTTGTAAGCGCGGAAAATGAGCATAAAGACAGCGACGCCCTGGCCGCGGAACGCAAGGACTTTCACCTGGCCGGGCGCATTGTGTCCTGGCGCTCTTTCGGAAAAGTCACCTTCTTCGACCTCATGGACGTCTCCGGACGTCTCCAGTGTTACGCAAGCAAAGAAACCCTCGGCGATGCCGTCTACACCGTATTCAAAAAACTTGATACGGGCGACCTGGTTGGCGTGCGGGGATTTTTGTTTCGCACGAAGACGGATGAACTGACGTTGGAATGCACGAGCATTACCCTGCTCACAAAATCCATCCGCCCCCTTCCGGAAAAGTACCACGGCCTCAAGGACGTTGAACTGCGCTACCGCCAACGCTACGTGGATCTCATCGTCACCCCGCGCACGCGAGAAATTTTTGCCAAACGCATACAAATTGTGCGTGAATTTCGCCGATTTATGGAAAACCAGGGTTTTTTGGAAGTGGAGACCCCCATGCTCCAGCCCATTCCCGGCGGCGCGACGGCCCGCCCCTTTTCCACCCACCACAATGCCCTGGATATACGCTTGTATATGCGTATCGCGCCGGAGCTGTATCTTAAGCGTCTTCTTGTGGGCGGATTTGAAAAAGTGTTTGAGATTAACAGAAATTTTCGCAACGAAGGCATCTCCGTGCGGCATAACCCGGAATTTACCATGTGTGAATTTTACTGGGCTTACGCCACGTTTGAAGATCTTATGGATCTTACTGAGCAGCTCATCGCCCACATCGCCCTTGCTGTCTGCGGCAGCTACCAAATTACCTACCAGGGTCATGAAGTGGACCTTAGCCCCGGCGCATGGAAACGCATCTCCTTTTTCAAAGCGCTGGAACAAATCGGCGGGCACTCCCCCGAATTTTATACCGATTACGATGCGGTGCAAAGGTACATCCGGCAACGGGGGGAAAAGGTCATTGCGCAGGAAAAGCTCGCCAAGCTCCAAGCCAAGCTCTTTGACTTGGATGTGGAGCCTAAGCTTATCCAGCCGCACTTCATCTACCATTACCCTACGGACATTTCGCCCCTTTCCCGCCGCAACGAGGACAACCCGGACATCACTGATCGCTACGAGTTGTTCATAACCGGCAGAGAACTCGCCAACGCCTTTTCCGAACTGAATGATCCGGCGGATCAGCGCGCCCGCTTTGAAGAGCAGGTGGCTGAAAAAAATGCCGGCGACGACGAAGCCCACTCCATGGACGAAGATTATCTGCGCGCCTTGGAATACGGCATGCCCCCCGCAGCCGGCCAAGGCATCGGAATTGATCGCCTGGTCATGCTCCTGACGGATTCCGCGTCCATTCGTGAGGTCATTCTCTTTCCTCTGCTCAAGCCTGAAATATAACCCGCCAAATTTCTTGCTCTTTATTGATCACCCCTACCACGGATCTTGCCCTATCACGGCTACCAGGCCAGGGGCGCGGGTGGGGCGCACGGCAGTAGCGGCGTCACATTCCCACAAACAATAACCCACTGTTTTTACAATATAAATCTTAGTTTAGTGTTTTTTTTATAAATTTCTAGAACTTCTATAAAAAGTAACGTAGTATCTTCTCGTCCTTGGCGATCCTTGCATTTTTTCTGTAGCAACGCGAGTCTCCTGCCCATGCGCTTTGAACTGTTCGTAGCCCGGCGGTATCTGTTTGCCCGCAGAGGCCAGGCCTTTATTTCTGTAATCTCCTGGATCTCCGTGGCCGGTGTCGCCCTCGGAGTGGCTTCCCTCATCGTGGTGATGGGGGTAATGAACGGCTTTACCACGGATTTGCGCGACAAAATCATCGGCGTGACCTCCCATGCGGTCATTTACAGCTATCAGGGAAAAATCGCCGAAGATCCACAGCTCCTGCAAACCATTGCTTCTGTTCCCGGGGTGGCCGGAGCTACCCCCTTTATTCACTCCGGCGTTTTACTCTCAAGCCTTGCCGGAGGCTCCGGCATCTACCTACGCGGCATTGATCCCGTCACCGCCCCCAAAGTGCTTGGCGGGCTCAAAAAAATTACTTTGGGATCCATAGAAGAGCTCTCTTCTCCTGAGGGGCTGCCCGGCATCCTTATCGGCGAAGCCCTGGCGGACAAGCTGCGCGTTCACGTAGGCAGCAGGGTAAACCTGCTGGCCCCTTCAGGCCAGCAAAGCTCCACAGGCTTCACTCCGCGCATCAAGCCCTTCCGGGTGGTGGGGCTTTTTTCCATCGGCCTTGGCGACTATGACAATGCCCTGGCCTTTGTTTCTTTGCCAAATGCCCGTGACGTCCTCGGCTGGACGGAAGATACCGTCAGCGGCATTGAAGTCGCCGTAACCGATGTTTATAAAGCTGAAGAAACCATCAGCAAGGTTATGGGCGCTTTGAGCCAGCCCGGACTCTACGCCCGCACCTGGATGGAAATGAACACCAACCTCTTTGCCGCCCTCAAGTTGGAAAAAGCCGCCATGGCCATTATTCTCGTGCTGGTGGTCATTGTGGGTTCCTTTTCCATCATTACCGCGTTGGTCATGCTGGTAATGGAAAAAACGCGTGATATCGCTGTTTTGATGTCTCTTGGCGCTACCAAGAACATGGTGCGCAAAATTTTTATGCTCCAAGGCGTGGCCATTGGAACCATGGGCACAGCCCTTGGTTTTATCTTTGGACTTGGCGCTTCTTTTTTGTTAAAGCGTTATAAATTTATTGAGCTGCCGCACGGAGTATATTCTCTTGACTATCTGCCCGTTCTTCTGGAATGGTCGGACATTGTTCTTACGGGGGTCTGCGCCATGCTCCTTTGCTTTCTTGCCACCCTGTACCCGGCAGGCAAGGCGGCAAGTCTTGAGCCTGTGGACGCTCTGAGGCACGAATAAATGAACAGAGCGCAGGCAACAGCCTCGGACGGCGCGTTCTTCACGGACCATGGGGCGGACCATGGGCCTGTTCCCCTTTATAGTTTGCTCAATCTGAGCAAAGAATACCCGGGGCCTGTGGAGAAAGTTCGCATTTTACAAGCAATCTCCCTTGATATACAAGAGGGTGAAAGTGTTGCCATTATGGGGGCCTCCGGGTCCGGAAAGTCCACTCTGCTGCATATCCTGGGCTCCCTTACAAGCCCCAGTTCCGGTAAGTTGCTGTTTTGCGGCAGAGACATTACAGCGCTGAAAGAAACTGAAAGAGCCGCCTTGCGCAACGCTGAAATAGGCTTCGTATTTCAATTCCACCATTTGCTGCCGGAATTCAGCACTCTTGAGAATGTCGCCATGCCGGCCATTATCGGAGGGATGCCGCGGGCACGGGCTCTGGTTTTGGCAAGAGAAGGCCTTGCCCGGGTCGGCCTTAATAAACGGGCGGATTTTAATGTTTCTCTCCTCTCCGGAGGAGAACGCCAGCGGGCCGCCATTGCCAGAGCAATCTTACGGCGCCCGAAAATTCTTCTTGCTGACGAACCCACGGGCAACCTTGACGAAAAAAACGGCAGAATGGTGGCGGAACTGCTCATGGAACTACACGCCAACCACAACATGTCCATGATACTTGTCACACACAATCCAGAGCTTGCCAGCCATATGGGCAAGTGCTTTGAACTTAAGTCCGGAGATTTGTATGAACAAACGCGCTGAACGGGTTCAGGGATTTTTCGCGGGGATTGCGCTATTGGCGGCGCTTTCATTGGTTTTTTTCATCCGCGAAGCGCAGGCCGCAGAGCCAACCTCTCCTCGCCTTCTGATTTTGCCTTTTCAGGTTCACTTGGAACCTGCTCAGCCAAAACTTGAAACCGAATTTCCCGGCACTCTTGCAAAACACGTCAGCGCTGCCGGACTGTCCGTTGTGCCCCACGCCCAAATGCTGCGTCTTTTACAATCGCGCGGGGTAACTACCCTTGACGTTGCCGCTGTTCGCTCTCTGGCGACCGCCGCGGGCGTCCCCTACGCGGTATACGGCAGCGTCAACCAGGTGGGCGGCTCCATCAGCATTGATGCCCGCCTTGTCAGCACCGCCGCCGGAGACGCCCCCAAACCCTTTTTCGTGGAAGACAAAGCCAGCTCCACAGGCTTGGAAAACGCCACCACCAACCTGGCGCGCTCCCTGGCCATGGAAATTCCCATGCCTTCGGGACGGCAGATCGCAGGCAGCGCTCCCATTGCGGGTGTTGAAGTGCGGGGAACCCAAGTGCTGGATCCGGATGTTGTGCTCATGCGCATCACCACCCGTAAAGGCGATCGCCCCGATGCCGCCACCATTGACCAGGAGGTCAAGCGCATATGGGAGCTCGGCTATTTCAGCGATGTGCGCGTTGATATGCAGCAACGCCCCTCCGGGACGTTCCTTGTTTACACGGTTACGGAAAAGCCGAGGATTGAAAATATCGCGGTGGAAGGCGCCAGCGAACTTGATGATGACGATATCATCTCCGTTATGAACACCAAGGCCGGCTCCATCCTCAATGAAAGCGTCCTCGCCGACGATATTCAAAAAATTCTTGAATTATACCGCAAAAAAGGCTTTTACCTCGCCAAGGTGGACCAGCGCATCGACATGCGCCAGGAGGGACGCTCCGCAGCCCTTATCATCATCGTCAACGAAGGGAAAAAGCTCTATATCTCCAAAGTTACCCTTGAAGGCGCTTCCCAGCTTGATCCCGATGACGTCAAAGCCCAACTTCTGCTCAGCGAACGTTCCATCATTTCCTGGATTACCGGCACGGGCGTGCTTAAAGAAGAACTCATCGAGCGTGACTCTTCAGCCATTGCCGCCTATTATCTTGATCGCGGCTTTCTGGACATCACGGTCGCCGCGCCTAAAATTGACTATACCGACGACGGCATCGCCATTACTTTCCCCATTCATGAAGGGCAACGCTATACTCTTGGCAAGGTCATCTTTACGGGCGATTTGATTGATACCGACGAACGGCTGCGCTCTGTCATTGAAACCGACGAACTGGCGCAAAAGCGCGAGCCTTTCAATCTGACGGCTATGCAGGCCGATCAGAAGAAATTGGCTGATTTTTATGCTGATTACGGCTACGCCTTTGCCGATATCTCCGCCCGGCCTCAAAAGCAGGAAGGCGGAGAACCCGTGGTGGATGTTAATTTTACCATCCAAAAGAAAAACAAGGTGTACCTGCGCCGGGTGCTGGTGGAAGGCAACAGCAAAACACGTGACAACGTCATTTTGCGGGAAATGCGCCTTACCGACGGCGAACCCTTTGAAGGAGCCAAGCTGCGCCGCAGCACAGAGCGCCTGAACAAGCTCGGCTACTTTGAAGTGGCGGAAGCTGAACTTGTTCCCACGGAAAATGAAGAAGAAGTGGACCTGAAGGTCAAGGTCAAAGAGCGCCCCACCGGCGCGCTCATGGCGGGCATCGGGTACTCCACGTTCTCCAACGTCGGCGTATCCGCGACGTTGATGGAACGCAACCTCTGGGGCAAAGGCTACAACGTTTCCCTGCAGGCCGGCTTCTCCGGACGCCGCGATGCCTATACCTTCTCTTTTACCAACCCCCGCCTCAACGACACGCCCCTTTCCATCGGCTTTGACGCCTACCATTGGCGGGACGACTTCATTGACTTTACCAAAAAAACCACCGGCGGCGTTGTGCGTTTTGGCTATCCCATCGGTGAATATACGTCTGTTGGCTGGGGCTATCGCCTGGAGCAATACAACATATATGATGTGGACTGGGATGCTTCCGAGTACATCAAACGCTATTCCGGCGGCGATCGGTACACAAGCGTCGGCATGGCGCGCATTGTCCGGGACTCCACTAACCGTGACCGCCCCACAAGCGGCAATATCGACAGCCTCATGGTGGAATATGGCGGAGGCGTCCTCGGAGGCGATGACGACTTTATCACCGTTACCGCCGAACACCAGACCTATTACCAACTCTGGCCCAACCACGTTCTGCACGGCCGCATTAAAGGAGCCGCCCTGTTCACCAACGGTTCCAGTGAAGTGCCCGTATTCGAACGCTTCTGGATGGGCGGCATGAACAGCGTGCGCGGCTATGACAGCCGCGATATCGTCCCGCGGGATCCGTACACGGATGACCGTATCGGCGGTACCCGCATGGCCTTTGCCAACCTGGAATATATTTGGAGCATCAGCAATGAATTCGGGCTGAATGTGGTCCCCTTCTTTGACATCGGCTTTAACATTGATACGGATCACTCCTATAGCTGGAGTGATGAAATTCTGAAATCCGTCGGCCTTGAGTTGCGCTGGCGCTCTCCCATGGGCGACCTGCGCTTCTCTTACGGCATCCCCCTTGACGAAGACCGAAAAGGGGACAGAGGTTCGGGACGCTTTGAATTTTCCATGGGCCAGTTCTTCTGATGCCCGACAACCGGAGTTGAGCGCTTCCAAGCCCAAAGGACGAAAAACCTTCGTCCTTTGGGCATAGCTTATGATCGCACCCTTCCCCTTCTTTATCTTCCACATCCCGCACGGCGCCAGCGCTCAAAGCCCTGGACCTTTGCCGCGCGCCAAAGGCCCCGTCTTTACGGGGATCTTCTTCCTCCTCTTGCTGTTCCTTCCGGCCGCCGGCTCCTTTGCCGCCCCGGCTCCAGCCTCCCCAAGCCCTGCTTTGCAAAAACTGATTACGGAATTTGACGCCTTAAGCAAGGATGCCGTTAAGGGCGGCAGGCGCGATCTGTGGCTTGAACTGGAGCAGGAGTTTGCCTCTCTAACGGCTAAAAGCCGGGGAGAAAGCGCAGCCAAGGCCGCTTACTACAGAGCCTGCTCCCGGCAAGAGCTCGCGCGGCGCTCTTTTTTGCCCGCCGATTACCGCAACGCCGCATCCCTTTTGCTTGCGACCGCCGATAAATACGGCCGCTCCCCTGTGGCCCCCGCCGCATTATACAGGCTGGCCCAGATACAACTGCAAAGCCTTGACGATCCGGCAAGCGCCATACGTACCCTTGAACGCCTGATAAACCGATACCCCAAAGCCCAAAACATCAAAGAGGCCAATGTCTTGTTGGCCAAAGCGCAAGCGGACTCGGGCGAAACGGAAAAGGCGCAAACAAAGAAAAAGCCCGACGAACCTTCCGTCACCTTAAAAAGCATCCGCTGGCAAGGTAAAGGCCAGCGCGCTGTCATCACTCTGGAACTGGATGCGGCAACGGAGTATGGCGTGGAATTTTCCCCTCCGAATGAAGCAAAAAAAACTCCAGGCCGCCTGCACCTGGATATTGATGGAGCCTTTCCCTCCCCTGCCGTCAAACCCGGCTTGAAACCTCAGCATCTTGTTGTGTCGCGCATCCGCGCCAGCCATTCGGGCAACGGCATGCGCATCACTTTAGACTGCGATGGGCTGCGCTGCTATGCCGTGACTTCTCCTCCCAAATCTCCCCAAACTATCCAAATAGAAGTCAGCCGTCAGGAAGACATCGCCGGAGGCGTCATGGTCGCCGACAAGCCTGCCTCGCGCAAGCGCGGCAAGGCCGAGGACACCGAGAGCCTGAAACCTCAGGATAAGGTCATGGAGCAGCTTGGGCTCACTGTGCGCACCATCATGTTGGACCCCGGCCACGGCGGAAAAGACCCGGGCGCCATGGCCGGTGGCATTGAGGAAGCGCAATTCACCCTTGCC
Source organism: Desulfovibrio sp. (assembly GCA_031550225.1). Classification (GTDB taxonomy): domain Bacteria; phylum Desulfobacterota; class Desulfovibrionia; order Desulfovibrionales; family Desulfovibrionaceae; genus Frigididesulfovibrio. Next base: position 8,416 of record JAVBOT010000068.1, read on the forward strand.
ATGGCGAAACGCGTGGGGGCTTTGCTGCAAAAAGAAGGCTTTACCGTACTTTACACTCGCACAAGCAATAAATACATAACCTTGCAGGACAGGCCCGACATAGCCAACAGTAAAAAAGCGGATTTGTTCATTTCCATACACATCAACGCCAACCAAAATTCTGCTGTCCGCGGGCTTGAAACCTACTACCTGGATGCAGCTAAAACCCAGGACGCCGCTCTGGTCGCCGCGCGGGAAAATTCCGTTTCTGTGCGTAATATTAGTGATCTCCAAGTAATTCTTACAGATTTGATGCTCAGTTCCAAAGTGAAAGAATCTCGCCATCTGGCCCAATGCATTCAGGCGGGTATTTTAAAAAGACTACGCGCCGCAAGCTTGGCCTGCATGGATAATGGTTCCCGCTCCGCGCCCTTTTATGTGCTTGTGGGCGCGCGGATGCCCGCCATCCTGGTGGAGTTCGGCTACATCACCAATAACGAGGATCTGGCCAGCCTGCGCTCCGAGGCTTTTTTAAACAAACAGGCCGAGGGGATCGTCCAGGGAGTTAAACAATATAAACAGGAGTTGGCCCGGATCGCTCTGCAGTAATCAGAGATGAAAACTATTGTGTAAACAGCGCTTATGCAGTAACAACTTGACTCCGTAAACGCCTAAAGCTATGTCACGGAAGTTATTTTTCTTCCTCGCATCCCTGGAACCGCAAATGCTCACAGCGGCAAAATTCCTTCCGCATGCCGTCCGCGCGGCCCGCCGTTCAGGTAAAATGTCATCCTGCTGGCCTTGGCTTTCGCATGCCAGCCTTATCCATAACCATAGCCTTATCTGTGATTCCAAAGGAGAATCCTATGCGTAGAATTGTGTGCCTTGCCATCTGCTTTGTTTTGCTTTCCGTTCCGTTCGCTTATGCTCAAGAGTTGCGCATAGGAATCTTTGATGTGCAAAAGGTAGCCTCGGAAAGCAATGCCCTGAAAAACGCTAAAGCGGACATTGACAAAAAATTCGGCAAACAAAAAAGCGACTTGGAAAAAGAACGCGGATCCATTGAGAAACAAGCCGCGGCCTTCCAAAAAAAACCCCCCACGGATAAGCAGCAACAAGCTCTCGCAAAGCAGCACCGCGAATATACGGAAAAAACCCAAACCTTTATGAAACTGCTGCAAACCGAAGAACAACGGGTGCGTGAGGAGCTTGAAAAAGCCATTACCCAGGCCGCTAAAGAACTGGCCGCTAAAAAAGGCTATGCCCTTATCTTGGACAGAGCCGCCGCCCCTTATTTCGATCCTAAATTGGACGTCACAGCGGACATGCTCACGGAAATCAATGCTCTCACGGCTAAACCCCAATAGTTTTTCAGGAAGCGCTTAAGCCCCCCTAACCTCCCCGGCAGGAGGCATGGTCTTTGCACCCACAAATTCCAAAAAGCGGCTTTGCCGCTTTTTGGAATTTGTGGGTGCAAAGGAGTTGCATCCCCTTGCGCGGTTTGGGGCAGCTCCCCAAAAAACTCAAAAATTTTAAGAATACAACGCCCCGTCCCATTCTCGAGAGCCCGGGGACGATGATGCCAGAATTTTTTATGAAGGAGCCGCCATGACGTTATCTCTCTCCGCTCTGGCCGCGAAGCTTGGCATGACTCTGAAAGGGGAAGACTGCGAATTTACCGGCTTGAATACCTTGGAAAACGCATCGGAAACGGAAGTCAGTTTTCTAGCCAACCCCAAGTATATCCATTTTCTTGCAAACACCAAAGCCTGTGCGGTAATTCTATCGGCCGAATTCGCCGGCAGCACGCCCAGGGCCCTGATAAGCCCCAATCCTTATCTGGATTTTGCCCGGGCCGCCTCCCTGTTTGTACGTCGCCAGGGCGAATTCCAAGGCGTCAGTGAACTTGCCGTTTTGCACCCCACAGCAGAACTCGGACTCAACTGCACCCTGCACCCCCACGCCCATATAGGGGCACGCTCACGCCTTGGCGCAAACTGCACGCTGTTTCCCGGCGTCTATGTGGGGGAAGACTGCGTCCTCGGCGAACGCTGCGTTTTATACCCTAACGCCGTAATCCTTGCCGGGGTCATCCTCGGGGACGACTGCGTCATTCATGCCGGCGCCGTCATCGGCACCGACGGGTTTGGATTTCAGCGCGTGGACGGCACTATGCAGAAAGTGCCGCAGATCGGCACTGTGCGCCTTGATGCCGGCGTCGACGTAGGCGCGAACTCTTGCATAGACCGCTCCACGCTCGGCGCTACGCACATCGGCGCGGAAAGCAAACTCGATAACCTCGTCCAGATAGGACACAACGTCAGCCTCGGCAAACAATGCCTCATCATCTCCCAGGTGGGCATAGCGGGCAGCACCAAAGTGGGGGACAGAGTCACCATGGCCGGCCAGGCCGGTATTGCCGGGCACCTGAACATTGGCGACGACGTCACCATCGGACCTCAAGCGGGCGTGCCCAAGGATATTCCCGCGGGCGTTGTCGGCAGCGGCACCCCCTTTATGGAAAGCAGGGCTTTTATGCGCTCCGCCGTGCTCATCCCCAAACTTCCGGACATTCAGCGCCGCATACAGCGAATGGAACAAGACTTGAACTCTCTGCGGGAACTTATGCAGACATTTGCCGCGCAAGCGCAAGTTTCCGCGCCTTATGACAAGGAGAAATCATGACCCAACCCTCCACGCCCGATCCAGAATACGCCGCCATAGACATAAGGCGCATCATGGAACATTTGCCCCACCGCTTTCCTTTTTTGCTGGTGGACAGAATAACCCGCTTTATACCCCAGGTCTCTGTCGAGGCCTATAAATGCGTCAGCATTAACGAGCCTTTTTTCCAAGGCCATTTTCCCGGGCTGCCCATCATGCCCGGAGTGCTGATTTTGGAATCCATGGCTCAAGCGGGCGGCTTTCTGGCTCTTATGGGTGATGACGCGCTGAACCTGAAACACTCCATTGTGCTCTTCACCGGGATCGAAAAAGTTCGCTTCCGCAAACCTGTAGTGCCGGGCGACAGGCTCGATCTGCACTGCAAGCTTGTACGCAAAAGGATGCAATTTTGGAGAATGCACGGCACCGCCCATGTTGACGGCGCCCTCGTCGCCGAAGCCGAGCTTACCGCGGCCGTCCTCCCCAAGGAGGAATTCGCGTGAACTCCCTCATCCATTCAACCGCTGTCATTTCGCCTGATGCAATAATTGGCGCCCATGTCACCATAGGCCCCTATGCCGTTATTGAAGGCGATGTCCACATCGGCGACGGTTGCCAAATTCATGCCTTTGCTTCCATCAAACAATATACACGCCTGGGAAAAAACAATGTTATCCATTCGTATGCCATGGTGGGCGGCACTCCCCAGGATCTGAAGTTCGCTGGCGAAACCTCCTATCTGGAAATAGGCGACAGCAACAATATCCGCGAATTCGCCACGTTGCACCGAGGCACCGCCGGAGGCGGCGGCGTTACCCGCGTGGGCAACAACAACCTTATTATGGCGTATGCGCACATCGCCCACGATTGCTCCCTCGGCAGCCATATCGTCATGTCCAACAGCGCCACGCTGGCAGGGCACGTGATCCTTCATGATCATGCCATTGTCGGAGGCCTCTCGGCCGTGCATCAATTTTCGCGCATCGGAGCCCACTCCTTTATCGGCGGCATGTCCGGCATATCGCAGGATCTGCCCCCCTATATGATGGCCGTGGGCAGCCGAGGCGGCGTCCACGGTCCCAATCTTGTCGGCTTACGCAGACTCGGCCTGCCGGCCGAAAACATCAATGCCATACGCACCGCCTTTCGCCTCATATGGACCTCGGAACTCCCTCGCCAGGAAAGTCTGGAAAAGCTGTCCCAAGAGTTCGCCTCTGTTCCTGAAGTCATGGAAATTGTTACCTTTATTCGAGAAAGCTCACGCGGCATACTTCCTGCGGTACGGGCCTCGGAAGTGAAGGACGAATAGGCGTGGACACCATAGGCATCATGGCCGGGTCAGGCCAATTCCCTTTTCTCATTGCCCGCAATGCAAAAAAAAATGGCTACCGCGTCGTTATCTGCGGCTTTCACGATAACGCTGACCCGGCCTTACAGGCAGAAGCCGACGCTTTTATCATGCTGCACCTCGGGCGTCTCGGCGACTTGATCCGCTTTTTTAAAAACCAGGGAGCCCACCGCGTCTGCATGGCCGGCGCCATCAACAAGCCCAAAGCCATGGAACTCAAACCGGATTTTCGCGTTGCTAAGCTCATTTTTAAACTTGCCGGCCGCGGTAAGGGCGATGACGCTATCCTGCGCGCTGTTGTCGAAGAGTTGCAAAGTGAAGGCATAAGCGTGGTCAGACCCGATGCCCTTGCCTCGGATCTGCTTTCCCCTCCAGGCATTTTGAGTGCAAAAAAACCCGATGCCGATCTCTGGCGGGATATACGTTTTGGATGGAGTATAGCAAAAACCTTGGGTTCCCTTGATATCGGGCAGTGCGTTGTTGTACGCAGCGGCATCGTCCTCGCCGTGGAAGCCATAGAAGGGACCGATGCCACCCTAATCAGAGGAGCCAAACTCGGCGGCCCCGGCTGCACCGCCATTAAAGTGCTCAAACCAGGCCAGGACAAGCGCCTGGACCTGCCTTCCCTGGGCGCGGCCACCCTCTCTCTCCTGGCTGAACATCAATACGCCGCTCTCGCTTTTGAAGCCTCAGGAGCCCTCTTTTTCGATCGCGAAAAGGCTCTGGAAACCGCACGCGGCCACGGCATCACTGTGGTCGCCGTCCCGGAAGACGCTGACGCCTTTTTCAACTCCGTTATGGAGTGAAAAAAACGCGGGGGGGGGGGGGGGGGGGGGGGGGGGGGGGGGGGGGGGGGGGGGGGGGGGGGGGGGGGGCGGGGAGGGCGGCGCCGGCGGGGCCGCGCCCGAGGGGAACCAGGCCCCGAACCAGAGCGGAAA
>JAVBOT010000021.1:0-16964 GCA_031550225.1 Desulfovibrio sp.
AAATAAATCTTTTGTCCAAATAGCTGCGTCATCCAGCTTTTTTTCCTCCGGTCCTGTACCGTAAGAGTACACTCCCTTCGCAAAAAGAGCTGGATTCCTTGCTCTTGGCGCAAAATCTTTTATTTAGAGACAGCCCCTAGAACAGATTAACTTTAAAACGCTCACTTCGGCGTTCAACGGCGAAAGCAAGTTTTTCTTACGCCTACGCAGCTGGCGGCGATTCTCGCCGCCAGAGCAACTATATATTTGCAATGGTAATTTGCTCTAAGCCCCGCCCGCGCCGCTGACGGTTTTTGCCCTCCCATGGGAGAGGCAATGGGACCGCTCCGGCCTCCACAAAAGTTATCGGCTACGCGAATGAAAGAGACACCGCCCTCAAGGGTGAACCTCTACCTTGAAACCTGGGATAAAAAACTGAGGCTGGTCACGCCGGGACATTATTTCGAATTACATGCTCCGGCAAAGCGATTACTCTCCTTTCCACAGGGCAATCTCCTTTCTGTGGCCGGAAAGTTGATTCTCTGTAGGCATACCAGGCTTGCGTCCGATATGCCTTGCTTTTTACCGCTGCCCTGTCTTTAAAGGGAGAGCACATGCCAGGCCGGCTTTAAAAAGCATAGCTGAAGTTCAATGAAGTCATATTGCCTTGAGCTCTGTTTCTGTTTTCGAATTCCCATTCAGAACGCAGCGCGATATTGAGCCCCAAGTCTTTAAAGGTATACCCTATTTCCGGACCTACAGCGTAAGCCTGTTCTTTGTTGGAAGTGGTACCCGGACCTGAGTCATCGGTCACCTGCCAATGGCAATATCCAGCAACGCCTAGGTCAAAGCCGTTGATGGACTTTCCGATGCCCCATTCAAACGAAAAGTGATTCCCAGGGGTGATGTTGGTATCTTCTTGCTCGGTATGCACCTGGTAACGAGCCAGAATGGAAGCGCTCCAGGTTCTTTCCACATCAAAATACCACACGCCGCCGCCGGAGAGCATGAAGGTCCAGAAACCCATTCCCGGACTGGCGGGTTTGTCCGCATCATATTCCCCTGTCGGAATATACGCGCCGATGGCCACGGCAGCGTCCCAGCGGGGCTGGTGCCATCCGATGAGAATAGGCTCTATAAAAACATCGCCCAATCCCCAGCGATTTTCTCCGAAAGATGCGGCCCCGATTCCCCTGTATGAAATATCGGTATAGGTGATAGGGATGACCAGATCGAACAGCAGGTTGCCGCCGAGAATTTCAATGTCGCTTGAATAGACAAAGCGATGGGCTTGGGCAAAAACGTCCAGGTCAAAATTCCCCGGCGCCTTGTCCCGGCTGTTATCGCGCGTTGTATCCGCCGTGTAATACATGTTATATACTTTCCAATAAAGGCCGCCAGGCCTGGGGGGAGGAACATTCGCTCCCTGGATGCCTTCTCCGCCGTTGACATAATGTCCGGAAGCGGCAAAAGCAAAACCGGTTCCTAATCCATAAAGACAAAGCATAGCCAAGAGAAGCACTCTTCTCATAATCGCTCCTTCGCGCTACGGGTTGATGGGGAATATATGGGCAAGGAGCTTATGCAATAAGAATACCAATTTTTAAAAAAACGGCGCAAGCACCCGCGGGATCTGCGCCGTTAACAGCTTATTTTTATTACTATATTTTGCAATTCATCACAAAATGGCTTTTGCCGCCGGACGTTATAGTCCGTATTGTTTAAGCTTGCGATATAAAGTGGAGCGGCTGGTGCCCAGAAGCCTTGCCGCATTCGAGATATGCCCCGAACACTCTAGCATGGCCTGCTCAATGGTTCTGCGTTCCACCGCCCGCAGATCGTCCGCGGGATTGGAGGAAGTCTTCTCCTTTGCGGAGGAAACCTGCGGAGGCAGTTCGTTCAACGTGACGGTGCCGTCGCGCATTTTCGCCAGAAAGCAGATGACCGCATTTTCCAGTTCCCGAACATTCCCCGGCCAGGCGTAAGCCTTCAGCGCGGCCTTGGCCGGCTTGGAAAATCGTATTTTATGCAGGTCGGCATGCCCGCCTGAAGCTTTGTCGACAAAATATTCCATCAGGGTCCATATTTCTTCACGGCGGTCGCGCAACGGCGGGATGCGTAAGTTGATGACGCACAGGCGATAAAAAAGATCGCTCCTGAACCTGCCTGCCGCCACATCCTGCAAAAGCTCTCTGTTTGTGGCCGCAATCACCCTTACGTTTATTTCCCTCGGGCGCACGCCGCCGATGCGGACAATCTTTTTTTCCTGCAGCACCCTCAGCAGATTCGCCTGAGCTTCAAGGGGCATATCGCCGATTTCATCAAGAAAAATCGTACCGCCGTCCGCAAGTTCAAATTTTCCCGCCTTTCCTCCCTTCTCGGCTCCGGTGAAAGAGCCGCTCTCGTATCCGAACAGCTCGCTCTGGATCAGCTCTTTAGGCAACGCGGCGCAGTTAATGACCACAAAGGGCTTGTTTCTTCGGGAGCTGCTCCGGTGGATCGCCTGGGAAAGCACTTCTTTTCCCGTGCCGCTTTCGCCCTGGATGAGGATGGTGTGCTCGGTATCGGCCACATGCCGCGCATCTTCGATAAGCCTGGCGACGGGCTTGCTGCTGAATACGAAATCCCGAAATCCGTAACGGACCGGCACCGGCGCCCGCGTGGATTTCTGCTGCTTTTGGAGTATGCCGACAATGCCGGGGGCCTCAAGGGAATCAGCCCGCAGCGCCTTTAACCGGGCATCCAGGGTAACCACTTGCGAAGACGCGAAAAAATGCAGCTCCGCCCATTCCCTTCCCGCGTTAAGCCCCTCTTTAGCCGCCGTATAGTTAGCAATCAGATCGTGCGCCGGCCGGCCGATAAACTTGTGCGCGTTGGCGCCCAGGATCTGTTGCGCGTTCTTGTTGATGTGGATAATTTCGTCGGTTTTGTCGAATATTATCAATGAGTCGGAGACGCTGTCGGCAACGGTGCTTAAGTAGGAAGCAAGCTTCTTATGTTCTTTTTGCAGATATCGGCAGCTGAATTCCGCCCCTATGCCGTCTGCCGCCAGTTGCACCAGATTCAAGATTTCCGCCGGATGCCGGCGGATATCTATATTCGCCACATTAATCGCACCCAGCAAATCGTGCCGGCCGTTAAAAATAGGAGCCGCCGAAGAGCACCATTCCTGTGACCATAGGCTGTAATGCTCCTGCTTGTACACTTGAATGGGTATCCTCCGCACAAGGCTGATGCCGGGAGCGGTGGTCCCGATAAGCCTCTCGGAGTGGTCCGCTCCCGGATGGATATTCAGCGCCTCGGCAATGCTGATCATGTCTTTATCGCCAAATGAGTTGATGATGTGCCCCTCCGCGCTGAACAGCATGACTATGTAGTTTTTCCCCTGCAAAAACTCAAAAAGCTGCTGCATATGCGGCTTGGCCGCGGCAACCAGCGTGGCGTGCCGCTCCAGGGCCTTCAGGCAGACGGCATGGGGGGGCGGGGCGGCGGTCAGGGGGTCGAGCGCGTAGGAAAGGCTGCGCTGCCAGGAACAGGCGATTTCATTCCTTAGAAGGGAGGGATTCACAAATCGTGAGGAAACAAGGGTACTCCACGCTTCCTCAACAGCCGCCGGCAACAGGCAAACGTCATTGGCGGCGGGGGGGCTGTTCGGCGGCATCGTGTCTTCTCCGGAATTAAAGGAGCTCGGCCAACAAGGCGTGGGGCGATCAGGAGCCGAAGGCGGGAACGCAAATGTAGCGAGATACAACAGAGATTATATTCTTATCTCAAATTAAGACAACAACAGCAACTATTTTGTTTCAAAACAAAACAACATTGTTGCGGATTTTTGCATGGGTTTCTCAAACCACCCACTGTGCCGGTGGCTGTTTTTTAGAGATTTCATCATTTTTATTAATAAAATCAGTATGTTTTTGAATCAGACAATCGCGGCACAGTATTTGCTTTTATACAAGCAAACGATTTTGCGCGCATACGTAGTACATCATGAATTTACATACAAATAAAAATATACGCCCTTTTTTTACACTCAGACAATATAGAGCACGGAGGAACCATGCCATCACAAGATGCCGGAATTGAACAAAAACCGCCCTTTGCCCACGCGGCGCCCACAGCCCTGATCACGCTCGGGTTCTATGTAAGCCTTCTCTGGCCTCTGGCCACGGGCATGCTGGACGGCTCGTACGCAGGCGCCCTTATCCCCATAGGGATCATTATCGCCATTATCCAGTTGATCTGCGGCGTTATTGAATTGCGCAACGGCAATCTTCTCGGCGGGACCATTTCTTTGGCCTTCAGTTGTTTTATGGCTCTGGGCGCCGGAGAAACCCTTTTAAAGCTTCACGGGCTCATGCCCTTGGAGACCGGCCCCATTGACGGCTACATCATGGTGGTCATGGGGGTGCTCATGTTCATGTTTCTTCCCATTGCCGTTCGCGACCCATTGGTAGTTTTTGTTTTCTTCCTGATCAACGCCCTGTTTTTCACTCCCGCCGGGATCGGGCACATTTTCGACATACCTGGGCTTGTCAGGTTCAGCCACATCCTCATGCCCTTTGTCTGCCCTCTGGCGGTCTGGATAGGCATTGCCCAGATTCTTGAAAACGAAACAGGCAAGCCCATGCTCTGGATGGGCCGTCCTCTGATGAAATCCCTCGCCCCGCCCACAGACGTATAAACGCATGACGCCTTGCTAACCGGACGCGCCGGCGTCCCCCTGCCGCCGACGGACCAAACATTATTAAGGAGTTTCACATGCTTATCAAAGCCGCTGTACTGCGTCAAAAGAACGCCCCCCTGGTCATCGAAGAACTGGAAATGGAAGACCCGCGCGATGACGAGGTAATGGTCAAAGTTGCTTATGTCGGCGTATGCCATACGGATGTAGCCATTCAAGCCCAGGAATTCCCCACCCCCATGCCCGCCGTGCTGGGGCACGAGGGCGCCGGCTATGTCGTTAAGGCGGGCAAGTCCGTACACGGATTCAAAGAAGGCGACCCGGTCATCATGTGTTATGATTCCTGCGGGCAGTGCAACTTTTGCCGCTCAGGGCACCCCACATATTGCGAATTCTTAGGGCCGCTGTCCTTCGGCTGCAAGCGCGCCGACGGCACCTCGCCCCTTCGCAAGGGCAAGGAAACCATCTGGGCTCCCTTCTTCGGCCAATCTTCCTTCGCTACCCACTCCATGGCCACCCCTCGCAACCTGGTTAAGCTTGAGTCGGACAAGGGCCTTCAATACTTCGGCTCCCTGGGCTGCGGCTTTCAGACCGGCGCGGGGGCCGTCATCCACTCCTTGAATGTCGGCATGGGAGAAGACGTGGCGGTTTTCGGCGTCGGCAGCGTGGGGCTATGCGGCCTTATGGCCGCCAATCTCATCGGCGCGGGTAAAATCATCGCCGTGGACGTCGTCCCGGAAAAACTGAAGCTGGCCAAAGAACTCGGGGCCACGCACACCATCAACCCCAAGGAAACCCCCAACGTCACCCAGGCCATCCGCGACATCGTCGGCCACATGGGCATCCAGCACATTTTCGACACCACGGGCATTCCGTCGCTCATCCGCCAGGGAGTGGAAGCCCTGACTCATATGGGCCGGTGCGCCACTGTGGGCATGGGGCCCCTGGACAGGGAAATTACCTTTAACCTCATGGACATCATGACGATGGGCAAGCAGTTCGTGGGGGTTATACAAGGCAACTCCGTGGGGCAGGTCTTTCTGCCCCAGCTGGTCGGGCAATTCCTCAAGGGCAAGTTCCCCATCGACAGACTGGTGACCTTCTATGAATTTGAACAAATCAACGAAGCGATTGAAGACCTGCATCGCGGCAAGGTGATCAAGGGAGTTTTGAAAGTCAGCTAGAGCAGATTAACTTTGAGATTGTCGTATGCGGGCGAAGCCCGCCTACGAAAATCTCAAGGCAAGGATTTACGGGCAAATCCTTGCAGAGCAAGTATACATTTTCAATGGTAAATTGCTCTAAAGGCTGGCCTCATTACATTGGGGCTGCCGCCCCAAGCCCGCCTGGGGGGGGCGTCACGCCCCCCCAAATTAACAGCCCCTCGCGGAAAGGAAGAATTATGCAGCTAACAAGACTCTTTTTGAAAATAAACGGGGCCGACAAGATGATCCTCTGCGAGCCTGAGAAGGATAGCCTTGCGGATGTCTTACGCAGGCTTGGGCTTACGGGAACCAAAGTCGGCTGTAACGCCGGCCAGTGCGGCGCCTGTTCGGTGCTGGTCGACGGCAAAGTGGTCCGTTCGTGTAACCGGAAAATGAAAAACGTTCCCGAGCGCAGTGAAATTACCACCATTGAAGGTCTTGGCTCTCCCGGCAACCTGCACCCGCTGCAGCAGGCCTGGATCACTCACGGCGGCGTGCAATGCGGCTTCTGTTCTCCCGGCTTCATCATATCCGCCAAGGGGCTGCTTGACCAAAATCCGGCCCCGAGCCGGGAAGAGGTGCGCGCCTGGTTCCAAAAAAACAGAAACCTCTGCCGCTGCACAGGCTATAAACCCCTGGTGGACGCGGTTATGGCCGCCGCCAAAGTCCTGCGCGGCGAAGCCTCGATGGAAGACATCACCTACAAGGAGGACGGGGGCGCCATATACGGCACGAAATACCCGCGTCCCGCCGCTCTGGCCAAGGTCACCGGCCTTTGCGATTACGGCGACGACATCAAGATGAAGATGCCTTCGGAAACGCTGCACCTGGCCATTGTCCAGCCGAAAATTTCCTCGCACGCCAAGATCCTGTCCATAGACACTTCCGTTGCGGAGGGGATGGAAGGCGTGGTCAAGGTGGTAACGGCAAAAGACGTGAAGGGAACCAACCGGATCATGATTCCCATCACCCATCCGCGCAGCACCATGAATGGTTTTGAAAGGCCGATCATCGCCGATGAAAAAATCGTCCGCTACGGCGACGTGGTGGCGGTGGTCGTGGCCGCCACGGAGCGGCAGGCCCGCGAAGCGGCTAAAGCAGTCACGCTAACAATCGAACCCCTGCCGGAATACATGAATTTCCTGGACGCGGTGGCCCCGGACGCCCTGAACATTTATGAGGAGTCGAAAAACACCTTCCTCATGCAGCCGCTGTTCAAGGGTAAAAGAGCGGAAGACGTCATTGATGAAGCCTTCTGCTCGGTCAGCGGAAGTTTCCATTCCAGCCGTGAACCGCACCTGAGCATTGAAGGCGATATTGTCCAGGCGTATTGGGGCGTGGACGGCGATCTGACCATTCACTGCAAGACCCAGAGCGTGGAGTGGAACCGTGCGGGCATCGCCCACGGACTGGGCATCCCCATGGAAAAAATCCGGATGATCGAAAACCCGACCGGAGCGAGCTTCGGCTGGGCGACCTCTCCGGGCAGCTTCGCCTTGGCGGCGGCCTGCCTGATGGCCGTGAACAAGCCCGTGACCCTGACCATGAGTTGGGAGGAGCATCAGCATTACAGCGGCAAGCGCACGCCGTCTTACTCCAACGGCCGTCTGGCCTGCGACAAGGACGGCAGGCTGACGGCTCTCGAGTTTGATATCGGCGTCGACCACGGGGCCTATACGGAAGTCGCCCATGAGCTTATGGAGAAAATAATCCGCTTTTTCGGCTTCCCCTACGATATTCCCAACGTTACCGGCCTGTGCCGCGTAACCACGACCAACCACAATTTCGGCACCTCCTACCGGGGGTTCGGCTCCTGCCAGGCCTACACCTGTTCCGAGCAACTCGTGGATATGCTGGCGGAAAAAATGGGTATGGACCCCTTCGCATTCCGTTACTTGAATGTCGCCAGGCCTGGAGCCTCCAACACGAGCGGGGCTTTGTACAAAGAATATCCCATGGCGGAATTGATGGATAAAATCCGCCCCTACTACGATGAAGCCGTCACATGGGCCAAAGCAGAGACGGAAGGGCCAATCAAACGCGGCGTCGGCATTTGCTGCGGCGGCTTTACCGTCACTCTCGGGGCTTTTGACCGGGCGGAAATTGATCTGGAGCTGCATCCGGACGGAACCATCACTCACTACAACACCTGGGAAGATCAAGGGCAAGGCGGAGACATCGGCACGCTGGTGCTGACGCATGAGGCTTTGAAACCTTTGGGAATCAAGCCTGGGCAGATCCGCCTGATGATGAACGACAGCCATGTTTGCCCCAATACGGGCATTGCGGCCGCAAGCCGCAGCCATTATATGGCCGGAAACGCCACCATCCATGCCGCCAACCAGCTCATGGACGCCATGCGCAAGGCGGACGGCTCATACCGCACCTATGAGGAAATGGCGGCAGAAGGCATTCCCACCCGCTATCGCGGCGTGTTTGAAACCACCGGCACGGGAACCCCCATCGATCCCAATACGGGCCTGGGCGACCCGGCGCAGGCTTACACCTACGGGGTATTTTTGACTAAAGTGGAAGTCAACGCGCAAACGGGCAAAACGAAAGTAATAAGCCACGTGGTAACGTTTGACGTCGGCAAGGTCGGCAATATCTTGGCTGTGGAAGGGCAGGCTTACGGAGGAATTTCCCATACCATCGGTTACGCCCTGTCCGAGGATTATGACGATCTCAAGCGCCACGCCACCCCGGCGGGGGCGGGCATTCCCTATATCGAGGATATTCCTGACGATATCAAGCTGATTTACCAGGAAACGCCCCGGCAGTTCGGTCCGTTCGGCTCTTCGGGTTGCTCGGAGCTGTTCCAGTCCTCCGGGCACGTTTCCGTCCTTAACGCCATTTATAACGCGGTGGGCGTGCGGATATACGACATCCCCGCCAGGCCGGACAAAGTGAAATCCCTGTTAAAACGCAAGGAAGCGGGCGAAGACCTGCGGCCGAAAAAATACTTCCTGGGTTCCGACCTGTACGACACCCTGGACGAAATTAAGGCAAATCCTGTATAGGAAATACGTGGCTCAGGGAGCACGCCGGCACCGACAGCCGGGGGTATTCCCTTACCCCCGGCGCCCGGAGGGCGGGCAACAACGATGTCCGCCTTGCCGAGATCAGCGAACGCTCTCCGCACTCTCCTTTTCCTGCTTGAGCGCATTATGAATACCAACGATTTCTCAACCTTTTCCGCACAATGTTTCCGGGACCGCACCCCGCCCTGCACCCACGCCTGCCCCCTGGGGCTTGACGTGCGGAGCCTGATCGAAAAAATACAGCGGGGGAATTTTACCAGCGCGTACAGAGTATACCGGAATCACACGCTTTTTCCTGCCATCGTCAGCCGGATATGCCCTCAGCCTTGCAAAAACGCCTGTGTCCGGCGCGGGCATGACGAGGCCGTCCTGCTCAAAATGCTGGAGGCGGCCTGCGTCACCCTCACCAAGGACACTGCCCCAATCCAGTACAATGTGCCCAAAAAAAATTTTTCCATTGCCGTTATCGGGGCCGGGCTAAGCGGCTTAAGCTGCGCCTTGAAACTGGCGTCTCGCAATTACCGCGTGATCGTGTACGAAACAGCCGGCCGGCCGGGGGGGCGCCTGTCGGCTGTGCTGCCGCCGGAGATCGTTCTTGGGGAACTGGAATTACAGTTCGCCGCCGTGGAGTATGAACTCCGGCTTTCCACCCGGATTGCATCCCTGGACGACGTCGTTGCGGATGCCGTGTACATCGCCACGGGCGCAAACGGGGCGGATTTTGGCCTGCTCGCGTCTGTTGACGCAAACGCCCTGGGGACCGCCCGGAACGGAGTCTTCCTTGGCGGGGGCCTGCTTGGGGCCGACCCGGTGCGGTCGATAGAACACGGCGTGCGCGCGTCTCACTCCATAGAAAAATTTCTAAAAGTCGGCGCTATGGACGGCATGCCGGAAACCTTCACGCAACCCGCTCTCCACGAGGCCTTTTATTCGCTCCCTGTAACCCGGATGCCGGCGGCGATTCACGATGCGGATACGCCGTCCAAAGAAGAAGCCGTTGCTGAAAGCAAGCGGTGCCTGCGCTGCAACTGCTCGGAATGCCGGGATAATTGCGAGCTCATGCAGCACTTTCTGGCGTATCCGACGAAAATTACCGCCGACATTACCTCAAGCCTTAACGTTATTGAGCGGCTTACGGAACGGGTGGCGCAACGCCTGGTCAACAGTTGCACCCTGTGCGGCCTATGCAAAAAAGTCTGCCCGGTGGGGGTGGACATGGAGCGCTGTATCATGGAAGCGCGCCGCCTGCTGCATAAAAACGGCTCCCTCCCCAAGGCCTTTCATGACTTCTGGCTGCGGGACATGGATCACGCAAATTCGGCGGGCAGATTGCTCCATCTTCCCCAAGGCGAAGGCAACAGCTCCCTCCTGTTTTTCCCGGGCTGCCAACTCGGAGCGTCTGATCCGGCCTACGTGCTGAAAACATACGCCTCTCTTTGCGAAAAGCATCCGGATACCGCGCTTTTGCTGGCCTGTTGCGGCATCCCGGCGGAATGGGATGGCGACGAGGAGCGGCGCGACAGTGTTCTGCATAGTTTGCGGGCAGACTGGGCACGCGCCGGGAGTCCTCGAATTATCCTCGGGTGCCCTTCCTGCCGGAAAACCTTTGCCCGCTGCTTTCCGGAAAGCGATCAGGTTTCTTTGTACGAATTTTTGGCCGGGGACTGTCCTGAACCGGCCCTTCAACTTGCTGATGAGCCTGTATTTATTTATGATCCGTGCTCAAGCGCAGAAGACCCCATGATGCGGCAAAGCGTGAGGCTTTTGGCTCAAAAAGCCGGCCTTCGCCTGGCGGAAGAGGACGGCGCGTCAGCCCATGCCCGTTGCTGCGGCTTTGGCGGCAATATTTACGCAGCCAATCCGGAACTGGCCAATGCCATTGTCTCCAGGCGCATTAATGCGCACCCGGCTGAATATATTACGTATTGCACCAACTGTCGGGATATTTTCTCCTCGGCGGGCAAACCAAGCCGGCACATTCTCGACGTGCTGTTCACCCGCAATCCATCTGACCGCAAACCGCCGTCACTATCACAGCGCAGAGCCAACAGGCTTATTCTCAAAGGGCATTTCGCCGACAATCAGGATATCGCCGGCCCGTGCCGGCAGGGAGACGGGGACGACATGCGCCTGACCATCGCGCCGGAACTGGTTTTAAAAATGGATCGCGAACTGATTCTGGAAGAGGACGTCAAGGCAACCATCCGGCATTGCGAAGAAAGCGGCGAAAAAGTGTTGGATACCTCAACCGGGCTTTATTCCGGGCATCTGAGAATCGGGATTATTACTTACTGGGTGACCTACGGCAGCGACGCCGCCGGCTTTGTGCTGCATAACGCCTATGCGCACCGCATGGCCATTGACGAATGACCGGCGCCGGCTTTTTTTCTTTAGAGCATTTCACCTTTAAAATTATCCATACCGGTAAAATGCTCCGGCCTTGTGAAACCAAGCGTAACAAGGCCCGCGAGATTTAGCGTAGACGAGCTGCGCTCGCCGTTAAGCGACAATCTCAAGCATAAACTGCTTTAAGGGGCCGACATGACAGAGCCTTCACCTCTTCCAAAACTTGTGTGCTGTAAATGCGGCATACCGATGGAAACCGGCGCGGTCTCCTTCGCCTACCTCGGCCACAATTTTTCCGCTGAGCTGCCCAAATGCCCGCAATGCGGCCAGGTCTATCTTTCTGAAGAACTGGTCAAGGGTAAAGTGACGCAAGTGGAAACTGGCTTGGAGGACAAATGAACGCGTCCATGCCCGGCATCCTCCGCTCCACGTTCAGCGTGTGCCCGGTCTGCATGCGGCGTATTCCCGCTGTGTTAAAACTTGAAAGCGACGAAGTGCGGATGCACAAAACCTGCGCGGAACATGGGCATTTTTCCACTGTCGTCTGGCGGGGGATACCCGCGCGATCCGAGTGGACAACGGAAGCCGAAGCCCCCGCACTGGATCAGAATTCGCACTGCCCTACAGCCTGTGGCCTTTGCCGGGAGCACAGGCAGGATACTTGCTGCATACAGCTTGAGGTGACCTCACAGTGCAATCTTTCCTGTTTCCACTGTCTGGCCGAAGATGCAATGGACACCGGGCGACGTCAGCGAGAGCCTTCCCTTGAACAAATCAAAAGCTGGATAACGGATATTGTCGCGAGCGGGAGGACTTTTTTGCAAATCACCGGAGGCGAGCCGACCATGCGCGCCGATCTGCCGGAAATTGTGCACTACGCCAAAGAGTCCGGCTGCGAGTATGTGCAGTTGAACTCCAATGGCTTGCGTCTCGCTCAGGATGAGGAATATGTCAGCGCCCTGGCCAAAGCCGGACTCTCCTTTGTGTTTCTGCAGTTTGACGATTTGTGCGATAATACCTATATCCGCCTGCGCGGCAAGGCGCTGCTGGCGCAAAAAAAGCGGGCGGTGGAAATCTGCGGCAAATATAATATCGGCGTAACCCTGGTGCCCACCCTGGTGCCGAAGCTTAATGACAGGCACGTGGGGGATATTCTTCGCTATGCCGTGGCGCAGGCTCCCATAGTGCGGGGAGTGCATTTTCAGCCCATCAGCTATTTCGGACGCCGGAAAGCGCCCCCTCGTGACGACGAACGCCTGACCCTGCCCGAGGTCTACAGGGCGATTTTTGAACAAGCTGCGGATCTGGTTCCGCCGGGGAGCCTTGTGCCTTCGCATTGCGATCACGCCGCCTGCGGCTTTCACGGCGGCTATATTGTTTCTCCTGATGGGCTGGTGGCTCTAACCCCGCAACAAGGCTGCTCGTGCCGCGATATTTCTCCGGCAGAAAAAAACCGCCTTTTCGTCGGTCGCCGCTGGCAGCGTCCCCCGCGGGAAACGACCGCCGAACCCGGGTGTTGCGATTTGACCACTCTTGATGGCTTTTTTCAACGTTCCCAGACACATGCGTTTACAATCAGCGCCATGGCCTTTCAGGATGCATTCACTCTGGATACCGAACGCCTGAGCCAGTGCAGCCTGCATGTCTACGTGCACGGGCGCATTGTGCCGTTTTGCTCCCGTCATCTGATGCTTGCCGGCGACTGACCGGGCTCACCAAGGATGTGCCATGAAAACCGATGAACAGCGGATCAATGCCATGCTGCAGGAAGGGCTGTGTTGCAGCCAAGTCATTATGAAGCTGGCCCTCACCCTACGAGGCGAAAAAAATGAAAGCCTGCTCACGGCCGCTTCCGGGCTGTGCATGGGGCTGCATACCGGGCGGGTCTGCGGCGTTTTGAGCGCCGCTTGCATGGCGCTTGCTTTGTTTGACGCTAAAAACGCGGCAGAGCATATGATTCCTCAACTTATGGAATGGTATGAGGAAACATACGGCGAGAGCTTCAACGGCATGGACTGCATGGATATCTGCGCGGGCAAATTCAAGTCGGACCGCTGCCGGGACATTTTGATCCGCACCTGGGAAAAAACCAAGGCTTTACTTGTGGAATACGGATTCGATCTTGAGGAAGGCGAGGGGGTGTGAACCGTCTTCCCGCCGGCCCCGCTCCGTCTTTACCCGCGCTGTCCTTACTTGACGCCTGGATCGGAGAAAAGACCGGGCTGGGCAAAGAACTGACCCCCCGTTCCCTGCGCGACTGGCAACTTGCCCGTTTAAAAGAAACGCTGGCCTACGTTAAAAACCGCAGCCCCTTTTACCGCCAGGCCCTGGCCCATATCCCTCTGGAAAAAATACGAGAGTTGGAGGATCCTGCCGAACTTCCCCTGACTTCGGCGCAAGACCTGCGCTACGCCGGCTCGGCTTTTGTCTGCGTCTCGGCGAAGGAAATAGACCGGATCATGAGCCTCGGCACCTCGGGAACCGATGGCCCGCCGAAACGGCTGTACTTTTCCCCAAAGGACCAGGAACTGTCCGTAAATTTTTTTTCCGTGGGCATCCGGACCATGGCGGACCCCGGCGATACCGTGTTTATTTATCTCGGCCCCTCCACGCCGGGCAATACTGTTGACCTTCTTTGCAAGGGGCTGGAGCGGAGCGCGATAAAGGCGGTCGTGCGCGATATGTCCGAAGACCCCTGCCGCCCGCTATCCGGCCCTGAGGCGGCGGCCTGCGGCTGCTTCATGGGAATGCCGGTGCGAATGCTGCAAATGGCAAAAGCCAATCCGGGGCTCAGGCCGAAAAGCGTTATTCTGTGCGCGGACTATGCTCCGAGCGTGTGTGGACCCGCTATCAAGGCATTGTGGGGCAGCAAGGTCTTTACGCACTACGGCTCCACCGAAAGCGGATTGGGAGGGGCGGTTTCCTGCGCCGACGGCGGTGAACTGCATCTGCGGGCGGCGGACCTGCTTTTTGAAATCGTCGATCCCAAAACAGGATTGCGCGTGCCGGACGGCGAGTGGGGGGAAATTGTCTTCACCACCCTCTCGCGGGAAGCGATGCCCCTTATCCGCTACCGGACAGGAGACATTTCGCGCATGCTCACCGCTCCGTGCGCCTGCGGATCTTCTCTTCCCCGGCTTGCCCCCATTCAAGGAAGGTATACAAATAGTATTTCCTTGCCCAGTGGAAGCTCGCTTTCCATCCACCAACTGGACGAACTTCTTTTCAGCATTCCGGAAGTGCTTGACTATACTGCGGAACTGCTTCCCGAGCCGTTATTGCGCATCACCCTGCGCACGGACGCGGCATCAGCTTCCGCCGGCCTGACCGGAAGGGTCCGGGGGCTCCTGGAGCCGGGCCTGCCGATAGAGGTGACCCTTGTGCACGAAGCTCTTCCGCCTGCTTCAGGAAAGCGGAGATTGTCCGCACGATAAATCATGACGCAGCCTCGGCCCTTCGCTCGGCCAGCAACGCCGTGCCGTCAGCCTTGTGGGGAATGTTCCCTCAACCACACGAAACTTTTCACTTTAGGTCCGCATTGGCATGGGAAGGGTTACAATACCCCCTGAAAAAAGTCGCGTTTTGAAGTAAAATTTCTGAGAATAAGCAAGACGTCTTCAAATGCCAATTCGATGGAAAAACAGGGAGTCGAATCGGCTTAATAATGTAGCCTGTCACGAATTGGCCCACGTTTCGCATCTAAGGCCGGGAATCCGCTCAAACTCTTTCAGGTTGTGCGTGATAAGCGTAAAGCCCTGCGCAATGGCCTGAGCGGCGATGAGCATGTCCATGCTGCCGATGGGCTTGCCCTGGCGCTCCAACTCTGCCCTGATTTTCCCATAAGCCAGCGCGGAGTCCATATCAAACGGGGCTATCTCCAACGGCAAAAGAAAGGCTTCCAAAGCCAAAGCATTCTTCTCCCTAGCCGCGCTCTTTTCAACCCCGTATTGGAGCTCCGCCACCGTGATAGAGGATATGGCAATATCCCCCGGCACAAACCGCTCAAAGTGCTTGCGCACTTCCGGCGGCTTGTTTTTTATCATGTAAATGCAGATGTTCGTGTCCAGAATAACGCGCATCAAAAGTCCTCCCGAACATCCACAGGGGGCTGACTGCGCTCATTCATGAAGTCGGAAGAAAACATAGATAGGGACTCCAAAAGGGTATCCCACGGCTCATTGTACGGCAAAAGCACTACCGCCTTGCCCACGCGCTTGATGGCAACGCTGTCGCCCTCAAAGCGAAAATCTTTCGGGAGCCGAACCGCTTGGCTCTGACCGTTTTGGAATAATTTGGCTTGCTGCATGGCGACCTCCACTAGTATATACTTTTAATATATACTAGTGGAGGGTTTGTCAATGGGACAAGTTGGTAGGAGGAATCGGGCGTACTGGGCTTGCGCGGCCTGGGTCGCAAATAGCCAATTAGGAATGCTGCGCAGACTCAGGCTTCACCGCCAAAGGTACGCCTAGCGCCTTGGTAATTTTCCTAATGGTGTCAAAGCGCGGCTTTGCGCCGGGGGCAAGGCTTTTGTAAAGGCTTTCCCGACCAAGGCCGGTGTCTTTGGCAAGCTGGGCAATGCCGCGTGCTTTCGCCACATCGGAGAGAGCGGCGAGGAACACATCAGAATTTTCCTCTTCCAGTGCCGCGATGAGGTATTCCGCCATCATTTCTTCGCTGTCGAGACAATCAACCGCGTCAAATTTACTTACTTTTACCATGATTCAACTCCTCGACTTCGCGCCGCAAGGTTTTGGCCCGCTCGATATCGCGTTTCTGTGAGCTTTTGCCGCCCCCGGCCATCAGCCAATACACCCGACTGCCTTCCTGCCAGAAATAGAGACGATACCCAGGCCCAAAATGCACAGGCGCATTTCCGAGACCCCTTCACCAACCGGAGCGCAATCACCAAAATTGCCATGCTCCGCAGACCTGACCCGGATAAGGATTCCGGCTCTGGCCTTGGCTTCTTTGAGCTTTTTAAGCCAGTCAGAAAAGGTGCCGGTCTGGTGAAAGGTGTTTATGAAGAGATAGTATCTATTTGGATACAAAAGTCAAGTTAGAAAGAATGCAACCGCCCATCTTTAAGAGAGCGCTTCTTTTCGCTCTTTACCAATATACTCAATAATTGCATAAAGGTAGTCCAAAAAATCCAGAGTGGAAATGCTCCCCCCACGCATACACATCTTTCATTGATTACTCATTCTCCTGCTCCTTACGTTTCGTATGGGGCAGGCCTTTTCTTTTGCCCACTTGATTAGTCCCAAAAAATGGTACATATTTCTTCTATGAAATGGACAGTGAAATACTCAAAACGTGTAGCCAAGCAAGCTGAAAAGCTGCCGAGTAAAGTTCTTGAAATTCTTGGCTTGCTGGTCGCGGAAATTGAGCTTTCCGGGCCGGTGCGCGGCAACTGGCCAAACTATTAGCAAACTTGGCGGCATGCTGCATCACTGCCATATCAAGAAAGGACATCCAACGTATGTGGCCGTCTGGGAAGAAGACGCCAGCGGCATACGCCTTGTGGAGGTAAAATATGTGGGAACACACGAAAAAGCACCATACTAGAGAGGTGGTCCCCCTTGTTCGGACAGGCTTTATCGGTTTGTTAGCTTGTCTTTTCCCTTATCAGGCAGCCTTTTGTAACCCTTCGTGGTAGCAGCGCTCGGGAGTCGCCCCGTCCAGGCTGCTGTGGGGCCGTGTCTGGTT
>JAVBOT010000054.1:0-37632 GCA_031550225.1 Desulfovibrio sp.
ACGCATTTCTGGCCTGTCTTTTTGCCTGCCCCGCTGCCTGGTGATGCGAAAGGCGCAAACCGCACGGCCGCCGAAGCCTTGCCGCGGCCAGAGCAATTTACCATTGAAAAGGTATACTTGCTCTGCAAGGATTTGCCCGTAAATCCTTGCCTTGAGATTGCCGTAGGCGGGCTTTGCCCGCCGTTAAACGACAAATCTCAAAGTTACTCTGCTCTAAGAGAGGCCTGGCCTGTACCCCCTCCGCTGGAATAAAAAGAGCGGCTCAGCCTTGCACAA
Source organism: Desulfovibrio sp. (assembly GCA_031550225.1). Classification (GTDB taxonomy): domain Bacteria; phylum Desulfobacterota; class Desulfovibrionia; order Desulfovibrionales; family Desulfovibrionaceae; genus Frigididesulfovibrio. Next base: position 277 of record JAVBOT010000054.1, read on the forward strand.
GCTGAACCGCTTTAAAATTAAGACATTCCCAAAAAATATCGTTACGGCAGGTTCGCATCCGACAGCCTGACAAAAACAGCGCCCCGTTCCAGAAGCTTGGGCAGAGCCTTTTCCAGCCCTCGCCGGGTGCCGGATTTCGGTTTGTTCATATGCAAAAGCAAAATATCTCCGGGCCGCGCGCCCAGCGTTCGGGAGCTCACCGCGGCGGCGGGCAGTGTCGCCCCCTGATCCCCGGCGATGCTGTACCCGGCGATGCCAAGACCTAAATCCCGGATCACCCGCACGGCAATCTCGTCGTAATGGGCGGTGCCGGAGCGGAACCAGCGCGGCCTTTTGCCTGTCAGGCCAGCAATATCACGCGCATTGCCTTCCACTTCCTCCACAAGCTCATTCATAGAGGCCGTGCCTTGTATGCTGTACGCGCTCCTGCCGTTGACGGAACAAGGGCGGTGCCGCGTCCCGTGGGCGGCTATTTCAAAAAGAGGGTCCGCTGCCAAAGCGCGTAGCTCCTCCGGGTGTTTTTTCAACCACAGGGAGCTCACAAACAGCGTGGCGGGGATGTGTTTTTCCCGCAAAAACGCGATGAGCCCGGCATCATAGCTTTCAGCGCCGCCCGAGCAGGCGTCCAGAGTCAGGGCCAGCACCAGGGGAGCGCTTGTCCCGTGCGCGTTATCCGCGCCTTGCAAACGTGTGGTGATTCCCGGCAGACGTTCTCCCCACTGGGCGGGGCGCGGCTCGCCATAAACGCGCGAAAGCCGGGCCGCTATTTCGTCCAGGCTTTGGCCGGCAAAGGGGACCGTTTCTTCCGCGCCCGTGGAGCGGGCCGCCGTATCCGGGGCTTTTGCTGGCGCAAGGGGCGCAGGGGAAGGCGCGGGCGTTTCCATAAACCGGGTGGGCGCGGATTTTTCCGGGTTTACGGGAGGAACGGGCGCTTGCGCGGGCCGGACCGGTTGCGCAAGCCGGGTTTGCTGGGAATTGGGCGCATCTGCGGTGGAGTTGCCGCCCGGGCCGTGCAGATAGCCATAGAAAGCCCCGCCGCAAACAACGAATAAAAACGGCAGGCCCCAGATCAGCAGCCGCTTGCGCAATCGATTGCTCTTATTCGGATATTTAGGAGAAAATCTTCTCGTCATGGCGTCCTCCGGATACGGGGAACCCTGGTTCTATGCCGTGTCCATGCCGGTCGCGCAGTTTCGCGCTATACGCCGCCAAGCAGCTCCCGCACCCTCCCGCAGGCGGCGTCAAAGGGCAGAGGCAGCCCCGTCCAAATACGAAACTGCTCCACCGCCTGCGCCGCGAAAAACTCCGCCCCGTCCAAAACAGCAAAGCCCGCTGCCCGCGCATGGTTGAGAAAAAGCGTTTCCGCCGGCCTGTATATGATTTCATACACCAGGCAGCGGCTTCCGGCCTCTTTTCGGCGCGCGGCCAGCCGCGGCCAAAAGGACGCGGGCAGCGGGCTCTGCCCTTCCAGCGCGCCGAGCATCCCTAAAGGCGTTGCGTTGATCAAAAGCTCGGGGCAGCGTCCCAAAAGCGCCTCCTCCCTTTCTTCCCAAGGGATAAAGCCGCAACCGAAAACCTGTTGCAAAATCCCGGCTTTGGCCGGGGAGCGGGCGGCCACGCTGATCTTTGCGAAACCAAGCTCATGCAGCGCCGCCAAAGCGGCCCTGCAAACTCCCCCCGCCCCCAAAATCACTACTTCACCGGTTGCGCCTGCCGGCGCCTTTTTTTCAGCGGCAATCCCTTGCGGCACAGGCAAGTCCAAGCCGCCAGCCGGCGGAGCCCCGCACGCGCCCCGCAAGGGAGCGAGAAAGCCGGCCACATCCGTATTATCCCCGAGCAGACGGCCTTCATCCCAAAACACGGTGTTTACCGCACCCACGGCAATCGCCCTTGGCGTCAGCCCATCCAAAAAAGCGGTCACCGCTTCTTTATACGGGAGCGTGACGCTTAAGCCGGCCACGGGGAGGCTGCGCACAGCGGCGAAAAAACCCGGGAGCTCATCCTCCCGCTTTTCCCAGGCCAGATATGCGCCGGCGTAGCCTTGCCGGGCAAAGGCCCAGGAGTGCAAAGCCGGGCTTAAACTGTGCCCCAGAGGCCGCCCCAAAATGCCATACAGACGCGTAGGCGCTCGGGAAAAGGTCATATTACTTTGTTAAGAGGATATTCGATAATACCTTCAGCCCCTTCCGCCACCAACTGGGGCACCAGTTCGCGCACCACGCTTGTATCAACGACAATTTCCAGTGATACCCATTCTTTATCCTGCAAATGCGCCACGGTGGGAGAGTTCAACGCGGGCAGAATACCCAGGATCTTCTCCAGTTTTGCGGCGGGCGCGTTCATTTTAAGGCCGACCAGCGATTCCGCCTTAAGCGCGCCTTGCAGCAACAACACTATCTGCTCGATTTTGCGGCGCTTCCAAGGATCGTTCCAGGCCTCCTGATTGGCGATGAACTGGGTATTGGTCACCAGCACCTCGTCAATGATGCGCAGGCCATGGGCGCGGATGGTCGTTCCGGTTTCCGTCACCTCCACAATGGCGTCGGCAAGGCCTTCCACAACCTTGCCCTCTGTAGCGCCCCAAGAATAGCTCACCTTCACCGGAATGCCGCGCTCAGCGAAATAGCGCTGGGTCAATCCCATAATTTCCGTGGCGATACGTTTGCCCGCCAGGTCCTCCGGTTTTTTGTAGGGAGAATCCCCAGCCACAGCCAGAACCCAGCGCGCCGGGCGGTTGCTGTTTTTGGAATACACCAAATCCGCCACCACATGAACGTCAGCCCCGCTTTCCAGTATCCAGTCCCTGCCGGCGAGCCCGGCATCGAGCACGCCATCACCCACATAACCGGCCATTTCCTGCGAACGGCATAAGCTTACCTTGAGTTCGGCGTCGTTTATTGAAGGAAAGTAATTTCTGTTGCGCAGGGTGACTTTCCACCCGGACTTGGCGAACAGCGCCAGCGTGGCTTCTTCCAAAGAACCTTTGGGCAGGCCCAGTTTGAGCAGTTGTTCCGACATTATTTATAGACCTCCTTGGGGTCGAAAAGCCTGGGGCAGCACTGGCTTACCCGGCCCTCACGCCACTCTCGGGAAAAGCAGCTGCGGTAGCCTTCATGGCAGGCGGCTCCGCCCACCTGCTCTATCAACAGCACAATGGCGTCGCTGTCGCAGTCAAGACGCAGCGCCACGACTTTTTGCACGTGCCCGGAACTGTCCCCCTTGTGCCAGAGGGATTGACGGCTACGGCTCCAATAATGGGCCTCACCGCTTTCCAGCGTTTTTTGGAAGGATTCCTCATTCATATAGGCAAGCATCAGCACTTCACCAGTGGAGGCATCCTGGGCGACAGCGGGCAACAGCCCTCCCCCCTTGGCGAAGTCCGGATTAAAATTGATGTTGGGCTGTTCCGGCATGGTTTCTCCTTGCGCGTGCCGTCGGTCGTTTGGAGGAGGTGAGAGAAGAAGCGAAAGATAATGTGGTTTTTCCGGAACATTTTCAAGCCCCCGCGCTGTGCGCTCTCCTTCAAGCCCAAGGCGGGAAGCAAAGCGGACGTCCTTGCCCCTGCCGGATGCTTCCAAAGCCCGGCAAATGGCTTCCCGGTTGCGGTAAGCTTTCAGGATAACGGCACTGTCGGCCAGGGCGAGATCCCTGGCCAGGCTTTCCTCGTCTTTAATGCCCGGGATGAGCAGCAGGTTTTCATCTCCCTGGCAGAGCACCGTGCCTGTGCGGGCCGCGGCTTCCTGGTAAGAAGTGATACCCGGAACAATACACAGACGCAGATCCGGTTCACTCTTTCGCAGGGTCTCCATTAAATAGCCGAAGGTGCTGTAAATCAATGGATCGCCCAAGGTCAAAAAAGCCGCGTTGCGGCCGGAGCGCAATACTTCGGCCGTTTTTCGGGCATTGCGCGCCCAGGCCTGTTCCAGTTTATCTTTGTCCCGGATCATGGGAAAATCAAGGCGCAGTATTTCCATCTCCGGCGGCAGATGCGGCAGGGCTATGGAAAGAGCCAGAGAATGCTCCTTTTGCGTGGATGCGGCGGCCAGGATGACCTGAACATCCCGCAGCGCCGCCACAGCACGCAAAGAGATGAGATCCGGCGCGCCGGGGCCCACCCCGATGCCGTATAATATGCCGGGCGCGGCATAAACGCCTTCTGACAAATGCTCGGGTTTCATGGGACGCGCCTGTGGCATTGAAGAATAATATCGGCAAGTTCCTCCACCGCAGCAAGGCTCTGTGGCCCTGGACGAGAAAAACGCGTTTCAGCCACTGTAAATACGCAATCCTTAGCCAGAGCGGCCAATGTGCGAAAATGCGCCCGCTCTCTTACGGGAATCGGATTCTTGTTCATCGATCCTTCCTGCACCAGATAGATTTCCGGGTTTTCCGCCGCCAGGCGCTCTTCGCTCAAACGCACCATGCGCTCCTTGCGCGGGGCAAGGCAGTTCACGCCTCCGGCTTTATCGATAATGTCCGAAACCATGCTCCCTCCCCCCGCGCCAAGCAGGTTGGGATAACGCACTTCAAAAAAAATCGTGGGCCGGAGCCGGACAGAAGCCGTTTTCACACGCGCGGCATCAAGGCGTTCGCGCATATTCTGGATAAGTTTTGCCGCCCGCTCCTCTTCTCCTGTAAGCACCCCCAGGCGCTCAATGCAACTGAATAATTCGGCAAAAGAAGCGATGCGAAAACGGGCTACGGCAACGCCCAGGTCCTCCAAAGAATCCGCCGCCAAACCGGCCTCTGCGCGGCCTTCAAACTGCAACACCAAATCCGGGCGAAGCCCAGCCACCAATTCCGGATTAGGGCGCATATGCGTGCCCACCACGGGCAGCTTGCCCGGCGCCGCATCGTCCGAAGCCGTGCGGCCCACGATGCGATCCTCAAGGCCCATGGCCACTACAATCTCACTTAAAGCCGCATATAGAGCAATAATACGTCCGGCAGGGGCTTTCAGGCTCACGGTCCTGCCCGCGTCATCCACAATGCTTGCCGCTGCTTCGGCAAGGTTCACGGGCAAAGCCGCTATAAGCGCCCAGCAGAAGAGCAAGAGAACGGCAAGGGGGTTTTTCCCTTCCCCCGTGCGCCCGTAGCCTTTCCGCCAAAAACTTGCATCGGATACGGGCGGCATGAGGGCGTCGACGCCGGGCGAATGTTGCGCGGAACTTTTGCATTGGGAAGAAATAAGGCTAGAACTCATCTCAAAAACCTCTTTCCGCTGCAAAAACCGTTTATGGGCGTTGGCTTCGTTATCAACAAAAAAACTTCCTCACCATAGCGCTGCTGTGCCTTCGTCATTTTTTTCGCCGCTGCCGCACACCCCGCTTTTTCGCCGGGAACGCGCCAGTGTTTGCAAAACGAACACTACAAAATCCGCCAGGATTTTGCGCCGCAATAAGCGGCGTAAGTCGGCTGAAAATCACATTTTTCAGCCGACGATCGTTGCAAAAATTCAACTCATAAAATTATGCGTTGAATTTTTGCAATCAGATGCTGGAGAAAGAAGGCCAGTTTTTTGCCATGGGAGCATACGCTTACGCTATGCAGCCAAAGCAAAAAACCTTGCCTGACGCGGAGCCGCGGCAAACCGCGTCAGTGCCCGAAAGCGGGAATGAACTCCTCCATCTGCTGTAAATCTTTGTCTCCTCTACCTGACAGGCACACAACAAGATACTGGTCCTTGCCCATGGTCGGAGCCAGAGCCAGGGCATGGGCAAGGGCATGGGAGGATTCGAGAGCCGGAATAATGCCCTCGGCGCGGCAAAGGCGGAAAAAAGCGTCCACCGCCTCTTTGTCCGTGACCGATACATACTCCGCACGGCCGCAATCTTTAAGCCATGCGTGTTCAGGGCCAACCCCCGGGTAATCAAGCCCGGCGGAAATGGAATATACCTGCGCGGCCTGGCCCTCTTCGTCCTGCAGCAGGTATGAACGAAAACCGTGCAAAATGCCGGGGCTGCCGTGGCTCAAAGTAGCGGCGTGCTCGCCCGGCAAGCCTCCGCGCCCTCCCGGCTCAACGCCTATAAGGCGCACGTTCGTGTCTTTGATAAAATCGTGAAACAAGCCGATAGCATTGGAACCGCCGCCTACGCAAGCAATACAGGCGTCAGGCAAACGGCCTTCCGTCTCTAGGCATTGTTGCCTGGCTTCCCTACCGATGACGGACTGAAAGTCACGCACCATGAGCGGATACGGATGCGGCCCCACAGCCGAGCCGAGCAGATAAAAACTGTCCGGATCCTCCGCCCAGGCGTTGACGGCGGCGTCCACAGCCTCTTTAAGAGTACGCTGGCCCTCGACCACGCTGACCACTTTCGCCCCCATCATGCGCATCCGCATGACATTGGCGGCCTGGCGGCGGATATCTTCCTCCCCCATATAAATTGTGCATTCCATACCCATGAGGGCAGCCACAGCGGCTGAAGCCACGCCATGCTGCCCGGCGCCGGTTTCCGCAAGGATGCGTTTTTTTCCCATGCGTCTCGCCAGCAGAATCTGGCCAAGCGCATTGTTCACCTTGTGCGCTCCCAGGTGATTCAAATCCTCGCGCTTCAAATAAATAGTCGCGCCGCCCAAAGCGCCGCTCAAATTGTCACAACGAAAAAGCGGCGTGGCGCGTCCGGCGTACCGGGTAAGATAATAGGCAAATTCCGCGCTGAAAGAAGGATCGCGGCGGCATGCGCCGTAAACGGCTTCAAGCTCCGCTAAGGCCGGGCGCAACCCCGGGGGGACAAAAACGCCGCCATGGGAACCAAAAAACCCCTCAGCATCGGGATCCGCTCCGCATCCGGCAACCGCGTTTTCCGGAGCCGGTCCCGGCTCGTTCCGCGCCGGGCGGCCCAAACCAGGAAACGGTTTCTCCTGAGATGATTGTTTTTGAAAAGAAGCCATAAAATACTCCTTGCGGTTATGAGTGTTCCTTTGCAGACGCTCCTCCCGCCAGTGAAAACAGACAAAAAAAAACGCGGTCAGTTTTCACTGCCGCGACTGTATGCGCTGTATTATTATTTCGATCGGCTCTCCGACCTTCACACGCACAAACCCCACGGCCCTATTGCAAGGGCCGCCACCACTGATAAAAAGAGTTGAGCAAAAGAGGCGTCGTGTTCATGGCACGAACATAGACCGCAACACCAACCGTGTCAAGCCGCAAAATCCATGGGTAGCGGCTCCTTTTGCCATGCCCCTGCGCCGGGCGGCATTTTTGTTTCGGCGAAAGGCCATACAGCGGGCGATTGCCAAAGCAGACTTTTGGCAATCGCCCGCTACACAGGCGGCAGGCATTGCCGCCGTTAAGCGACAGAGAGGGCGTCCCTACAAAATCCGGCTTTGCGGGGTTTGTCATCACGCTGAAAAGATCTTTGCCGCAAAAAAACTCGCTTCCTTGTCTCACGACAAGCGCGGCTCGTTCCCCAATGTTACAATTGGACCGTTAAACTTTTATCAAAAAATTTTCCGTATTGGCATAAGAGCAAGGCACGTAGGCGTCCGCCTCAGGATCGTTAAGCCAGATGCCGCTATCGGTCAGATAACGGAACTGGTGATCATGCCCGAGGGGAAATTCCAGTTCCAAGCTAAAAGAACCGTCTTTTCTTCTGGTCATAGGATTGGCCGCCAGATCCCAGTTGTTGAAATCGCCCACAAGATACACTGCCGAGGCGTCTTTTACTTCTTCTGGAGAAAGCTGGAATTTTACTTTACAGGAAGCTCGGGTTTTTAAAAAATTTTTGCTGATGGACATATGTTCTCCTGATGTCCCAACCCACAGCCGCGAGGGCGGTATGTTTCAAAGGTTGCACAATAACTTTGCGCATAGTGTAATAGTGTGCGCGCTCCGAGTATAGTATTTTTTTATAAAGCTAAGACTGTAGCAAAACAAGAAACTGTCGCGCTTTGCACAATACGGCGGAGATCTGGTTTTGGGTCAGCGGGAAAGCAAGCTTGTGAAGAAGGAGCGATCTGTACGGCGGATGGCTCCCCAATAAAAAAGGAGCATTTTCGCGCCAGCGCGAAAATGCTCCAAAGCCGCCCCAAATGTGGGACAAAACCATCCCCCTTTTTGCAAAGAAACGGATCCCGCGACTTGGCAGGGGTGGGTTGCTTAGCCCAGCATTCGCAGGCTTTCTTCGAAAGCCGGCTTCAGATCTTCCGCCCGGGCCGGATCAATGCCGCACAGGCCAAACACCGCGGCAAAAAGCGCCTCCAAGGGCAGACGCAGAGTTTGCACACCATCGCTGATCCGATAAAACTCGCCCTCAGGCGCAACTATGTAATGGCGGCGCTGCTTTTCGCCGCCGGTGCCTGATATGATGGAAAACACCTGCTCGTTGTTATCCGTGACAAAAAGGCGCAACCGGGTGAGCACGCCGCGCTCCTCATCTAAATACGAACTTTCAGAGTACAGCTGTCCGCGAAAGTACAATTCCGCGCCGTTATCACTACGCAAAAAGATGCTTTCCGTATAAGATGCCGCCGCTCTTTTACTCATAGCTCGACACGCTCCTATGCCGTCCCGTTTTTCGTAAGCCTTTACAGCGCAATGCAAGCCACGCTCCAGCGGCACACCTGCCGCAGATCTTCATAACAGCCGGGAATTCAAGGACTGTTGCCCTTGGCCCCTGTGGCCTTGCGCCATAAGCGCTTCCTGCCCGGACCGGCGCTTATTTTTTTCTTGTCTCGGATGTTCCCGGCAAACTCAATTGCTCCACGCGCCGCTGCGCTTTTGCCTTTTTCAGCGCAAAAGCCGCGCTTTCCAAAAGCTCCCCGGGCGGCAGCTCGCTCTCCTGCTCCTTGCCGAAAAGCTCCCCGCCTCCATTTGCTGTCCAAAACGCCTCCAAATCAAAGCGCGAAATGCGAAATCCCCTTCCAAGCTTAGCCGCCCGCAGATCTCCATTGCGAATGGCGCGGCGAAGCGTCTCCGGATGGCAACTGAGCAACTGAGCCGCTTCGGGCAGCGTAAAAGTCGTTTTGCCAGAGGGCACGTTCATGCGCGCTGTACCTGTTCTTCCTTGTAAAGGGATGCCGCACAGACGCAAGGAGCACTGGAGCAGACCGCTAGTGGAAATGATACTCCGCTCCGCAAGAATTCGCCTGCAAATTCTTGCCGCGAGATTGTCGCAGGCGGGCTTTGCCTGCCGCGGACGACAACGCTCAAAGCGAATCCGCTCTCGTGTCCCGAGTCATAAAGTTCATAATAAAAGCCGGGACACCGCCGCCAATGGGCTGTGCGCCGCGAAGCGGCGGAGCGGAGCAAGAATCGCGCGCCTTATGGCGCCGGGCGCATGCCCCACGAAACATCCCATTTGGTGACCATCATATACTATATGCAACTTTTGTCAACTTTAATGCGTTTAAAGCTGGTATTGCCAAATTTACACTTTTTAAGCATATTAAAGTATCTTTTACCCTTAAACTAACCATCGTTTACCATTTTGAAAAGAATTCGGGAGGCAACAGCGGCATGAGCGAGCCGAAAACCGCGCTCTTCGGCAAAGCGCCCTTCATAAATCGGCCGGCTGCTGATTTATGAAATCAGCAGCAGAACCCCTAACGCGCGTCAGCAGTGGGCTGTTTCATGGCTGGGGGCAGCCGTGTCGTTATCCATCCGGCTGTTATAATTTTTTTTAATACCTAGACCTTAAGCGCAGATTTTGGTAAGCTGACACCAAAATAGAAGTCACTTCAGCAAAAAATCCTGAACAACTTTGTTTTGCATCGCTGCCTAAGATTTTATCAATACGACGGTACAGATATTGAGAAAGTAAAAATTTATTTATCACCGCAATACTATTATAGTCCACACAAGTCCGATTGCGCGGGAACGTCATTCACGTTTTTGCATCCAATCAGCAATCATTATGAAACATTTTTTTTCAGCATCGCTTTTCCGTACAGCGCTCCTGGTCGTAGCGACAACGGCGCTGCTTTCTTTCAGCATTATGCTGCTTACAGACTTTGACAGAAACGTGGAAGTCACCCGACGCGTGGAAGGACAAGCCGTCAGTATAGTAAAATCCGTTGCCCATATGCACAGCAACCTTGCCGCGGTTTCTTACAGTCTTTTACACGCCCTCGCCGGTTTAGAGAACTTGGGGGACCAGCCCGGGTCTTCAGAAAAGTCCCTCAAACGGCTTGTACGCTCGCTCTCTTTTTCAACAGACCTCTTTATAGTAAATGAATTCGGTGAGATATTCACACCAGATAACGCCCAGGGCCTGATCTGGCCACACGAAGCCATGCCGTTGCTCTCGGCAACGCAAGACACCCCCTTTGTTACAGGGAAAGTGATCAAAAGAAGCGATGAAAAAACGCCCGTTTTCTTCTTCGGGTATAAAATCCGCAACCCCCTGGGGGGCTCGCTTATACTGGCGCAGATCATTGCGCCCAGTTCGTATCATTATCTCTTGAGCAAACTGAGCCGCCACCCGGGCGCCTTTTTATACTTTGCCGACCCGCAAGGGCGCGTTGCCCTTACCTTGCCCTCCTCTGACGACCCGGCAAAGACGCTGCCCGCCTCTTTGCTGAAAGAGTTGGCCGCAATGCCGAATCCGGAGAGCACCTTTTATACCCGCGATCCCGAACGTCCTTTGTTCGTGGCCTATCAACGGCTTAGCCTTAAGAATGATAAGATTCCGTATATACAGGTGCTGCTTACCATTCCCCGAAGCAACATCACAGCGGAACTTAAAGAAACGCAATTTAATGAAATGATTCTCTTACTCTTTTTTCTAGCGGGCACAGCGCTGCTCTCCGGAGCATTCATTTATGTTTTGCTTTCGCCGCACCTCAAAGAGATGCTGGCGGCGGCCAAAGCTTACGCCAAAGGAGACTTCACCATCCGGATTTCCACAGATCAACGCGTGAGAGATCTGCGCGCTCTTGCCATGGAGATGAACGCCATGGCCCTGTCCATCCAAAAAGGAGAAAACGAACTCATTGAAGCACGGCAGGCGGCGGAAACAGCGGGAAAAAACAAAGGAGAGTTTCTGGCCAATATGAGCCATGAAATTAGAACGCCCATGAACGCCATCATCGGCATGGCCTACCTTGTGCTGAAAACTGACTTAACCCCAAGACAGCGCGGCTATTTAAGCAAAATCCACGAAGCGACAACGGAACTACTCAAGATAATCAATGATATTCTTGAGCTTTCCAAGCTTGATGCCGGCAAACTGGGTATGGAGAACATCGCTTTTTCCATGCGCGATATTTTTCTTGAGATCCGGCGGCAATTTCTGCCGTTGGCCTCCGCCAAAGGCATCGACCTGCAATTTTTTCTCGCTCCGGAGCTGCCGCGCTATCTGCTGGGCGATCCCCTTCGCCTTACCCAGGTGTTGGAACATTTGTTGGACAATGCCCTGCGCTTCACGGCAAGCGGCTCCGTCACCATCAGTTGCATACCTCAAAAAATAGAGAACAATGAGACTGTTATCATCATAAGCGTTACGGATACCGGCCGCGGCATGGGTTTTGAGCAGCTTTCCTCTCTCCAGCGAATGTTTACCGGCGAAACGCCGCCGCCTTCTCGCTGTGAAGCCGCTCCGCTTCCCGACGAAAAGCCCGACCAGGCGAATCTCGAACACCCGGCCGCGCCGGAAGACGATGCGCGCCCTTCCTCCGTCGTGGCGAAAAAAATAGGCCTGATCCTGACTCACAGGCTGCTGCGGGCCATGGGAGGAAGGATTCGTGTGGTGAGCACTCCGGGCAAGGGCACCACCTTTTTCTTAAGCATCTGTTTCGGCATACGGCAAGAAACGGGCCTTCCTTCTTCTCAGCGCCTTTCCGGCATACGCGTGCTTGCTGTGGATGACGACCCCCTCTCCCTCACCTCTTTTCAGGAATTGCTGGCATCTTTCGGCATCAGCGCCGAAGTGCGGGAAGACCCTCATGAAGCCCTTGCTTTGATTGCCCAGGCGGATAAGGAAAACAATCCCTTCCAGCTTGTCGCGCTTGATTGGCGCATGCCGATGATGGACGGCATAGAAATAGCCCGGCGCATACGCAACGAACTTCATCTGAATCATGCGCCCGCGCTGGTCATGCTTTCTTCCTATGGGTGGGAAGGGCTTATAAAACAGGCGGAAACCGTGGGCATAGACGCGTATTTGTATAAACCCATCAATGAATCCGTGTTGTTTGACACCATTTTGAATCTCGTGCGTCCCAAAGATTTTAAAACCGGCGACACGACGCTTCACCCTTCAGTCTCGGAAGCTGCGTCTGGGCAAGACCTGGCGGGGCTGCGCGTGTTGCTGGTGGAAGATAATCTGATCAATCAGGAAATTGCCCGGGCTATGCTAAAAGACGCCGGCCTGGAAGTGACGCTGGCGGAAAATGGAGAGCAGGCTCTGGCGGTTTTGGATGAAAATGCCCCTGAAGCGCCTGTTTCCATAGTCCTTATGGATCTCGAAATGCCCGTTATGGGCGGCCTCGAGGCAGTGCGCCGCATCCGCCTCCTGAACGCGCCCTGGGCTCGGGAACTGCCCGTTATCGCCATGACCGCCCACAGCGACTCCAAAGAACAAGATGCTTGTTATGCGGCGGGCATGGACGACTTTGTGGGGAAGCCCATATCGGTGGACTTGCTGCTCAACCGCCTGTCGCGCTGGCGCCCCGTGGAACCCTTGGCGGGTTCCCCCGTGGCGGAACTGCTGCGCTCCCTCTATGCTATGGCAAAAAATCATGATCCTTCCGTATGGAAAAAGCTCGACGAGAACGAGGCGGATTTATCGGACAGCCTCCACGAGGGAAGGTTGCAGCGCTTAAAATATCTCCTGGGCAACGGCCAATTATCGGCAGGGGCGGACTACCTTGAACGCCTTAACGGCGCATTGCGCTTTATGTGATGTATAAGGGCTGAGTCGGCTTATGGTGCTTCTTAATTCCATACGGCGTATTTTATATGCCATAGCGCTTCTGGCCATATTGCCCGCCGCAGGCATCATTCTTTATTCCGGCACGGAAAGCCGGCGCGTCGCCATTGCGGAGCAGCAATTCAAGGCGGCGGATCTTCTGGACAATGTTGCCGCGCATTGCCGTATGCTCGTTGACAACACGCGGATTCTTTTTATTGCGCTGTCGCAACTCAAAGAAAGGTATTCCGAACACGAAGAGCGCTGTTCTTATCGGCTCGCGCAGTTGTTCGCCTCTCAACCCTACTATGAAAATACGTCTCTTATCGACAAAAACGGCAATATCTATTCCTCCGCTCTGCCCATGCAAGGGCCGGTCTCTGTCGCCACCGAGCCTTACTTTATAGAAGCGCTTGAAAAAAAAGTTTTTATTGTGGGAGCGCTGGCCAAAGAGCCTATCAGCGGGAAAACCGCGCTGCCTTGCGCCTGGCGGGTGCCGGATCCGCGGACGGGAGAAACCCTTTATGTTCTGCTTGCCTGGCTGAAGCCCCGGGAGTTGCTGCAAGCCGACAAAGTCCCCCGGGACGAAAAGGTGTTTTTGCACTTACGCGACGCGCTGGGGAAACTTATTTATGCTTACCCCGATAATATCGACTCCGCCTTTAGCGGACATGAGGAGTTCGCTTGGGAGAGCATCGCGGCCTCGCGCGCAGACTCAGGCAAACTCTCCCTCGTTGACCGCACCGGCAAAGACTTCATGCTGCTGTTCCAGCGCCTCACCTCCGCGGGCATGCACACCCCCTATGCGACCATTGAACTTTCCCTCGGTCGTTCCGAAGCGTATGCCGGAATCAACGCCGCTCTGGTTCAGGATCTGCTGCTGCTCGCGCTGACGACTTGCATCGCTTTGCTCATTGCCCATATCATGAGCGGCAAAATCCTGGACGGGCCTATCCACAGCCTGTTCCTGACCGCGCAGTCCCTGGCCGAAGGCAGGCTGGAAACCCGCGCCTCTTTCGGCGACCACACAGGCGATCTGGGGCAGCTCTCCGCAAGCTTCAATGAAATGGCCGAAGCCCTTGAAAACAGAAACCGGGAGCTTGTGGATGCCAAAAACGCCGCGGATGTGGCCAATAAAGCCAAAGGCGAATTTCTCGCCAATATGAGCCATGAGATACGCACACCCATGAATGCGATCATCGGCATGGCATATCTTGCCTTAAGGAGCGATCTGCCCTCCAAGCAGCAGGAATATGTAAGCAAAATATACGCCGCGGCCAACACTCTTTTGGGGATTATCAACGATATTCTTGATTTTTCCAAAATTGAAGCAGGGCGTTTCGGGATGGAATATTCTGAATTTAAGCTGGACAACATCCTCGACAACATCTCCACGCTGGTCGAACAAAAAGCAAAGGAAAAAGGCCTTGAGGTGCTGTTCGGGGTGGATTCCAACGTGCCTTCAACGCTGATGGGGGATCCCTTGCGCCTTGGGCAGGTGCTCACCAACCTGCTCAACAATGCCGTCAAATTCACGGATAAAGGAGAGATCATTGTTTCGTGCACTCTGGATGCCACACTGGGAGAGAAGGTCCGCCTGCGCTTTATGATCAAAGACACCGGCATCGGCATGACTCAGGAGCAGCAACGCCGTCTTTTCACCGCCTTTACCCAGGCCGACGGCTCCATTACCCGCCGTTTCGGCGGCACCGGGCTCGGACTTACCATCACCAAGCGTCTTGTCGAGCTCATGGACGGGGACATCCAGATTCTGAGCGAATACGGCAAGGGCACGGCGGTAATCTTTACCGCCACATTTGCCCTGACCCCCGCAAAAGAGGGGCAAAACGGACCCAGCCGCGGGAATCTCGCCCGCGTGCTCGTGGTGGACGACAATGATGCCGCTTCCCGCATGGTGCAAAGCATCCTTAACAGCATGCACTTCAGGGCGGATTGCGCCGGCTCCCCTGCCGAGGCCTTTGCCATGCTCTGGCAGGTGGATACGGTGGACCCGTACCATATGGTCCTTATGGACTGGCATATGCCTGGGATGGATGGTCTGGAGGCGACCTGGCGGCTGCGCACGGAGCTGAATTTGACCAACATACCGCCGGTGTTCATCACCGCGCCCCTCGGTCGTTCGGGATTACTCCAACAGGCGGAAAAAGCCGGAGCCATGGGGGTGTTGTATAAACCCATTGATAAAAACACGCTGTTCGATTTTCTTATGGAAGCTCTGCACAACAGAATTCCTGTGGCTCCGCGCGTGGTTTCCGCAACCCCCATGCCATTGCAGCAAGGGCAAATCAGCTTTCCCGGGGCCCGCGTCCTTTTGGTGGAAGACAACCCCATCAACCAGCAAGTCGCGGAAGAATTTTTGCAAACCGCCCAAATCCACGTCACACTGGTGGAGGACGGGAGCGAAGCGCTTAAAGCCGTCAAAGCTTCTCGGACAGTGCCCCCCTTTGATCTAGTGCTTCTTGATCTGCAAATGCCCGTCATGGACGGCTATGAAACAGCCCGCCGCCTGCGCGAAGATCCGCGTAACGACTCCATGCCCATAGTGGCCATGACCGCGCATGCCATGGATGAAGAACGGCAGCGCTGCCTGGATGCGGGCATGGATGATCATATTTCTAAGCCCATAGAAATCGATAAATTTTTTGCTACGCTTTCTCATTGGCTTCGCGCTTCAGGCAAAGAAACCGCGCCCCTTCGTCAGGATCCCAACACTATAACAACACCTCCTCTTGAAATTATGACAAAAAAAACCTCCCCCAGCGCCGTCGAAGGCTCGCTTTACTTCCCCGGGCTTGAGACGGAAAAGGCGCTCGCGCGCCTTGGCAATAATGAACGCTTATACGTGAAGCTGCTCAAGCAGTTCCTCAGCTATTACGGCAATACGGAGAGTCAGTTTTACACCGCCTTTGAGCAAGGAGATATGGCGAGCGCCCAGCGCATCGCCCATACCTTAAAAGGCCTGGCCGGCTCCATAGGCGCCTCCGCCCTGGCCAGCGACAGCGCATTTTTAGAGGCATCCTTCGCCAATAACGATCTGGAGACTACCAGCACCCTGGCGAAAAACTGTTTTGCCAGCCTGCGGGCAGTTCAAGAAGTTTTGCTCCAAGCCTTTGCCGCTACGCAAGATCAGGAAAGCGCCGCCGCATCGCCGGACAAGACCATGCTCAGCTTACGCCCGGAAGAAGAACGCCGAAAGGGCATCTTGTTGCGTGAGCTCAGCGCGTTCCTCAAGGAAGACGATGCCGAAGCGGTTAACTTTTTTTCAAATCACAGCAAAGAATTTGAAGATCTCTTGCCCACCGAGCATTTTAACAGCCTGCGCGCCTGGGTGTCGCACTTTGAATTTGAAGAAGCCCTGTCCTGGATCAACGTACAGGCCGCGTCTCAGGAATCTTCGTCGTGATCATTGCCGATGCTCAAAATGCGGAAACATTCACTATTCTCGTGGTGGACGACTCCCCCTTAAGCCTTGCGCTGACGGCGGACCTGCTGTCCAGCCATTACCGCTGCCGCGTCGCCACAAGCGGACTCAAGGCGCTGTTTTTGGCGGAAAAAGAACCACAGCCGGATCTTATTCTGCTGGATATCCTCATGCCGGATCCGGATGGCTATGAGGTCTGCCGCAGTCTCAAAGAAAATTCCCGCACCCAACATATACCGGTGCTGTTTTTTACCACCCTCAGCTCCTTTGAGGATGAAGCAAAGGGCTTTGCCGTAGGGGCTGTGGATTTTATCACCAAACCCGTGAACAAGACGGTGCTCCTGGCCCGGGTGGGGGCTCAGCTCGCTCTGGTGCGCAGCCAGAGGCTGTTGTCCAACAAAAACCTCATGCTGGAAAGCATGATCCAGCAACGCTCCCGCCAACTGACAGCCATGCGCGATGTCATCATCTTAGGCATAGCCGCCCTTGCCGAAACGCGCGAAGGCCAAAGCAACGCCAACGCCCATGTGCGCCGCATACAGCTTTTTACCAGAGAACTGGCTTTGGCCTTACGTCATAATCCTTGCTACGCTCCTGATCTTGACGACCACGTTCTGGAAATTTTATATAAAACCAGTCCGTTGCACGATATCGGTAAAATTGGCGTTCCCGACTCCATTTTATTTAAACCGGATAAACTCTCCGTAGAAGAATTTGAGGCCATGAAGCGGCACTCCCTCATAGGCGGACTGACGCTGAAGGGTATGGAACGCCAGCTCAGGACGCCGGAAGCTTTTGTCGCCATTGCCCGGGACATCGCCTTGTACCACCACGAAAGGTGGGACGGCACAGGTTATCCCATGGGGCTCAAAGGCGAAAATATCCCTTTAAGCGCCCGGATTGTGGCCCTTGCCGACACTTATGACGCGCTTACCAGCCGGCGCATATATAAAGCCGCCCATCCAGTGGACGAGGTCACGCGTATCATACAGGCAGAGCAGGGCAAACAGTTTGATCCGGCTGTGGTGGCGGCTTTTTTTCGGTGCGAATCCAACTTGCGCGCCATTGCCCGAACCCATGCCGACGCATCCTATACGTCCACGGGATAACCGCTTTGGCGAGCTTTGCTCGCCGTTAAGCGACAATCTCAAGCGCAAACCACTCTAAAAGTCATGTCATAATTCATTGGAAGGAACGCCATGCACTCACATTCTTTTGTTTTAGAACGGGAAGAATACATTCCGGAGCTGGCCGGCCGCTTCCGGCTATGGCGGCATACGCCGACAGGGGCGCGGCTTTTATCCTGCCTGAACAAGGATGAGAATAAGGTCTTTGGCGTGTCTTTTCGCACGCCGCCGGCCGACTCCACAGGCGTGGCCCATATTTTGGAGCATTCCGTACTCTGCGGCTCTGAAAAATACCCGGTAAAAGAGCCCTTTGTGGAGTTGCTCAAAGGCTCTCTGCAAACCTTTCTCAACGCCTTCACATATCCGGACAAAACCTGCTATCCGGTGGCGAGCGCTAATCTTAAGGATTTTCGTAATCTCACCGAGGTCTATCTGGATGCGGTCTTTTTCCCCCGCATCACCGAGGATATTTTCCGCCAGGAAGGCTGGCATATGGAACCGGAAAACGGCGAAGATCGTTTTATCTTCAAAGGCGTTGTCTATAACGAGATGAAGGGGGCTTTTTCTTCGCCTGAGTCCGTGCTGGCCCGCCATTGCCTGCACGCTCTGTTCCCCGATACCGTCTATTCGCTGGAGTCGGGCGGCGATCCCGAAGTTATCCCTTCGTTAAGCTATGCCGCCTTCAAAGATTTTCACCGCCGTTACTACCACCCCTCCAACGCCTATTTTTATTTTTGGGGTGATGATAACGAAGAAGAACGCCTGGCGATGCTTGACGTCGTGCTAAGGCCCTTCACCATGCAGGAAACGCCGCCGCCCATTGAGGCGCAGCGGTTTTTGAGCGCCCCCCAAAGCACGAGCGTTACTTTTGCCGCCTCAGAAGAAGATAAAGGCATGGCTGTGGTAAACTGGCTGGGCCCGGAGGTTACGGATGTTGAGCAGGGGTTGGCATTTCGCATGCTCGAGCATCTGCTTTTGGGTATGCCCGCCTCTCCTTTGCGCCGTGCCCTGATCGAATCCGGCCTGGGTGAGGATATCGCCGGCCAAGGGCTGGAAACAGAGCTGCGGCAGTTGTGCTTTGATGCGGGCCTCAAGGGGATCGCCGTGGAGGACGCCCCCAAGGTGGAGGCCCTGATCCTGCAATGCCTTGAGCATCTGGTTAAAGAAGGCCTGCCTCCCGAAGAGGTGGAGGCGGCTGTGAACAGCGTGGAATTCGCCTTACGGGAAAACAATTCCGGCCGTTTTCCCGTGGGGCTTGCCGTCATGCTGCGCGCCCTCGCCACCTGGCTGCACGACGGAGATCCTCTGGCTCCGCTGCGCTTCGAGGCCCCGCTTACGGCCATTAAAAACAAAATCAGCGCTGGCGAGCGCTATTTTGAAAACCTTATCCAGCGTTGGCTGCTGGATAACCCGCACCGGATCACAGTGAGCCTTGTGCCGGACACAACGCTTGAAAATCGGCTCGAAGAGGAAGAAAACGCCAAGCTGGCGGCCTTAGCGGCCGCCTTGACCCCTGGAGATCGCGCGCGTTTGGCTCAAGAAACTGAGTCTCTGCGGGCCTGGCAGGCGCAGCCTGACACTCCCGAGGCGCTGGCAGCCATACCACGTCTGCGCGTTGAAGATTTGCCGCCGCGCAATGCACCCATTCCCACAGACGCGCTGGGGCCTTCCATGCCCGCCGCAAGCTTCCATCCTTTGCCCACCAACGGCATCATCTACGCTGAAGCGGCTTTTGACGCCGATTGCGTGCCGCAGGAGCTTATTCCCCTGCTGCCTTTATTCGGGCGCGCCCTACTGGAAATGGGCACCCGAAAAAAGAGCTTTGTGGAGTTAAACATGGCCATTGCCGGCAAAACAGGCGGCATGGATGTGGATACGCTTTTTTTAAGCCATGCGTCTGACCGCAGGCCTGTATCGCGCCTTATTCTTTCCGGAAAATCCGCCCCTGACAAGGTGGAAGAGCTTTTTGATCTGATGGGCGAGGTTCTGGTTGAGGGCGAGCTTGAGGATCAGGAACGTTTTTCCCGTATGGTTTTGGAGGAAAAGGCCCGCCAAGAGCATAGCCTGGTGCCCGCGGGGCATATGGTCGTGGCCGCGCGGCTGCGCGCGGCGCTTTCCGGCTCAGGGCTACTGGCCGAGCGCACGGGCGGGGTGAGCTACCTTGCCTTTTTGCGTAATCTGGCCAAACGCGTTATAGGACAATGGGATGACGTGCTGCGGGAGCTGGAAGCCCTGCGCCGCGTTTTGCTCCACAGCGGCGGCGCACAGTTGAATATCACGGCGGGCCCTGAGCAACGCGGCCTTTTGGAGCCTTTGTGCGCCCTCTTGTACCGCCGCCTGCCTGCGCACAGTCCCGGCAAACAGCCCGCCCGGGCGGATAACGCCGCGAATATTCCCGCATCTGAGGCCCTTATCCTGCCTGCCCAGGTCAATTACGTGGGCAAAGGCATCAATCTGTTTGACGCGGGATACGCCTGGCACGGCTCGGCCTCGGTCATTCTCAAATATTTGCGCACCGGCTATTTATGGGAAAAGGTGCGCGTCCAGGGCGGAGCTTACGGCTGCATGTGCGGTCTGGACCGGATGAACGGAGCTTTTTTCATGGTTTCCTACCGTGACCCCAATATTCTGACCACACTGGACGTGTATAACGCCACCGCCGCCTACCTGGCCCGGCACACCATCAGCCGGGAAGAGCTGCACGCCTCCATTGTCGGAGCTATCGGAGAGCTGGACAGTTATCTTTTGCCCGATGCCAAAGGAGCCGCCGCCTTTGCCCGGAGCCTCTGCGGCGATACGGAAAGCCTGCGCCAGCGCCTGCGGGAAGAGATTTTGGGAACCACAGCGGCGCACTTTCAGGAATTCGGCAAGGTCCTTGAAGCTTTCAGCGCAAAAGGACGCATCTGCGCGCTTGGCGGCGCCGCCCTTGAACGCGCGGCCCAAGAACAGGGCTGGCATGTGGAAAAAATTCTGTAAATAGCGACCCCCGGCGCTTCCGCATGTTTTCGCGCAAAGACGCGCCGGAAAGAACGGATTTTCATATGAACACTTCTTTTTTCTCCCCGTTTTTTTCGTGGGCGGCGTTCCCCTCCTCCAAACCGCATCCGGGCCTTGTGCTTTGCCTTTGCTGCCTGCTTTTAAGCGGGTGCGCGGGTAAGGCGGTTTTTGCCCCGGCTACGGGACAGCCCGCCCCCCCCTATGCGCAAGGGCAGCTTGTGCGGCCTGACGGCAGCCTTGCTTCAGAGGATGATTTATTGCGCCTGGCTGATGCGGCGGGCTATATCCTGGTGGGTGAACGCCATGACAACCCTGTGGATCACAAGGTTCAGGCATCCATTGTAAACGCTTTGGCCCAGGCGGGCAAAGAGCCGCTCCTAGGTCTTGAGATGTTGCCGCGCAACCGCTATGACCGGCAACTAACGGCGTTTACGCAAGGCGCCGTGAGCCTGGAGGAACTGCCCGCTGCCCTTGACTGGCCGCAAACCTGGGGCTTTGCTTTTGCTTTATACAGCCCGGTGTTTGAAGTCGCCCAAAACCGTTCCCTCAGCATCCACGGCTTGAATATTCCCAATGAGCTGCGCTTCGCCGTCAGCCGTAAGGGGTTGAACGGGCTGAACGCCGAAGAAAAAAAAGAACTGCCCCGGCGCATCCTGCCTCCGTTGCCGGAGCAGCGCGAAAAACTCCAGGCCTTTTTCCTCAAGCATAAAACCATGCTTGCCCAGAGCCGCGCCGCCGGAGAAAAACTGCGGAGCGCCGAACCGAACGCTTTGCCCAAAGCATCCGTAACAACAGACAAGCAGGACCTCCTGGAGCGGTTTTTGCTGATTCAAAGTTTATGGGACAGCGTCATGGCCGAGCAGGCAACGCTGCTGCGCGCGCGGGTCATGCCTAAAAAGGGTCCTCAACGTCCAATGGTCATTCTTGCCGGAGGCGGCCATGTGGAGCGCGGGTACGGCATCGCCTCCCGCCTCAAAATATTGGATCCTTCCGCGCGCAGCCTCCTGATCATGCCGTTTTCAGAAGCTAAGCCGGAACCGGGCGAAGCGGATCTGTTCTATTACAGTCCCCAACCTGAAGCCGATTTTGACAACGGACAGGGCACAGGCCAAAGGCGCTCAGCGCAAAAACGGCCCCCCATAGGCGTGAAACTCAGCGAAGAAGGCGGCAAAGTTGCCATTATGGCGGTAACTCCCGGCTCCCGCGCCGAGAAAGCGGGCCTTATGCCTGGCGATATTCTTGCCAGGGCCGGAAGCTTTCAAGTGGAGAGCCTGGGAGATCTGCACCGGGCAGCGGCCGAGGCCGCCAAACAGGGCGCCCCCTTAAGTCTGGCTGTGCTTCGGCAGGGTAAGCCTTTGGCCGTTTTTTTGTAGGGGCGGTTTCGCAATAAATCTTTTGTCCAATATGTTGAGGGCTGTTGCCAAAAAAGATTTTGTCAACAGCCGCGTTTTATTTTCCGATGCAAAAAGAGGCAAAGATACGGTCCAGCAGTTCTTCGGTGCCGGAGCTGCCGCTCACTTCGTCAAGCAGTTCGGCAAGCGTGTCCAGATGCACGCCCAGCATATCAGACGGCATCCCTTCCCGCAGCGCTTCGGCAAGCGCTTCCAATTCCGACAAGGCTTGCCGCAAAAGGCCTGATTGACGCAGGTTCGGGGCAATATCTCCTTGAACGGGCGCTTGTGCTTCCGCCAAAACCTCCGTGCCCGGAGGCGCGGTCAGCGCCTGATAAATAGCCTGGGACAAAACGTCCAGACCTTCTCCCGTTTTTGCGGAAAGCACGACGCAAGGAGATTGCCCCAGCATCTGCGCAAAGGCGGATTCCGCACAAGGCGGCCTTTCCAACGCATCAGCCTTATTCAAAACCAGCAGGAGCTTTCCCTCAGCCGCTTTTTTCGCGTGGCGGCGTAAAAAATCCCGTTCTTCGGGGTGCGGGGCTTCACCCGCGTCCCGCACAAATAAAAGGATATCCGCCTCTTCCGCAAGGCAGCGCGATCGCCGGATCCCCTCTTCTTCCACCAGATCTCCGCCCTGGCGCAGGCCCGCGGTGTCCACCAGGCGCAGAAGCAGCCCCTTGAGATTGACGTTTTCTTCCAAATAATCACGAGTGGTGCCGGGCGCGGAGGAGACAATGGCCCGTTCCCGCCCGAGCAGCGCATTCAGCAGGCTGGATTTTCCCGCGTTGACCCGGCCCGCGATCACCGCGAGAGCCCCTTCCCGCCAAAGTCTTGCGCGCTCAAAAGAGGCCAGCAAACGCCGCACGGCCGTGCGGGCTTCCTCTATGGTCCGGGCAAAGGCGTCTCGGCAAAGCAATTCAGCTTCTTCATCCGGAAAATCAACGGCCAAAATTACTTGGCTGCGCAAGGCATCCACAGCGGCGCGAATGGCGCGTATCTGCCGCCCCAAAGCGCCATCCAGCTTGGCTGCCGCAAGGCGCGCGCCTTGGGGGGAAGGCGCGCTGATCAGTTCCGCCACAGCCTCAGCCTGGGTCAGGTCAAGCCGTCCGTTCATAAAAGCGCGGCGCGTAAATTCTCCCGGGCCGGCGGGGCGCGCTCCGGCGTCCAGAGCGGCTTCCAAAAGGGCAGCGCTCACGCCCAATCCTCCGTGACAGTGGATTTCTCCCACATCTTCCCCGGTAAAGGAGCGTGGCCCGGGCATGAATACGGCCAGCACCTCATCAAGCACCCGCCCCCGGCTGTCCGAAACATGGCCATAATGCAGGAAACGAGGCCGGAAATGAAAAAAATCCCGCTCTTTGGCGGGAACAAACAGGCGGGAAAGTATGGTGAGAACCTCAGGCCCGCTGATACGCAGAACAGCAATGCCCCCGGCCCCCGGCGGCGTGCTTATGGCGGCAATGGTGTCTTTGGAAAAAGAATGCATCGGAGCGCTTCTTACGCTTTAGGGCTGGTTTTGCGTTTTTGGGGCGCTGCCCCAAACCCCGCAAGGAGATTGAATCCCCTTGCCCCCATAACCCAAAAACAGCCTTGCTGCTTTTGAGAATGTGCGGGTGCAGGGGGCCACGCCCCCTGCCGGGGAGGTTCTGGAGGGGCAGCGCCCCTCCAGAAAAGTTATACGCCCTTTTTCTTTCCAGCTCGCTATATAACGGCGGATTCATCCACCGAAGCCGGAGTTTGGGCATCCATATCTTTATTCAGATACACGACCACCCGGCGCTGGGCGCCCTCTCCTTTGCTGCGCGTGGTGACCATAGGGTCGGCTTCAAGAGCCAAATGCACAATGCGACGCTGGTAAGCGCTGAGCGGGCGCGTGGACTGAGGCCTGCGCGTTTGCTTTACCCGGGCGGCCAAGCTGAGGGCCAGTTCTCGTAAGCGCGTGTCCTGGCGTTCCCGGTAGTCGCCGGCATCTATCTGCAGGCGCAAACCGCCGCCGAGCTCTTTGGAGACAATGCGCGAGGCGATATACTGCACAGCGGCCAGGGTTTGCCCTTCCCAACCGACAAGCAGTTCCGAGCCTTCGTCACAGTCAAGGGAAATACGTACCCGATCCCGCGCGATAGTCACCCGGCAAGGGGTCTGCCCCACAATGGGCTCCACAAGCCGCAACACAACTTTCTCCACAGTGGCGGCAAGCTCTTCCCGGTTGCATTGCTCCAGCGAATAATCGGGCAAATCGTCCCGTTCTCCGTTTTTGAATCCCTCCTCAGCCTCGCCGGCATGGGGAGGAAACGAAGAAAGCTGCTTTCCCGCATCTTCCGTGCGTCGCCGGGCTAATCCCTTTTGCGCCGGCAAAAGGCGACCGTCTTTTCTGTCGCCTTTATCCTGTTCCGAACGCGCGGCACGCTGCTGTTCTCGTTCACGCTGAGACGGCTTCGCTTGCTCAGGAGCTGCAGGTTTTGTTTTTTTGCCTTTTTCCGGGCGCTTTTCACGTTCCGCGGCTTCAACTCCGGCAGGTTGGTGCTGTGGGCTGCGAGTTCCATCAGCAGCTTGCGCGATTTGACCGGCGCTTTTCCCGCTCTTAACGGCGGGTTTGGCGGCCTTTCCCGGCTTTTCTTCCGGCAAAGCCGCTTTCGGCGGTTGTTTTCCAGCATCACTGCCGGAACGTTCCGCCGTGGAGCCGGGGCTTTCCAGCAATGCGGAAACCGCGCCGTCAAGCTGCACTCTGGCGGCGCGGATGCTGGCTTTTTTCGCTCCCACCAAGCCGAAGATGCCGCCTTTAGCGTCGTTTATGATTTCAATTTCAAGTTTTTCGCGTTCAACGCCAAAATAGACGCACGCTTCATTAATGGCAGCATCAAGGGTTTTACCTTGAAAATCTTTATATTGCTTCATAGCCGCCTCAAAAGGGACGGTGCCGCGCTCATGCTTCGCATTTTCAGCGCGGCATCCGGGTTCAGGTGCCGCGGCGCATCTGCCACCACTGTTGCCCGATGGAAATAACGTTGTTGATAAGCCAGTAAATGACGAGCCCGGAGGGGAAGGTCAAGAAAAGACCGGTAAAAACAATGGGCATAAGCATCATTATTCTGGCCTGAGTGGGGTCACCCGGCGCTGGGGTCAATTTTTGCTGCACAAGCATGGTGGCCCCCATGACAAGGGGCGTAATGAAAAAAGGATCGGGGGAAGCCAGATCCGCCAGCCACAAGCTGTCTGTAAAAGGCAAATGCGTAATGAAAGGCGCGTGGCGCAGTTCAATGGCGTTGAGAAGAGCGTTGTAAAGGCCTATAAAAACAGGAAGTTGAATCAGTATAGGCAAGCAGCCGCCGGCGGGATTCACCTTATAGGTTTTATAGAGCTGCATAATTTCGCGATTCATGGCTTCTTTATCGTCAGCGAATTTCTCGCGGATTCTGACAATAAGAGGCTGCAGTTGCTTCATTTGCTGCATGGAGCGGTAGCTTTTTTGCGAAAGAGGCCAGAACAGCGCTTTAATGATGATGGTCATCAGAATAATAGCCACGCCATAATTGTGCACATAGCTATAGAGAAATTGAAGCAGGAATACCAGCGGCTTGGCTACAATAGTAAAAAAGCCGTAATCCAAAGCCTTTTCCAAATGATTAGGGCTTTCGTTCAGTCTTTTGGCTTCCTTGGGGCCGATGAAGTAGGTGCAGTCGAGGGAACTCTCCGCATTCGGCGTGAGGGCGATGCCTGTTTTTCCTATCAGCGCAAGGTACACGCCGTCCACATAACGGCCTTTGGCGCTGGCGGTCGGATCGTTCATGCTCACGGCGTCGATGAAATAGTTGTTCATCACGCCCATCCAGGATGCTTTGCCCTCCACGAGTTTACCGGCGGTCAAATCGCTGACCGAATCGGTTTCATCAAAGCTTCCGTTTTGATACCAGGCAACGCGCGTGAGGTTATACTGGCTTTCACCGGCCACGGGCTCGGCTCCGCCAAAAATAAGATGAGAGAGCCGCGCGAAAATGCCTGGAGTTTCATTCACAGCAAGGGGCGTCGCCGCGGAAGTAAAGGCTACATTCACGCTTTGCGCTTCAGAAGCG
Source organism: Desulfovibrio sp. (assembly GCA_031550225.1). Lineage (GTDB taxonomy): Bacteria > Desulfobacterota > Desulfovibrionia > Desulfovibrionales > Desulfovibrionaceae > Frigididesulfovibrio. The sequence goes on from JAVBOT010000054.1 coordinate 26,161, forward strand.
CTAAGCCCCAAACGCTCTTTAATCGTGTAAGCCGAGCCGGAAAAACTCAGCTCGCGCGTCATTTTTACGCCGTTGGCCTCGCCGATGAAACGCAGCGTGCCTGTAGCGCCTTGCGCAAGCTGAAGGTTATCGCCTTCAAAGGTCCAGTCATTGTTAAACCAGGTGGGCAGGCCGTTCAATAAAATACCCATAGGGGCCTGCTCCGAGGCCTTTTCGCTGACCAAATTCACCAGCGGCGCGTTTTCCTTCATGCTGGTGCGGTACTGTTTGAGGTAAAACTGGCGCAGCACCCCGCCGTTGCTGTGCAAAACCGCTTTGTACAACGGAGTTTCCACAGTAATGAGCCTGCCCTTTGTGGGCATGAAGGCGGCTCCGGCAGAAGCGGCGGAAGGAGCCTGTTTCGCAATGGAGGTGGGATCCGCGCTGGCTTGCCCGGAAAGAGCCGGAGCCGGAGGAGCTTTGCCCGCTTCAGCCGTTGCGTTGTGTGCGGCAGGTTCCGGAGGAGGAGGGAGCCAGCCCATCTGCCGGGCCACAAAGTTCCAGCCCATAAAAATAGCAATGGATAGGGCCACAGCCAAAATTATACGTTTTGTTTCCATAGGCGCATGCTCAATGAGGTCTTCTGCCATATCGGCTGGGCCGGCGGACGGGCCGGCGGGAGGATCCGTATCTTCCGCAAAGCACGGTTTTTGTCTATTTCACCGCTTCCGGCAACAGGTCAAAGCTGCCGGGAAAATTGTCGGCGCCCCGCTCCGGCCAACGGCGTGCATCCCGTTGCGGAGCCGTTTTCATATGCCCTTAAGGGCAGCCGCGCGAAGCGGACTGCCGGGCGGGAGGAACAGGGTCATCTCCGCCTGGGCTCCAGGGATGGCACCGCGCAATACGCGACACGGCCATAACGCCGCCACGTATAAGGCCGTGTCGCAACACAGCTTCGCGGGCATAGCTGGAGCAGGTGGGATAATAACGGCACCGGGGCGGAAAAAATGGAGAAATGCAATACTGGTAAAAGCGGATGGGCGCGACAGCGAGCTGACGTAATAAATGCGACATTATGCCGGCTCCCGCCTTGGCGTGTTTTTTGCGACGGCGCACAGCAAGGGAGCAAGCTGCGCACTGACCTGGGCAAGGTTAAGCGTACGGGGCCGCACATTGCGTTTGGGCACGACAACATAATCGTAGCCGTCCGCAATGGCATGCCCGCGCAACCGGAAAGCTTCGCGAATCAACCTGCGCAGCCGGTTTCGCCATACGGCGGAACCGCATTTTTTTGTTACAGCCATGCCCAAGCGCCAGGGCAAGACAGCTTCCATCCTTGGCGCCGCGAACAACACGAATTCCGAGGAAAAAAAGCGGCGCCCTTGATCGTAGCACCGCAAAAAATCGGCGCGTACACGAATTCTATGCGCGAGCAAGGACCTACACTGCCAATCTTTTGCGACCTTTAGCGCGCCGACGGCGTAAAATTTCACGACCGGCGGCAGTGGCCATGCGAGCCCGAAAACCGTGCGTTCTTTTGCGTTTAATTCTGCTGGGTTGATATGTTCTTTGCATTACGGACTCCTTAACAAATATGGAAGACGAAAAGCCTGTGCCTTCGCCCTAAAAAGACCATGCCAAAAGCCGGCACGTGGTCTGCTTCGCCGCCTTATAGAGGCGCTCGCCTTGAGTCGCCGGCTTTCAAGAGCGCAAAACTATGCGCCTTGCGCAATGAGAACGGAATCCTTACCCCGTTCAGACCCGCGCGTCAAGGCATTTCCATGCCAAAACGCCCCGCAGCGCCATATGGCGCGCACTTAAAACAATCCGTTACGTTCGTGTTTTATAATTTTCTTGTCGTATCTGTTGTTTCAAGATACACTAGACTTAGAAGTCATTTCATAATTCATTAGGAAATACCTTCCAAACGCCGGACGGGAGTCCGGCGTGCCGTCGGCAGCCCATCCAGCCCGCGCGGCATATTTCACCGTACCAAAAATGTGTAAGGAGATCTCTATGCAAATTTTCTTTCATCAATATATAGCCCGTATGCTCGTGGGCCTTTTCACCATGGGCGTTCTTCTGCTTTCGCCGGGCGCATCCGGCGCGGCGGATACTCTTTCCAAAGCGGGAAGCGCCGTCAGTTGTCCGTCCGTGACGCTTCAAAACTGGAAAGATTCCACCAAACAGGAAAAGCTGGCTTTTTTGCTTGGTTTTGCCACTATGCTGGAAATAGAAAAGGAATGGCAGGGAGAAGCTCCTCTGCCCATAGAGCAAAGCATTAACGGCAGTTGGGTGCGCGGCCTTACGGGGCAGACTCTCGACCAACTGGCCGCTGCCCTTGACCTCTACGTCACGGAGCACCCGGATCAACAGGATCGGAATGTGGTATCTGTTCTGGGCGCCTTGTACGTGCGCCCGGCGCTCACGCCGCAGGAAAAGGAACGCGCCGCCGCGCATTACAGACAAATAAAAAAATAAAAGGAACGCCGGAACCTGAATTGCGGGACAATTTCCGGACCTGCCGGGCAAAATCGGTTTTGCCGCGTTGCGCCGCCATAAAACTTTGGCGGTGGTAAGGCGGACCAAACAGCGCTTGCCTCGCCCAAACCGGGAACAACGCATTAAAACACCCCATCGGCGTTCGGCCGTTCAATAACTGTGGAGGAAGATATGCATTCTCGTTTACTCATATTACTGTTGTTTGCCAGTTTGCTGATGCCGCTTGCGGCATGCACGAATATGACGAAAACCCAGCAGGGCCTTTTAACAGGCGGAGTTATCGGCGCGGGCGCGGGCGCGGGCATCAGCGCGCTTGCCGGAGGTTCCGCCGGTGTGGGCGCTGCGGTAGGCGGCGTGCTTGGCGGCGTTGTGGGCGGCCTCTACGGCCATGACCAGCAAAAGAAAAAATAGAGGGCTGCGGCGCCGCGTTTTTGTTTTTCATGCCGTTTCTGCCCAGGCTTGAAAAAACGTCGGCACGCTCATCCGGCTGCATGCCCGTTGTGTCTACAAAGCGCCTTGAAAAAACTTTGGCGGCGACGAGCAGGCGATTCCACGCCATGGCATCGTTGCCGCTTTTACGTCATGCGCAAAGGCGGGAATCTCTTCCCGCAGGGGAGACACAGCGGGAAATGAGCCGTACTGCATAAAAATAATTTCATAATAAAAGCGCTTATGTATAGCTGGCAATATATTGGCCGAAACTTTTTCCGCCATGACACGGCTATCTGTAAAAACAACGGCTTTGACGCAAGAGAACTTCTTCCCCAATAGGCCATTTATACCTGAACCACATTGAGGATCTCATGCCTTACTTCACATGGAAACTTCCGACGCTTCTTGTCTTTTTCGGCATGGCGATTGTTTTGTCCGCATGCGATAAAGCTGCGCCTCAACAAGGAGGCATGCCCGCGGTCACGTACCTATCGGTCACCACGCAAAGCATCACCTTGACCACAGAGTTGGCCGGCCGCACTTCGGCGTACATGATTTCCGATGTGCGCCCGCAAGTGAGCGGCATTATTCAAGAGCGTCTTTTTATCGAGGGCTCCGACGTCAAGCAGGGGGAGGTGCTGTATCAAATAGATCCTTCCTTGTATCAGGCGGCCTTTGACAACGCCAAAGCCACGCTGAAAAAGGCTGAAGCCAATGCTGTGGCGGCGAGGCTCCTGGCCGAGCGTTACCGTAAGATCGTGAAGGTCAATGCGGTGAGCAAGCAGGAGTACGATAACGCCGTCGCTTCCCAGGGTCAGGCGGATGCGGAAGTGGCGGCCGCAAAGGCCGCTCTGGACACCGCCAGAATCAACCTGAACTATACCAAGGTCACGGCGCCTGTTTCCGGCCGCATAGGCCGCTCCAGCGTGACCCCCGGCGCTCTGGTCACGCAGAATCAGGCCGACGCCCTGGCCACGGTGCAGCAGCTTGATCCCATCTATGTGGATGTGACGCAGTCCAGTACGGATCTGTTGCGCTTAAAGCGCGCTTTCGCCAGCGGAGCGCTTAAATCCAGCGGCGAAGCGGCCTTGCAGGTCCGCCTCAAACTGGAAGACGGCACCATGTATACGCACCGGCAGGCCCAAACGAATCCCGCTAAAGGGGAAGAAGGCCTTAAGTCTGTGCCCATCATGGGCACGCTGAAATTTTCCGAGGTTTCAGTGGATCAAAGCACCGGTATGGTGACCATCAGAGCTTTGTTTCCCAACCCTGACGGAACGCTCTTGCCTGGCATGTACGTGCATGCCGTATTGGAAGAAGGCGTCAAGGAAGATGCGATTCTCCTTCCGCAAAAAGCCGTAATACGCAATAACCGCGGCTTGCCTGTGGCTCATGTGCTGTCAAAAAACGCCACTCTCCAGAGCCAGGAAGGCGTATATAACACCTCTCCGCGCACTCTCACCGTGGATCGCGCCATAAACAATCACTGGCTTGTCACGGGAGGGCTTGCGGCGGGAGATCTTGTTATTTTGGAAGGTTTGCAAAGAATCAGACCGGGGGCGCCTGTTAAAGCGGAACAAGATCCCGGCCCCGTGTCCTCCTCTTCCCCGTCCGGCGCATCTTCGTCCGGCAACGCAGCGCGCTAAGGCGGTATTGCTATGGCCCGATTTTTCATTGACAGACCCATTTTCGCCTGGGTCATCGCTATCTTAATTATGTTGCTGGGGGTATTGTCTTTTTCCACCCTGCCGGTTGCCCAGTATCCCAACATCGCTCCTCCGGAAATAGCCGTCCAGGCCAACTACCCCGGCGCTTCCGCCAAAACTCTCGAAGACACCGTCACCCAGGTTATCGAGCAGCAGATGAAGGGCATCGATAACCTGAACTACATGTATTCTTCCAGCGATGCCTTCGGGCAGTCCACCGTCACCTTGTCTTTCATGGCCGGAACCAACGCCGATACCGCCCAGGTGCAGGTGCAGAACAAGCTCCAGCTTGCCATGGCGCGGCTGCCGCAAACTGTGCAGCGTCTCGGCATCAACGTGAGCAAATCCACCAAGAACTACCTTTTGGTCGTCGGTTTCGTGTCCACGGACGGCAGCATGTCGAGCAGCGACATCAGCGACTATGTGGCCAGTAACGTGCAAGATCCCATCAGCCGTTTGCCGGGCGTGGGCGATCTCACTCTCTTCGGTTCCCAATACGCCATGCGCCTTTGGTGCGATCCGGCCAAGCTTGAACAATACCAGATGACAGTCACGGATATTACCAACGCCGTGCAGGCCCAGAACACGCAGACGCCGGGCGGGCAGCTCGGGGCTTTGCCCGCGGTGAAGGGCCAGCAGATCAACGTCACGGTGAACGCCTCATCCTTACTGCAAACAGTGGATCAGTTCAAAAAGATACTGCTGCGGGTGAACACGGACGGCTCAGCCGTCTACTTAAAGGATGTGGCGCGCATCGAGCTGGACGGCGAAACCTTGAACACGGCGGCCCGTTACAACACCCAGGATGCTTCAGGCCTTGCCATCAAGCTCGCCAGCGGCGCCAACGCCCTGAATACCGCCGATGCGGTCAAAAATGCGCTTGCAGAACTCTCGGCTTTTTTCCCGCCCGGGCTCAAAGCCGTATACCCTTACGACACCTCTCCCTTTGTCCGCATATCCATTAACGAAGTGTATAAAACGCTGGGTGAAGCCATTGTCCTGGTGTTTCTGGTCATGTACCTCTTTTTGCAGAATTTCCGCGCAACGCTCATCCCCACCATTGCGGTGCCCGTGGTCTTGCTTGGGACGTTCGCGGTGCTGGCCGCCTTCGGCTATTCCATCAATACCCTAACAATGTTCGGCATGGTGCTGGCCATCGGTCTTCTGGTGGATGACGCCATCGTGGTGGTGGAAAACGTGGAGCGGATCATGGAGGAAGAGCACCTTCCGCCCAAGGAAGCGACGCGCAAATCCATGGATCAGATCACGGGAGCGCTTGTGGGCATTGCCATGGTGCTTTCCGCCGTCTTCATTCCCATGGCCTTTTTCGGCGGTTCCGTAGGGGTCATTTACCGGCAGTTTTCCATCACCATTGTCGCCTCCATGACGCTTTCGGTCCTTGTGGCCATGATCCTCACCCCGGCCCTGTGCGCCACTCTTCTGGGCGTACACAAGCCCAAGCAGAAAACCCACGTGGGCATTTTCGGGAGATTTAACCGCTGGTTTGATAAAATTACCCTGGGCTATCAGGCTCGGGTCCACACAATGGTGCTTGGCCCCCTGCGCTGGGTGTTTGTCTACGGCTTGGCCATCGGGCTTATGGCCTTTCTGTTTCTTAGACTTCCCACGGCCTTTTTGCCCGATGAAGATCAAGGCATGATGTATGCCCAGGTGATGATGCCGCCGGCCTCTTCCCAGCAGCGCACCCTTGACGTGGTGAAAAAACTGGAAAAATATTTTTTAGAAAACGAAAAAGATTCCGTCTCAGGCCTTATGACCGTTACCGGCTATAGCTACAGCGGCAGTGGCCAAAACGCCGCTATGGCCTTTGTGCGTTTAAAGGACTGGGAAGAGCGCAAAAGTAAAGACTTGCGCGTGCCGGCCATTCAAGACAGGGCCATGCGGGCTTTTTCGCAAATTAAAGAAGGCATCGTCGTGGTCTTTGCGCCTCCGGCGGTTATGGAATTGGGGCAGGCCACAGGTTTTGACTTTGAACTTATTGACAGGGGCAACTTTGGCCATGAGGCCCTCATGGCCGCCCGAAACCAGCTACTGGCCGCGGCCAGGGCAAGGCCGGACCTCATTAAAACCATACGCCCCAACGGCCTTGACGATGTGGAGCAATACAGCCTCAACGTGGATCTGGCGAAAGCAGGCGCTTTAGGCGTGCCTCTGGGCGACATTTATACCGCCATCTCCGCCCTGTGGGGCAGCGCGTACATCAATGACTTCATGGATAAAGGGCGCACTAAAAAGGTCTATTTGCAGGCGGATGCGCCTTTCCGCATGCAGGCGAGCGACTTCAACCGCTATTATGTGCGCAACACCGAAGGCAAAATGGTGCCTTTTTCCGCGCTGGTCACCGGCCAGTCCACTTACGGCTCGCCCCGTCTTGAGCGCTATAACGGCCTTTCATCCGTGGAACTGCTTGGAGAAGCCGCCACAGGCAAAAGTTCCGGCCAGGCCATGCTGTTGATGGAAGAGCTCATGCAGCAGCTTCCCTCCGGCTTCGGCTTTGCCTGGACAGGCCTTTCCTACCAGGAACGCACCTCCGGCTCGCAAGCTCCGGCGCTTTATGCCATTTCTTTGCTGGTGGTCTTTCTTTGCCTTGCGGCGCTGTATGAAAGTTGGTCCATTCCCTTCTCGGTCATGCTGGTAGTGCCCTTTGGCGTTATCGGCGCGCTGGGAGGGGCCTTTCTGCGCGGTCTGAACAACGACGTGTACTTTCAGGTGGGGCTTTTGACCACAGTGGGCCTGTCGGCCAAAAACGCCATCCTCATTGTGGAATTCGCCAAAGAGCTGAAGGAATCCGGCCAGGACGTCATTGAGGCTGTGGTCCATGCGGTGCGCCTGCGACTGCGGCCCATCATCATGACCTCTCTGGCCTTTATTCTGGGCGTGCTCCCCCTTGCCATAAGCACCGGCGCGGGTTCAGGCAGCCAGAACGCCATCGGCACGGCCGTTATGTCAGGCGTGCTTGTGGCCACATTCTGCTGCCTTTTCTATACGCCTATTTTCTTTGTGTTGGTGAACAGACTCTTTAAAAGCAAAGCTCCGAACCCGCAGAGCCCGGAACAAGGCGCGCAGGCGCCCTCTCTTCCCGCACAAGGAGAATGAACATGACGCGCTCATTGCCCGTTTTTATACCCTGCTGCCTGCTGTGCGGCTTTTTGGCGTTTTTGTCCGCAGGCTGCACCCTTGCGCCTAAATACATAAGGCCGGATGCGCCCATCCCCGTCAACTACCCGGCAGGGGCCCCTCTGCCGAGCAAGGAATTTCCGGATCTCGGCTGGCGGGAATTTTTCACCGATCCCTGCATGCAACAGCTCATTGAACTGGCTCTGGCCAATAATCGGGATTTGCGCATCAGCGTGCTGAATATTGAAAAAGTGCGCGCCCAGTATGGCATCCAGCGGGCCGACCTTCTGCCCACTGTGGCCGCCGCCGCGGACGCCAGCTCTCAGCGTTTGCCCGCCGACATGACCGGTATCGGCCGGTCGGGGATTGTGCGCCAGTATTCCGTCTCCTTAGGCTTCAGTTCCTTTGAGCTTGACCTGTTCGGCCGCATCCGCAGCCTCACGCAACAAGCGCTGGAAAGCTTCCATTCAGCGGAAATGGATGCCAGAACCGCCCAGATCAGCCTGGTGGCCGAAGTGGCGGGCGTCTACCTGCAACTTATCGCTGACCGCGAACTTTTGGACATCACCAAAGCCACGTATAAAAACCGCAAAGGCCAATATGAGCTGGTGAATAAGAAGTTCAGTTCGGGAGTCGCCTCGCAGCTTGATGCCAGCCAGGCCAAAAGCATTATGGAAGAAGCCCGCTCCAATGTGGCTCGGTATGAAACAAGCGTCGGGCAGGCGGAAAATTATCTTGCGCTTTTGCTGGGCGCTCCTCTGCCCGAAGACCTGCCCGAAGTCCGCAAGCTTTCTCGCATTGAGATGCTGGCAGACATCCCCGAAGGCTTGCCTTCCTCTTTGCTGGAGCGCCGGGCAGACATCCAGTCCGCCGAGCATATGCTCAAAGGGGCCAACGCCAATATCGGCGCGGCCAGGGCCAACTTCTTTCCCAGCATTGTGCTGACCGGCTCCACAGGCACCGTCAGCCGGGATTTCTCCAGTCTTTTTGACGGCGGCACAGGTTTCTGGAGCTTCATGCCTCAGGTGACCTTGCCCATTTTCGATACCGGCAGAAACATCGCCGCCCTGGAAGAATCCGAAGCGAGCCGCAACATCGCTGTGGCCCAATACGAAAAAACCATTCAAACCGCCTTTCGTGAAGTGGCCGACACCTTGGTGCAGCGTAAGAACATAGGCGAGCAGCTCAGCGCCGAAGCCTCGCTGCTCAAGGCCACCACCACCACGTTTGAGCTGGCCTCCGCCCGCTATGACGTGGGCGTGGACAGCTACCTCAACGTGCTTGATGCCCAGCGTTCTCTCTACAGCGCGCAGCAAAGCTATATTTCCACAAAGCTGCTGCGCGAAACCAACGCCCTGACTTTGTACAAAGCGCTTGGCGGCGGCTGGCGGTAGGCAGTGCGGCCATTTTGCCGTGATGCCGCGTCAGGCATCATTTTTTTCGGGGTCATGCACCAAACTTGTCTCACAACAAACCGACCGCACTGCCTCTAGCGTGAACGGTAATTGAAACGCATAAAGGTCCGCAAAGGCTACGCCTTGCGGACCTTCTCCTTTCTTGTCCCCCGTGTGATGCTAAAAACGTCTTAAGCGGCCGGCGGGAGAGCCGGATCCATCTCCTGCACGCCGAGCACGCTCAACGGGCTGCTCTGGTCCGTGAGTTGGGCGGAAGTCGTGTCCTGGTAAACCGACCAGGAATAAGGAGATGTGCCCGAGGTAATGAACGCGCTTAAGCCTTGCTGCATGGTGAACGTATGCGGCGTTGCGGAGCTGATGACAACTTTCTGCCCGGCAATCCAGTTGAGCACGGTTCCGTCATTGCTGGCAGCCCCGGGCATATTGAAGAAATCACCAAGGCTGGCTTGCAGGTTATACTGAGGCACGGCCGAGTCAATGGCATTTTGAACGGCATCACATAAATCAGCATAGCTATCAACGGCTGAATTGAAATTGAGCGTGATTTCCTCACCATCGATCATAAATTTTAACCCGCGCACAGTGGCGGTCGCAAGGGGGTCATCGTACCTGACGCCTCTGGAATCGATAATCTCCAGGGCAATGGCATTATCCTTAATATTCGCTTCATAGTGGATGAAATCTGTGGAACCGCCGGATTCCGTAATTCCACGAATATCGGAAAACTCAAGCTCTTCAACATCGGCATTGGGCGAATATAAAACAATGCCCTTGCCTTCATGGGTATTGCTCATGAAGCTTTTCCCAATGCCGGCGGATATCCCAAGCGTAGGGTGCTGCGCATCCAACGCCGTCTGCAGAGCGCCGGCAAGCTCTTCGTAGCTGTCATACGATGCAAGCGTGCTGATTTTGACGGACTTTTGCTCGCCGTTGTAAAGAAAGTTAAGCGTATTAAAATGGATGCCCTCAAAGGGCCCGTCAGCCGCGCCGTCCCTGTCAAGCGCTTCAACAACAACGCAAGCTTTGTCCCCGGACGGATTCACATCCTGGTCGCGGCCCTCGGGCGCAAGATCCTTGGTCACCCGTGACGCGGCGATATTTTCGTTTTTACCGTACAGCTCGTAATGCTCAAGAGCCGACAGCCCGGCATTTTGAAATGCAGTAACCAGCTTTTCCATTGTCCAGGCGCTGCTTCCGTCCATTGCCTTGCAGTGGGCCAGCTTTTTCAGCATATAGGTTTCGTTGTCAAAAAAGTTTGAGGGGTTCACCCCTTCAGCGGAACCAAATTGATTATAATGATCCCACAGGCTCATGCCGGCGTTCTCTATCGCCGTCTTCACAAACGCGCGCTGCTCCGCCGTGACGGAAGGCGCGCTGGTATTGTAGAACAGCGCCGTTTTAAAGCTCAGATACTGCGCCGCATTAAAGTACTGATTGGGAGAAACGCCCTCGTCCTGGCCATAGTCTAAAAAGTGCCTGTACGCGCCTTCGTCTCCCAGAAAACCGGATCTGATAAACGCGGCGTTAACGCTGTCCCCATCCCATCCCGCCTGGGGCTCATCAGCCCGCACCTGGGCAAGCTTGTTCCGCATATACAATGCCACATTAAACCATTGAGGAATCGCCATAATACATACTCCTTTTTTACGACAGTAACTACATACAAAAAACGCATCACCACAATAACAACGCGTAATTCATACCTATTCCCTCACATGCATAGGGAATGGACGCTATATGAGCATTATGTTTTGAATATATAAGGCAAAAACCACAATACTCTATACTCAGTAAATACAACGGCGCAAAGCAATATTAACGGTGAACTCACGTGTTCCCGTTTTCGCCAACAGCAAAGCGATGCATAGAACTATGCCGCGCGTGGTGGATCAATGGATGCTGCGTTGATAAAAAATTAAAAAAACAGCGGTACAAATACTAAAACTTATTTTATTAACAATTCAAAACAAAATGCTGCAAATATTGTATACATATTATGTAAAGACACATAACAAGCACCATAATGCCCTGTCAAGCATTTATGCATTATGCAGGCAAAGCGCATGGCGTTGCTTTGTAAAATACGCCGCGCCTTCGCGAAAAACGTTCTTTATGGGGGACACCGGCCATGCTGCCGTGCCCGGCCTAGGGGCTGTTTCTAAATAAATCTTTTGTCCAAATAGCTGCGTCATCCAGCTTTTTTTCCTCCGGTCCTGTACCGTAAGAGTACACTCCCTTCGCAAAAAGAGCTGGATTCCTTGCTCTTGGCGCAAAATCTTTTATTGAGAGACAGCCCCTAG
>JAVBOT010000028.1:0-10239 GCA_031550225.1 Desulfovibrio sp.
TCAGCATGTTAAATTGTGTGTTGGGTGGCCGCCGCCTCCACCATCAGCTTATCCGGTAAAGACCGGATGAATCCCGAAAGTCAAGCTATTAGCGGCTTTCGGGATTTCTCTTTTCCAATCGAATCCAGGTTTGGACAGGGACAACCGCACGATTTTGGTACCATTTTCCCGAAGATGGTGCCATAAAGAAGAAGATGGTACCAAGTTGGTACCATCTTGCGGGAGAGCAAAAATAGCAACTAAATCACAGTCTCTTGAGCTTATCCCCCGCCGCCGAATCTTCGCCTGTACCTTTTGCCGGTACTGAAACGGCACGGCATTGAGCCGGACTCTGAACGTGGACGGCGGATTATTCGCTATACGGAGCGGTAGCGGCCGGGGAACCCCGGCGGGTATCTGGAAAAAATCCTTCAGGAGAAACCGTATTTTGATCCTGACTTAGGCGAACAATCCGTCCGACCGGGAGACAATGCGACTGATGGTATTGTCTCCGCAGGCGACGTGCGCGCCGGATGGGGTTCTGCTTCGGTGAATAGCTATACCTTGGAGGCGCAATAAAAATAGCTTCCGAATCGCCGCTATTGCCCCGGAAACTGGCGACTACCGTGCATCACGCGCAAAATATGCACCGTATTGCCGTGCTCAACGTAAATAAGTGTATATGGCGTATCCTTAACGAGCCATTCCCTGGTGCCCGGCATTCTGCCCGGCTTGCCTGCGCCCGGAAGCGTGGCAAGGTGCTCTGGCGCTTTAAAGATACGCTTCACATATTCTTCCACGGCTTCAAAGGGTACGCCTTCGCCAAGCAGATAATCAGATATGCCGTCCAGGTCTTCCCAGGCGCTTTCCGTCCATTTGATGGGCAAAGGCTTACGAGGCGACATTGAAGCGCTTCGCCTTTAACCTCGCCGCCACTTCGTCATGGCTGATTACCCGCCCGGCTTCCATATCGTCTATTCCCTTTTGCACCTCGGCCAGATACCATGTTTCGCGCTCAAGGTATTGGGCAACGGCTTCCTTGATAATCCAGGCGCGGGGCCTGTCCATCTGCTCGGCCATCTTGTCGAGCTGCTCTCGGATTTCCGGGGCGAACCGGACTGTGGTCACGGGCTGCATAATCGCTCCTTCCGTATTCTTATGTATTCTCATATGTGCTCAAAGAATACATCTTCTTTGGCGGCATGGCAAGACCTCTGCTCAGTAGGGCTTGTCTTTATTCTCTTCTTGTGTATATCCTACAGATATACAGAGGATAGAGCATGCCAAATCAAACAAAAGTTTCCCAATGGGGCAATTCCCTGGCCATCCGCCTGCCGCAAGCTCTGGTAACGAAGCTGGCAATCGAACGCGGTGTCGAGGTTGAGTTGCACATTGAAAATGATGGCTTCCGAGTGACCATCCCCTCCATGCCGAAGAAATTCACCCTGGATGAGCTTCTTGCCGGTGTAACTCCTGAGAACATTCACCATGAGGTTGATTGGGGTCAGGCGCGGGGAAAAGAGGCATGGTAGCCGCTTCCTATGTTCCCGACTGCGGTGATGTCCTCTGGCTGAATTTTGACCCGCAAGCCGGGCATGAGCAGGCAGGGCATCGCCTTGCCCTTGTGCTTTCCCCCAAAGCCTATAATGGCCGAACCGGGTTATGCCTTGTTGTGCCTATTACCAACCAGAGCAAAGGATATCCCTTTGAATTGGCGCTCCCGGCAGCTTGCCAGACCACAGGAGTCACTCTTTGCGACCAAGTGAGGAGCCTTGATTGGAATGCTCGTATGGCGGCATTAAGGGAAAAAGCCGGACAGGGCTTTGCACGCGAAGTGTTGGCCCGCTTCAAACCTCTGGTGGAGTGGTGAGAAAGATTCTTTCTTTGTCGGTAAAAAATAGTTGGTGGAGAACCCAAAGTGGACAAACGGCTTTTTGAATCACCTCTCGGCTTTTCCTGGGAGCCAACAACCATTCCGTTGCCGCATGAAAACAGGCCGGATTTGGCTCTTTTCATGTTCAAAAAGAACATGGCCGGGATTGTCTGGAACTCTTTGGGGGTTTTTGAAAACAACTCCTCCACCTTGCCGCAGACGGAAACCATTCTCCAAGGGCAAGCTGTAGGGGGCATCAGCATCGACCAGTTGAACCAGGTGAAGCGTTTTGGCGATGCGGCGAACTTCCTCACCAATTCCGTAAAAAACGCGATCTTTCGCCTTGATATGGACTTTGCCAAGCAGCTTCATGTCATTGTCGGCAAGGAAGAGGCTCTGGAATGGGGAGTGCTGAGGAGCCATCAAGTACATATCCACGAGGTATCGCACGTCCCACCGGCAGCGGATGAGCTTCCCCCGCTTGCTGAAAAAGGATTTTCTTTTTTACGTGAACAGATGGAAAATCCCATAGAGCGGGCGATAGCCACGTTCCTGTTCATGTCCAGGACACAATTTTTCTTTGATTGCAACAAGCGAACCGCCTCCTTGATGATGAACGGAGCGCTTTTGTCGGCGGGCTATTATCCAATTACCGTTCTGAGAGAGACGACAGAAGAGTTTAACGAAAAGCTGAGGGCGCTCTACAACTCCGGTGACGCGACTGCGATGTTTGGTTATTTCGGTGAGGTTTGCTCGAAGCTGTATCCTGCATGATACTGATCCGCACCATCCTTCATGCCGCTTTACGCAACCTGTCCCGCACTATAATCGCCCCAAGGTTCATGCCAAGCACAAGCAGGATCAACACTAAGGCCGTTCCATATTGAAGCGGCCGTGTTTTTTCTATGTCCGTGCCCGCTGTGGCAAGAACATACATGTGGTACGGCAGCGCCATAACGGAGCTGAACAAAGAATCCGGCGTTTTGGGAGTGTAAAACACGGCGGCTGTAAACATGACGGCCGCTGTTTCCCCGGCCGCCCGAGCCACGCCCAGGATAGCCCCGGTCAACATGCCGGGCAGAGCCGCAGGCAGCACGACGCGCGTGATGGTCTGCCATTTTGAGGCTCCAAGAGCCAGAGAAGCCTCGCGGTAGGTATCCGGCACCTGGCGCAGCGCTTCTTCGGCTGTGCCGATAATCACCGGCAAAGTGAGAACGGCCAAAGTAAGTATGCCGGATAGGACACAGACGCCAAACCCACACCATGTGACAAAAAAAGCCAACCCGAATAGTCCGAAAACAACTGAGGGAACGCCGGCAAGATTGCTGACGCCGATGCGGATGCATGTTGCGATTCCGCTCCTGCCTGCATACTCATGCAGATATACGGCGGTGGTTACGCCCAGAGGAAAGGCCACAGCCAAAGCCCCGGCGGAAAGGTACACCGTGCCTACAATGCAGGGCCATATGCCGCCGGCGGTCATCATGCTGCGGGGAGGCTGGGTGAGAAATTCCCAGGAAAGCGCGGGCAATCCGCGCAGCGCCAAAAAAAGGCACACCCCTATGAGCGCGGCTATATTAACGCATGCGCACAGGCGTAGGAGCCCATGCATGGCCCATTGCCAGCGCATTCGGGACGCTGTTAAGACGCTGTTCATAAACTTGAGCTGCCTGTCTGTTTATAGCGTTCAGAGATAAAGTAGGCCGCCAGATTAAAGCATAATGTAACAAAAAAAAGCACAAGCCCGGTTGCAAAAAGCGCGTGGTAATGTTCACCGCGAAACGGCGCTTCCGCCATTTCGGCCGCGATGGAAGCGGGCATGGGCCTTACCGGATCAAAAAGTGAACCGGGAACCATGGCCGCTCCTCCGGCAACCATCAGCACCACCATTGTCTCTCCTATGGCCCGGGACATGCCGAGCATCACGGCGGTGCCGATTCCGGAAAGGGCCGCCGGCAGCACGACTTTACGGGTGGTTTCCCAGCGGGTTGCCCCCAGGGCCAAGGAGGCTTCACGCAAAGAGCGAGGCACGGCGAACAGCGCGTCTTCCGCCACGGAACAAATCGTGGGTACGCTCATAAAAGCAAGCATCAGGCCGGCATTAAACAGATTCAGACCGGTGCTCAAATCAAATGTCCTTTGCATAAAAGGAGCAACTACAACCATGCCGAAAAAACCGACTACCACCGAAGGCAGCGCCGCCAGAAGCTCCACAAAAGGTTTGACGATGCGCCGCACGCCGCTGGCGGCTATTTCCGTGAGGTAAGCGGCGGTCAATACGCCGAGCGGCAAGGCTATGCACACGGCAACAGCCATCACGGACAAAGAACCTATGATGAGCGGCAAAATGCCGAATTCCGGCGGTTCTGATGTGGGATACCAAAACATGCCAAAGAAAAATTCCTTTGGGTTGTATTCGGCAAAAAGGGGCGCCCCCTCGGCGAGAAGAAAAAGCATGATGCCGAGCAACGCCAAAAGGGAGCTGCATGCCACGGCGGCGATAAGCCAGCGGATGCCTTTTTCGCGTAATGGTTCGTGTGTCATGGCGCTTCAGGTCTTGATGCGGGCCGCAAGGCGTTATCTTCCAGCCCGCATGCGTTTGTTGTGTGCTTATTTTCCGGGCAGCGGGATGAAGCCCACTTCCGCCACTGCCTTCTGGCCCTTTTGCGGGTCAAGCGTATATTCCACGAGCGTCTTTATCTCTCCGACCGGTTCGCCGTTAATGAAAAGATACAGTTCACGCGCAAGGGGCCAGGCGCCGGAAAGGGCGCTTTGAGCGGTGCCCTTGATATTGCCTATGTTCAGCCCCTTGACGCTGTTGTCCAGATAACCGAAACCTATATAGCCGATGGCGTTGGGGTTATTGGAAACAGCTTGCACCACCGCGCCGTTGGACGCTTGCAGCAACGCCGCCGGAGTCACCTTTCCTTTTTGCATGATCCGCTCTTCCCAAGTTTCATAGGTGCCGGAGGAAGTATCCCGGGATATGACTGTGATTTTCTTGTCCGCGCCGCCGACTTCATTCCAGTTCGTAATTTTGCCCGCGTAGATGCCGCGCAGTTGCTCCGTGCTGAGCTCGGCGACCTTGTTGGAAGGATGCACAATGGGCAGCAGCGCGTCCACAGCCACCGCTATGCGTACCGGCTTTACCCCTTTGCTTCGCGCCAATTGTATTTCGTTGGCCTCCATCTCGCGGGAGGACATGGCTACCTGGCACAGGCCGTTGGTCAGCGCATTGATGCCGTTGCCTGAACCGCCGCCGGAAATGGTAAGCACGGCGGCAGGATGAATCGCCATATAATTTTCAGCAATCTTTTGCATAATGGGCAGCACCGTGGTGGAGCCGTTGATGACTATTTCCTCCGCGGCAAAGGCGGGAAACCCCAGACCCAGACAAAACAATACCACCCCGATAAAACGTATGATATGCATAAATCCTCCAGGCTGTCGTGACAAAAAGCGCCGTTTGTCGCGGCGACATCACCGCGTACGCTTTAGCTATGCCCTTGCCGTATGACAAAACTGTGACAACGATATGAAACTCATGTGACAAGGGCGCCGGATTTTTTTTGCAACGTCACGCAATCGTCACACAGCCTCCACAAAAATGCCGCACAAGACAGGTAACGTTTTATCAAATAAAGCCCATAAAAAAAACCTCATGATAAAACAAACAATACTCATCATTGAAGACGAAGAAGATATCCGCAAACTTTTGGCCTACAACCTGCAAAAAGAAGGGTACGCCACTCTGGACAGCGGGGACGGCGCAGACGGGTTGCATATTGCGCGGTCAAAACAGCCGGACTTAATCCTGCTCGATCTGATGCTCCCAGGCATGGACGGGCTCAGCGTATGCAGAGAGCTGGAGCGAGGCAAAAATACGGCGGCTATTCCCATTATCATGCTCACCGCCAAAGGGGAGGAGCTGGATCGGGTCGTCGGCCTGGAACTGGGGGCGGACGATTATATGGTCAAACCTTTTAGCGTGCGTGAGCTGATGTTGCGCATACGCAACATCCTTAAGCGGCATGTGCAAGCAGCCGCTAGAGCTCATCTGGCGCGCCACGGCGTCAGCCTTGACACTGAAGCGCATAAAGCGTCTGTGGAAAATGCGCGCATTGACCTGACAGCCACGGAATTTCGTCTGCTGGAAAATTTATTGCGCCATGCCGGACAGGTGCGCACGAGAGAACAACTGCTGGATGACGTGTGGGGCTATCATTTTGAAGGATACGCCCGTACGGTGGATACGCATATGCGGCGCTTGCGGGCAAAACTTGATCAGGCTGCCGATGTGCTGGAAACAGTGCGCGGGGTGGGGTATCGCTTTAAAGAATAAGCACGGATCCACGATGAGAACTTTCTTCGCTTCCTTCCAGGCCAAGCTTTTAGGGTGTTTTCTTGCCGTAGCGGCCTTGTCCATGCTGGCGCCGATTTTTTATGTTCGCCCGCTTTTGCATCAATCCTTGCTGCAAAGCAGCCTTAAACGTTCACAACAGGAAACGCTGCTGGTTGGCGCCCTGCTGGAGGGCAAGCGGGACGACGCGGCGCTCGCCGCTGTAGCTGGTGTTTTGGAGCATACCGCAACACGGCTGACCATCATGAACCCACAAGGAGATGTTCTGCTGGACTCCTCCCGGCAGGGCGGCAGTTTACCGGAAAGCCATGCGGACAGGCCGGAAGTGCAAGAGGCCATGCGTTCCGGCCAGGGCAGCGCAACCCGCTTCAGCACCACGCTGCAAAGTGAATTTTTGTATACCGCTCTACGCCTTGAAAACGGCGACATTATTCGCCTTGCCACGCCGTTTACGGGCGTCAAACAGCGCATTGACGCGCAATTGACGGGCCTTTCCCTGGCGGGGGCCGTCGCCGTCGCGCTTTCCCTGCTGCTTGCCTGGTTTTTCTCCAGCCGGATCAAACTCTCTCTCGCGGACATGATGCGTGTTGTCGAGGGCATTTCTCTGGGTGAGTTTTCACGCCGCTTGCGCACAGTACCAGGTATGGAATTCCAGCCCCTTGCCGATGCCGTCAACCGCATGGCCCACTCCATAGAAGAATCCCTCCAGGCGCAAGCGGACCAAAAAAGCCAGTTGGAAGCGGTTCTTGAAACCATGGGTGAAGGCGTGCTGGTGCTTGGTCCTAAAGGACGCGTCCGGCGCATCAACAGGGCGCTTGCCGCCTATTTTCCTCACACAATCCCTGTGGAGGGCAAGCAAGTGGTGGAACTGATACCGTCGCCCGCATTGCAGGAGGCGGTATCAGCCTTGCTTAGCGCCCCTGACAGCTACGGCAAAAGCGTTACAATGCAAATCACGGCAAATACGGAGGCCGTGTTTGCCGTGCTTCTGGCCCGGCCTTTTAAAGAAGCGGCGGCTTCCCTTGGCTTAGTGGCGGTTTTTCATAACATTACCGAGTTGGTGCGCCTTGAGGCTGTCCGCCGGGATTTTGTGGCCAATGTCTCACACGAATTGCGCACGCCCCTCACAGCCATACAAGGGTATGCGGAAACCCTGGAAGACATGGACAACATGCCGGAGCAAGGGCGCCGTTTTGCTGAAATTATTCGCAAACACAGCACATTTTTAAGCAATCTGGTG
Source organism: Desulfovibrio sp. (assembly GCA_031550225.1). Lineage (GTDB taxonomy): Bacteria > Desulfobacterota > Desulfovibrionia > Desulfovibrionales > Desulfovibrionaceae > Frigididesulfovibrio. The sequence goes on from JAVBOT010000028.1 coordinate 7,453, forward strand.
GACGAGTTGCTCACCCTCTCCCGGCTTGAAAGCGACAATTTTTCCTTCGCCCCTTCCCCTGTCGATCCGGCGCATGCCCTGCACCGCGCAAGCCAGGTGCTGCAGTTGATCATCAAAAGCAAACGGCTGCGTCTTACGGAGAATATTGCGCCGGACACGCTGGTGCGGGCCGATGCGGCGCTTTTAGAGCGGGTTTTTAGAAACCTGCTGGAAAACGCCTGCCGCTATGCCCCGGAAGAAAGCGAAATCAGCATCCGCGCGCATACAGACGGCGATACTGTCGTATTCACTGTCCGCGATCAGGGGCCGGGAATTCCTTCTGCTGAACTGGACCGGATTTTCGAACGCTTTTATCAGGTGGAAAAGCACCGCGGGGCAACCAACGGCCTTGGGCTTGCCATTTGCAAGCATATTATTGAACGCCACCAGGGACGCATCTGGGCGGAAAGTCCCGCGGGGGACGCCGCCACAGCAGTCTCGTTCACCCTGCCCCGGGCTGCCGCTCCCGGTGGAGAAAATAAATGACCACGACCAATACGGACGCACTCGCCATACACGCGCGGAACATCAATTTCTATTACGGCAAACACCAAGCCTTGCACGATGTGACACTGCCTTTCCCTCCTTGCAAAGTAACCGCGATGATCGGCCCTTCCGGCTGCGGTAAAAGCACTTTTTTACGTTGCCTCAACCGCATGAACGATCTTATTCCCGGTGCGCGCGTCACAGGCCGCATTGAACTCGGGGGGCAAGACATCAATGCGCCGGAGACGGACGTGGTGAGCCTGCGCCGCCGGGTGGGCATGGTTTTTCAAAAGCCAAATCCCTTCCCGCAAAGCATCTTTAAAAATGTGGCTTATGGCCTACGCGTGAACGGACTCAAAAACGAAACGGAAATCGCCGACAGGGTGGAAGCCAGCTTGCGGCGCGCCGCCATCTTTGAAGAAGTCAAAGACCGGCTGCACGAATCCGCGTTGAGCCTTTCGGGCGGGCAACAGCAACGTTTATGCATTGCCCGCGCGCTCGCTGTTGAGCCGGAAATTCTGCTCATGGACGAACCGGCCAGCGCCCTTGATCCCATCGCCACGCAAAAAATTGAAGAAAGCATCCATGAGTTGAAAAAGCACCTCACCATCATCATTGTAACGCATAACATGCAACAAGCCGCGCGGGTTTCAGACTACACCGCGTTTTTTTACATGGGCAGTCTCATTGAGCATGACGGGACAGACAAAATGTTTACCCATCCAGGCGTAAAGCAAACCGAGGATTACATTACCGGAAGGTTCGGATAGTCGCCATGACCTCACAAGAAACATATCTACACTCCCAGTTGGAACAATTGCGCACCCGCGTGCTGGTCATGTGCGCGACGGTGGAAGAATCCGTCGCCAACGCCTGCACCGCGCTTCGCGAAGGCAATATGGAGATCGCCAACGCCGTCATTGACGCCGACTGCGATATTGACGCCCTCGAAAATGAAGTGGACGAGATGGCGCTTTCCCTCATGGCCCGTTCGCAGCCTGTGGCGCGGGATCTGCGTTTTATCGTCAGCGCCTTGCGTATAGTTATTGATCTTGAACGCATCGGCGATGAGGCGGCCAATATCGCTGAACGGGCCTTACTTTTGCGGGAAACGCCCCGGCTTCCGCTCCCTGAACTCATGCAGCAAATGATGTATATGGCGCAACAGGCTCTGCATGGCGCTATTGTGGCCTTTCGGGAAGAAGATATCCCTCTGGCCCTTCAGATTTGCCGCGACAAAGATGATATTGCGCAACTCGAGGTGCATTTGCTGCAAAAGGTGATGAACGATCTGACGAAGCCCGCCAACGGAAAGGAGGCTCGCGGCTGGCCGACTCTGCACTCCATACTTATCGCCCGGTCTCTCAGCCGTATTGTCGGGCGCGCTTCCAATATCGCGGAGCAGTGCTATTTTTTGAAACAAGGCGTAAGCATCAAACATCGCAAGACTGGAATACCCGTGGAAGAATAGAGATTTGCTCCATAAAAACTTGCTCCCGTTAAGGAGTCCATAAGTTTTATAGAGTATTTGGTATGACAGGAGGGAGCAAACGCCCGCACGGCGGGCAAAGTCACAACTTAAATCACACGAGCACAAGGATATGTAATGAGTACAATTTTTTTCGCTACGCCGCATAAACGTCATTTTCTGCAACAGGCAAGCGCGGGCCTTACAGCTCTCGCTCTTGGAATCGTTCTTGCCGCTGCCCCGGTTTTAGCCGCAACACAGCAAACAGCGCCGCCCCAGGAAAAACATGCCGGCCAGCCTACCGCCTTTGGAGGATTCACCGGCCCTTCGCTCGCGGTAAGCACTGTAAACGACGCGCGCTCCATGCGCGATGACGCCCGGGTCGTGCTGCGCGGACACATTGTCCGCGGCCTTGGAGGAGAACGCTATCTTTTTCAAGATAGTACCGGGACCATTACTGTTGAAATAGACCATAAACTCTGGCAAGGACAATATATCAGCCCTGAAGATCTGGTCGAAATCCAGGCAGAGGTTGAGCGGGATATGTTTAGCCTCGAACTGGAAGTGGATAAAATTACTAAACAATAACGGTGCTCGCCTTCTTCGGCGACAAGTTCGATCCAACCACGCTAGGGGCTGTTTCTAAATAAACCCTAGACTTTTTGTCTATCTGCTGTTTTGCTGTTTCCCATGAGCAGACACGACATTTCAGACGAAAAGTGGGCCATAATCGGGCCTATGTTGGCAAAGGCCAGTACTGAGACCAGGGGACGCAAACGTAAAGACGACCGCCT
>JAVBOT010000025.1:0-30532 GCA_031550225.1 Desulfovibrio sp.
CTAGGGGCTGTTTCTAAATAAAAAATTTTGCGCCAAGAGCAAGAAATCCAGCTCTTTTTGCGAAGGGAGTGTACTCTTACGGTACTCGACCGGAGAAAAAAGAACTGGATGACGCAGCTCTTTGGACAAAAGATTTATTTAGGGACAGCTCCTAGGGGCATTTTACCAATTATGCATACCGTAAGCGCTCAGCTTACCTTACTGCCCGGGGCAACAGGCCCGCTCACGCTCACCAACTCCATGCCGCCTTCGCTGCGCACAGCGAGAATCATGCCGTGGGATTCAAGGCCGCGTATGCTGCGCGGCGCAAGGTTTGCCACCACAGCCGCCTGCCGCCCCACAAGCGCGTCTGGAGTAAAGAATTCGGCAATGCCCGCCAACACCTGACGCGGTTTTTCTTCTCCCAAATCCACAAGCACCCGCAATAATTTATCCGCGTTCGGATGTTGTTCGCAAGCCACCACAGTGCCCACGCGAATATCCAATTTTTGAAAATCGGCAAAAGAAATTGTTTCCGCCCCGCCCGCCTCTTGTTGCGATCCGGAGGAAGGAGGCAAAGCCTCGCCTGATGCGCCTTTAACAGGAGCGTCCGTATGCTTTTTTTCATCGCGGCCGGGGCTTTCTTGAGCTGTTTCAATGCGGGGGAACATATTGGAAGACTCCGCCACGCGCGTGCCCGGCCTCAGCAGTCCAAAACCCGCAACCTCAGGCAATAACGCGCCCGCCTCAGGGCCGGATGTTTCATTCACGGCAACCCCGAGCTGAGCGAGCATCCCTCCGGCTTTTTCCGGCATCACCGGCCACAGGTGCAAGGCCACTTTACGCATGCACTCCAAAAGGGTGTAAAGCACTGTGCCGAGGCGTTGCGCATCCCCTTTCTTGGCGAGCGCCCAAGGCGCGGCCGTATCCACATATTTGTTCAAAGCTCGCACCAATTCCCAGAGGGATTCCAAGGCGTTTGAAAAGCGTGTTTCTCTGAAAAGATGCTGATAATTGGCCAAACTTTCAGAAGCCAGATTTTTCAGAGCCAATTCCAAATCCGTGTCGGCGTCCGGATCGGGAACGACGCTCCCGCAAAACTTCGCGGTCATGGAAAGCACCCGCGAGAACAAATTACCGAGATCATTGGCTAAATCGGCATTCAAACGCAATATGAGCGCTTCTTCCGAAAAATTCGCGTCATTGCCAAAATGCATTTCGCGTAAAAGAAAATAACGAAAAGCATCAATGCCGTAGCGTTTGGCCATAGCCAGGGGTGATACTACGTTCCCCAGCGATTTGGACATTTTCGTGTCGCGTATCAACCAGTAGCCGTGCACGTTCAAACGCCGGAAAAGCGGCAGTCCCGCGGCTTTGAGCATGGTAGGCCAAAATATGGCATGGGGTTTGAGGATGTCTTTTGCCACCAGGTGTTCGGCATAGGGCCAGCGGGCATTGAATGCTTCCGTGCCGGGGCCGCCCAGGGCGGTGGTATAGGCCAGCAGCGCGTCAAACCAGACATAGCAAACATATTCCGGATCAAAGGGCAGCTCTATGCCCCAGGTAAGGCGGGTTTTGGGGCGTGAAATGCATAAATCGTCAAGAGCGCCGCTGTCCAGTAAGGCAAGCACTTCCGTGCGGTAACGTTCCGGTCGGATAAAGTCCGGATTGTCCAGTATATGATTTTTAAGCCAGTCCTGGTAGCGCGACATGCGGAAAAAGTAATTGCGCTCACTGATATACTCAGGCTTGACCAAATGCTGCGGGCAAAGTCCGTTTTCCAATTCTTTTTCAGTATAAAAGCGTTCGCAGCCATAGCAGTAATGCCCTCCATATTCACCGAAATAAATATCCCCGGCATCGTAAATCTTTTGCAAAAAGGCCTTAACCACGGCTTTGTGTTCTTCGCCGCTGGTGCGCACAAAATGCCCGGGTTGTGTTTCCAGCAAGGGCCAAAGGGCGCTAAACGCCGCGCTGACCTCATCCGTCAGCTCCCGGACGGACTTGCCCTGCTTCTCCGCCGCTTGAACGATCTTGTCGCCGTGTTCGTCCGTGCCGGTAATGAACAGGGCGTCTTTGCCCATAAGATGTTCAAAACGCGTCAGGCAATCGGCCACAATGGTGGTATATGCATGCCCAAGATGCGGCAAAGCGTTGACGTAGTAAATAGGAGTCGTCAAATAATAAGGATTCATGCGCAGACCCACCTTAAAAGTATCGTTGTCAATAAGCCGAGCGGAGCAAAACGCACCCGGAGGGGAAAACGCCGTCTTTCCCGTCAAAGCGCGTTAGTTTCAGGCAATGGAAGATTCAGGCATCCGAGTCGCCCTGTCTTCCTTAGCCGTTATTCGTGTGTAGGGGAGCGCTTATGCGGGCGGCGTCCGTTTTCCTCTTTTTCTCTCCGGCCCTGATGCCTCTTTTTTTCTTGAGAAAAAGCGTGGTGACGCTTGCCGCCCTCTTCGTTCATCCGCGCGGCAGAGTGTTCCTTGCGCGGCGGCGCGGAGGGAGCGGCATGCGTTTCGCCGTTCTCCGCCTTCTTTGCTGGGGCATGCGGCGGCTCTGCGCTGCCGGTTTCCTGCGGCGCGCTGTGGGCCTGCTCATGCATATTGCCCTCAGCCCGTTGCGGGCACAAAGCTTCCCATTCCTCCAGAGTTATTTCTGTTTCTTCGCCGCTTTCGGTCAAAAGCGCGATGGTCTGGCTAAACATGTTCGCCCGTAAAATCTTAACAGAGCCTTTGCTGTTTGTGACGTATTTTTTTCCCAGCTTGGGGCAGTGCCGGTTAAATTCCTCATAATTGCTCTGCTCAAAAGAAAGGCAGCACAACAGGCGCCCGCACATGCCTGAAAGTTTGGCGGGATTCAAAAATAAATTCTGCTCTTTGGCCATTTTAATGGTGACGGGAGCAAATTTACGTAAGTAACGGTGGCAGCAGCATACCATACCGCAATTGCCAAGGGCGCCGATCATCTGGGTTTCGTGCCGCACGCCGATTTGACGCAGCTCTATGCGGGTACGGTAGTTGCGCACCAAATCTTTCACCAGTTCACGAAAGTCAATGCGAGACGGCGCGGTGAAAAAAAAGATTATTTTACTTCGATCATGCAAGACCTCCACATCCACCAACTTCATATCCAGTTCACGTTGGCGAATGCAGGTTTTGCAAAAAGCTTTGGCTTCGGCTTCAAGGATAATATTTTCCGTGTGTTGGGCAATATCCTGTGCTGTAGCCGCTCCTAAGAACTTTCCCTCCAAAGGGAATTCCACTCGCATATCCGGGCTTTGCTGACGAGTGACGGATTCCACCTGAGCCAGGGCAACAACCCCCTGCTCTAATTCAACGAGCACCTGGGAACCCACGCGAAATTGCAGTTCTTGTTCAGGGAAAAAATACACCTGCCCGGCTTTGCGAAGGCGGATCCCAATCATCCACGCGCCTTCTTGCTCCCGAGCCAAAGCCGTTTCTTCTTCCTGGGCCGAAGCGGCTTCCGTGCATGCGTCCGCCTCCTCGCCAAAGGCTTCAGATACTTCGTTGCCGAAGTTGGGGGAAAGCATATTTTCAAAAGCAACGCCCGCGACGGCATTTTCTTGCAGGAGATAATCCGGGAAAGGAGGGACAAAACCCTCCTGGTCGTTGCCGGATAAAGGGCTTTGCATAGCGGCAAAAAAAGGTTGCGGAAGATGTGTCCATTCTTCCTGAGCGTTCTTTGCGGCGCTGCCGCATGAAACGGGCGCATCGTAAGACGGCGCGGGCTCGCCTGAAGAGAGCGTTACGCCGTCGGCGCCTATCCCGGGTCCTTGCTCTGGCATGAACTCAGTACAGGGGGAGCTTTCAAAAAATTCGTTTTTTTCCACCATAGCGGCATTGCGTTCTTCATCGTGGCGATGCGGCGCCGCAATGGAATCGGCAAAGGCCTCGCTCTGGCCTTGATAGTCTTCTTCAATCACAACAGATATCTCCGAGCATTCCGTTCCCTCGCATAACTTTGAGCAACGGAAGCATTTTTTGCAAAACATGCTCCGGGCGCACAGCGGAACACTATCAACGCTTTCCCTAATAAAAAGGGTAAGCTTAGCTCCGCTAACCCGGGTGGTCGATTAAGATTACAGACGGGAAAGAAGCGGTTTTCGGCAGTTTAAATCGTATGGGAAAGATGGGATTATTGTTATCTTTTCCACGCTCCCTGTCAATAAAAGCCCATCCGGCGCCAGCTATTTTCTTCCGCGATTTTTCCGTTACAAACCGCGCCTGGCTGCGCGTCACGTCAAGCCGCACCACTGCCGGAGCCTGCGGAACAGTTGTCATTATTGGCTTCAAATGTTAGGTTTATGGGGTCTATGTTCTTTTTTGCCGCCTTCTTGCATGCGCCTTGCATCTTCATTCTCAAATCAGGCGATGCCCGGCCAAGGGAATTTTGAGTTGTATTTTTTACTCTTGGAGTCAGTATGAGCGTGGAACAGATCTCTATTTTTCTTGAAAATAAAGCTGGTCGCCTTGCTGAAGTGACCACTATCCTCGCTGACGCCGGCGTCAACATTAAGGCTCTGGCCCTGGCGGACACTTCGGAATTCGGCATTTTACGCCTTATTGTGGATAAGCGTGAAGTTGCCCAGACAGTACTTAAAAACAACGGCGTCACCGTACGGCTTACCCATGTTGTGGCGGTTGAAGTCAGCCACACTCCCGGAGGCCTGAACCGTATTTTGCAGATCCTGCAGGCACAGGGGATAAATGTGGAATACATGTATGGTTTCCCCTACCAAAAGGCCGAAGCCGTCATCCTGTTCCGTTTTAACAAGCCGGAAGTGGCTATGGACGTGCTGCGGCAAGCCGGGGTGCGTATTTTTACCAGTGAAGAACTTTTTTCTGTTTGATGCTCTGTGCGCTATTACCCTATTTTCATTGACGTATCCGATAAACATATGCTTGTTGCGGGCGCGGGCGCTGTGGGGAGGCGAAAAGTCGCTTCTTTGCTTGCGGCCGGTCCTCGCAGCATTGCTGTGATTGATCCTGCCCTTAACGAAAAAGATTTGCCGCCTTTATTGCGCCATGAGCGTATTACGTGCCATGCCCGCGCTTTTGAACCCACGGATCTTGCGGATAAGAGCCTTGTTTTTGCGGCCACGGGCAAACGCGACGTCAATGCTTTTATCGCGGATCTCTGTCGGGGGCAGGGGCTGTTTTGCAATGTCATTGATGCCCCTTTAAGCGGTAGTTTTATTGTGCCCGCTCATTTTTATCAGAACGGGCTTACCGTGGCCCTGTGTACGGAAGGCCAAAGTCCGGCGCTGGCTAAAAAGTTGCGTGAAGAGCTTGAAGCCTGGGTGGGAAAACGCTATATCCCGTTGCTGACGGTACTTGGGCGCCTGCGTCCCTTGCTCCTTGAGCTTGCTTTGCCCACGGAGCAAAACAGCACGGTGTTTCGCTCCCTGATCCAGTCTCCCCTTGCCGATCTTCTGGCAAACAAGCAGCATGCCGAAGCCGCCGCCCGACTCGCGCAGCATCTGCCCGAACAGCTCCATGCGCGCATGGGAGAACTTTTGCATGGAATTTGAGAACATACTCGTTGCCGGCGTTATCATCCTATATTCGTTCGGCGCATTGGGCATTTTTTTAAGCACTCTGGCCGGCTGGCGGACTGCAAAAAAAATAGCCCATTTCTTGACCCTTGCGGGTTTTGTCCTGCATACCGTCAGCGCTGCCGGAACTTTTTTAAGCGAAGGCATTGCCGCAATATCGGCTTCTTATTATCTCCAGCTTTTGGCCTGGTGCCTGATTTTTCTCTATCTGCTCGCCTGGCGCTGGCTGCGTTACCCTTTTCTCGGTTTAACGGCCGCGCCTCTGGCTTTGCTCTTATATGCGCTTTCCCTACGTTTTTCCGATAAGCATAGTTTGTTGCCCGAGCACCTTGCCGGCTTATTTTTCGGTTTACACATCTGGTCGCTTTACCTCAGCATTGCGCTGCTGGCTATGGCCTTTGGCGCCGGACTGCTTTTTATCCGTACTGAGGGCAAGCTTAAAAAAAAGGCTCTTCCGACGGAATTCACAAAAGACATGCCTTCCCTCTCCACATTCGATAAGGTAAACTCCATAGCTGTGCTCCTGGGTTTTCCCCTGTATACGTTAGGTCTTATGTCCGGTTTTATTTGGACTCCCATGGCCCAGGCCACAATGGCAAACCCGAAGGTACTGCTTTCTCTTCTTATTTGGTTTATGTACGCTTTACTTTTTTACCAAAGGGCCGCCTTAGGATACCGGGGGAGGAAGACGGCGATCCTGGCTATTGTTATTTTCGGCATTTCCGCTTTATCCGCGGGCATAGACTACACAATATCGCATCATAGTATGCAGCTTCTGCCCTGACATGAAAAAAGAATTGTACCTTGTGGGGCTGAATTACAAAACAGCCCCGGTGGCAGTGCGCGAGCGCTTTGCCTTAACGGATCCCGCCGTGTTGGAAAAAGGCGTGGTTCCGCTTGACGGCGATATCCGCGAATGCGTTATTCTGTCCACCTGCAATCGTGTGGAACTTTTGGCCGTTGCCCGTACAAATGATGCGGATCAGGCGCTGTTGCGCCATTGGAGCCGGTCCGTCGGTGAAGAAGTGGACGCCCTCCTCCCCCATATATACGTCCATAAGGGCCCCCATGCTGTCCGCCATCTTTTTTCCGTGGCATCGAGTCTTGATTCCATGGTCGTGGGTGAGCCGCAAATTCTCGGCCAACTTAAAAACGCCTACCGTTGCGCTTTGGAAAAACGCAGCGCCAAGGTGATTCTTAACCGTTTGCTGCATAAATCTTTTTCCGTGGCCAAACGTGTCCGTACGGAAACAAACATCGCTTCCAGCGCGGTATCCATCAGCTACGCCGCGGTGGAACTGGCAAAGCGTATTTTTGATAATTTGCAGGAAGTTCACGCCATGCTCATCGGCGCGGGAGAAATGGCGGAACTGGCGGCCACGCACCTTATCAACGCGGGTATCGCTTCTGTTCGGGTGGCCAACCGGACCTATGAGCGCGCTGTGGAACTTGCCCGTCAGTATAACGGTGAAGCTGTCTCTTTTGAGGATTTGCCGACGCACCTTGCCAAAGTGGATATTGTCATCAGTTCCACTGGGGCGCATGAGCCCATCGTCAGGGCAAAAGAGATGCGCGAAGTACTGCGCAAACGCAAGAACAAGCCTATGTTTTTTATTGATATCGCCGTGCCGCGCGATATTGATCCGGAAATTAACAATCTGGACAATGTCTATCTCTATGACATCGACGACTTGAAAGAGATTGTGGAAGAAAATTTGGCCGGACGCCGCGAGGAAGCGCAGCGCGCCCGCCTTATCGTGGATGAAGAAGCGGAAAGCTTCTGTGCCTGGCTAAAATCCTTGGAGCTGCAACCGACCATTGTGGATTTGATCCGCAGAGGAGAGAACATCGCCCAGGTGGAATTGGAGCGCGGCCTCAAACGCCTTGGCCCTCTGCCGGAGGGGCTGGAGGATAAACTTGCGGCTATGCTTTCCTCAGTGGTGAAAAAGCTGAACCATGAACCGATCATGTTTTTAAAACGGCGCTTTGCTGAGGAAGAAGAAGTCGGCGCACTGCACATCAGCAATGTACGGCGCATGTTCAATTTGGATAACGACGCGCCGACCTTGGACGCTCATATTGAACGAGGAAAACTCATTTCTCCTTTTAAACCGCGCTGTCCCGGCAGGTTTGCGCGCGATGCGTCTGTTTCACCGACAGGCAATTGCCCGGGCAAGGCGAAATAAGCGCAAAAGACTTGCATCAACCCTTCTGCACGCCGTTATGCGACAAATCTCAAAGCGAATCCGCTCTGTTGTTGCCACCTGAGGCTTGCCGGGTTATGAAAGACTCAAGAGCGCGATTTTTCCACTAAAAAAACCGGGAGATTGCAGGCCTTCCGGGTGCTCCTTGATCCGGGAGCACATATTCCAGGAGCGTGTCCTCCATGCGAATGTATACCATCGAGCAACTTACGGAAGCTGACACCGAGGGGCTCAGGACCTATCTGGACGATATGGACCTGCGCTCCAGCATAGAGGATGTGTACTGGCTGCCTGTGCCGGAAAGTTTACTGACGCCCATTCAATCGGAACACCGGGAGAAATGCGGTCCGTATTGTATGGCTTTGGAAGTGGAAAACCAGGCCGTTCGTCTGGAACTGCTCATACGCGGGCTCGGCTGTATCAGTTGCCGTTGTTTGTCCTTTGCTTCCGTTGATCTTCGTAACCTCATGATCGCCTATCTTGAGGATATCCTCAGCGAGCTGAAAATACGGTTTTAGGCGCCCGCGCATGCTCTCGTCCCTGTCCCTACAAGCGCTTACGCCTGCTCAGGCGGGATTTTGTCTGCACATCGGACGTTTTGTGGAGCAGGAGCTTGGCCTTTCCCTTGCCGGAACCCGTCTTTTAGCGGGATTTTCCGGCGGTGCGGATTCCACGGCCCTGCTTCTTTGCCTGCACTGCCTTGCTCCGCGCATGGGGTTTTCTCTTTACGCCGCCCACCTTGATCACTCCTTACGTCCGGATTCCGTGCGCGAAGCCGCGTTTTGCCGCGTTTTTTGCGAAAACCTGGGCATTGTTCTGCTTGAAGCCCGGGAAGATATCGCCGCCTTAAGCCAAAAAAATAAAACCGGCATTGAGGAAACTGCCCGCGCGGCCCGTTATGCTTTTTACGAACAAAGCGCTCAAGGTTTGCGTATTGACTGGATCGTCACCGGCCATACTTTGAATGATTTGGCTGAAGATCTGCTTATGCGCCTTATCCGGGGCGCCGGCTGGCCCGCCCTTGCCGGCATGCCCGCCCTTGATGCGCGTAGACGTCTGCTGAGGCCGCTGCTTTTAACCCCGCGCCGGGGCGTTGAGAATTTTCTCGCCGGCCTTGGCCTCACCTGGCTCGAAGATGAAAGCAACCAGGATCCGGTCTATTTTCGCAACAGGGTCCGCAACACGTTACTGCCGCTCATCCTGCGGGAAAACCCCGCTTTTTTAGAAAGTGCCGCCGGACTTTGGCGGCTTGCCCGCATTGATGAAGCCTTTTTCTCAAGCCAATTGCCGAACGGGCTTTGCCCGCCGTTGGGCGACAAGGCTCAAGATGAACCCGCTCTCATGCTGGAGCATAGGCTCTTGGCGGATCTTCCCAAAGCCTTACGTTTGCGGATGTATAAAGCGGCGTTGGCCTCTCTGGGGCCTGGGCAAGCGCTTCTTACCAACTTGCTTGCTTTGGATCGCTCCTGGCTGCGCTGGCAGGAAGGCAAAGGCAAGCCCGGAGTCCACCTTTTTCCGGGCGGCAAACAGGCCCATGTGGATAAAAAAGGGATTGCCTGGACAAAAACATAGAACCTCAAGGGGCTGATCCGCTATGAGAGCAGTTTACGCTTGAGGTTGCCGCTTAACGGCGAGCAAGGCCACCTACGCCAATCGCGCGGGCCTTGTTGCGCTTCGTTCTTTAACCAATTATGAAATGGCTTCTCATTATTAGAGCAGATTAACTTTGAGATTTGTCGTTTAACGGCGGGCAAAGCCCGCCTACGGCAATCTCAAGGGAATTTTCGTCCCCCAAGTCCCAAAAAGCCTTGCCCCTAAGGTTCTTTTTCAGCTTATAAAAATACCCGCGGCTCTTTTCGCTCCGCCACCAGGGGGGCAAGGCGTTCCCGCACTTCTTTCGCGCCCGGCGCGCTGTCTTCACGCGCCTGTTCAGGGCAGACGCGCACGCAAGCCTGGCAGGCTATACAGCGCTCCGCCGCTGTCTCTGTCTTCTTTTCGCCGGCAACAATGGCGCCGGTGGGACAAAGAGGAATACATACGCCGCAAAGGGTACAGCTTTCTAACGTAACGGGCGCGCGGCGCAGTTGCGGATAGGGTTTGAACTCGCCTGCATCCAAAAGTCCGGCGCAGGGGCTGCTGTTATCTTGCCTCAGCAGTTTTTCCTTAATTCGCGTGCCAAAAGCCACGGCCTGCGCCAGGTCCGAAGCGTCCGGACGGCCCGCCGCCATGGGGCGGGCGGAGGTGCTGAGAGAATGTTCCGAAACAAACGCCCCGGCAGCCACAGCACAAAACCCACTCTCTTTCACCAAAGAGCACATTTCACGCAAAGCATCATCATAGTGCCGATTGCCGTAATTGAGCAAAAGCACGGTGGGTTGTCCCTCTCCTTGCAGCCTTGCAAAAATTTTTGCGGCATGCTCCTGCACCCGGCCATAATACACGGGCGCGGCCAATAAAAGCACTTCTTCCGGCAGGCAGGCAATGGGATGCTGCCGCGCTCCCGGCAAGGTGATATCAGATAGAATGACAGGCAAGCCCATGCCAGAAGCGATGCTTTCGGCAATTTTGCGTGTGGAACCGGTGGGTGAAAAACAGATAATATGGCAACTGGCAGGGAACATATGTTTCTCCTTAGAGCGAATAATTTTCCACATCCATGCGGCGCAATACCGCGTCAATGCGCACAGTGCCCGGCGGCGCGCCTTTTATGGGGTGCACATGGCGTAAAAACGCGAACATAACCCGGGCTTTTGGCTCGTCACGCTGCCAGCTTTTTTCCGCCGCAAGCCGCGCGGCTTCGCGCAAGGTGGCCTCAGGCGGTTCTTCCGCCGCGTGCGTGCGCCGGATAAGCACATGCGCGCCGGGTCCGTCTTCCACATGCACCCAGAGGTCGTGTCCTTTGCCGGTTTTCAGTAAACGCAGATTGCCCTGAGCGTTTTTCCCCCGCAACAGCGTAAATCCGTCAGAAGAAGAAAAAAGGGCAACATCGCCGCTTTCCCGGCTGACAGACGGGAAAGCATTCCCTTTCCCGCCGTGAGGGAGAGCGCATTTTCCCGTGCCTGCCTCAAATTCTCGGCCGTGATCTTTTTTGCGCTGCTTTCGCGCGCCTTTTACATCAAAGGCAAGGCTCTCTTGTTCGTCACCCTGAACGGCCGGATTCATGGCGGCGCGGCGTTCTTCCAAAATAGCCAGGCCCCGGGCTCCGCGCGCTGACTGCCGGAACATAAAGGCCATATTTTCGCGTATGGTCAGACGAGGGTTCAGGGCAAGCGGCTCCGCGCTTTGTGCAAGTGTAACGCTCTCTTGTTTGGCGTCAGGCGGATATTGCCATAAGACCGCCTGCAGAGCTTTGGCTTGCTCACGCAAAGCCAAAAGAGCCTTCAGACGCGCTTCTTCCTGATCCAGCTTGGCGACAAGACGGGCCTGGCGTTTCGCATGGCGTTTTTCAGGAATCTGCGCATCGGCGCGTAATGCATTGCCAAAATCCGCAAAAAAGCGCGCCTCATCCACCAACCCCATCTGGTACAGGACCGGGAACGCCTGTTGGAAGGCCCTTTCGTGAGCCTCAAAGCCTTCTTCCCGCCTTTGGAAATCATACGCCTCCACGTGTAGTGCGGCTTCTTCCACACTACAGGGGCGTAAAGCGCGCCGGGCCAGGACAGCGGCGGGCAACGGCCAGGCAGCATAAAAAACCGGCTTGCCCGCTTTATCGGCATAGAGAAATAAATCGCCTTGCCCCGCTTCCAAATCCACCAATAAAGCCCGCGCTTCCAAAGAGTCAAGACAGGCGAGGGTTTCACGCAATAATGGAGTAAGGACGGCATATTCCTGCCAAATGGGCGCGCCGCGTTCTTCCCCGGTAAAAAATTTGTTGCGGGGTTCCTGATCCGCCGTGTCCGGCATGGAGGCGGCGTGTGGGTGCGCTGCGCACAGAGCATCCACCACAGTGCTGTCCGGCCAGAACAGGGGCTGCCCGAAACCGACGGGAAGCGTACTGACGATCTCCGCGCCTTGGGTCATATTCAGAAGAAGGTAGTGATGTTCCGGCGCGTTTTTGGGCGCATCTCTGAGTTCCGGCAAGGCAAAGGCCAGGCTGCGCGTGGCGGGATCGGCGAGTCCTTTCCCAAGCTTTTTGCCCGCGCAATATTTGCGCAATCGCATAACCTGGGCCGGCGGACTCGGGGGATTTTCCAATTTGCGGGAAAGCGAAAATAAAAGCGGAGATTGCCGCTCATGCCGAAACAGCAATCTGCGTTTTTTTCCGTGAACATACAGCGAAAAAAGATACACCCCGGGGTGAGGGCCATGTATTTTTTCCACTCTGGCTCCATCCAGCAAATGTAGAAGCTCTTTAGCCAGAATGACAAAGCTATGCATATCCATGGTAATTTCTTTATTTACTGTTCAACAAAATGTTCGTTTTTTCTAAAGAATATTCACAGCTTCAAAAAGGTGAAAAACCTAGGCCTTTGTTTTAGTCGGAAAATGATATTTCCCGTTCAGCATCTTGTATTTCATTGCAATAAGTGTTGCCGCTCATCAAAAATGCCGGCTAAAAACAAATTATCATAGCGACGCTAAATATTCAATAAAACCATTCTATTGCCTCTTAAATTTTACTTATTTTTTTTACTGTTCGCATTATTATTTTATACATGCGGGAAAATTATTGTTGTAATAAAATATTTATTAATATATATCTAGAAACAAGTATACCTTGTAAGCTTCATCTCTTTGCTGGATTTTTCGCACGGCGCAGGTAGCATCGCGGTTCTTGTTTCACCGTCCCCCTCCCCGGTGGATCGAACAACCGCTGCAACGCCGGGGCTTTCCCCTTCCACCCCGGCTCATAAAAAAGGCGGCCTTACGGCCGCCTTTTTTATGAGCATTTTTTTGGGCGAAGGAAAAATCCCGCCCTTTTCCATGAAGCTATTCTCCCCGTAAGTGCTCGTCTTCTTCCTGCTTGCTTTTGCAGTTAATGCACAGTTTTGTAACAGGGCGGGCTTTCAAACGCGGCACACCGATATCTTCTCCGCATTCATCACAAATGCCGAATATTCCGTCATCCATCCGCTGCAAAGCGGCCCGGATTTTTTTGATAAGTTTCCGTTCACGATCGCGAATCCGTAAAGTAAACGCCCGATCAGACTCCATAGTGGCGCGATCCGCGGGATCCGCAAATATTTCATTATTATCAGTCATATCTTCCAGCGTCATTTCTCCTTGCTTCAAGGCCTCATCAAGCATGGAGATAAGAAGGCTGCGAAAATACTCCAAATCCTTTTGTTCCATGAAACTGATCCTCCCACAAGCCTGAAAGCCTTTGGCAAGTGCCAAAGCAGTTCTCAATAAAACAACAGATACTTAAAGTAAAGAGAAAAAGAGCCGTTTTCCGTATGAGCGCACATGAAGCGCACTTGTCCGGCAGGCAAAATTTACCGCAGGTGGAGGATAAAAAAAGAGAGCATTACACCCCCTGGGCTTAAAAGTTATTGCATAAACGCCTTTTTACCTTCGGCTGCATCAAATTTCGCCCGCTGCTTCGGCCCTGCGCCATAAGCGCCTACTCTCTCATAAAGCGTACCTTTCTTGCCGGAGAACAAAATTGCGCTTTATGAAATCACCTCTAAGCAAGTATCCGGCTATGGTCCGGCCAGCAGTCCAAACAATATAGCTTGTCCTCATACGGACGCAGCATGGCCTCGGATGTACGCTCGCCGCAGTGGGCGCAGGGTAGGCTCCGGCTCAGCAGGGCGACGGGAGGCGCCCCTTCCAGGGGTTGAAGCGTAAACAAGGTCTCCGCTTCCGGAGAAAGAAGCAGGCGCATCTTCTCTTCACGCGCAAGCTCTTTGTCCCCGGCGCCGTTCCAGACGATACGGCAGCCTTTACCCGTATCTCTACGAAAAAAACTCATGGCCGCCTTGCCGCGAAGACGTAAAAAAAGATTGCCCTTGCCCAGGGTACATCCCAAAAGAGCTTGCGCCGCATCCACGCAACAAGCGTCGCTTTCACTGATGCAAACAATTTCCTCATCTTGTGAGCGTTCGCAAAGGCAAAGATGCTTGGCCGCTGTGAGCACCATACGGTAGCCGATGGCAAGGCCGGGGCAAGCATGGCCGTGAAAATCCACGGCACGCGCCCAGAGCTGTTCAGATGGCATAAGCATGGAATTTCCTTATCTTTAGAGAAATCTCACTAAGAGCTGTTTCTAGGGGGCTGTTTCCAAATAAAAGATTTTGCGCCAAGAGCAAGGAATCCAGCTCTTTTTGCGGAGGGAGTGTAGGGCTGATTTCATACATCAGCCGGCGGCCGATGTATGACGATCGCTTCCCCGAAAATCACATTTTTCAGCCAACGATCTTTGCAAAAATTCAACTCATGATTTTATAAGGAATTTTTGCAATTAGACACGAGTATTCAACAGCTTACGTTTTAGGGCTTGCCTTTTCAACCGCCACGCGAAAGCCTCTAATCTGGCTGCCGTTCATAACGGTTATGACGTCTTCAGCCAAATCCGGAGGCACTTCCACAAAAGAAAAACGCTCGTGAATCTCAATTGCCCCTATGCTGCGCCCGGGAATGCCGCTTTCGCCGGCAATGGCGCCCACCAAGTCCCGCGGCGCCACATGCATTTTACTGCCCACATTAAAAAAGAGCCGTGTCATGGGAGCGCGTGACTTAGCCTCTTTGGGGCGTTTGTCAGCGGGAGCGCTTCCTTGCCTGCCGTACAACCGCTCGGCCACGCGATCGCTGTGGCGCTCTCTCCACTCTGAATGAGCGCCTCCACGGGCCTGGGCTTCTTCCCTTTGCTGCTCCTGCCTGCCGAATTCACGTTGCATAAGCAGCTTAAGCAGAGCAGCCGCCATATCCATGCTTGTATTTTCATCTTCCAAAAATTGCTCCACCAGGCTGGTATAGCGTTCCAGAGCGCCGGCTTCTATGACTGCCCGCACTTCGTCCAGCAGGCGGGAAGTGCGGATATTGGTCACATCCCGCAAAGTGGGGAGCTGATTCTGCACGATGCGCGCTTTGGTATAGCGGATAATATCCCGCAGTTTGTAATGCTCCCTGGCCGAAACAAAGGTAAAGGCGTTGCCCGCGCGCCCCGCTCTGCCCGTGCGGCCTATGCGATGAACGTAATTTTCCACATCGTTGGGGATATCATAATTAATGACCGCATCCACATCCTCAACGTCAATGCCGCGCGCGGCCACATCCGTAGCCACCAAAATTTCTATGCCTCCTGACCGGAAGCGCCCCATAACGCGATCTCGTTGCGGCTGAGCCAAATTTCCGTGCAGTCCGTCGGATTGGTACCCTCGTGCCTGCAAATGGGCCGTTACCTCGTCCACCCCGCGTTTGGTGGAACAAAACACCAAAGCTTTGCGAAACCCCTGCGTATCGAGCACTCTGCACAAGGCATCCATTTTTTGATGCGGCCGCACCTCATAATACACTTGCTCAATGGTGGGCACGGTGAGGAGCTTTTGGGTGATTTTCAATATTTCCGGCTTATGGAGAAAGCGCTTGGCCATATCCATAATGGCAGGAGGCATGGTGGCGGAAAAAAAGACCGTCTGGCAGTTGTCCGGCGTTTGGTCAAGAATCGCTTCAATATCGTCCCGAAAACCCATGTCCAGCATTTCATCGGCTTCATCAAGCACCGCCATAAGAACCTGGTCAAACCGCAAGGTGCCCCGTTCCATATGATCCATAATTCTGCCCGGCGTACCTACAATTATCTGGGCGCCTTTATCCAGCGCTCTGAATTGCCGCTCAATGGGCTGGCCGCCGTAAACGGGTAAAACGATCATGCCGCGCTTGCGCGAGGCAAGCTTGCCGATTTCTTCCGCCACTTGAATAGCCAACTCTCTGGTGGGGCAAAGTACAAGCGCCTGGGGCATTTTTTTGTGCGCGTCCACCCGCTCAAGAATAGGAATGCCGAAAGCGGCTGTTTTGCCCGTGCCTGTTTGCGCCTGCCCCACCACATCACGTCCGGCCAATAAGGGAGGGATCGCCAAAACCTGAATGGGAGACGGCTCCTCAAAACCCATATCTCCCACAGAGCGCAAAATATCTCCAGAAAGTCCCAATGTTTCAAATGAATTGCTCATACTGCGTATATTCCCGTAATACTATACTGAGAGCGAAAAAAGCGCCCCCGCTCAATAATATTTTGTTAAAATGTTCCGTTCCGGCAACGTGTTCGCTCATGCCGCAAAAATTTATAACTACCCTGAAAAAAAACAAAATAACAACCCGCTCAGCCGGAAGCGTCACCGAGGGCGTAAGGACGGCAAATCAAGCGCTTGCCCGGGGAGGGCACGTACAAATGCGCATGCCGGAGCAATGTTCGCAAGTTCGCGTTCGAAATCCGCCGTATCTTGCGCCAATACGGGAAAAGTGCCCCAATGCATGGGCAATGCGGCTTTTGCCTTCAGCATTTTGGCCGCCCAGCCGCCCTGCCGGGCGTCCATGGTAAAAACCCCGCCCACGGGCAACAGGGCCAGATCAATATCATACAGATCCCCAAACACCGCCATACTGGCGAAAATGCCCGTGTCCCCGGCATGATAGATGGTATATCCGTTTCCAAGGCGGATAATGAATCCCGTGGGCGACCCGGCCTCTGTGGTATGAAAGGCCTGGGTCATGGTGATGACCGTATTTTTCACCGTAAGAGAGCCGCCTATATTAAAGCCGATGCCGTTAAGCACCTGCTCGCCGGGTAAGCCTTGTCTTTGCAGCGCTTCCGCGGCTCCCACAACCGTGCCGAGCATGGCGCCGGTTTTTTTGCACACAGCAACGGCATCACCAACGTGATCGCCGTGCAGATGCGTCACCAGCACCAAATCCGGCGCCGGGACGGCATCCCAAGAAAAAGGAGCCACAGGATTGCCCGTAAAAAACGGATCGATCAAAATACGACAATCCGGGCTGTCAATCTGAAAATTCGCATGCCCGTACCAAGTGATGGATGCCGTCATACCCACCTCCGCAGCAACAGATAAAATTGAAAGAGCTCTTTTCTATATCTTGACAGCCCATTCAGGCAAGAGCTATTAGACGAAGTTCGCGGGCAATTAGCTCAGTTGGATAGAGCGTTGGCCTCCGGAGCCAAAGGCCGCAAGTTCGATTCTTGCATTGCCCGCCATAACATTTACGGATTCCATGACGGCAAATCCGCATAAAAAATAACTATCCTCTCGGCTATGCCGAGAGGATAGTTATTTTTTATGTACCTGCCCCGCTGTATCAAAGGGAAGCAAAGCTTGTCCGGTTCAACGGGTTTTACCGCCCGCCAGTAAAAATCCCACAGCGATAAAAAGACTGACGGATGACAAAATAAAAGCAGGAGCAAGGCCCTGCCCGCGCGCGGTGAAACCGGCGATGAAAGGGCCGATAATCTGCCCTACTCCGTAAACCCCAGTCATAATGGCCACGGTATGAGCGCTGGACCCTCCGCTCAAGCAAACGCCGTATTGGAGGGAAAGAACAACGATGCCCATGAAGGTGCCGCCGAGCAAGAGCCCTCCGCTTAAGGCCGCGATGACGGAATCGGACGCCACGGGAATCAGCGCGCCTATGCCTTGAAGGACAAAAGCCAGGATAAGCATTTTACAATAGCCTTTACGGGCCGCATAGCGCCAAAGGGGAGCGCTGAGCGCGGCCGCGCAGCCGGTCACAATCCAGGCTGTTCTGGCCGCTTCCGGAGAGTTGGTGGTTTTTTGCACCAAGGCCACAAGAAAAGTCGCCCCGATAATATATCCAAACCCTTCCAAAAAATACGCCGCAAGTAAAAGAGCGTAAGCTTTACCCTGCTTCTCCTTTTGCCCTGCCGCTTTTATTTTTTTGGCTGAAGTTTGCAACGCAAGCGTACGGTTCACGCCGGGACGCAAGGCCGTGCACGCAACCGCCGCAAGCGGCAGACAAAGAGCGGCCATTCCCGGCCAGGCCCCCAAAGAACCATACGCGGCTTCAAGCGGCCCTGCCGCAAACCCTCCCAAAGCTATGCCCGCCCCCACGCCGCTATATAAAAAGCCCGCTAAAACAGGCCTATCAATGGCGGCCAGGGTGTCCAAAACTATTGAGGAACATAAAACAAAGCAAACGCCGGAAGCAAAGCCGGAAAAAAACCGTATGATATGCCACCAGAACGGGGCCGTCACCAGCGCCATGCCTGCTGTGGTGATAAGGCTTAAAGCGAGGAAACATACAAACATAACATAGCGGCGCAGGCCCGGGCGCGCTCCACGCATGGCGAGCACGCCGAGCAGATACCCCGCATAGTTCCAGGCGGCCATCACGCCCGCGACGTCTTCGCCAAAACCGTACCCGTGCATCATGCCGGGCAGAAGGGCCGTATAGGCAAAGCGCCCGATGCCCATTACGGTCATAAGGGCGCATGTGCCGCCTAAGGTGGGCAAAATGCCGCTGGCATAGAATCGGTTCATACAAGCTCCGGCGTTGAAGGCGCATTTTTGCTGGACACAAACAGCATGCTTTGTCCGATAGCCATAAAGCGCAAAAAACGCAAAACAAAAAGCCCCTCCGAAGAAGGGCTTTTGTGTGCCTATACCAGCCGTCGCTTAGATGGTAGGACATGCCACATAATATACTGGGGATGCGGCGGTAAAATCGCCGGCGCCAATCGCATAACCGTCAGTTGTGATGGTGCCGAGAAGCGTAATTTCTTCTGCGCGCACGCCGATGGCGGCATCGTTATCTACAGCAAAGAACGTGTGGGTGGCATCATCACGCAAAACCAGCACACTGTCCGTATAGGGTTTGACTGCGGCAAGCTCGCTCACCAAAGCCAAGGCGTCATTTATTGTAAACGCTTTATCTTCATGAGGGGACTTCAGCGCGCGGATGCTTATTCCGTTATCCTGCAAAAATTCCGCACCGGTGCCCGCAGCGCTGATTGCTCCGGTAAACCAGCAGCGCAAATCTATTTTGTCTCCTGAACTGAACGTAAAAGGAGCACTGGTGACTTGAAATTCTTCAGACAGAGGGAAGTTTATATGCGTCCGCTGTGAGATCTGCATATTTCCTTCGGAGAGAGAGCTCCCGTTCGCAGTGACGAAATCCGCTGACACGATTTCACCAATACCGTTATCCCAGTTAGTAACATGCGTAATCTGTATTTCTCTGCCCATATCCGAACTATAGCCGGCAATGGATTTTGTGAAAGAACCGCCAAGAGATACAGAAAAAAGATCCGCAAATTCGGGTAGATCGCTAAGGGCGTGCTCAAAAGCTGTTTTAAGTGTTTCGTAGGTGGCGCTTGCTCCTTTATACAGAGCGGCGTCTTCTTCCCTGAATTCAAGAGAAAGCGTCTGCGTAACGTCATCTCGATAATTTGGTTTGAAAACGATATTCAAACCGGTAATTGGATTATCGAGCAAAGGCTGTCCGTTGGCCTGAGCGTCGTCGACATCCAGTATCTGCATTGAAAGTACGGGATCTGCCGGGTCGGGAAAACACACTTCTATCTGCGGCAATTTTCCTCTGTAGAGTAACCCTTCATCCTTGCCGTAAAGCTCATAATGGGTAATGGGGCTAAGTCCGCTGTCCACCACAGTCTGCTTGAGGCTATCCATGGTCCAGGAATCGTCAAGCAAGCTCAATTTATCTTTAAGGTAGTCTTCTGTGCTAAAAGAGGAGGAAGGGTCGATGCCTTCTTTCCAGCCATAACGGCTGTAGTGATCCCAAAGGGACATGCCTGCGTCCGCAATTTGCGAGCTTACTGCCTTCATTTGCGCCTCGGAAGGCTCGGCTACGCCATACACCTGCGTGGTTTTATTCTTTAAGTATTCCGTTGTGTCAAAAAACTTGCTGGGGCTGACATTTTCCTTGTTGCCGTATTCGACAAAATGGCGATAGTAGCCATCTGCATCAAGAGAATATCCTGAGTCAAAAAAAGCCTTCTGCAACAGAACGCCGTCTTTGCTGGAGCCCCATAGCTGGCCGTCTTGCATCTGCTGCAGTTTACTGCTGAAATAATGATCCGCATCAAACCATGCGGGCACGGGATACGTCGGCATAACTCCCCCCTCTCCTTCGCAAGATGATAGTGTGTTTATGAATACTAACATTAGCCTGCATATATCTATTTTTGCCTACCAAGGCATACTGCAAACAGCACAAAAATACAAGTTTTTAGCTAAAAATCTTTATATTTTATATATATTATGTATATATACTTATAAAAAAATGCGATCTGAGTACGCAGAGCAGAGAGCAAGAGATCAAAAAAAGCCCCTCCGAAAAGGGGCTTCGTGAGATTCATGCTATTTTTGCTTATGCGCTGGCGACGAATTCGTCAGCATTGATCCAATAATTGTCCGTAGTGATGGAGCCAAGAATCTTCACGCCCTCAGAGCCCACGCCAACGCTTGCGTCGTTGTTGATCTGCACGAAGGTATGGGCGCGCTCATCGCGCAAAACCAAAAGGCTTTGCGCATCCGCTTCCACAGAATCAATGCCGGCCACAAGGTTCAGGATTTCTTCCTTTGTAAAGACATGGTTCGTATAGGGAGAGTTCAGTTCAAGAAGACTTATCCCGTTATGCTGGAGAAATTCCGTGCCGCTGCCCGCGGCGCTGATCGCTCCGGTGAGCACCTTGCTGATGTTTATTTTGTCACCCACGTTGAAGTCAAGAGAAGGCACATTGCCAAAATTTGTGCTCAAGGTGACGACATTATCGATATGGCGCGAATTTACTATGCTTCCGCCGGAGGCGGATCCTCCTGCCGGGGTATTAAAACCGGCGGAGATAATTTCGCCGCTGTCCGCCGCGATATGTATTTCTCTGCCTATACTCGAGCTGAATTCATCAATGGAACTGGTAAAGGAAGCGCCGAGGGAGACGGAAAAAAGGCCTTTATATGCGACGGGCAAATCTTCAAGAGCATGCTCGCACGCTGTTGCCAAGGTCGCGTATGTGGCGCTTGCGCCTTGGTACAAGGAGGCGTCTTCTCCTCTGAAGAGCAAAGGAATATTCACGCTTTCCGTGGCTCCATCCGCCTTATAGACCAGGTTAAAACCGTTAAAAGGGCTGTCCGTCAACGGCTGGTTCGCGTATTGGGCGCTGGCCACGTCCATTATCTGGATTGCCAGCACCGATTCCATCGTAAGAGGGTCAACAGGGTCCGGATTAG
This sequence comes from Desulfovibrio sp., assembly GCA_031550225.1. GTDB lineage: Bacteria > Desulfobacterota > Desulfovibrionia > Desulfovibrionales > Desulfovibrionaceae > Frigididesulfovibrio. The sequence continues at coordinate 20,925 of JAVBOT010000025.1, forward strand.
GAGTCGGGTCAACCACCACAGGCGTCGCGTGCAGGCCTTCCTCCGCTCCGTAGAACACAAAATGTGAAATGGGGTTCAGGTTGCTGTTTGCCAGAGCATCCTTCAGGTTGGCCATTGTCCAGAGATCGCCGAGTTGGAGCAGCTTGTCCGCAAGGTACTGCTCTGTATTAAAGGCATTGGAGGGGTTGATGCCTTCTTTCCAGCCATAGCTAATGTAGTGATCCCAGGCGGACATGCCGGCATTGGCGATCAGCGCGCTGACCGTCTCAATTTGCAGGGCGGAAGGACTGGACACACCGTAAAAATCGGCGGTCTTATTTACCAAATACTGCTGAGTATCAAAATAGGGGCTTGGGCTCAACCCTTCCGCATTGCCGTAGTCGACAAAGTGGCGATAAAGGCCCGAGGAGTCAGAGCTATATCCGGAAGCAAGCAAGGCCGCATCCAGCGCCGCCTTGCCCCAGCCAGATCCCAGTTGGGCAAGTTTATTGTTGTAGTACATATCCGCATCGAACCATCCGGGTGCATAGATTGCAGGATCAAAAATTGTCATAGACATATCTCCAGATGAAAATTATTAATACAGGCTATCAGTCATTGTATATGGCTATAGACATATACATCGTCAATTATTTTCATAGTACACTGAACGACGTAAAAATACAAGAGTTTCATCAGGATATCCACTAACCGCTCATGTCCTTGTCAGGAACCGGTTTACCCCGCTTTAAGCGGATTATCCGGGCGACTTTTTCGGCGCATCCCGCACAAAGGGCGTCTGTAAAAAAACGTCTGGTTCCGGAAAAGCCGGAACCAGACGCCACAAACAAGGCCGCCGCCTTGCAAAATGAAGCTATTTCTTTTTCAGCCAGGGCATCATGGCGCGCAATTCCGTGCCGACTTTTTCGATGGGATGTTCGGCCTGCAAACGGCGCATGGCTTTGAAGCCGGCCATGTTGGCTTTGTTTTCCAGAATAAAGTCGCGGGCAAAAGCGCCGCTTTGAATATTTTTCAGCACGGCCCTCATTTCCTTCCTGGTCTCATCAGTGATAATGCGCGGCCCGGTGACGTAATCCCCGTATTCGGCGGTATCGCTGATGGAATGGCGCATTTTGGAAAGGCCGCCCTCATAGATCAAATCCACAATGAGCTTTACTTCGTGCAGGCACTCGAAATAGGCCATTTCGGGGGCATAGCCCGCTTCCACCAGGGTTTCGTAACCGGCTTGGATCAAAGCGGAAAGGCCACCGCATAATACCGCCTGTTCACCGAACAGATCAGTTTCAGTTTCTTCTCTAAAGGAGGTTTCAATAACGCCGGAGCGTGCGCCGCCAATGCCTTTGGCATAGGCCAGGGCAATCTGCAGAGCCTTGCCCGTGGCGTCTTGATGGATAGCCACAAGGCAGGGCACGCCGCCGCCTTCCACATAGGTGCGGCGTACAAGATGCCCCGGGCCTTTGGGGGCAATGAGAAAAACGTCCACATCCTTGGGCGGGGCGATCTGGCTGAAATGAATATTAAACCCGTGAGCAAACAGCAACGCCTTGCCTGCGGTAAGGTGCGGCTTAATATCGTTTTCGTATACTCCCGCCTGGTATTGATCAGGCAGGAGCATCATGATGAGATCCGCCTTGGCCGCGGCTTCCGCGGCGCTCAGAGGGGCAAAGCCGTGTTCTTTGGCAAGTTCATAGTTCGCTCCGCCGGGGCGTTGTCCCACAAGCACGTCAAGACCGGCATCGCGCAGGTTTTGGGCATGGGCATGCCCCTGGCTGCCGTAGCCGATAATAGCAATGGTTTTGCCTTTGAGTATGTTCAAATCCGCATCATGTTCGTAATAAACCTTCATTCGTATCCCTCATTTGGATTAAGCATTTCACGGCCGAACCGCCCGATAAGTGAATTCGCTCTAGGCCCTAATCCCGCTGCATGCTGCGCTTCATAGCCAAGGTGCCCGTACGGGCCACTTCTTTAATGCCGAAGCGGTTAAGCAAGTTAATGACGGCGCGGATCTTTTCATAGTCTCCCGTGACTTCCAGGGTAAGGTCCACAAGGCTTACATCCACCACTTTGCAGCGGAATATATCCGCGATGCGCAAAACTTCTCCCCGGCGCGAGTCGTCAGCTTGCACTTTAATGAGCGCCATTTCCCGCTCAACAAAGGCCATATCCTGAAAATCCACAACCTTAATAACCGTAACCAGCTTACGGAGCTGTTTTATAATCTGTTCAATAATTTGCGCATCCCCGGAAGTGGCAATGGTCATGTGCGAAACCCCGGGCTCAAGGGTAGGCGCCACGTTGAGGGATTCGATGTTAAAGCCGCGTCCGCTGAACAGCCCTGCCACCCGGGAAAGCACTCCGGGCTCATTCTCCACTAAAACGGAAAGTAAGTATCGCATGGCCGTCTCCTATACCAAGAGCATTTCATCCAGGGCCGCTCCGGCGGGCACCATGGGATAGACGTTCTCTTCGCGGGCGACCTTCACATCCACAACGGCGGGGTTCGGCGAAGACAAGGCTTTTTGCAAGGTCGGCATGAGATCATTAAGGTCGAGAATACGATACCCTTCAGCGCCGTAAGCATCGGCCAGCTTGACAAAATCAGGCTGCCCTTCCATGCAGGTGCACATGTAGTTCTGTTTAAAGAACAGCTCCTGCCATTGGCGCACCATACCAAGATAGCAGTTGTTCAAAATGACTATTTTCACCGGCAGCCTGTTTTGTACAATGGTGGCGAACTCCTGGCTGTTCATCTGAATGGAGCCGTCCCCGGCAATGCCGATGACTTTTTTGTCCGGCATGGCTATTTGCGCGCCCATGGCCGCGGGGAGCCCGTAGCCCATGGTGCCGAGCCCGCCTGAAGACAAAAAGGTGCGCGGCTTTTTGTAGCGGAAGAACTGAGCCGCCCACATCTGATGCTGCCCAACCTCGGTGGTGATGATGACATCATCGCCGCCCGTAATTTCATAAATAGCCTCAATCACTCTTTGCGGCTTAATCTCTCCATTATTCACATAACACAGTGGGTGCTTTTTTTGATACCCTTCAAGGGTTTGCAGCCATCCCGCATGGGCGGTGGCCCAATCTTTTTCTCCCGCTTTGGCCGCAAGCACGTCCGAAAGGCCAATGACCGCCTCGCGGCAGTCCGACACTACCGGAACATCCACATGCACATTTTTGCGTATGGAGGTGGGATCGATATCAATATGGATAATGCGCGAACGGCTGGCAAAGGCGGAGATTTTACCTGTCACGCGATCGGCGAAACGGGTGCCCACCGCAACAAGAACGTCCGCTTCACTTACCCCTTTATTGGCGGCCACGGCCCCGTGCATGCCCACCATGCCGAACCAAAGCTTGTGCGTCCCGGGAAAACAACCCAAACCCATGAGCGTGGAAACCACGGGAATTTGATAGCGCAGGGCGATATCCGTGAGCACAGCTCCCGCATTGGAGCCGATGACGCCTCCACCGGCGAGAATGAGAGGTTGTTTCGCCCCCACGAGCAATTCCGCTGCCCGGCGTAATTGCACCAAATTGGGCTTATACGTAGGGCTGTAACTGCGCATGCGCACGTCTTCCGGCCATGCGAGTTCGCTTTTAGCCAGCATGACGTCTTTAGGTAAATCAACCAGCACGGGACCCGGCCTTCCTGTTCTGGCCAGGTAAAAGGCCTGGCGCAGAACCTTGGCCAGATCCTTAACATCCTTAACCAGATAATTATGCTTGGTGCAAGGACGGGTTATGCCCACAATATCCACTTCCTGAAAGGCGTCGTTGCCGATCAAGCGCGTGGGGACCTGGCCCGTTAGAATCACAATCGGGATAGAGTCGCTGTTGGCGGTGGCAAAGCCGGTAACGGCATTAGTGGCCCCCGGCCCTGAGGTCACCAGGCAGACGCCCACTTTTCCCGACGCGCGGGCGTATCCGTCCGCGGCATGAACAGCGGCCTGTTCGTGCCGCACCAAGATATGCCGCAGCCAATCCTCGTGCCGGGAAAGCTCATCATAAATATCAATGACGGCGCCGCCAGGGTAGCCAAAAACAGTATCCACCCCTTCTCGCTTAAGGCACTCAAGCAATATTTGGGCTCCCGTGAGCTCCATGAATGCTAACCCTCCTTTATGGCATACTCATGCAAAAGAGCCACTAGTCTGGTTTTTCCATCAAGTTTCTGTTTTTTGAGCTGGCGTTTCTGCTGTTCTTCGCTTGGAGTGAGATAAGCCTTGCTCTCCAGCTTTTCCAACTGTTTTTCGTAGAGAATATGGTCGTCCCATAGGCTTTGCAGATCAGGGTGCAAAGGCGCTAGTTTTTCCAGCAATGCATACTCTTTTTTTTCCATGCTCTAAACCTCCGTTATGCTGTCTTAAAATACACAAAAAAACAGTTGAGCCATTTAAGGACGATACAACAGCCCCCAGTCAGGTTCTGCGGTTGTGTCGACAAAAACGCGTTTGCGGCGGCCCGTTTCACCGGCAAGCAAGCGCACCTGGGCATTTTTCAGATGCAAGGCATCGGCGATGAACGCCGTTAAGGCTTTGTTCGCTTTGTTGTCAACCGCCGGCGCGGCAAGCCGTATGCGCAACTTGCCGTCCTGCATGCCGGCGAACTCGGACTTTTTCGCTCCCGGTTGCACCCATACAAGGAGGTGCCAACCTCCATCTTTTGACGGCAAAACAAAATCCGGACGAAAATCTTCATTCGTCATACGTAGGTCTGCCGCCGCCATAAAGAGCTCTGCCGCCTTCTGTTCCTCCGGGGCGGGCTCCTTCATGGCGGGCAGGGGCGGCGGCGTGGCGTGCTCCCTCATTGCCGTCAGAAGCGGGGGGCTCTTGCGCTGTCCGCCCTCCCCCATAACGGATCCGGCCGCTCTCCCCTTCTTCCTTCAAGCTAGGGGGTGCGGCGCGGCCTTCGTCTTTACGCCGGTTCAAAGCGGCGGTGGCGCGCTCCATCCGCTCATCTTCCATAATGCCGAGTTCCAGGAGCCTTAAATGCCCCTCAATGACGGAGCGCACCTTAAATTCAAATTGGGCTTTAAGTTTGCGCGCTTCGGATATTTCGTCAAGGATGCGCGCCAAACGTAAATTCGCCTGATTGGTTAAATTTTCCGCCCTGTTCCGTGCTGTTTCCAGAATCAGATGGGCTTCTTTTTGGGCCGCGACTTTCAAATCGTCCATCATCTTTTGCGAGGCCAGCAAGGTTTCGCGCAGCGAATGCTCACGCTCCGCCTGTTCCGCCAGGCGTTCTTCCAGGCGCGACACAAGATTAGTAAGGCGTACTCGCTCATCGCCAAGGCGGGCAAGACTGTCGGCAACGTCTTGCAAGAAGCTGTCAACCTCTTGAGGATCATAGCCGCGCAATGCGCGTGAAAAAGTATGGTTTAAAAGATCAATGCGGTTAACAGCCATGGATTATCCCGCCAGCGGAGCGAAAAGCCTGATCAGCAAAATACGTGCGGCCTGGAGCCCAATCATCAGCACCACAGGAGAAAAGTCGATTCCGCTTTTGTATGTGAACGGCAGGAATTTACGGATACGGTAGAAAACCGGCTCTGTCAGTTTCCGTAGCATTTGGACAACGGGGTTATACGGATCGGCGTTCACCCAGGTCACAAGGCAGGCCGCCAGCACAATAAAAAAATACACCATGAACAAGGCGTCAACAACATAAAGCAACGCAGCCATAACTGCACTCACAACAACCATACTTCCTCCCGCGTCAATAGCCTTGCCATGGCCGCAAGCGCGGCGCCAGATGCCGTTTCCTGTTCATATAACTATTAGCGTCCTTCCACAAGAGGCTTGATGTTGCGCATCAGCATGAAAAAATCCGTCACGTGCAGGGCCGCGGCGAGTTTTTGATTTCGATAGGCCCAAAAAGGCACTCCGGCGCCCGCTGCCGCTTTTTCATCCACAGCGGAGTCCCCAAGGAAGGCTATTTGTTCCGGAGCGAGCCTCCAGTCGTCAAGAATATGAAAAAGGCCTGCCGGATCAGGCTTCGGCTCGCTGTTGGCCGCTGTCCTGACAGGAGTAAAAAAGGGCTCAAGGTCAAAATACTTGAGCAAATCGTCCACAGAAGAACTGCGGTTGGTGAATATGGCGCAACGAACTCCCCATTCTCGCAACTGGGATAACGCCTCCTTCAGTCCGGGTTCCGGGCTGAGCATGGGCATAATGTGTTCCCGGTAGTTTATGGAGCAGCCGGCATCAAAAGCGGCCTTGCGCAGATGCTCGGGGATAATGGCGTTAATAGCTTCCTGGACCGAAGCCATATGGCAAAAAGCCTCTTCTTCGGGGGAAAGATCCGGCAACCGGACGGCCCTGCGGATGCTGTTATAATACACCATATTTGAAGCCTGCGAATCAAACATCACGCCGTCGATATCGAACACAAGCCCATAAAAGCCTTTTGTAAACGCCCGCGTGGCGGCGGCAAATCCGTTTTCACCCATATTCCTTGTCCCTGCCTTTAGTCGGCTGTCCCGTAGCTTTATTTTTCACTTTTTCCTGAGCCGGACCAGCCGCAAGCGGGTCTGGCCGCTAAAATTTCCACCTGGCTTTTCAGCCAAGGGCGTTCTGATAAAGGCCCTTTTCTTCCCACCAGACGCCAGGCGGGAATACTTGCGAATAAGAGCCCCGCTATCAAATCTTCCGGCCATTGCGCGCAAAGAAGAACCTTGTCTTCCGGCAAAGGCTGCAAAATGCCCGCCGCGCGCATATCAGCGGTCATGTCCGGATCCATGGTAAACAGCACTCCCCCCTCGGGCAAAAAAGGGAGCACCGCATCCACCACGAAACGCCAAGGGAGCGCAACACTGGAAGCCGCCGCTTCATTGCCGTCAGCAAGGCTGCTTTCCCGGGCGGCGGCCGGCCGTGGGTCTCCTTCGCCGAGCGAAGCGCGCAACGCCAGTTCCATATCGCCGCAGCGCCGCTCGAGATCGGCAAGCTCTTCCGCCCGCTCCTCAAGCGTATAGGCTAAAAGCAAGGTTTTTTGGCAGTCCACAAGGGCCTGGCGTATGGCCTTCGCATCGCCCGTATCCCAATCAAAAACGCGCGGGAGCATAGTTTCCTGTTCTGCCGGGCCTTCGATTGCGCCGGTAGCCGCAAAGCGTTCCAAGGCGGCGCGCTCTCCCGGCTTGCCGCTCCAGCCATGCTCCTGCCCCACGGCAACTTGCTGGGCCGCCAATTGCCGCAAAAGCCCGCCCGCCGCATACTCCTCACCCATGCGCAGCATTTCCTCCAGAGTGGCCCGGGCCTGAGCGGGGTCCAACGGCATCTTTGTGCGGATCTCTTCTTCCAATGCGTCGGTCGGCCTTAACGTCTCGTCTCCCTCTCGCGGCATGAGTCCCACAGGGAAAAAAGCCACCTGAGAAGGAATTTGGGCCTTATTACGTTCAGGACGCAGCCGGGGAACATAAAAAACGGCAGAATGCATATGCCCTCCACTACCAAGTGTTCAAAGAAACCCGCTACTCTATTTCAGCCGGCCGCGCATAGTGTTCGCAAATGCCCCGGCAACGGGGCATGGTCAGCAAACAAGCGCCTTGCCGCATATGGCGGCACTGGGCGGGCGTATCCGGAGGATGCTTTCCCGCGGATATGCCGCAAAACGATTCCGGCGGGCATAGCTCCGGCGCGGCCGCAAGCTTATATTTACGCGCATTCCAGATGCGGCTGGCCAGATCCTCTGAAAGGCCGAAGCTGTCCGCCCGGTCCAAAAAATCATCCCACTCGCGCATCCATTTGGCAAGCCGGGCGCAAAGATGGCGTTCTTCCAGACCGGGATTAAGAATTTCACCACGCGCGCAGGCCCCTTGGGCATAAAAGCGGCAGACTTTTTCAGATGCCGAAAGCGCCATGCATTCCCCAATTTCAGCGTTCAGTCGGGATAGCAATATATCCCGAAGGATGCGCTGGAGGCAAAGGCCCGCCTAAAGTGGATTGAAAAAAATTTATCAAAAAAAGATTCCGCCGCTGCGCCGTCAACTCACGCGCTTCGCCCACAAGGCGGCCGCAGAGCTCTCCGAGATTAGCCATGCTCTCCTTGGAGCAAGAGGCAAAAAGAGAAAAATGGTCGGCATCGGCAAAGCGCAGCGACAGAGGAGGAGCAGGCAGCAGATCGTAATACGGTTTGGCGTGCCGCTCAGGCGGATACAACGTGTCTTTACCGGCTTCGATCATGGCAACGGGCGCCTGGATGCCTTTAAGCGTTTCCGCTCTGAAAAACATCCCCCCTGCCGGTCCCATCAAGACGATTCCCCGGATTTTCCAGGTTTCAGGCGGACGCCTGAACACCGTGCTCCCGTCCACTTTCAAAGACTTGACCTCCGGAGCAGCCGCGGCAACGGGCGAAGACTCTGCCGTATCCCCCCGGGATTGGGAAGAATCCGGCATGCTGATGTATACAAAAGGCGAACCGGAGTCCGTACCGCCAAATAAAGGGCCGCCCTGAAAATCCAAATCCTGAGGAACCTGCTCCGCCGTGGCCGTGCTGTTGCCGGCGAGGTGTGCCTCCGCATTGCCGACAGGGCTTGCGGAAGCTTCGTCTTGTTTGGAAGCGAGGAGTTCGTCCCCTCCAGCGCCATCTTCGCCTTTGCTTGCGGAGCTTTCCGCTTCTTTTTCCTTATCGGCGAACAAGCGCTGCCAAAAACCGGGTTTTCGCTTGCTTTCGAGGGGTTCATGCTGCGTTTCCAAGGCCAGCAGCACTTCAGGAGGCACCACAACGGACGCAAGCTCAGGAACATACAGCGACAAAGGCGGGCAAAAAGCTTTGCTCCCTTCCCGCTTAAGCGTGTCCCGCATTGTCTGCGCGGCGGCCGCAAAACGTTCCTTTGTCCAGGAAGTGCAAAAAGCGTCCCGGCCGCTGTATCCGGTGCAGTCGCTTTGTAAACGGGACAAATCCGGCAATGCTCCGGCAAGCTGCAACACAGTTATGCTGCCAAAGCCCACCCCAAGCAAACCAATGCGCGACTCATCCACATAAGAAGAAAAATCCGGTGAAGCCAGCACGGTTTCAAGCGCGCGCAACAGCTCGCGCGGTCTGTTACGCAATACGGGAAGACTGTATATGTCACTGCTGTTATTCTGGTTATCCCCCGCATGGGCGGGCGCGATAACCACACAGCCCCCGGAGGCCAGAGCAATGGCCACATCATTATTGGCGTAACGGCTGCTGGCGGTGTCATGCGAAAGCAGCACCACAGGATAAAAACCGGGAATAATGCGCCCGCGCTTGGAAGATTCCACCACCCAGCCTTCTTTTATGGCCGGTGTGGCCGTACTGCCGCTCCCTCCGGGATACCATACGGAAAAATCAAAGCGCTCGTTCGTAAGCGGCTCCCATACGCCAAAACTGCGCATGGCCACAGGGTAGCTTTCAGGGGCGGTCCCTCCCGCTCTCGCGTGGGGAGGCATGAAAAGAAGCATGCAGATAATGGGCGGTAATATAAAGCGGAAAAACAGACAAACGCGATCCGTCAATGAGATATGCATATGCTTTTGCTCTGAAAAACTCATGCCGGTTTCATACCGCAAGTGCCCTGACCGGGCAAGGGCTCCGCGGGGGTGGGGGGGGGGGGGGGGGGGGGGGGGGGGGGGGGGGGGGGGGGG
>JAVBOT010000063.1:0-36048 GCA_031550225.1 Desulfovibrio sp.
TCAATTCTTCCCCAGACTGCATCAGAAATGTCGTGTCGTCTATGTGCTGATGGCGGCATGGATTCCTCGCTTGTGGTTGAAGACAAGCCAAGTATGCCACAAAACTAAATTCTAGGCAATCTCGTGACTACACTACCTAGGGACTGTCTCTCCATAAATCCTTTGTCCAAATAGCTGCGTCATCCGGCTCTTTTCTCTCCGGTCCTGCACCGTAAGAGTGCGCTCCCTCCGCAAAAGAGCCGGATTCCTTGCTTTTGGCGCAAAATCTTTTACTTAGAGGTCATTTCATAATGCATGAGGGAATGACTTCTAATGCCGGACGGCAGTCCGGCGCGCTGCTTCACATGCAATAGAGGCCTGCGCACGAGGAGCAGCTGATGGATATGCATCTCGCCAATTTTCCCCGCGAAATGGGAGTGGTCATGGTTTTTCTGGCGGTAGCGGCGTTCATCATCTGTTCCATTTTTCGGAGATACAGGCAAAAGAACGGCAACGCCGACAGGCGGGACTCGCTGGAAATTCTCAAAAAGCGCCTCGCCGCCGGTGAGATCACGCTGGATGAATTCACCGCCATCAAACAGGTTCTCTAAACGAGCCCCCACGGCATGTAATCTTATCGGGAGCGCGGTCAGCGCCCGGGCTTGAGCAGGATATGCTCCAAAATAAGCGCGGCTATGGCCCCCATGATGAAGCCGTTGCCGAGGATGGGCCTGAGCAGAGGAGGCAAATCCGCAAGCAAGCTTTCAGGGGCAAAGGCTGTGAGAAGGGCAATCATGAGCGGCAGGCCCACGGTAAGGCCGCTGTCAAAGTCGGTGACGCTGTTTTCCTCTCCCAGCATGCGCAGGCCGCTGGCGAGCTGCGCGGCCATAAGATAAAAGAGCAGCACGCCCATGACCGGGCCGGGAATTCGGGCCAGCAGGCTGATGAACTGGGGAAACAGCGCGCAAAACATCAGACCCAGGCCCGCCAGGGCCAGGGGGTAGCGTGACGCATTGCCCGTGGCCGCGATAATGCCGGCGCTTGAGGAATAATCCACAGGGCCGATGACGCCGAGCCCTCCGGCAAGAAAGTTGTTCAGCCCCTGAAAGGCCACGCCACGGGTGATGCGCTTGTCCATGGCGTCAACCCGCAGCATATGCCCAAGGGATTCGATGGAGCCGAGTTCATTGATGATGAGCGCCAAAAAAGAAAATAAAAAAGAGGCGATGATTCCGGGGTTAAAGTCAAGGGAGGAAATAAAAAAATGAAGTTGAGCGGGCCGGGACTGTTCGGGCGGCGCAAGTTCGCCGAACAGCAAAATGTAGGCCAAACTCCCGCCCGTTATGCCGAAAAGCACGGTCAGCGACTTCCACGCCCCGGGCAATATCCGGTTGCAGAGCACGAGAAGAAACAACGCCCCAAGGCTAAAGAGCATATGGGCGAAAGGCGCTTGGCCCCTCCCGAGCAGGAGTTGTAAAATGGTGGGGCACAGGGTGAGGGCGATAAGTACAAGAATAACCGCGACAATGCGCGGGGTGAAAAAAGAGCGCAACTTGGCGAGAAGGCCGCTACAGGCGAGAACGGCCAGAAAGATGCCGCCGAGCATAATGGATGTGGAGGCGGCGGCAATGCCGGAAGCTTGCGAGGTGATGAGGGCCACGAGCAAAATGGACGCGGGGCCCGCCACCAGAGGCAGGCGATGGCCGAAAAATACCTGGATTACGGTTACAAAGCCCATGAGCCCCATGAGCTTTTGCATATACAATATGTGCTCGGCAAGGCCGGCGTGGTGCAGGCGCGTTACGACGCTCCCCATAACGAGGACGGAAGGCAGCGACACGACCCACCACTGCAGGGCGTAAAGGGGCAGCGCAAGGCCGCCGGGTTTGTCGTCTATGCCGTATTTCATATGGATGCGCATGTGTTGGAGTTTTGGGGCGGCGTCCCAAGCTATTCTTCGGGCATGGCCTTTTGGACGGAGCGCTTTTCCGGGCGGCTCCGTTCGGCGCGGATGGCGGCGCGCGCCTCTTCCCAGGAAAATTCGCGCCAGGGAAAGCCGCCTTCCCGGGCCGGAGCAATTTCCAGCACATCGCCCGGCGCGTCCAGAGAACCTTTGTGGATGCGCACGGCTGTCAGCTCGCCTGTGGCGGCCGCGTGGCGCACAGCCTTGCCGGCATACGAGGCTGTGAGGGCGGCGGCGGCGAGTAAGGCCTCACGGGGCCAAGGCGCGGCAAAGTAACGCCCCAAGGCGACGGGCCCGGGGAAATCCCGGGTCTTGAAAAGCAGATCCTCTTTGCCGGCCAGGGCCATGATCGCGTCGTTGTCGCTTTGCGCGCGGCCGATGATTAGCCGCAAAGGCGCGTTTTCCGCTTCAGGAATATGCCAGTACTGGCGCCCGATATTGGCCAGTTGAAAATCTTGCGCCGCAGGGGAAGGGGTATGGCAAAGAACAGGCCAGTAACTGCGGGCGTTTTCCTGTTCGGCCAAGCGGCATCCGCCTGCCGGGGTGGGGATGGTTTTCAGCCCCAATTGCGCGGCCAAAGCCATTTGAGCTTTACGGCCTCTGCCGGAGATGAAAAGCAGGCGCTCCCGGTCGATAAGGCCCGCCAATTCCGCCAGGGTGGGATCAAGGAGCCGGGCGCTTAGGGGGCGCAACAGTTTGCCCTTAAGGCCGCTGTCGCGCAGAATGGCGTTAAGAGTGTCGCGCCGCTGGGACATGGGGCGCTGCCCCAGCACCTCACCTGAAATAACGCAGCAAGCGCCCGTTTCTTCCATAATGCGCCGGGCCTCGCGCAGCATGAGAATTTTACAGTCCACGCAAGGGTTCATAACGCTGCCGAACCCGAACACGGGCCTTTGGACAAGCAAACGGGTGAATGCTTCAGCAATATCCACGGCCTGGATATGTAAGGCGTAGGCGCGTTCCCAGAAGGGAATTTTTCCCGGCTGGCCGAAAAAAGGGCTGACAAAGTGCAGGCAGCGAACGTTCAGCCCCTGCTCCTGAACGAGCTTTGCCGCCAAAATGCTGTCCAGCCCGCCCGAAAACAGCGCCAGGGCCAAAGTATTCTTTTGTTCCGCCATGCATGCTCCTTTGCGATCCCTGCTGTGCATACCGGCAGCGACTTCAAAAGGCAAGAGAAAGGGACAGCGGCTCAGTTTGCACATACCGGTACAGGAATGCGGCTTGCCGTCAGGCGCGGAAGGCAAGTTTGTCGCTGGGGGCGTGTACTCTTATGGCGCATGGCCTCAACAAAAAGCGAAGCCCGGCGCAGCATCGCGGCGAACCGCGCCAGCACCGAGAAAGGGAGTGACTTTACAGGCCCATTCTGATAGGACAAGCTGCTTCATTTTCAGGAGTTCAAGGCATTCAAAGGCAGGGCCGGCGCGGCGCGCGGCCCCGATGCGCATACCGTCAGGAGCGGATACCTATGGCCAAAAGACCTATTCAATCTCCGGAAGATATCCGGGTGGAAGCCCTTAATACCGCTCTCACCACTATTGAGCGCAAGCATGGCGTTGGCGCCATCATGAAACTTTCCGATAAAAACCATGTGAATATTGCCGTTATCCCCACAGGCTCCATCGGTCTTGATCTGGCTTTGGGCGTGGGGGGCATCCCCCGTGGGCGGGTTTCGGAAATTTACGGTCCGGAATCTTCGGGGAAAACCACCCTGGCCTTGCACATTATCGCCGAAGCGCAAAAACAGGGGGGCACCTGCGCCTTTATTGACGCGGAGCACGCCCTGGACATCAACTACGCCAAACGCCTTGGCGTGAACACGGATGAACTTTTGATCTCGCAGCCGGACTTTGGCGAACAGGCGCTGGAAATAGCCGACCTGCTCGTGCGCTCCGGCGCGGTGGATCTTGTGGTCATTGACTCGGTCGCCGCGCTTATTCCCCAGGCGGAACTTGAAGGCAACATGGGCGAAACGCAGGTGGGCGGGCAGGCCCGGCTTATGTCCCATGCCTTGCGCAAGCTCACGGGATCTATCCACAAGTCCCGCGCGGCTGTTATCTTTATCAACCAAATCCGGATGAAGATAGGCATGACAGGTTACGGCAGCCCGGAAACCACCACCGGCGGCCACGCCTTGAAGTTTTACGCCACCATCCGCATGGATATCCGTAGAATCCAGACGCTGAAAGACAAAGAGGAAGTATTCGGCAACCGCACCAGGGTGAATGTGGTAAAGAACAAGGTTGCCCCGCCCTTCCGCACCGCGGTGTTCGACATTTTATACGGTACCGGCATTTCCCGGACCGGAGAGATTCTGGACTTGGGCGTTGAAGCGGGTATTGTGGAAAAGAGCGGCGCTTGGCTCTCTTTTCAAAAAGAACGCCTGGGCCAGGGCAAAGAAAACGCCCGTGCCTTGCTTGATGAAAATGCCGAATTGCGCCTTGCCATAGAGCAAAAGCTCATTGAGCACCTCGGCATGAACCCCGAGGCCCTGGCCCACGCTGAAAACGACCTTGAATCGGGCCTGGCCCCGCTGGACGAAGAAGAATAAGGGGCAGCGGCGCCGTTTGACGCGAAGCATCGCCAGGCTTCGCTTGTGCTCCTTGCGTTTCGGCGAAGCGATCGTCATAAACCGGCCAGTGGCCGATTTGTGAAATCAGTACTCATAAGAGCGCCGCGCGCGCCTTTATAAATTAAAAAGACCAAGACGCCCAAAGGAGTTATGCCGTGCTGACCACTAATGAGATCCGCCGCCGTTTTCTGGAGTTTTTCCAGCAGCGGGGACATGAAATAGTGCGCTCCTCCTCGCTTATCCCTAAAGATGATCCTTCCTTGCTGTTCACCAACGCGGGAATGGTGCAATTTAAAAACACCTTTCAGGGGCTGGAAAAGCGATCGTATATCCGGGCTACAACCTCGCAGAAATGCCTGCGCGTGGGCGGCAAGCACAACGATTTGGAAAACGTGGGCAGAACGGCGCGGCACCATACTTTTTTTGAGATGCTGGGCAATTTTTCTTTTGGCGATTATTTTAAAGAAGAAGCGATCAAGTTCGCCTGGCGCTTTATCACGGAAGAGTTGCGCCTGCCCAAGGATAAACTCTATGTGACCGTCTATCTTGATGACGATGAAGCCGCGGACTTGTGGGTGACGCATACGGATGTGCCTGCTGAGCGCGTGCTGCGCATGGGAGAGAAAGATAATTTCTGGAGCATGGGCGATACGGGCCCTTGCGGCCCGTGCTCGGAAATACTCATTGATCAGGGCGAGCATATGCGCTGCGGGGCTTCCTGCGGCATCGGCAAGTGCGACTGCGATCGCTTTCTGGAAATATGGAACCTGGTGTTTATGCAGTACAACCAGCCTGTTCCGGGCAAGCGAGAGCCTTTGCCCCGCCCCAGCATTGATACGGGCATGGGGCTTGAGCGTATTGCCGCGGTTTGCCAGGGAGTTTACTCCAATTATGATACGGACCTGTTTGCTTCCATTATCGACGAGGCCTGCTCCCTGGCCGGGGTGAGCTACAGCAAAAGCGCGCCGGACAGCAATGATGTGGACACCGCCTTGCGCGTCATCGCCGACCACAGCCGGGCCGTGGCCTTTATGGTAGCGGACGGCATCATGCCCTCCAATGAAGGCCGGGGCTATGTGCTGCGCCGTCTTATCCGCCGCGCGTACCGCTTTGGCCGTCTTATCGGCATGCCGTCGGTCTTTTTGCATAAGACTGCGGACAGCGTTGTCCGCCTTATGGGAGAAGATTTTCCCGAGCTTATGGCCTCGCGTTCTTTTTTAAGCCGCGTGGTCAGGGAAGAAGAAGAGCGCTTTGAAAAAACCCTGGATAAAGGCCTTGCCTTGCTGGAAGAAGAGCTTGCCGCTCTTATGCAAAAGGGGAATAAGCGTATTCCCGGCGAGGTGGCGTTCAAGCTTTATGATACCTACGGGTTTCCCCTGGACATCATCCATGACGTGAGTGAAAAGCGTGGTTTTTCTGTGGATGAGGAAGGCTTCAAGGCCAATATGGCCGGGCAGAAGGAACGGGCCAAGGCTGCCTGGAAGGGGTCCGGAGAGCTGGATGTGGCGGCCCGTTTCGCGGTGCTGCTTGAAGAGGGGTTGCATTCGGCCTTTGTGGGGTATGACGACTTGCGCGCCGAATCGCGCATTACGGCGCTGTTGGACGCCGGGGGCGAGCGCGTGCAAAGCCTTGCCGCTGGGCAAAACGGCTACTGCGTCGCGGGCAAAACGCCCTTTTACGGCGCGTCCGGCGGGCAGGAAGGAGATACGGGCGTTCTTTTTTCCGGGGGCGGCAAGGCCGATGTCACGGATACCTTAAAGCCGGTGGAAGGGCTGACGGTGCACCGCATCACCGTGCGCGAGGGAGAAGTGCATTTGGACGCCGAAGTGGACCTGGTTGTGGAAGAAGGCCCGCGCCTTGCTTCGGCCCGCAACCACACTTGCACGCACCTTTTACACGCGGCTCTGCGCGAGGTGTTGGGCGAGCACGCCCGGCAGGCCGGTTCCCTGGTGAGCGCGGACCGTCTGCGCTTTGACTTTACCCATGTGAGCGCCATGAGCGCTGAAGAGCTTGCCGATGTGGAAAAACGCGTTAATGCGGCCATTATGGCGGATCGTCCTCTGGAAGTGCGGCATTGCGCCTATGACGAGGCGGTTGCGGGCGGCGCCGTGGCTTTGTTTGGAGAAAAGTACGCCGATACCGTGCGTGTGGTAAACATTCCGGGCGAGTCCACCGAACTTTGCGGCGGTACGCACCTTAAGCGCACGGGCCAGGCCGGGGTTTTCGTCATTGTATCCGAGTCCGGGGTGGCGGCCGGAGTGCGGCGCATTGAAGCGGCAACCGGCTGGAACGCGCTGGAATTTTTTGCCGCCAAGCGTACGGAGCTGGAAGAATCCGCCGCGCTTTTGAAAAGCAAATCCGGCGAGTTGCCCCAGCGTATTCAGGCTTTGCAGCGCGAGGCGCGCGATTTGCGCAAATCTTTGGAAAAAGCTTCCGCCCAGGCAAACTCCGGCCAAGGCAAGAACCTTATGGAGCAGGTAGAAAGCGTGGGAGGGGTTGCTTTTTTAGCGGCCCGTTCCGGCGCGGCCAATATAAAAGCTCTGCGGGAGCTTGTGGATGACCTACGCTCCAAACTGTCTTCGGGCGTGATTTGCCTAACCGCTGAGGAAGATGCCAAAGTGAGCCTGATCATAGCGGTATCGCGCGATTTGCATGAGCGCTTCACAGCGCCGCAGCTCATTAAGGAAGCCGCGGCCGCCATCGGCGGTTCCGGCGGCGGCAGGCCCGATCTCGCTCAGGCCGGCGGAAGCGACGCTGCCGGCATTGACGCGGCATTTGCCATTGTGCGGCAAAAACTCAGCTGAAATTTACAATAATCACGCAAGCGGCCCCTTTGATGCCACGGCAATCAAAGGGGCCGAACTTGATCGTTTTTTGCGAAAACCCCGGGTGTTATATCGCCAGGGGGGACAGCACTGTTTTTGTTGAAGGCGCGCATTTTTTATGGCGCCGGTCTCGAACAAAGAAAAACGCTTGCCGATGCGTTTGCCGAAGCGTGTCACTACGACAAAAAACACGTTGCCGGCATATTTGCGAAGCGTCACCGCGTGGCGGCCTTATTGTTGCGAGGCTTTCCTCCTCCCAAAATATCTAACCCTCTTGCTGTTTTGTTGGACATCAGGTAATTTTTATAGAATCCAGCGGAAAACACAGAATGGAAGAGCTAGCCCGGCGAACCTTTACGGGGTGCCGGGAAAATGTTCTTTTTTATTGCTTAGTCTATATACTGCTTCTTTTTCACTTTGCAGTTGTCCGGGCACATTTTTTGTGCATAAAATAAAGCCGGACATGAGAGCTATATGCTATGAAACATTCCGTATTACAGCAATCTGAGCAAGCCCCCCCCGCGTCTGCCAAGCGAAAACAAGTGCCCTTGAAGTTACTTTTATTTCTGCTTGCGGGTGGATGGACGCTTGTTATTATTGCCTCCTTTTTTTATAACACGGCCCAGTTGACGGAGCACGCCATGGACTCGGCGCGCATACAGGCGCGGACGGCTGTGGAAAAGGATGTCATTTACCGGCAATGGAATTCCATGCATGGCGGCGTGTTTGTTCCTGTGGTGCCGGGCAGATTTGAGCCCAATCCCTATTTGCCCGTGGAGGGCAGGGAGATTGTGGATAAAACGACCGGCCGCGAATATACCAAGATCAATCCCGCCTATATGACCCGGCTTGTGCATGAACTCGGAGCGTTGCGCACAGGGGTCCGCGGGCATATCACCAGCACTCGCCCCATACGTAAAGGCAATGAGCCGGACGTTTGGGAACGCCAGGCTCTCATTCGGCTCGAAAGCGGAGAGGCCAGCGAAGTCAGTTCCCTTGAGATAATCAACGGCCAAAAATACATGCGCCTGATCCGGGGTCTTGAAACAGAGGCCAGTTGCATGCCTTGCCATGCCCACCAGGGGTATAAGGTAGGAGACGTGCGCGGCGGCATCAGCGTGGATGTGCCTATGGCGCCTTTTATCGCCACCATCCAGCGCTCCCAGCGCATCTTGCTCATCACGCACGCAGGGTTGTGGGTACTGGGCCTGCTGGGCATTTATCTATGCATGCGGCAGGTGGAGAACGGCTTGCGCACACGTGACTCCGCTGAACAGGAACTACGCGAGCTGACCGCGGAACTGGAACAAAGGGTGCAGGAGCGGGCTATTGATCTCAAAAGCCGGCAGCGGGAAATGCAGGCCTTTGTGGACAACGCCAATGCCGGCGTATTTTTGAAAGATTTGGACGGAACTTACCGTATCGCCAACTCCCTGTTCGCCTCCATACTGGAGCTTGAACCCGAGGAAATCGTGGGCCGTAAGGATGGAGAAGTTTTGCCGCTTGACCTTTATACCCGCAGCCGGGAAGCGGAAGATATCGTCATCAAGACAGGCGTCAGCCGGGAAGTTAAAAACGGATTTATGTCAAAGCAAGGCCGGCTTTACAGCAGCTTCCTCTTCCCCGTGCTGGAAGGCGAAAAGGCTGTGGGCATCGGCGGTTTGCTGGTGGACATGAGCGAGCGGGATAAGGTGGAGGGCGCTTTGCGCGAGGCGCGGGACGCGGCTGAAAAAGCCAGCCGGGCCAAAAGCGATTTTTTGGCGAACATGAGCCACGAAATCAGAACGCCTCTCAATGGCGTGATCGGTATGGCGGACTTGCTCCTGCGTACCCGTCTGACTCCGGATCAAGCCTCCATGGCCGCGGCGGTTAAAACCAGCGGCGACAGTTTGCTGCTCGTGCTCAACGATGTGCTCGACATTTCAAAAATTGAAGCCGGCAAACTGAATCTTGAACAGATGCCTTTCCAGTTGCGGGATCTGCTGTTTGATTCCGTCAAAGGCCTTACCCCCATTGCTTATAAAAAATCCCTTGAGCTTATTTTGCACGTTTCTCCCGCTGTGCCCGATCATGTGGTGGGCGATTCGGTGCGCATCCGCCAGGTGATTCTTAATTTAGTGAACAATGCCCTTAAATTTACTGAAAAGGGCGAAGTGGTGATAACCGTTCTGCTGCTTTCCGGCACGGAGGATAAAGCGCGCCTGCGGTTTTCCGTTACCGATACAGGCATCGGCATCCCGCTGGAAAAACAGCAGAATATCTTCCAGGCCTTTGAACAGGTGGATACCTCCACCACCCGTAAATACGGCGGGACAGGCCTTGGCCTTGCCATCTGTTCGCGGCTTTTGGAGATTATGGGATCCAAGCTTGAACTTAAGAGCCATGAGGGCTTTGGCTCCTGTTTCTGGTTTGAGCTGGAACTGCCCATTGAAAAAGACGCCGATCAGCAGCAAAAACCCCTGGTTTGCACAGATGCCTTAAAGAATCTGCATGTGCTCATTGTGGATGATAACGACACGAATTTGCGCATCCTCAATGAAACGCTCAGTCTCTGGGGGCTTAAGGTGGCGCAAGCCCGATCAGTGGATGAAGCTCTCGCCCTGGCTCAGGTCGCTTCCAACGCCAGCCGTCCCTTCCAACTGATTCTTACGGACCTGCAAATGCCGGAAAAGGACGGCGTGGATATACTGCGCCTTATCAGGGCAAATATTTCCCTGGCGCATTTGCCGATTATCCTGCTGACCTCGGGCAACCTGCCTTCATCCGTCCAAAACGAGGTGGGCAAGCCGGGATTCTTTGATTCCATTCTGGATAAGCCTGTCCGGCCGGAAATGCTCATGCGCGCCATCGCTTCAGCGCTCAATATCTGGGAGAGCTACGATGTGCAGGAGATGAAGCGCGGAGAAGAGCTCAAAGCGGAAGAAGACAAGAGCAAACGTCGTTTGAAGATTCTTTTGGCCGAAGATGTCGAAATGAATCAAATGGTGGCCACGCGGATGCTGAAAGAACTGGGGCATTCGGTCACCATAGTCGGCGACGGGCAACAGGCCATTGAAGCTATCGGCGCGGATAGATACGACATGATCTTTATGGATATCCAGATGCCGGTTATGGATGGGGTGCAGGCTACCCTGGCTATCCGGGAAATGGAGGCCCAAGGCCTGCTGAAGGAAAGGATCCCCATTGTGGCCATGACCGCCAATGCGCTTAAAGGCGATAAGGCCAAGTATCTTTCTGTGGGCATGGACGGTTACCTTGCCAAACCTATTCTGCTGGAAGGTTTGCGCAACAGCATTAATGAAGTGTTTTACGCCAAGGAAACGGCCTCGGAGGAAGATCGTCCCCCGGCAAAAATGGATATTTCCTGGTGCAGCGTACAAGAGGCTGCGAAAGATTCCGTATGCCTTGAGCCTGCTCCCGCGCGCGCGCCTTTTGTCGCGCCTTCCGCGCGAAGCGGGCCCGAGGCGCCTGACTGGGGCCTGGAAAAAGGCGAGGACGGCGGCACTATTGCATTTACGCGCAGATCGTCTTTTGAGCAGGGAGCTTTCGCCGATAAAGGCCTTATTGACTGGGTTTTGCTCGAGCGAAGCTTTGCCGGTAACAGAGGATTCATCTCCGATAGCATGACTTTGTATCTGCGCGATGCGCCAAGGCTTTTGCAAGAAGTGCGCGAAGCTATGCTGCGGATGGATAACGGGGGGCTCACCGTCAATGCCCATGCCCTTAAAGGCATTACCGGCTACTTTACCCGGGAAGGCGCATTTGCCCTATGCCTGGAACTGGAGGAATTCGGCAGGGAAAAAGCCCTGCCGGATAAACAGGATGACGTCATGGCGCGGCTCACGGAGTTGAGCCGCCAGGTGGACTTGCTCATGGCGGAAATGGAAGCGTATATTGCCGGTGAATAGACCGGCGTGCGGAATATGTTTTGCCCAAAACGGATGGAAACTCGTTGGGCGATCCATGCCAGTATTGCGGGCAAGGCCTGAAATACTGGGGACAGAAAAATGCTCGCGGCGGCGAAAAGGCCCCTTCCCCTGCGAAGCTTTACGATGACGGGCTGTTGACTGAGAAAAATTATGCATATCTTGTTTGCCGAAGATCAGGAGACTTCCAGGTTTTTTCTGGCCTCGCATCTGCGCGCCATGGGGCATACGGTAACGGAAGCCGCTAACGGACAAGAAGCCCTGAACAGCCTCACCGTGAATATGTTCGCGCCGGACACCGAAGAGGTCGGGATGCTCATCACCGACTGGGATATGCCCCTCATGAACGGTGTGGAACTGGCAAAACGCGCGCGAGCTTTGCGCGAGGCGCAATACCTGTATATTATCCTGCTTACGGGGAAAGGGGAATTTTCCGACCGTCTGCACGGATTCGCTGAAGGGGGCGTTGACGACTATGTTGTCAAACCCTTTGAGATCGATGAATTAAAGCTGCGCATCCAGGTAGGCATCCGGGTCATTCAGGCTGAACGCTCCTTGCGTGAATACACCCAGGGGCTTGAACGCATTGTGCGCAACCAGACTCAGGCCATCCGTGACACGCAGTCTGAAATTATCGCCCGGCTCTTTAACGCGCTGCTCTCCCGCCATGCGGAAACCGGCAGCCACGTGCGCCGCATAGGCATTATGAGCGCCTTTCTCGCTGAAAAGCTTGGCTGGAACCAGGCTGACGTCGACCTTATCCGCGCGGCCGCGCCGTTGCATGATGTGGGCAAAATAGGCATATCCGACGCTATTTTGCTCAAACCCGGGCCTCTGTCGGCGGATGAGCGCCTGATTATCCAGCAGCATTCCAGCATTGGCGGCAAAATTCTTTCCAACTCGAGCAGCGCCATTATCCAGATGGCGGAACGCATTGCCCTCTGGCATCATGAAAATTGGGACGGTACAGGCTACCCCCATAAGCTGAAAGGAGAAAAGACGCCCCTGGAAGCGCGTATTGTGGGGCTGGTTGATGTATACGACGCCCTGCGTTCGGACAGGGTGTACCGGCGCGGGCTGACGGATGAGGCCGTGCTTGAAATTCTTGAGCGCGGCAGAGGGCGCAAGTTTCAGCCGGAACTGCTGGATCTGTTTTTGGACAATCTGTCCGCGATTCAGAGTTTGCTGCACATGGGGCAGGAAATGGAAATTTCGCCCTTGCTGGAGGGGAAGGGGCAGCCCTCCTTACGGTAGCCAGTGCCGCCGCGAGGCGTCTTTTGCCCTCTGCCCGTGTTCGAAGGTCGAGCATGGCTTGATACTCTCCCTGCGCCCCAAACGGCCGCGCCTTGGCAAAGAGCAAATTCTTTCTCGTGACGCCCCTGTCGCGTGGTTGATTCTCAAAGCGAGCCCGCCCAAAACTCCTCCAATTCCTTTCCCCAGTCCGGAATGCGGCATGCGGAAAAATCCGGCATTTCCAGCCGGGCGTGGTGCAAATATAAACGCGGGCCGCCCGGCGCTTTTTCCAAGGAAGGATACAGACGCTCACCCAGCAGAGGAAAGCCCGCTCCGGCCAGATGGACGCGGATTTGGTGCCGCGCGCCGCGCTTAATGTCCACCTGGACCAAAGTACAGGGCAATTCAAGGCCCGCCTGTTCCGGGAAATTATCTGAATTCAGGATATGCAGGGGTTTCACATAGCTGTGGCGGGTGTGGTCCGGGTCATCTTCCGCCAGTTCCAGGGTTTGCGCGCGATTGTCCGTGACCAGGCGGCGCGTAAGCAGCAAAGAGCGCTCCAGCTCGCCCCGCACCAGGGCAAAATACCGCTTACGCACCAGGCCGAGCCGCTCCAGTTCCCGAAAAGACCCCGCCGCATCCTTATGACGCGCCGCAAGCACCAGGCCGGAAGTGTATTTATCCAGGCGCGTAAGCAGCAAAGGCACGGCGAATTCTTCTTTATTGCTTTGCGCCGCTTTGTCAAAAGACGAGGGCCGCTCCTTTGTCCATTCAGCACGCAAGAAAGGCCAGGCCAGGGTAAACCGGCGCTCCAGGCTGTCCTCCTCTCCCCCGGCAAGCCGGGCGCTGTGCAGCCCTGCGGGCTTGAGCAGAATAACAAACGCCTCAGTGCCCGCTATGATGGAAACAGAAGCAGAGGCGTGGTCGGAGCAAGGGGCGGAAAGTCTGTGCGCCTGGGTGCTGAGGGGGTGAATGGTGACCGTATCCCCCGCCGACACTTGGGAACCCGGCAGGGCTGCGCGTCCGTTGACGGATATGCGGCACCATTGCCACAAACGGCGGCGCGCGCGCAGGCTCAGGCCCGGCATAAGCGTTTCCAGGGCGCAATCCAGC
The DNA here is from genome assembly GCA_031550225.1 of Desulfovibrio sp. Lineage (GTDB taxonomy): Bacteria > Desulfobacterota > Desulfovibrionia > Desulfovibrionales > Desulfovibrionaceae > Frigididesulfovibrio. The sequence continues at coordinate 13,609 of JAVBOT010000063.1, forward strand.
CGTCCGGCCTTTGTCTGCGCGGGTAAAACCGTCCGCAAGGGCAGCAGGCCGGCAATATCGGGGGAAATGGGGGGCGTTGCGCGGGGCACGGCAGGCATGTCCGGCATGGGGCGTTGCAAAGCTGCAATGCCTTAGCGGCGGTGGACCCCGCCAATGGCGAAATCATATTGCCCACGCGCCTGCACCTGCGCGCCGGCGCAAGCGCCAAGGCAAAGAGCGGCGCAAAGGAGCAGCGCCAGGGCGAGAGCAGATGACCACGGAAAATGCGTATTTGCTCTGCAAGAATGTGCTTGGGCATCCTTGCCGCAAGGGTGTCGTAGGCGGGCTTTGCCCGCCGTTAAGCGGCAAATCTTAAAGCGAATCCGCTCGAAAAGCTTGCCGGACAGCAAGCGCCGGAGTGGCGACAAACCCCGCAAAGCCGAGTTTTGTGCAGGCATGCCCACTGCGGCGCGCTGCAACGGCAATGCAAGCCGCCTGCGCGGCGGGCGGGTTCCGGGCTCTTGCAAGGCCGCGGGGGAAACTGTACGGGAAATAATTACCATAGCTTTTTTTTTCCGCTATATACCTGATGTCGTGCGCGCAATGCGGATGCCGGGCATCCTTATGGTAAAAGAAAAGCGCACGGTGCAGGTTCCGGGCGTGTGATCCCGGCCGTGCGATCCCGGCCGTGCGATCCCGGCCGCGCCTTTACTCTGAGCCGCTGCGGCTCTTCTGGACGTGTTGACAGGAGAATGTGCAGATGTCAACACGTCTTCAACCGATAACTCTTAACGGAGCTCTTATGATTTCCCAGGAAGAAGTGTTGGAACGCGTGCTGCTCCGCGTATCGGAAAAAGTGGCGGAGTCTGTGCGGTTGACAGTGAGTGACGCTGTACATCGCGAACTTTCCTCCACCATGACCAGGGTAATGGTGGAAAGCGAATTTTACCGGCAGGTCAATGAGGAAATGCGCGACGGACTGCGCGGCATTTATCGGGAAATCTCGAGCGCTTCCAGTGAAGGGCCGGCCTTAACGGATCGGGCGGATAGCGGTAAGACGCAGAAAATTTTCAGTGAAGCGACGCAGCAGATTGAAGAAATTATGCAGACCACGCTCACTGCCACGGAAAAAATAATGGAAACCGCGGAGCGCCTTTTGGAAGGGCAGGAAAGGGCCGCGGCGCTCCTGGCCGGATGCAAGCCCGCGAAAAAAGACGCCAACACGTTGAAAGAAGTGGAGGCATTTGTCGGATCTCTTTCGGGTTCCTTAACAGACATCATCACTGAACTCAGCTTTCAGGATCTCACGGGCCAGCGCCTGAAAAAGCTTGTGGCCGCCATCAGCAGCATCCGGGAAACGGTGTTCGACCTGTATGTCTCTACTGGCCTGATGTTGAAAACGCGCGAAGAAACTCCGGAAAAGGATCTTTCCTTGATTGCCGAAGAGAGCAAACGCAAGGTGGAAGAGATTAAAAACTCCGAACTGAAAGGGCCGACTCTGGACGCCTCGCAAAAAGACGTGGATGACCTGCTGGCAAGCCTTGGAATGTAGAGGGAGCGGGCATTTTGCCGTGATGCCGCGCCAGGCGGCGTTTTTTGCTCCGGCCAAATGCCGTAAGAGTATATTCCCTCACAGCGGCCTTACCTTCCCTGCCGAAGAAAAAAATTGCGATTTATGAAGTGACTTCTACCAATGCGGGAATGCCTATGCGGAAATTTTCAGTGGTTGTCATTGGCGGGGGACTCGCCGGCTGCGAATGCTGCTTTGCCCTGGCGCAAGCCGGAGCGGCGGTAACGCTTTTTGAAATGAAGCCGGAGCGGTTTTCCCCCGCGCATGTCTCCCCGGAGTTGGCGGAGCTGGTCTGTTCCAATTCTTTTCGCTCTGATGATCCGGATTCCGCCGTTGGCGTGCTCAAGGCGGAAATGCGCCTTTTGGACAGCCTGTGCATGGCTGTGGCGGAAAAAACGCGCGTGCCGGCGGGCAAGGCGCTTGCCGTGGACCGCGCTTTATTTGCCGCCGAAATGAGCCGCCGCATTGGAGAACACCCGAACATTACCCTGCTGCGTCGGGAAATACGCTCTTTAAACGCTTTGCCGGGGGAAGACGATGCCGGGGAAAAGGCCTTTGCCGAGGCCGACGCCGTGGTCATCGCGGCCGGGCCTTTGGCCAGTGATGCGTTGGTGTATGCGTTGCAGCGCTATACCGGCGAAGAGCATCTTTATTTTTATGACGCCATTGCGCCTGTGGTGGACGGCGCTTCGGTGAACACAGACATCGCCTTTTGGGGCGCCCGCTATCAGCCGGAAGATACGGATTACCTCAACTGCCCTTTGAATGAAGAGGAATATTCGGCTTTTTACCAGGCTCTTGTGCAGGGGCGCACCTTCCAGGCCAGGGAATTTGAACAGGAAATCCATTTTGAAGGGTGCATGCCCATTGAAGCCCTGGCCGAGCGCGGTTATAAAACACTCACCTTCGGCCCCTTCAAGCCCGTGGGCTTCACTGATCCGCATACAGGCAGACGGCCTTACGCCTTGCTGCAACTGCGGGCGGAAAACATTAATAAAAGCATGTTCAACCTGGTGGGTTGTCAAACCAAGCTGGCGTACAGCGAACAGGAACGTATTTTTCGTATGATTCCCGGACTGGAGCGGGCCGAGTTTGTGCGTTTTGGCAGCATGCACCGCAATACCTTTGCCAATGCCCCTAAAGTTCTGGCCAAGGACCTGTCGCTTATAACCGCGCCGCATATATTCTTGGCCGGTCAGATCGCGGGAGTGGAAGGCTATGTGGAATCCGCCGCCTGCGGATTGTGGCTGGGCAAGTTTCTTGCCGCCAGAGCCGAAGGCCGTTTTTTATCCCAGCCTCCCCCGGAAACGGCTCTAGGCGCGTTGCTCGGCCATTTGCACGCTCCGGCAAAGCGCTTTCAACCCAGCAATGTGCAATTTGGACTGATGCCGGAACTCGGCGTCAGAGCGGGCAAGGCCAATCGGAAAAGCCTGTATGCCGAACGCGCCGGGCGCGCGTTCCGCGCCTGGCTTGCGCAGCAAGGCCCGGAAGAATGAACGGCCCGCGATTTTCCGTCATCATCCCGGTATTCAATAAGTGGGAGTTGACCGCCGCTTGCCTGCGCAGCCTGCGTGAACACACGCCGGAATACGCCTATGAAGTCATTGCCGTGGACAACGCTTCAAGCGATGCTACTGCCGCCCGGCTGGGAGAGCTTGGCAGAGAGTATTTTGGCCAACACTTCCAGCGCATTCGCTTTGAGGAAAACAGAAATTTTGGCCCGGCCTGTAATGCCGGCGCCCGGGCGGCAAACGCGCCGCTGCTGTTTTTTCTCAACAACGACACCCTGCTGAGCAAAGGCTGGGCTCCTCCCCTGCTGCAGGCGCTTGAAGAAAGACCGGACGCGGCGGGCGTAGGCCCGCTCCTGCTCTATGAAAACAAGACAGTGCAACATTTGGGAGTGGTTTTTTCCGTCAACCGGGTGGAGCATCTGTACAGGCACTTTCCCTTTGAGCATCCCGCGGCGCGAAAGCCCCGGATCTGTCAGGCCATTACGGCTGCCGCCTTTATGACGACGGCCGAATTGTTTATGCGGCAGGGCGGTTTTTATGAAGCGTACCGCAACGGCTTTGAGGATGTCGATTTTTGTCTGCATGCAAGTGCGCAAGGCAAGCACTTTGTCTGCATCCCGGAGTCCGTGGTCTATCATCTGGAGAGCCAGACTCCGAACAGAAAACAGGACGATGCACATAACGCGGCCATACTGCAGGAGCGCTGCGGCTCCTTGTTCCGGGTGGATATGCACCAGCACGGCATGGCGGACGGTTTTGAACCCGGCATCGACGATTTTTGGGAAATGCGCCTCGGGCTGACAAAAGCGGATGAAGAGGCCCTTTTGCGCGCGGCTGAAGGCAAGACAGCGGATTTTTGGTATGCCCTCATGGGGCGGCATCCCTTTTGGCGTCAGGGACGGGAAGTGGTGGCGGCCTCTCTTGAAAAAGAAGGCCATTATGAACAGGCTCTACCTTTGCGGGCCTACCTTGCTTCATTCCTTGGAACAGAGCAGGCCTGCACAGCGTTGCTTCGCACGGCCGTGAAGGCGCATAACAAGGAGATAGCCGGGCATGCCCAGGAGACCTTGCAGCGGCTGCTAAGCGTCAAAAGAGACCGAGCCGTTGCGCAAAGGCTGAGCGGGCAAGCCTTACGCCTTGCCGGGCGAGACAAGGATGCGATGCTTGCCGGTTTATACCGGGAGAAGATGCGGGAGCTGTTTTTTTAGATTCAGCCTTCATGAAAACGCTGCCCGCGAAAAGCAAAGTTTTTTTAAGCGGCAAGGCGGAGGATGAAAACGGCCGAAGGTGCAGCCGCCTGCAGTGCGATCGATTTTTTGCCTTTGGCGTAAAAGCGTGTATTGAAAAAAACAGCCCCTGCAACGTAAGCGGTGTGGCTTTGCAAAATTAAACCGTCTTGCAGCGTGCTGCCTGTAAATTTTTCCCGCAAGGCGTAAAGCAAAATTGAGGGGCAAGGAAAAAACGACTTTTTTCCTTGCCCCCTGCCGGTTCATATTTTCAAAATTAGGCCGGGCTTTTTTGTTCTTCCAGACGGGCTGGCGCAGGCTGTTCTTCCAGCGGATCAGGGGAAAGCTCCCCATTGAGGGCTTTATTGAGTTTTTCTCGATCCAAGGAGTTTTCCCAGGCGGCGACCACAATGGTGGCCACGCCGTTGCCGATGAGGTTGGTCAGCGCTCTTGCTTCAGACATAAAGCGGTCCACGCCCAGAATCAGGGCCAGACCCGCCACAGGCAGTTCGGGGAAACTCGCAAAGGTCGCGGCCAGGGTGATGAATCCCCCGCCGGTCACGGCGGCGGCCCCTTTGGAGGTCAGCAACAGCACGCCCAGCACGCCCAGCTTATGCCAGAAGGTTAAGGGAACGTTACAGGCCTGGGCGATGAACAGCGCGGCCATGGTCAGATAGATGCAGGTGCCGTCCAGGTTAAAGGTATAGCCCGTGGGCAAAACCAGGCCCACCACAGGGCGTGAACAGCCGGCGGCTTCAAGCTTGGCCATCATGCGCGGCAGGGCGGATTCCGAAGACGAGGTGCCGAGCACGAGGAAAAATTCTTCCTTGATGTATTTGAGGAATTTCCAGAGGCTGAATCCGCAGTAACGGCAGATGGCGCCAAGAACGACAAAGATAAAGAAAACACAGGTCAGGTAGACGCAGGCCATGAGCAGGCCGAGCTGGGCCAGGCTTTGGATGCCGTACTTGCCGATGGTGAAGCCCATGGCCCCGAAAGCGCCGATAGGAGCAAGACGCATGACCATGCTGATGACGCCGAAAAGGCCGTGGGTCAATTGATCGATAAAAGAAAGGAAGGTTTTTCCCCTTTCTCCCATTTTGGCCAGGGCCACGCCCATCAGGCAAGAGAAAAGCAGCACTTGTAAAATATCGCCTTTAGCAAAGGCGTCCACCACGGTATTGGGGATGACGTTGAGGATAAAGTCCACTGTGGACATTTTTTGAGCGCCCTTGGCGTAGGCGCTGACTTGGGCGGCGTCGAGGGAGGCGGGATCCACATTCATGCCCACGCCAGGCTGGATCACTTCCGCCACGATAAGGCCGATGATGAGGGCAATGGTGGTAAGCACTTCAAAATAAATGAGCGCCTTAAGCCCCACGCGTCCGATCTTCTTCATGTCGCCCATATGCGCGATGCCCACAACCACTGTGCCGAAAATGATCGGCGCGATCAGCATCTTGATCAGCTTGATGAAGCCGTCTCCCAGCGGCTTCAGCGAAGCCCCCACGCTGGGATAGTAGTGGCCGATCAATATGCCGAGGGTGATGCCGATCAAAACCTGAACATATAGTGAGGAGAGAAAAGAACCTTGTCGTTTCATCGGGAAATCCTCTATTGCAAGAAGTGTGTGAAAGGGACGCCAATGTGCGGGCCATGCCGTTTTTTTGACGTTGGCGTTTACCCTAAATTATTGCAGGGTATACTGCGCAAAATGGCTATATTTGCGGTATATGGCTGGTGAAGGCGGATGGATTTGGTCCGGTAACTGAGGGAGGCGCCAAAGAATAAGGCGCGCAGCCTCGCCAGGACGGCGGAGATAGATGTGAGTGCAAAGCTCGTCGCGGCCTATAAATCCGCACGGCGACGCCGGGCGGTAGTGAACGGCATAAGAGAACACCCGGGGAAAACTCGGCATCCCTTTTTTGAGGGGGAACGCACGGAGTATTGCGTGCTCCGGGCAAAGCGGATGAGTCCATTAAGCAGGAGGAAACGTAAACCGTAATTTTCTCAACATTTGTCTGGTCCGCAACCGGACAATGCGCCGCCCCGAGCATCTTGCAGGAGAGGTAGAGAGGCAGGATAAAAACAACCAGAAGCATATGCATAGGCGACTCTGGCAGGATGACAGCGACAAGTAAGGCATATTTGATTTTGAGAAACAATACTCATTGGACAGCAGGCAGTCCACTGAAATTTTATAACGTCTCCACAACGCATCTCAATAATCAGCTTGAAAAGTTGATTATGAGCGTTCGCAATGTGAAAGCATGCTTTTTCCGATGCTTACGACAGTTTTGCCGCTGCGCCGCCTGATTGCGGGCGGTTTACAAGCCGTTTTTTCTGGATTTTTAGTTATGTAACGGCTTGTAATTTCCCCGGTAAAAGTCCGAATATGCAGATCGGTCCTTTCGCTGCGGGACGACAAGAAGCTTTTGTTGGAATTTTTTGTGGACAGCGCCTTTAGAGCAGTTTACGCTTCAGATGGCCGTAGGCAGGGAAAGCCTGCCTACGGCCATTTGGCGGCAAGGGTTTGAAGACGAATCCTTGCCGGCATTTCAAGTGTGAAATGCCCAGGGGCTGCTGACAAATAGCCTTTTTTTCCTCCGGTTGCGTCAGATTTCGTCTGCTATTTCGGCTCTATACCATAAGAGTATACTCCCCCATAGCAGGTTTGCCTTCCTTACCGGAGAACAAAATTGTTTATTTGTCAGCAGAGCCTCGGAGACCGTATACAAACAAGCCGGGGCCGGCGTCCCCTTGAAAAACGCATACCCTGATATCGGAGCGCGCATGGAAAAACTGGTTATTGAAGGCGGCATCCCTCTGCGAGGGAGCATTCGCGTGGGCGGATCCAAAAATGCGGCCCTTCCTATACTTTTTGCTTCTATTTTGCTGGATGCCCCTATACTTTTTCATAATGTGCCGCGCCTGCGCGATATTGACACGACCAACTCTTTGCTGGGCGTGTTGGGGTGCCCGGCGGGGTTTCTTGCCCCGGACAGCCACAGCGTAAAGGTGGAGCCGGGAAGTTTACTGCCCGAAGCTCCTTATGATTTGGTCAAAACCATGCGCGCGTCGGTGCTGGTGCTGGGGCCGCTCCTGGCGCGCCTCGGCAAAGCCAAGGTGGCTTTGCCCGGGGGCTGCGCCATTGGAGCGCGTCCGGTGGAGCAGCATACCAAGGCGCTGGAAAAAATGGGGGCGCGCTTAAACCTGGACTCCGGCTATATTGTGGGAAGTTGCGAAAAATTACATGGCGCGGATATTACTTTTGACTTTCCCACCGTGGGCGGCACGGAACATCTTATTATGGCCGCCGTTCTGGCGGAAGGCGACACTATCTTGCGCAATGCCGCGCGTGAGCCGGAGGTGACGGACCTGGCCAATTTTTTGAGCAGTTGCGGCGCGGACATCAGAGGCCAGGGCACGGACGTCATCCATATCCGGGGCGTATCCAGCCTGAAAGGCGGTGAATACAGCATTATGCCCGATCGCATTGAGGCGGGCACCTTTCTTGTCGCCGCCGCCATTACCGGAGGCGAATGTGAAATCTCCGGATGCCCCATTGAAGAGCTTACCGCCGTTATGGCCAAGATGGGCGAAATGGGGGTTACGCTTGAACCGCACCAAAGCGGTGTGGCTGTACGCCGTACCGGACATTTGCGGGGAGTTGATCTGACCACGCGGCCGTATCCTGGCTTTCCCACCGACATGCAGGCCCAGCTTATGGCCCTCATGAGCCTCGCGGAAGGCTCCAGCACTGTGGAAGAAACCATTTTCGAAAACCGTTTTATGCATGTGCCGGAGCTTGCGCGTATGGGCGGGGACATCAAGCTTGCCGGTTCCCGCGCCGTTATCCGGGGGGTAAAACATCTGACCGGCGCCCCCGTTATGGCTTCGGACCTGCGCGCCAGCGCATCGCTCGTAATCGCAGGGCTGGCCGCCAAAGGGCAAACCCATGTGCAGCGTATTTACCACCTGGACAGGGGCTATGAACATATTGAACAAAAGCTGGAGGCGGTTGGCGCACGCATTCGCCGCGTGTAACGCCTCCTCGTGTCTCGGGCGGCTGCTTTTTGTTGAAATTTGCCTGCTGGCCGGCATAGCGGGCATTCTTGCCTGGCGTTTTCCAGGCCCCGGACTGCTTTTGTTCGCCTTGGTTTTTTTGCTGGACGCGCCGCGGGCGCGCTTGTTTTCACGCCCTCTGGCCTATGTTGTTATTCTGCCCTTTTGCTTTCTCTGCGCTCTTGGTTATACGGCCTTACGCGAGCCTGCGGCCCCGCCCATGCCGCAATGGCTGCAAAACGCTTCTTCCATATCAACGGGCGGCAGCGTGGGGCCGGTTCTTGCCCGGGTGGAAAGCTGCACGCCTTTGCCCGGAAAACGGCTGCGCCTCATCCTTTCGCATATACGGCCTGAAGCGGCCGCGCATGAAGGCGGCGCCGAAGCGCAAATCTATGCCGGTAAGGCCGTCTTAACCTGGGACAATTATGATCCATTGGCGCAAAGCCCCTTGCCGGGGCAAGAGTTGCAGGCGAACTTGCGCTTTGCTTCCACACGCGGTTTTTTGAATCCCGGCACCTGGGATTCAGCGCGCTACTGGCAAGATAGAGGCATCTGGCTCCGGGCCTGGGGCCAGAGTTTCGGGAAAAAAGAAAGCGCCGCGGCCTCTGCCGGAAACCGGCCGTCTTTCTCCTGGGCCTCTTCGCCACGGGCTTTCGCATCACAGTATGAAGCCGCCGAATTTCGACTGGAGGAGATCCGGCTTTCCTTGCTGAAAGCTTTTTTAGCCGCCCTGCCTGAATCCTCCGCCGGGGCTTCAGCTATTCTTCCCGCTCTGGTCTTCGGCGATCGCTCTTTACTCAGTTACGCCCAAAACGATCTCTTTGCCCGTTCCACCCTCACCCACAGTCTGTCCTTATCCGGCATGCACCTTGGTTTTATGGCTCTTGCCGGCTATGCTCTCGCCAGAGCTTTGGGCGCGTTGTTGCCGGGCATCTGGCTGTATATCTCCAGGCCAAAGCTGACCTTGCTCTTTTGCCTGCCTTTGACGGTCATGTATTTATGGCTCGGGCAGGCGCCCGTTTCCCTGGTGCGCGCCGCTTGTATGCTGGCCTTCTGGACCCTGCTGCTGTTCATGCGCAAGCCTAAGGTCCTTCTGGACGGCTTGTTCGCTGCCCTGGCGATTATTCTGCTCTTTGACCCTATGGCCTTGTTTGACATCAGTTTGCAATTCTCAGCGTTGTCTGTGGCGGTTGTCGGCCTATGCCTGCCCGGGATTAACTCCCTGGCCGAGGCGCTCCTTCCAAGGTTTTCAAACGCGCCCGCCGCGCCCGCCGTATCCGGGGCGGCCCTTTGGCGGCGGCGCTGTCTGCGCGAAGGCATAACGCTCCTTTGTCTTTCTTTTTGCATACAACTGGCGCTTATGCCCCTCAGCGTGCGCGCCTTTGGCTCGGCGGGGCTGCTTTTTCCTTTAAATCTTATCTGGCTGCCGGTACTGGGCCTTTTTGTCATGCCTCTGTCTTTTTTGGGTTTTTTTGCCGCCGCGCTGGACTGGCAGGGGCTTGCGCAGCTTTTTTTGCAAGCGGCGGCGGTGCCTTGTGAGGCCTTGTTGGCGCTGCTTGGGTTTCTTGATCGCGCCGGCTGGCTTTTATCCCCGCTCATGCCGCGGCCGCATTGGGCCTCTTGTGCCGGCTTCTGGCTGTTGTGCATCACCCTGCCGGGACTCCTGCTTTTGCTGAGGCGCTCAGGGATGCGCAACCCAAAAGACAGTGCGGAGCGCATGGCAGGCGCGGATGCTGACAAGCGCCTTGCCGCGGCCTGGGTTGTGCTTGGCTTTGTGCTTCTGCTGCTGCCGCCCGCCTGGGCTTTGTCGGAAAACAGACGGCAAGGGGTACGGCTTTGGCTTTTGGATGTGGGGCAGGGGCAAGCGGTGCTGGTGGAGTGGAGCGGACTTGGCGAGTCGCGCCGCAGCGGCAGAGCGCTGATTGACGGGGGCGGGTTCGCTTCGGGGGACTTTGATACAGGCAGGGCCCTCATAGCTCCGGCGCTCACGGACAACGCTTTGCCGCGCTTGGATATGGTGCTGAACAGCCATCCGGATACGGATCACCTCTCAGGACTTTTGTCCATTCTGGAAGGCTTTACCGTGGAGCATTATTACAGTAACGGCGGCACGCCCACTCCTTTGCTGAAAAAACGCGAGCAGGCGGTTTTGCAAAAGGGGAACCTCAAGCGGGAGATCGTACAAGCGGGGGATAAACTGACTCTGGGGCCGGATCTTTTTTTGGAGGTGCTCTGGCCGCCGGAAAGCGAAACCTCGTTCGGCATGCGGGAAACAGGGGCGGAAAAGGGCAATAACGCATCCATGGTGCTACGGCTGGTATGGCAAGGCAAGGCGCTGGCCCTCATATGCGGCGATGCGGAAAAAGCCGCGCTCTCAGAGCTTGTACGCCGCTCGGCCCCGGATCTGGAAGCGCGTGTTCTCGTGCTGCCGCACCATGGTTCCGCCAGCAGTCTGGTTCCGGATTTCTATGACGCTGTGAAGCCGGCGCTGGCTCTGGCGAGCTGCGGGGATTCAAGCCGCCGGCGCTATCCCGCGCCGGAAATAGTGCAGGCCTTGCACAGCCGAGGGGCGCTTATCCACAGTACCGCACGGGCGGGGCAGATCCGCGTTTTATGGACAGACCCGCAAGGCGTGCCCGAGCTGCGCTTTGCCTTTGAGGGAGCCGTCCCTCATGCGCCTTTTCCCGTGAGTGCGAAAAAAACAGCGGAAGCGCTCGCTAGGTAGAAAAATTCCAATTTCCTGGGAATTTGCCTGTCCGGGCGGTATGGACGTCTATTCGGCGGATGCAACCGGGGCCGCATGCTCGGGACTGCGTAAGAGCAGGGGCGTGCCGGTATACAGAGGGCCAAAATCAATGCGCAGGCCGGCAAAGGCGCCCACAGGCAGAGGAAAGAGCAAGGGGTTCAAGGAAGAGCAGAGCCCTCCTTCTTTCCAGGTGCGGCTGGGGCCGAGAAGCGCCGAGGCCCAGGCGACCTTTTTTTTGCCAAAGGCTGTGCGCGTGAGGCGCAGCAAACCACGCGGACTTTGCAGCAGGGGCCTTGCTGAAACGCACAAAGCGGCTGATTTGCGCAGCCGGCACTCCAGGCCGAACAAGGACCAACTGTTGGGAAACAAGAGGATGACTCCATTACAGGCTACGCGATGGATTTCTTGCAGCACGGCTTCGGGGCGCTCCCAAAACTGCGGCACGGCGGCGGCGGCTACGGCGTAATCAAAGGAACAGTCATCAAAAGGCAGATGATCCGGAGCGGAAAGCACCAGATTTACGCGTTTGCCCAGACGCTCCCGTATTTGCTCAAAAAAAGCCGGATCATTCTCCTGCCCTGTGACGTCAAAGCCGGCCTCCCATAAGGTGTCGATAAGATCCCAGCTTCCGGCGTTAAAAACCAGCGCGGAACGCGAACGCCGAGGCCAGCCGGAAAGCAGGCCGCGCAAAAGCTCTTTGCAACGCGCTAGCGCATAGACGCCCTCTGCCTGCTCAAGCCAGGGCTGATAACGCTGTTCGGGATTCTGTTCCGCCATGAGGGCTCCGCAAGGCGCGTTTTGCTCTTTTTACACAACCATGTGACGCCCGCGCCGCAAAAAATCGGATAATGGCGCCTTACTTATGAGGGCATGATAGTACGTTGTGCCGACAATGAAATCAAGGCCGGCGGGATGTAGGCTTCGCCATTCTCCAAAGGCATAGGAGCCGGAAAGAAGAAATACAGACTGGAAACAAAGGTTTTTTCCCGGGAAGGATGCCCGCTTTGCCCAGGGCAGCGGAAGAGTTTTTCTGAAGATTTTCCTGTAAATAATTGACAAAAGCCGTTGTCTAAGATAAGAGCCTTTTCCTCAGAGGAAAAGCGCCATTGACTTCACAGACTCGATATTTTCTTTCCCGCGTGCGGTTATCTCTTTTTCCCGGCGTTTTTTTATCATCCTGGGACCTGCTCCGGGTTCATTAGGGTGGCCTGATGGCCTCCCTTTTTTTTGTCGCAATGTTCGGCTTTGGCTGGCAGGCGCAGCTCCCCTTGCTTTTGAGGAAAATACGAAGAATGACGCACAGCAACCTCGCCGACAGCATCAAAGAGCTGGCCACCCCCCTGGCCGCCAGCCTGGGGCTTGCCATTTGGGGTTTGGAACTGAGTTTCGGCGGACGCGGCATAGTCCGTATTTTTGTGGAAAAAGCGGAAAATCCTGTTCTGGAGCTCTCATCTCCGGCTTCTGCCCCTGACGGCGGCTCTCCTGTCGTGGAAGAATACGGTCAAGGCATTGCGCAAGGCGTCTCCATAGAAGAGTGCGCGCAGCTCTCCCGTTTGCTTAGCCTGGCTCTGGATGTTGAAGACATCATGCCCGCGGCCTATGTGCTTGAGATCTCCTCCCCGGGGCTTGAACGCGTCTTTTTCACCCAAGCGCAGCTTGCCGGCGCCCTTGGAAAAACTGTGGAAATAACCCTGCACCAGCCTTTGCCCGGGTTGCCTGATCGGCGTAAATTTCGGGGCATTGTGACGGGCGCGTCCGCGCATGCCTCTGCCGTGGATGGAGAGCACGGCGATGAGGCGGAACGGGAAAGCCTCGTATTTACCCTGCAGGCTGAAGATTGCCCCTGCCCGGGCCGGCAACAGGAAATTGGCTTTATCTTTTCCCAGGTAAAAAAGGCGAAGCAAGTCCATATTTTGCCGGATAAAACTCCGCCGGGAAAAGGCAAAAATACCCGGACGAAGAATGCGAAACATGCAGATGCCGGGTGCGAACGCGCGAGTGCGGCGCTTACGGAGCAAGACGGCACTGAGTGAAGTGTGCGTATGATGCGTTTCTCCGGTCAAATGGAGAATGCGCCGTCATCTGTCGGCTTACAAAGAGCGGGCCTTTGTGATTTTTTGGAATTTGCGAACATAATTTTTGATGAAATGCTAAGATGTTATTGCACTACAGCGCTTCCAGCGCGCCATGCTGCGGCGCGGCTATGAACGGAGGGATTTCTCATGAGCCTGGAGCTTAAAAAAGCCATTGACCAAATCAGCAAAGATAAGGGCCTTGACCGCGCCATGCTGGTGGAAACCTTGAAGGAAGCCGTCCGTATTTCTGTTCTTCGCAAATATGGTGAAGATGTGGATGTGGAAGTTTCATTTAATGAAGAGACGGGCGAACTGGATGTTTTTCAGTTCAAGATAGTTGTTGTTGAGGTGGAGGATGATGCCAGCGAAATAGCCCTCGAAGACGCGCGTAAGCATGATCCCAGCATCCAAGTGGACGATGAAATGGGGTTTCGCTTACGAGTGGAGGATTTAGGGAGAATTGCCGCCCAATCCGCCAAGCAGGTGATCATCCAGCGTATGCGCGATGCGGAGCAGGGGATCATTTATGAGGAATATAAAGACCGCATTAACGAGATCATTTCCGGCATAGTGCAGCGCCGGGATAAGGCGGGCTGGATTATTAACCTTGGCCGTACCGAGGCGCTTTTGCCCAAAGAGGAGCAGATCCCGCGCGAGCACTACAAGCGCGGGGACAGGGTGCAGGCTCTGCTTATAGAAGTGCGTAAAGAGGGCTGGGGTCCGCAGGTGGTAGTCTCACGTTCCCATCGGGACTATATGGCGGCGCTGTTCCGCCGCGAAGTGCCGGAAGTGGATGACGGAGTCGTGCAGATTATGGGTGTGGCCCGTGATCCCGGAAGCCGCGCCAAAGTGGCTGTTTTAAGCCGGGATCGGGACGTTGATCCTGTGGGCGCCTGCGTCGGCGTGCGCGGCTCGCGCATTCAAAATATCGTGCAAGAGCTGCGCGGTGAACGCATCGATATTGTCGTTTGGAGCCAGGATATCGCCACCTACGCCCGCAACGCCCTCTCTCCTGCCATCATCACCCGTATCGTGGTGGATGACGGCGAAGGGCTGCTTGAAGTCATCGTGCCGGACGATCAGCTCACCAACGCCATTGGGCGTAAGGGGCAGAATGTCAAATTGGCGGCAAAGCTTTTGGGCTGGAAAATCGATATTTATACCGAAACCCGCTACAATGAGGCTAATGCCATAAGCCACGGCCTGGAGCAGCTCGCCAGCGTGGCGGAGGTGCCTTTGGAAAGCTTTGTGGCCGCCGGACTAACTACCTTTGACGGCATTCGCAATGCCACAGATGAGATGCTGCTGGCCGTATCCGGCATAACTCCGGAGAAAATCGCCAATGTGCGCGCGGCGATTAACTTCCTGCGTCCGAAAACCGAAGATGAGCCCCCTAGTGCGGATTCTGAGGATCCGGGCACGGATGAGACCGATGCCGCTCTTGAACCGGCTTCGCCCGCACAAGAAGGCGTTTTGGATGAGAATGCGGAGGCGGCGGATAAAGATGCCGGACAATAGCGGCGCGGGCATGTGCGCGGGCGTTTTTTTATGAAAGACCGTTATATGAATGGGCATAGCCCTGTGCGCATGTGCGCGGTGTGTCGAAAGCGTGCGCCCAAGGCCGCGCTGTTAAGGTATGTTAATGCTTCCGAAGGGACCGGCTTGCAGCCGGATGCCAAGCAAAGAGCGCCCGGAAGAGGCCTGTATGTTTGTGCTGAGGACCGCTGCCGGGAGACGTTTTCGCGTCGGTACGCGAAAGGGAAAGCAAAGGGGCAGGAATTATGAGTGACGAAAAGAAAAAAGTGAAAGATCTGGCAACGGAACTGAGCCTGACGAATAAGGAAGTGCTGGCCGCGGCTAAAGAATTGGGCATCGCTTCCGCAAAAGTTGCCGCGAGCAGTCTTTCTGAGGCGGAAGTTTCGCGCCTGCGCGGACACTTTGCCCCCGCCGCCGGCCCTGAAAAACAGCAGGTCATTGTCCGCCGCAGGCGTAAAAGTGCGGACGAACCGCCCTTCGCAGAAGGAGCGGAAGCCGCTCTTTCGGATGTTCAAGAGACAGCCGCCGCGCAAGAGCCGCCACAGCCTTTTGGTTCTCCCGCAGCCGAAGAGGCCGGCCCGCTTGCTTCAGCCGAGCAAGTGAAGGCGCCCCCCGCCCGGGAAGAAAGCAAAGCGGTAAAAGTCACGACAGGCGCGCGAATAGTGAGCCGCCCTGTGGATCTTGCTTTGAAAACGCCTGAGGAACAGGCTCCGGAACAGACGGCAACCGAGCATAAAGCTGCCGCGGATTCTGGGGAGGGTTTGGCAAAGCAAAGGGCAGATGAGCGCAAAGAGGCGCCAAGCCCGGCTGCGCGGGCGCAAGAAGCCCAAATTACGGATGAAGGGCAGCCCGCGCGGGCTGATGCTGATGCCTCCGGCAAAGACGCTTTGCAGGAAAGCGCCGCGCCCCTTATCCCCACAGAAGAAAAGCCCGTGGAAGCGAAAAAAGGCGATGCGGACGCTGAAGCCGCCGCTGTTGTGGTGAAAGAGCCAAAAACGGAGAAAAAAAGCACGGAAAGCGCGCCGCAAAAACCTTTGGTCCGAGTGGTGCGTCCCGCGGCATTTTCCGCCGAACCGGAGCGCGGAGCCGATGGGCAGGCCCTTTCTTCCGCGCCCGCGCTGCCTGCTCGTTCTGAACAGGAGGACAGCGGCGGCGACGCGCAAGGCATTGCGCAAGTGCGCGTGATTTCTCGTCCGGATGCCCGCCAGGGCGCCGGGCGTCCGCGCGGCCAGGCCGGACATGAAGGCCGAACCGATTCTCGCCAGGGTCAGGAGCCGCGCCAAGGCCAGGATCCGCGCGGAGGCTTTCGGCCTCCGCGTCCCGGAAGCGGAGGGGACAGCCGTGGAGGCGCGCCTGGCGGGCGCCCGGCCCCATCCGCGCCCGGGGGCCGCCCGGCGCCATCCTCACCCGGAGGCCGTCCGCCTTATCCTCCCCGCCCTGGTGGCGGCGGCGGCGCGCCTGCCCCCTTTGCGCCCGCGGCGCCTGATAGCGAGCAGGGACGGAAAAAGAGACAAAAGGGCCGCCGTACAGTGGACTTTGTCGACACCCGTTCCAGAAGCGGCGATGATGATTTCGGCTGGAGCAAATCCTCTTCACGGAAAGGGGGCAAGCAGCGCAAGCAGCGCGATGTCGCCATGGGAGGCACGCAGCCCATTAAAGCGGTTAAGCGTAAAATTAAGGTGGATGAATTCATCCGCGTGGCTGATCTTGCCCACCAAATGGCCCTTAAGTCGGGTGAAATCATAAAAGTGTTGTTTGCCCTCGGAATTATGGCCACCATCAACCAGTCGCTGGACATTGACACCGCTACTCTTGTGGCGGGCGAATTTGGCTATGAAATTGAAAAGACCGGTTTTTCCGAGCAGGACATCATAGAATCGCAGCAAGGGATTTTTGACGACAACGCGGAAGATTATGTGACGCGGCCTCCTGTGGTGACGATCATGGGGCACGTTGACCACGGCAAAACCTCACTGCTGGATGCTGTGCGCAAATCTTCGGTGGTGACCGGAGAGGCCGGGGGCATAACCCAGCACATTGGCGCCTACCATGTTAAGACAAAGCGCGGAGAAATAGTCTTTTTGGATACTCCCGGCCACGAGGCGTTCACGGCTATGCGCGCCCGGGGAGCGGAGGTCACGGATATCGTCGTGCTTGTGGTAGCCGCCGATGATGGCGTGATGGAGCAGACCAGGGAAGCCATTAACCATGCGCGAGCGGCCAAGGTGCCCATTATGGTGGCCGTCAACAAGATGGATAAGGAGGCGGCCAACCCGGACCGCGTTAAACGTGAATTGGCGGATCAGGGCTTAGTGGCCGAGGACTGGGGCGGCGATACGACCTTCAGCTATGTCTCGGCTAAAACACGCCAGGGGCTGGATGAGCTGCTGGAACTGCTTGCGCTGCAGGCGGAAATTTTGGAACTCAAGGGCAACCCCAAACGACCGGCCATGGGGCACATCATTGAAGCTAAGTTGGATAAAGGCAGAGGCTCCCTCGGCACGGTCCTTATTCAACAAGGGACGCTGAACCTCGGCGATTCCTTTGTCTGCGGCGTGCATTCGGGGCGCGTGCGGGCCATGTTCAATGATCAGGGAAAAAAGGTGAAAGAGGCCGGGCTGTCCATGCCTGTGGAAGTTCAAGGATTTGAGGGCGTGCCTGAAGCGGGCGAGGAATTCATCGTCATTGCCGACGAAAAGGCCGCCCGCCGTATCGCTGAGAGCCGAGCCCTGAAGCAGCGGGAACGCGAACTGGCCAAAGAATCCAAAATCACCCTGGAAACCTTCTTGGCCCGCAAGGCGGACAGCGTGGAAGCCGAAGTGCTGAACCTGGTGGTCAAAGCCGATGTGCAAGGTTCTTTGGAAGCCATCACCGACGCTTTGCGCAAGCTTTCAACGGAAAAGGTGCGCATCAACATCATTCATGGAGGCACGGGCGCCATTTCAGAATCAGACGTGCTGCTGTCCACGGCTTCCAACGCCATCATCATCGGATTCAACGTGCGTCCCGCCTCCAAGGCCAAGGAATTGGCCGAACAGGAAAAGGTGGATATCCGCTTCTACGACATCATTTACAAGCTGGTGGAAGAAATTAAGAGCGCCATGGAAGGCATGCTCGCGCCGGTATCCCGGGAGGTGTTTCTGGGAACCGCCGATGTGCGGGAAACTTTTTCCGTACCCAAGATTGGCGTCATTGCCGGTTGCCATGTTTCCGACGGCAAGATCACGCGCAATGCCCAGGTGCGCCTTTTGCGCGACGGCATTGTGGTCCATCAGGGCAAGATTTCTTCGTTACGCCGCTTTAAAGATGACGTGCGCGAAGTCTCTAAGGGCTATGAATGCGGCATAGGTTTGGAAAACTTCAATGATATCAAAGTGGGAGATGCGATAGAAACCTTTGAGATAGTGGAAGAAGCCGCCACCTTATGATCCGCGGCGGTTTGCGGCTATGTTCATAGGCATTTTGGGCGTTGAGTTTCACCTGCACGGCAACGAATCTCTTAAGGATAAGCGACGCGTTGCGAACAGCCTTAAGCAGAAGGTGCGGGGCAAATTCAATGTGAGCATTGCCGAAGTCGACAGTGAAAACGACATGGCCAGGCTTTGCCTGGCTGTGGTTTCTGTGAGTAATGACAAGTCCCATCTGGAAAGCCGACTGACAAAATGTTTGTCGATGATGGAAGCTGTTTGCCCTGAAGAAATGGTGTATAGCGAAATATCCGTCCAAGGTGAGGATCTGCCTTGAGCCGTATACACGGTATGCCAATTTTGAAATGCCGTATACCGAACGTGCGCGGCATGGCCGATAGTAAGCGAGGAGTAGGCGGGCCTTTGCCTGCCATAAACGACGAGCGCAGCGTCTCAACGTAATCCGCTCTAAGGCGCGCTGGTATGTCTGTAATTTTACCCCGGCTGAAGCAAGCGTTGCACGATGCGCAACGGGTGTTGGCCGTCACGCATATTAATCCGGATGGCGATGCCATCGGCTCTTTGGCCGCGGCGGCGCATATCGCCCTGCATATGGGCTGCGAGGTGCGGTTGCTGCTGCACGGGCCCTTGCCTGATTTTCTTTCCTGGCTCCCTTTGCCCGCTCCGGTTGTGCGCTCCGTTGGCGAGTTGGGTGACTGGCGGCCGGATCTGCTGCTCTCGGTGGATTGCAGTGATGCCGCGCGGCTCGGCCCGGAATTGGGCGCACCGGCAAACAAAGGAAAGCCGTTGCCCAATGTGTGGGATAACTTATCCACCATTAACATTGACCATCATATCAGCAACCCCGGCTTTGCGGGCATCAACTGGATCGAGCCGGAAAGAGCCGCTACAGGCGAGTTGATGGGCATGCTTGCCGAATACCTGGGCCTGCCTCTGAAGGGAGATTTGGGCGAAGCCGTATACTTGGCCCTTGCCTCGGATACGGGAAATTTCACCTACTCCAATACAAGCGCGGAGAGCCTGGCCATGGCCTCGCGCATTGTGGAAGCCGGCTTGAACGTGGCGAGTTTTACCAATAATTATGAAAATACCTGGAGCCTTAACCGCATGCACCTGTGGGGCAGGCTCATGAGTGAAATTACGCTGCATGCCGATGGGGCTGTGGCGTGCAGCATTGTGCGTTTGCGCTATCTGAAAGAACTGAATCTGGGCAAAGCGGCGCTGGAAGGTTACGCTTCTTGGCTTAGGCGTTTGCGCGGCGTGCGCGTGGGGCTGTTTGTGCGTGAAGATGCCCATGGCCTGTGCAAAATCAGCCTGCGTTCCATGGGCGATGTGGATGTGCAGGCCGTGACCGCTCTGTTTGGCGGCGGCGGGCATGCCGCCGCCGCGGGCGCGGAAATAGCCCTGCCGCCCGAACAGGCCGCGCAGCGGGTGCTGGCCGCTGTTATTGAACGTTTATAAGCCCGCCGTTTCAGGCTCGGATACGGAATTGCGGTATTGTTGTGCCCTGCTGTTCCTCATAGCCGCGATGAAAAGCAGGTATCGCTCCTTTGCGGCGAAACGAAGGTTTTTTTATGAATAAACGAGTTCTGTCTTTGTTTTTTGCCGTAGGTCTGTTGTGCATGAGCGCCGCCTTTGCCGGGGCAAAGGACTTCAGCTCTTTTAGCGCGGATGTGCCTGAGGGGTGGGTGACCAATGAAGCGGGCGGCATGGTGGTTTTTATGTCTCAGGCGAGCAAATGCGTTGTCACTGTTGCCGTGCAGGAATCCGGCGGCATAGCGGCCAAGGATATTGCCGAGGGCATGGTGGCCAGCTTAAAAGGCGCTTCCGCCAGCAAAATGGAAGGCTCTGAAGGGTATCAGATCAGCGCGAACGTGAGCGGCGTGCCTACGAATACACGGGTGTACGCCAATGATAAAGTGTTCCTGCTGTTCTCCGTCGCCGGGGACGAAGCGGGCAATAAAGACGCTGTGGACGCCATTTGGAAGAGCTTGAACAGTAATGACGCCAAAGTGAAGGCTTTGCTCGGCAAATAGCACGGCCTATCTTTCAAATGCAGCCGCGCCGCGATTGCCCGAGGCAATTGCGGCGCGGCTGCATTTGAGAGTATTGAGCACTGCCGAAAGTTAAGGCTTATGCCGCCGGTCCACAGGCGTGGAGCAGTTGCAGTTGGATCTTCGCCAACTGATCCAGCTCTTCGCTTAACGCGAGTATTTCTTTAAAATAGCCGCCATGCGCCACAAGCCCGTGGCGCTCCATCCACACCGCCGGATGATTTTGAGCCGCCTTTGCCACAGCCTCGGCAAGCTCGGGGCTGCCCGGGGGAAAATAGGGCGTCCAGGCGAGGCGGGCGAGGCAGCGCTCCGCCTCAGGCAGGGGAAGTTTGAGGCGCGCTTCAGGAGCAAGGGCCAGGCTGAGGGCGAGCAGATGCGGCGGATGGGTATGCAAAATAGCGCGGCTTGCCGGGCAGGCCGCATATACGGCGATATGCAGAGGGCTTTCTGAAGAGGCGATTTTTTGCTTTTCCGGCAAAATGCCTTGTATTCCTTTGCCGCCGGGCAGCCCGAGAAGGACAAAATCCTCTTCTCCAAGCCTGGCTTTGGCTGCGCCGGAGCAGGTAATCAGACAGCCTTGCCGGGTTGCTTCCCGTTCTGTGGAGTCTGCTTCTTTGATGCGCGCTGTTTGCCCTTGCCCGTAAAACACGCGGCAACTGATATTGCCGCTGAAGCCGGCCATAAGGCCCGCTTGCCCGGCGTCGCGCCCAAGGCGGATCATGCCGTTTAAGGCGATGGAGACAGGATGGGGAGCAAGGCGAGCGCAAGGAGCGGGCGCGGCCTGAGACGGGGCGGAAGGTGTGGAGCCTCGCGCCGCAGCGGCGGCTTTTTCTTGCCGGGGGCTTGGAGTAAAGTGATCAAAACCTCTTAACTGCTGGGCTTGGCCGTGCAGTGCAAGAACCGGATTCTGCGTAACCCGACCGATGGGGTAGGCCTTGGGAACGGCTTTTTGCAGTAGAGGCCATAATTCATCGGAGCAAGCGCCGAGCAGGGCGTAATCTTCCCCACCCAGAAAGAGTATATGTTCCGCCGGCATTCCCATGAGGGGCGCGGCGGTTTTGACTTCATCGGCAACAGGGCCGCCTGATAAGTCCAGATCAGCACCGAGGCCGGGCAAAAGGCGAGGCAAGTCCCGGGCAAGTCCGTCAGAAAGATCCATGAGGGCAAGGCGGGCGCCCGGAGTCAACGCGAGAGCGGCCAGGGTTTGGCCTTCGGTGAGGCGCGCCTCGGGCCGGAGGTGGGCTTTGCAGGCCCGGGGCCAGGCCGTTAAAGCCTTACGGCCTGATTGCTCCAGAGCCCAGAGCCCGACCCGGGCCAAACCCGCTTCGCCGATGAGGAAGATGCGGTCGCCGGGCAAAGCTTCGCCCCGGCGCAAAAAACGCCCCGGACCGGGCACGGCGGCTTTTCCCCAAACGCAGAGGGAAAAACCGATGCATGGCGCTTGGGTAATATCCCCGCCTGTAAGGGCAATGCCATAGGCGCCCGCTTGTTCCGCCATGCCGCGCAGCATCTCTCTGACAGGGGCTTTGCCTGTCTCCGCAGGCAGAAGCAGCCCCAGGGAAAAGCCCAGGGGTCGTGCCCCGGCGGCGGCGAGATCGCTGACAGCCGCAATCAGGGCTTTAGCGCCCGCTTCAGCCGGAGTGAAGTATTGTTTGCGAAAATGAACGCCTTCCAGAAAAAGATCTGTGGACAGCGCCAGATCAGGAGGGAGCTTGGCAAGTTCCGCGCAGTCGTGCCCTCGCCCCAAAGGGCTGTGGGCTGACCGGGAAGGAAAGAACTCGTCGATCAGTGTAAGGCATTCCTCTTCGGAATCAAGAAGCTCCCCGGGCTGCCACAGCCGGGCCGCTTCCTCAGCTTCCGGCACGTTGCAACCGGGACTTTCAGGTAATGCGTTCATATATTGCTTCCATGGGGGAGAGGCTCTGGGCATTAGAGTGCTTTAGGGGCTGTCTCTAAATAAATCTTTTGTCCAACTAGCTGCGTCATCCAGCTCTTTTCTCTCCGGTCGAGTACCGTAAGAGTACACTCCCTCCGCAAAAAGAGCTGGATTCCTTGCTCTTGGCGCAAAATCTTTTATTTAGAGACAGCCCCTAGAGCAATTTACCATTGAAAATGTATACTTGCTCTGCAAGGATTTGCCCGTAAATCCTTGCCTTGAGATTGCCGTAGGCGGGCCTTGCCCGCCGTTAAACGACAAATCTCAAAGTTAATCGGCTCTAGGGGCTGATTGCAAAAATTCCACGCATAATT
>JAVBOT010000004.1:0-102894 GCA_031550225.1 Desulfovibrio sp.
GTTTTTGGGGGGGCGCCCCAAACCCCGGCCTGGGTATTTACTCCCCTGCACCCCCTTTACCCTAAACGCGGCCCAGCGGGGCGTAACCCGGCCCCGCCGGGCTGGGCCGCTTTTCGAAGTTCAGGTTATAAAGGTTTTGGAGGAAAAGGGATGGGGTTGTGAGGGAAGGAAAACCGCCTTTTGCAAAAGGCGGTTTTCCTTCCCTCTTTCTCTTCTTTTCCTTCCCTATCTATCCCGTCTTCCGCCGTGTCCGCCACGGCCGCCGCGATCTCCACGATCGTTGCGGTCCCGGCGGGGCGGACGGGCTGTTTCTTCCGGGTTCCAGGCAATGCCTTCCAGCTCTTGCAAAACGACTTTACGCGAGGCGCGGACGCGGTCGCCGTTGACTTCGATAACTTTGACGGTCATGCGATCGCCGAGTTTCACGAAGTCGGCCACATTTTCCACTCGGCTGGTATCGAGCTGAGAGACGTGGACCAGGGCTTCCAGGTTGGGCATAAGTTCGACGATGCAGCCTATTTCCAGCAGTTTAATAACTTTGGCGTCATAGTTTTTGCCGAGTTCGGCCTTCTGATCATAGGCGAGAACCAGGGCTTTGGCCTTTTCCAGGGCCTCCAGGGTGGGGGCGAAAATGGAAACCTTGCCGGAATCCTCAATATCCACGGAAGCTCCGGTTTCGGCGGTAATGGCTTTAATGTTTTTGCCGCCGGGCCCGATAATCAAGCGGATCACCTCGGGGTTCACTTCCACTTCGGCATGCTGGGGCGCGTATTTGGAAAGTTCGGCGCGCGGCGCGGGCAGAATTTTGGCCATTTCCGCCAGAATTTGCAGGCGGGCTTCTTTCGCCTGGGCCAGAGCTTTGGCCATGATGACAGTGGAAATACCGTTGACTTTGATGTCCATTTGCACGGCGGTGAGGCCTTCGGCGGTGCCGGCGATTTTAAAGTCCATATCGCCCAGGGCGTCTTCATCGCCGAGGATGTCTGTAAGGACGATAAAGTCGTCCCCTTCTTTAATGAGGCCCATGGCGATGCCGGCCACGGGAGCGGTGATGGGCACTCCGGCGTCCATGAGAGAAAGGGAGCCGCCGCAGACAGCGGCCATGCTGGAGGAGCCGTTGGATTCCATTGTTTCCGCAACGATGCGCAAGGTGAAGGGGAAGGATTCGTCTGAAGGCAGAACGGGCCTGAGGGCCTTTTCAGCCAGGGCTCCGTGCCCGATTTCGCGTCGGGAGACGCGCACGGGTTTGACCTCGCCCACGCTGTAGGGGGGGAAGTTATAATGAAGCATAAATCTTTTGGTCACATCCCCCACGAGGGAATCCACGCGCTGCTCGTCGGTGGAGCTGCCGAGGGTGGCGACGACCAGAGATTTGGTCTCGCCGCGCGCGAACAGCGCTGAGCCGTGCGCTCTGGGCAGCACGCCGGTTTCAATGAGTATGGGGCGTACGGATTTTGTGTCCCGTCCGTCTATACGCAGCCCTTGTTCGCGGATGCGGCCGCGCACAAAGCTTTTTTCCAAATCGCCGAGCAAGGCGCTCAGAGTGCTTTTGGCCACGGGCTCGTCAGCAAAAGGAGAGGCGGGATCAAGCAGGGCTGCCAGGGCTTTTTCCTTAACGGCCTTTTTTGCTGCCCGGCGGTCCATTTTATCCGGCACAGTGAGGGCGGCTTGGACGTCGGCCTCAACAGCGCTCCGGATAAATGCTTCAAGCTTGCTGGTATCCGGCAGTTCTTTAAGGCTTTGTTTGGCTTTCCCGGCCAGGCGCAGGAGTTCTTCCTGGGCGTCTATCAGGGGCTGGATTTGTTTATGAGCCCACTCCAGAGCTTCGGCCACCACGGCTTCGGGGACGAAGTGCGCTTCACCCTCCACCATGACCACGGCTTCGCGGGTGGCGGCGAACATAAAATTCAGCTCGCTTTCTTTGAGTTCGGAGAGAGTGGGGTTAATGACGAAGCGGCCGTTGACGCGGCCGATGCGGGCTCCGGCCACGGGACCGGCAAAGGGAATGGAAGAAATGCACAACGCGGCGGAAGCGCCGGTTAAGGCCAGAATATCCGAATCATGCTCCTGATCGGCGGAAATGACGTTGGCGAGCACTTGCACTTCGTCGCGGAAGGCTTTGGGAAAAAGGGGGCGCAAGGGGCGGTCGATGAGGCGGGAAACAAGGGTTTCGCGTTCAGAGGGGCGGCCTATTTCCCTGCGGAAGAAGCTGCCGGGGATACGCCCGGCGGCGTACATTTTTTCGGAATAATCAACGGTAAGGGGAAAGAAGTCCTTTTCCATCTCCAGCGGCTGAGAGCAAGCCGTCACCAGGACAACGGTATCGCCGCACTGCACCCATACGGCTCCATCGGCCTGGTTGGCAAGGCGCCCTGTTTCAAAAATGAATTCTTTGCCGTCTATGACGGCGGTTACGCGAGTACAAGGGAAAATGCTGCTCATGAGAGCTCCTTCTTCATGTTGAAGGGGATTCCGGGGAAAAGAGGCGGCGTTTTACTAACGCCGAGAGAGAAGCCAGGCGCGTTTCCGTATTGTAAGCGGAAATTGCGTCCGCGTCTTTTTCCCGGACCCCCCTTCACGTCGGTAAGTGGTTGGGAGGGGAAACAACGCATGCCGCAGGGAAAGAATAAGGCTGGTGGCTGGTGTTGGTTTGATGGAAAAAAGCATGTTTTTGTCCGGAGAACGCCGCGTTCCCCGGACAAAAACATGGGGATGCTTATTTGCGCAGGCCGAGCTTTTCTAAGATGCCGCGGTAACGCTGAATATCCGTCTTTTTTAAGTAGTTCAAAAGATTACGGCGGCGTCCCACAAGCTTGAGCAGCCCCTGGCGGGAGTGGAAGTCTTTTTTATGCTCTTTAAAGTGCCCGGTAAGATCTTGAATCCGGGCTGTGAGCAAAGCGATTTGCACTTCCGGGGAGCCGGTGTCGCCTTCATGTTTGGCGTGGTCGTCAATAACGGCCTTTTTTTGTGTCACATCCAATACCACAGCGTTTTCCTCCAATAGGCTTCGCCCGTTTCCGGGCTTATGGGTTCCACAGCCCCCTTGTGAGCGCCCATACCTCATCCTGGCGATTTTTTCCGCCAAAAGAGCTTGTGGCCAGGGCCAGGGCCGCGCCGCTTTCGTCCAGCAGCAGAGCCCGCATGCCCGGGGTAAAGGCCAGGCCTTGCAGGGGCGCGTCGGCATAAGGCAGTTGCGTGCCTTGCCGTATGCGCGCGGCCTCGTCTTTGCCGAGGCGAAGGGCCGGCCAGTCCGGCAGAGCTTTCGCTATGTCGGCCACTTTGGGCGCAAACCCTTCAGCGTCCCGCAGCACTTGATCAAGATCATGCGCGGCGTTGATGCCGAAGGGGTGGCTGTACTCCCGGGTCAGTTCTTCAAGCATGCCGCCGCACCCTAGGCGTTTCCCCAAGCTGTGGGCCAGGGAACGTATATAGGTGCCGGAACCGCATGCCACCCGGAAGTGAATACGCTCGGGGCCGACCAATTCGGCCTCGCTGCGTGAAATAGTGACAAGCTTGCTTTTTACCGGAGTGGCCAGCCCTTTGCGCGCAAGAACATAAAGGGCAGTGCCCTGATGTTTAGCCGCCGAATATGAAGGCACCTCCTGTTCGTAGGTGCCGACAAAGGCGGCCATGGCGTCCTGCAGGCGCGCGGCGTCCACTCCTTTTACAGGGCGGCTTTCAAGCACCCTGCCCTCGGCGTCCCAGGTGTCGGTGACAATGCCTAAGCGGATAACGCCGCTGTAGATCTTTTCCCCGTTTTCCATGAGATGGCCGGAAATTTTCGTCGCCTGCCCGAGCAGAATCAATAATACCCCGGTGGCCATGGGGTCCAGAGTTCCGGCGTGGCCGATCTTTTTCTGCCCGAGTTGCCGCTTTATTTTACCAACACAGGCCGCTGAACTTAAGCCTTTGGGCTTATTCAGGACCAGAACGCCGTCTTGCTGCGGCGGCGCGGCAACAGGGCGCGGTTTGTGCGCATCCGTTTGTTGGGGCAAAGGGGCGTCTCTTTCGGTAAAAAAGTGTGTCTACGCTAAAAAAAGGCGTCCGTCCAGCGTAGCGGCGCGGTTTGCCGTGATGCTGCGTCAGTTTAGGCTGCGCGGCGTCGGCTCCGGGCAATGCCGAGTTCCATGAGGCGGGCGATAAGCTTTTCGAAGGAGATGCCCACTGCCGCAGCTTCTTGGGGAAGAAGGCTGGTGGAGGTCATGCCGGGTAGGGTGTTGACTTCAAGAAGCATGGGCTCCCCCTTGTCCGGGACAATAAAGTCCGCGCGGCTGTAACCAGAAATGCCCAAGGTACGGTGAGCGGCGAGGGAAATTGCCTGGATGCGCCGGGTGAGTTCAGGGGAGATGGGGGCGGGGCAAATTTCTTCGGCGCCGCCTGGGGTATATTTGCAGGAGTAATCAAATACAGAGCCCGATGCGGGCTTAATGAGAATGGGGGGGAGGGCTGTGGAGATTTCTTCCCCGTTTTGCAGATTGCCGAGCACGGCGCAGGTGATTTCATGCCCGCTCACCGCGCTTTCCACGAGGTAGGAAGGGTTCACGGCAAAGAGGCGGCGCAGGGCCGGGGCCAGATCCTCCTCACGCAAGACGCGCTCCATGTGCAGGCTGGATCCGCCGGTGTTGGATTTAATGAACAAGGGGTAGTCAAGAGAAGGCTGCCAGCCGTCTTCGGGCTGGCTGTTAAGCAGAATCCAGGGCGGGGTGCTGAGACCGGCGTTTGCGAACAGGGTTTTGGATGCGGCCTTGTTCAAGGCCAGAAGCGAGGCGGCGGGATCCGCCCCTTGATAGGGGCAGCCCACGCGTTCGAGCATGGCCTGGATGAGGCCATCCTCGCCAGGGGAGCCGTGCAGGCCGATAAAGGCAAAATCCTTGCCCCGGGCGTGCTCCGCAAGGTCGTCCAGGGATGTGGCCGGATCATAGTCCGTTACCGTATGCCCAAGATCACGCAGAGCGGCGCGCACAACCCGGGCCCCGGAAAGAGAAACCTCACGTTCGCTTGACCAGCCGCCCGCTATCAACAATACATTCATGCAAATTTACTCCCAAACGGCGCGACAGCGCCTCTTCCAATCGTTCTCCCTGTTCGTGGGATATACGGATGCGTCCTCTAACAAACTCGTTAACGCCGTACCTTTCCTGCAGATCCTCAAAGCGCTCCGCAAGGGTCACATAGCAATCGTGGCGCACGCGTTTGTCGGCATATTCAATGATCATAAGTAAAAACAGGCGCTCATCAAAGGCGTGCTGTTCCCACGGCCAGTATACATGGAAGAGCACGGCGCGCGCAATGGCGGGATTGCGCGTTTCCTGCATGACCCAGGCCGCGCCGAGCTGGGCATGGTTGCCGCCGTGAGCTATGGTGTAGGTTTTGGCCAAATCGTGCAGAAGACCCGCGGCAAGCACGGCATCGGCAGAGACGGCGACGCCTCTTTCCCGGGCCATAAGGGCCAGACAATGGGCAAATTCAGCCACGCGCAGGCTGTGGGCGCGGATGTTGTCCAGCATTTGGTAGCGATCCCAGAGGGCGTGGCAATCTTCCACCCGGGGGATAAGCGCCTTCGGGGCGACGACGCGGGCGGCTTGGTTCAGCGGCAGGGACGGAAGCGCGCCGGAAGGGCCGCTGTGCCCCTCGTGCGCGCGGTTCGCATACTGCGGCAAATGCAGCGCCGGGTTAAACAGCTCCATGTCCGCATCCGGGAAAAAATGAAAAGACGGGGGCGAGTCTTCTATTGTCCTGCACGCTTGCGGCGCCAGGCATCGGGTGAAGGTGTCGTCCGGCGTATATGGGCGCCGGCAGTCGCTTGCTGTTTTTTCTGTCATGATTTTTCCCAACAAGGTACAGGTGTTCAGAAAAAGCTGTTTCGGTTCTTCCGTGTTTGCGCCGGGGTCAGCGCCCAGGGGCGCTCCGAGAGCAGTTTACGCTGATTGCCGCTTAACGGCGAGCACAGCTCGCCTCGCCAATCTCGCGGGCCTTGTTGCGCTTCGCTTCACAAGACCAGAGAATTTTACCGGCATGTATAATTTCAAAGGTAAAATGCTAACAGATTCTCGGCAACTGCTCGCCCTCCAGCATGCCCAAAAGACGCCCGCCGCCAAGGCGCGTTTGTAAAATGACCTGTCCGGCCCGGGCTTTGGCGCCGGGCGAGAGCACCTCGCCGATGCGCGCCGCGTTCCTGCCTAGAGGCAAAGCGCGCATAAGCGCCAGGGCTTTTTCCGCCTTTGCCTCCGGGAGTATGCAGATGAGCTTGCCCTCATTGGCGAGGTACAAAGGATCAAGACCCAGCACGGCGCAGCCCGCGGCCACGCCGCTGTGCACGGGAATAGCTTCTTCCCGCGCAAGGCAGGCTACTCCGGATTGTGCGGCAATTTCATTCAGCGTGGTGGCAAGGCCTCCACGGGTGGGGTCGCGCAGCACATGGATATCGCCAAGCTCCGCCAGCAAGGCCTCCACCATGCCGTTGAGCGCGGCGGAATCACTGGCGATGTCCGAGGAAAGGCAAAGCCCTTCGCGCTGGGAAAGCACCGTAAGGCCATGGTCGCCCATGCTCCCGGACACGAGAATGGCGTCTCCGGGCAGGGCTCTGCTGCCGGAAGGGGCGGGATCGGCCAGCACCTGCCCAAGGCCGGTGGTGGTGATGAATATTTTGTCAGCGGCCCCGCGCGGCACGACTTTGGTATCGCCGGCGACGATGCGCACCCCGGCCTCCCGGGCGGCCCGGCCCATGCTGGCGGCAATACGTTCCAGAAGCTCCAGGGGCAGGCCTTCTTCCAGAATAAAGGCGCAGCTCACATACAAGGGGCGGGCTCCGAGCATGGCCACGTCGTTGACTGTGCCATGCACGGCAAGGCTGCCGATGTTGCCGCCCGGAAACTCCAGGGGATCCACTGTGTACCCGTCCGTGCTCATGGCCAGGGGTCCGTCAATGGCGGGGAGAAAAGCCGCGTCATCCATAGCGTCCAGGATGGGGTTGGAAAAGTGGCGCACAAAAAGTTCGCTTATCAGGCGATGGGCGGATTTTCCCCCGCTGCCGTGGTCGAGAAGTATTCGGTCCGTATCCCGGGGCATGGTATGTTTCTCCTGAGAGTGCGAGGCGCTTGTTGCGCAATGTTTTTTCGATGATCCTATTCCGGGTGGCGGATGCGGTTTGGCGTCAGCCGGGGAGGGCGGTTTTTTCGCTCCGGGCGAGTGCTTTTATGGTACATGGCCGGGGCAAAAAACAAAACCCGGCGCCGCACCGCGCCAAGCCGCGCTATTACCCCTTACTCCAGGGCATACTTGGCGTAAGCCGCGCAGCTCCCCTCGGTGGAAACCATGCAGGGGCCCACGGGCCTTGCCGGGGTGCAGGCCTTATTGAACAAGCGGCATTGGTTCGGCAGGATGCGGCCTTTGAGCACGTCGCCGCACTGGCAGCCTTTTGTCTCAGGCAGATCCGGCAGGCTGAGGGCAAAGCGCCGCCGGGCGTCAAAGACGGCGTATTCTTCACGGATGGAGAGGCCGCTTTGGGGGATTTCGCCAATGCCGCGCCACAGTGCGCCGACAGGCTCAAAGACGGAAAAAAGGATCTCCCTGGCTCTCGGATTGCCGTGGTCGCTTACGGCGCGGCTATACTGATTCATGACCGCGGGTGCGTTTTCATTGCGCATTTTGATCATGAGCAGAAGGGATTGCAAAATATCCGCCGGAGCGAATCCGCCGATAACGGCGGGTTTTTGGTAGCGCCGGGCGACAAAGGCGTAGGGAGCCACCCCAAGGATGGTGGAGACGTGCCCGGGGAGCAAAAAGGCGTCAATTCCCGTGCGGCCTTCCTCGCTTTGCGCAAGGGATGCGGCGGCGGGATTTTCTTCGGCCAGCAAAGCCTCAAGGGCGGGGGGCACCAGCTTGTGGAAGGAGAGCACGCTGAAGTTCCGGATCCCCTCACGCGCGGCCATCTGTATGGTGGCGGCCACTGTGGGGGCCGTGGTTTCAAAGCCCACACCGAGGAAAACCACCTGGCGGTCTTGCCTGTTTTTTGCCAGGGTCAGGGCATCCAAGGGCGAATAGACAATCTCCACCTCAGCGCCGCCCGCTCTGGCTTCTTTGAGAGTTTTGCCGCCCGGGCCGGGAACGCGCATCAAATCCCCAAACGTCGTGAGGGTCACCCCCTGTATTTGCGCAAGCGTCATGCAGGCGGCGATCTCCCGATCATGGGTCACGCATACGGGGCAGCCGGGGCCGGACAGATGCGTGATGTCCTCCGGCAGGAGCGAGCGCAGCCCGCTGCGAAAAATAGCCACGGTATGGGTGCCGCATACTTCCATAAAGCGTAAAGGGCCTTTCAATTCCGTGCGGATTTGTTCCAAAAGGGCGCGGCAGAGCTGCGGATCGGAAAAGGCCGCTTCAGCGGGCGGCTTGGCGTTGGACATAGGGGGCATCTCCTTTGCTGGAAGTCATTTCATAATTCATTACGGAATGACTACTCACGCCGGACGGTAGTCCGGCGCGCCGCCGACAGCGGCGTGAGCGAGCCGAAAACCACGCTTTTCGGCGAAGCGCTCTTCATAAATCAGCCGGCGGCCGATTTATGAAATCAGCAGCAGTTTTTTCGGGAGGGGCGCTGCCCCTCCCGGACCTCCCCGGCAGGGAGCGTGGCCCCCTGCACCCGCAAATTTCAAAAAGCGGCTTTGCCGCTTTTTGAAATGGGGACCAAGGGAATGCAATCCCCTTGCGGGGTTTGGGGCAGCGCCTCAAAAACTCAAAAAGGCGTTGAGAGGCTCCCCCTTAAAACAAGCGTAACTGCTTTTCCGTACGGATTGTGTGGGCCGCCAGTGTGAAGCGGCGGATCAATCCCTCCGGCAAGAGTTGGAGAAAGCGCGAGGGCTTGAGGCGTATTTCACGACCGTACAGCGGGCGTTTCCCCGCATGGGAAAGATAGAGGGCATCTTTTGCGCGGCTGAGGGCCACATAGAACAGGCGCTGTTCTTCACGCATAAAGGCGGGGGATTTTTTCTCAGCCATTTTTCCTCTAAACATGTCCTGGCCGACAAAAGGGAGCAGGCCGTCTTCCAGAGCGGGCAAAAAGACGCTGCGAAACTCAAGGCCCTTGGCAGCGTGAATACTGAGAATTTGGACTTTTTCGCCTTTGGAGCGCGCAAGCTCCAGTTCGTTTTGCAGGCCGATCCAGGTAAAGAGCCCGGCCCAGTCGCCGTTGGCGTCATAAGCTTTGACCAGTTCGCGAAATGCTGAAGAATGCCAGAACAAAGCATCAAAGGGGGGAAAGGCGGAAAGGTAGGCGGCAAAGCCCAAAGGACCCTTGACCAGCACTTTGTCCGGGCAGGGGGGCAGAGCGGTTTGTGCGTCTTGTGCGGAATCCGCCACGGCAATGCCCAGCATGCGTCCGGCTTCGCGCAGGATAAGCCGCACGCGCTCATCTTCCCAAAAGGCCTCGGCCACAGGTTCTAATACCGGCACTCCTATGTACGCCAGCGATTTGCGGTATATTGCGGCCAGGGCGTGCGTGCGCACAAGCACGGCGATATCGCCGGGGCTGTGGGGTTCGGCGGCTTGTTCCCCTTGTCCGGGTATGGCGGCTTTGCGCGCCGTGCTGTTTTGGACGGCGTCCTGCAAGGTGTGGCTGCCAAGGCCGATGAGCGCGGCCACGCGCTCGGCCACCCAGAGGCTTTCCGCCTCGGCCGAAGGAGCGGCGAACAGAACGATATGCGCTTTGCCCCGGCGCGCCGGGGTGAGGACAGGGGAGGAGGCCCATTCGCCCAAAGCCGCGTGGGATACGGATAAGATAGCCCCCAAAGAACGGTAGTTATGGCTGAGACGGATGATTTGCAGCCCCGGCCAGGCCGAGGCGAAAAAAAGAGAGCAGTCCCCATGCGCGCCCCGGAAGCCGTAAATGGACTGATCCGGATCGCCGATGCCGAAAAAGCCTTCTCCCGTGGGGGAAAGCAAGGCCCGTACCAGGGTGAGCTGCAAAGGAGACAGATCCTGCACTTCATCCACCAGCACATGGCTCCAGTTCGGGGGGTACTGGCCGGAGCTCACCCGTTCAAGCCAGAATTCAAGGAGGTCCGTATAGTCCGCCAGGTTCCAGGCGCTTTTTTGGGCGGCATAGCGCTGAAGGAGCGGAGCAAAGTTTTGCGGCGGCGCTTCCAGGCGCTCCCGGGCCAGGTTGATGGCCTGCCAGGCGTCGCGGATGGTCTGGGGAGTTTCTTCGGCGTTGGCTTCGGCAAAAACGTGGCGGGCGCTTTCTTCGGAAAGCAGCACCGGCACGTCGGTATGGGTCTTGTGCCACAAATCAAAGGCCAGGGCGTGCAGGGTATCCGTACGCGGCAAGGAGCCACTCCTGCCTAAGGCCTCGGCCAGGCGCTCGTCCATTTCCGCCGCGGCCCTGCGGGTGAAGGTCACGGCCAAAATGCGTTTCGGGTTGATGCCCTGGTCCAGAAGCTGCGCTATCCTGGCAATGAGGGTGCGGGTTTTGCCCGTGCCGGGCCCTGCCAGCACAAGTACAGGTCCGGGGCCTGTCAAAACAGCCCGTTCCTGAGCTTCGTTAAGGCCGGAGTCGGTACTCTCGGCGTTTTCGGGAATAGGGGGAGCGTTTTGCGGCATGGCGGGGGGCTCGTCCTCGGCGGAGGAAAAGGAAAAATCGTCTTCCCGCTCCCGTTTTTTCAACTCAAGATGCTCGCGCAGGGCGGCCCCGGGCAGCACCAGCCCACGTTCGGCAGCGAGGGATTTTTTTTTGTTTGCGGCGCTTCCGGTTTCGCGCGCAAGCTCTTGGCGCTCGTCATCACCGAACATGCGCACGACGCCATACTCGCCGTCATAGCCGCCGCTCAGCCGCACCTCGCCCCGGCGCATCCTGCGCACTGCTTCGCCCAAGGGAGGGAAATAGCGGGCCAGCTCTTTTTCCGGCGTCTTGCGCAGCACCGTTAACTCCGGACCGAAGCGCTCCAGCAGTTTGGCATACATATCGCGCACCTTGCGGCTCTTGGGGCCCACATTAAAAATTTCGCCCAGTATTTCAGGCAGGGGGACCAAGGAAATAAAGGCCCCTTCTCCCAGGTTCGGGGAATTTTCCGGTTCCGTGCAGGTGGCGGCGTCAAGCGCTTCTTTGCCCGGGGAAAGGTAGCGGGGCTGGTTGCGATCGGCCAGTTCCATAACCCTGTACAGCACGCCCAGGGTGAGGCGCTGGCCGCATACAGGGCAGATGCCGCCAAGCTCCCGTGTTTGTCCGGGGCTGAGCAGGACGTTGCATTTACGGTGCCCGTCCATGTGGTATTTTCCCTCTTCGGGAAAAAATTCCAAGGTGCCGCGAAAGCGCGTTTCCCGGGCCCGCTCCGGCTCTTTTAGGGCTTGGAGCATGCCCTGGTAAGAGATGGCCCCGGCAAAGACATTGGCCTCACGGCCCAAGTTTTCGCCGGAATGGGCGTCGGAATTGGAAATAAGGCGAAAACGATCCAAAGCGCTCCAAAGGCGATTCATGGCCGGGTCGGAAGAAAGCCCGGTTTCCAGGGCGAAAACTTCAGAAGAGAGATCGGCGAAGCAGTCCTCCAAACGGTCAAAGCCGGACTGGGAACCAAACAGGGAAAACCAGGGCGTCCAGATATGCGCCGGTACAAGAAAAGCCTGAGGATGCGCCTCTAGAACCAGTTCCAGCAGATCGCGCGAATCAAGGCCAAGAATGGGCCGCCCGTCCGCGTTGAGGTTGCCTATTTGCGACAAACGCAGGCTGAAACGCTCCGCGGTGTCCAGATCAGGCATGAACACCAGGTTATGCACTTTGCGCACCTTGCCGCCACGCTTGTAAATGGAGCTGATCTCCCCCTGGAGCATAAAATGCACGGGCGGCAGGAGGCACTGCGAGGCTTCTTCCGCCGCGCGCGCTCCCTTTGCGGATAAAAGCCCGGAGCGGCCAATATTTTCGACCGGCAGTTCCGGCAGGGCGGACAAAGCGCTTGCCGGATCGTTGAGAACA
This sequence comes from Desulfovibrio sp., assembly GCA_031550225.1. Lineage (GTDB taxonomy): Bacteria > Desulfobacterota > Desulfovibrionia > Desulfovibrionales > Desulfovibrionaceae > Frigididesulfovibrio. The sequence goes on from JAVBOT010000004.1 coordinate 11,963, forward strand.
TATAAACCGCTTTGCTCGTCAAAACGCAGGCGGGCGCGCAGTTCTTCACGCCATTGCGGATGGGTGAAATCACCTGTGCCGACAACGGAAATACCCTTTAAACGGGCCCAGGCCGCCAGCAGCGCGATATCCAGCTTTTTGCTGGTGGCTCTGGAAAAGCGGGAATGGATGTGCAGATCGGCCAAAAATTCGCGCATATGCAAAATAGAGGATAACAGGTGCAAACAGGAAAAAAAGGTCCGAAACCGGGGCGGTCGCGTGTTTCCGGGCACAATAGCAAAAAGGTGTGGGACTGACAAATGGGGGGGGAGCCTTTTTGCCCCAACCGGAAAAGGACTTGACAAACAAGAGAATAAAACTACATTTCGTCATATAACGAAATGTAGAAATATAGGGGAGCCCATGTTCGATTTCATCACCATAGCCAAAGCGCTCACGGATGAAAACCGTCTGCGCATCCTCATGGCTCTGCGCGAACGGGAGATGTGCGTCTGCCAGATTACAGGTTTTCTTGATCTTGCGCCTTCCACCACCTCCAAGCATTTGTCCGTGCTGCGCCAGGCCCGGCTTATTGAAAGCCGGAAAAAGGGCAAATGGGTTTACTACCGCGAGGCGGAGCTGCCCGAAGCGTCAAACATGGTGCAAAGGGCTCTGGACTGGGTTCACGGCGCGCTGGAGAACAATGCTTTGATGCAAGAAGATCAGCGGCGTATCCTGAGCATTTTAGCCCGGGAAGAATCGTTCTGTCCTGAAGAAGAGGGCGGCGCGGATCTTTTCCACTCGCTGGAGATCCACTCCTTGGCGGACGATGTGGAAAAATTGCCCCGCTCTTCCTGATCTTTAGCATACCCGCTTACCATTGAAGGAGCTTTCACATGTCTTTGTTTGAAGCGCATCCGTGCACGCATTGCGCCTGTCGTGAATCAGAAGCGTCCGTGTCAAAATCGCATGTCCGAGAGCCTGAGCGAACAGTGGAAGATACGGGAGAAGGGATTTTGCGACGTGCCGAATTGATGCTGCTCATAGGCAGCGCGTTGCTTTTTTGCGGCACCCTGATTTTTTCCGATGCCATTATGCGTTCTTTCGGGCTTTGGGGTTTGCGGTTTTTATACGGCATTCCGTATCTGCTGTGCGGTATTTCCATTTACCGCGCCGCCTGGCAAAAGATGTGGAATGGGGACTATCTTAACGAATTCACTTTGATGTGCGGGGCGACTATTGCCGCCATCATTCTGGGCGAACTGCCCGAAGCGGTGGGGGTGATGCTTTTTTACCGCGTGGGCGAGTTTTTGCAGGAGTTGGCCACGGCGGGTTCGCGCCGTTCCATTAAAAACCTGCTGGCTTCAAAACCGGCCACGGCCCATGTGCTCAAAGACGGTACGGTTGTCACCCTCCCGGTGGAAGAGGTGGCGGTGGGGGCTCATGTCCAGGTGCGGGCCGGGGAAAAGATCCCCCTGGACGGCATGGTTCTGGAGGGCGAATCTCAGGTGGACCAAAGCCCGCTGACGGGAGAATCGCTCCCCATCGCCGCGCGTGCGGGGGTTGCTGTCTATGCCGGATCCCTTAATCTTTCCGGAGTGCTCACCGTTTTGGTGCAAAGCCGCTTTGCGGATACGCATGTGGCGCGGATTTTGAGTATGGTGGAACACGCCTCCAGGAACAAATCCCCCACGGAGCGGTTTATCAGCCGCTTTGCCCGCTACTACACGCCGGCTGTGGTTGTCCTTGCGCTTTTAACCGCGCTCTTGCCGCCTTTGCTTGTGCCGGAGGCGAAACTGGATACCTGGGTATACCGCGCTCTGGTGCTGCTGGTCATTTCCTGCCCTTGCGCTTTGCTCATATCCATTCCGCTGGGATATTTCGGCGGTATAGGGGCGGCCTCGCGCAAGGGCATCCTCGTCAAAGGGGGCAATGTGCTGGATAACCTCATGTACGTGGATACCGTCGTGTTTGATAAAACCGGCACGCTGACAAAAGGTGTTTTTGCCGTCGCGGATGTCGTGCCCGCTCCCGGGATTGAGCAAGAGCGGCTCCTGCGGGCCGCCGCCTTTGCTGAAGAGGGATCCAACCATCCCATTGCCCGTTCTGTGCTGGCGTATGTCCGCAAGTGGGAAGAAACGGCCGCCCCTCCGGCTCCGCAGGGCGGGGAGCCTGTTGTATTGCCTTTGCCCGGCGCGCAAGGGCCGGGCGATTTCGGGGGGAAAGTCCTTGCGCGCGAAATTGCCGGCAAAGGCATGGAAGTTGTGCATAACGGAGTGCGCTATCTTGCGGGTACAGCCGAGTTGCTCCTCAATAGCGGCGTTACTCCACTGGCGGCTCCTGGCCGCGTCGGCGCCCTGGTGCATGTGGCTGAAAACGATATTTGCCTGGGCTATATTCTCATTGCGGACAGCATCAGGAATGAATCGCGCCAAGCGGTTGCGGATCTGCGCGGCAACGGCTTTAAAACCTTTATGCTGACAGGCGACCGAAAAGAAACCGCTGCCTGGGCCGCCGGTGAACTTGGTCTTGACGGCTATGAAGCGGAGCTGTTGCCGGAAGGCAAAGTGGCGGCCATACAAAAGTTCGCGGGGGCTGAGGTACGAACTTCTCGAGCGGCTTTTGTGGGGGACGGCATCAACGACGCGCCTGTTTTGGCGCTCTCGCGCGTGGGCATAGCCATGGGCGGCATGGGGTCGGAGGCCGCCATCGAGGCCGCGGACGCGGTTATTTTGAATGACTCGCCCGCCAAGGTTCCAGAATTGTTCCGCCTGGCCCGGGATGTGCGGGCTATTATCTGGCAGAATATTTTCCTGGCCTTGGGGGTCAAAATAGCCTTCATGGGCCTTGGGGTCGTCGGCCTGAGCGGGTTGTGGGAGGCCGTTTTTGCCGATGTGGGGGTGGCTCTCCTGGCTGTGCTGAACGCCACGCGCGTTATGCGCAAATGAGTTTTTCCGCGGCAAGACATGGAAACCCTCGCAGGCAGACGCCGGGAGCGTGTGGGGAGGCAAACACGCTTAGGAGGCTAAAAAAGGGCAAAAGGCCAGAGCTTCAGAGCTTAAGGGGGCATTTTCACCGCTGCCCGCGTATAGTTGCAGAGGCGGTTCCGGGGCGGGGGGAGGGAGATCTCCTTTTTCAGGCAGGACGCGTTTGGCCTGGACAAGAAGACGCAAAGGGGCTTTTTGCGGCCGGGTTTGTACCGGCAACATGCGCACAGGGGTAAACGAGGATGCGCTAAGCGCTTCCAGCAATCGTTTTTGCCGCTGCGCCGGATAAAGAATACCGAAGCTTCCCCCGGGCGCAAGCGCTCTGGCCGCGCAAGCGCAAAAAAGCTCCAGGGTGTTGTGTTCTTCAAACAGAGCGGCGCGCCGGAGCGGATTTTGCGGAAGCCTGCCGCGGCCGGGCTCCCGGAAGGGAGGGTTGGCCAGGATAAGGTCAAAGCGCGCCGTGGAGAAACTGCCCGCGCGCTTTTCCCAGGGGGAGGAGGCTTTTGCTTCCAAGGCTCCGGCAAAGGCCTCGGCGTCGGACAGATCCGCCTGTGCCAAGGTAAAGCGATCCGCAAAACCGAGGCGAAGGGCGTTTTGCCGGGCAGCCTTGAGCAGCGCCGCTTCTTTGTCTATGCCGTGCGCCTGTACTGAAGGGTGCATGCATAACACGGCAAGGGCCACAACGCCGCATCCTGTGCCAAGATCAAGGAGGAGGGTTTTGCGCTCCGGCTTTATAAAGGCGGCGAGGAGCAAAGAATCGGCCGCAAAGCGAAAGGAGCCGGGCGGCTGAAAAAGCGCGCGCGGAAAAAGCGCCCTGGCGGCCTGGACTTCGGCGGATGCAGGCGGCTGGGCTGTCTCAAAGAGTGGGTTTTCCGGCATATGGGCTCTGGCTGCGCCAGGTAAATATAGACAAGTCTTTATAAGGCGATTATCACAATTTCCCCTTTCCCCGCCAGAAATTCTCTGGTATTTTTCATACTGGGAGTGTGTGCCGCCTTTGTCGGGAGGGCGGGCGGCTGCCGGTGGGAATCTTTTGGGGGACCTTTGTATGCACCAGAACAGTTCGGCACTCGCCGCGCCGCGGATCAGCACGCGAGAATACAGCGCGGGGGAGATTATCGGGCAATTTCTTGCCATTTACAATAGTATGGACTTTACATCGGAACTGGAATTTCTCGGCATCAGCCGTTTTCATGTTTTTCGCCGCCGTAAAGCTCTGCGAGAATTTCGAGCCCTTTGCATTGCCTTATGGGGGCTTGCTCTGGAAAAATCCTTTCCTAAAGATTCCGCGCAATTTTTTGATGAATTCCGTGCCAGTTCTCCGGTTTTGGCGGGCGACGGCAAAGCGGCCAGGCAAATGCATTCGCGCGTGGCCGCGTATCGGGATATCTTGGACGAGAAAAAGGACACGGACTTTCTTCCCGTGGCGGGCTACCTTGCCGCGGAGCTTTCCTTGCACGCCGAAGATGTCCGCAGGCTGCGCCTCAAGCTCTCTTTATTCATGCGTAACTTGTATACGCTGATTTTTGACAAGTTGGTGTGACCCGGCATGCCCGGCGTTTGTTTTTGCAACAGTAATATTCCCTGGGGAGGGGGTGAAAACTGGCATTTGAACGCGGCTTTGAGCTTGGCGGCCAGGGGGCGGCGTGTGCTTATGCTATGCCATCCCGAAGGAGAGCTATACCGGCGCGCGACGCAATACGCGCAGCTTACGGTTATTCCCGAGCGCATAGGACGGCTGTCCTTTCTTGACCCGCTGCTGATGCGCCGTTTAAAACGGCTCTTCCGGCAAGAGCGCTTGGATGCGCTGATCATGAACCTGCCGGCGGACTTGAAAACAGCCGGCAGGGCGGCTCGAGCCTGTGCGGTGCGGCATATAATCTACCGCAGGGGGAGCGCGCTGCCGGTGCGCGACTCCTTGTTCAACCGCTATCTTTACGGCCGGGTGATCACGCGGCTGATCGTCAACTCCCTAGCCACGCAAAACCAGACTTTGGCCAACAATCCCGCGCTGATTCCTCAAGAGCGTATAACGGTGCTCCCCAACGGTGTGGATGTGGCGGCTTTTGATGCGGCCCTGGCCGCTGCGCAACTTCCCGGGGAATGCGAGCGCACGGGAGAGGGAGCGCCCTTTGTTATCGGCTCCGCCGGCCGGCTCACGCGGCAAAAGGGGCAGCATCTTCTCCTGTATCTCGCCAAAAATCTGCAAGAGGCGGGGCTGTCTTTCCGGCTGCTGATCGCGGGCGAGGGGGAGCGGGAGCAGGAGCTTAAGGAGCTGCGCGCGCGTCTGGGCTTGGAGGAAGAGGTTGTTTTTTACGGCTTTATAGCGGACCTTTCCCCTTTTTGGCGCCGGATAGATTTGTTTGTACTAAGCTCTCTTTGGGAGGGCTTCGGCAATGTTCTCATCGAAGCCATGCTGGCGGAAAAGCCCGTATTCGCCTTTGCCGTGAGCAATATTCCCGAACTTGTGTTTGAAGGGCCTGAAGGCAATGGGCAGCTTTTTCCCCTGCCGGAAGAAGAATGGATGCAGTGCCCGGATGCGCGGCGTTTCAAAGTGGAAACGCAAAACAAGGCGGGGCAGGCGGCAGCCTCAGGGGCCTTTGGGGGCGGCTTTACAGCAGAGGGAGAAGAAGCTCCGCTTGCGCGGGTTTGGGATTCCCCTTCTCTTAAAGACATGGCTGAAGCAGTGCTTGCATTGGCGCGCAATCATGAGGAAGCGCGGCGCATGGGCCGCGCCGGCCGGGCCTTTGCTCGGCGTTTTTCTCAAGAATCGTGCATGGATGTATTGGAAGGACTTTTGCGTTAGAGAATGCCTCCCTAAAAAATGGACTGGCTCGCTCAAGCAAAGCGGCGTAAAGAGAAGTCCCCTTTACGCCGCTTTGCTCAGGCTTTCAGCCCGAATGTATGAGGCAGCTCCTAAGAATTGGGATTAATAACCCCTGATCCCAGGCGACAGGCCCGGTAAAAGCGTTCATATAACGCTGACACGCGAATGGCCGTCCGAGACGAAAGGCCGCATTCGCAAAGCCGGCAATATACATGCAGCGGGTTTAACCGGTGCTGTAAATAGGCTTTAACAATGTTCATTAAGATGCCCTCCCCCGCAAATCCCCCAAAGACTCTCTCGTAATAACCCTTAGGATACGCTCCCAATTATGCACAAAAAGCGAAGCTTTTTGTGCATAATAAAAGCTATCTATTGAATCTTTCATACAAATTTGCTGTGCTGTTATAATTCTGAATTTACTGGGCGCACTATAGGGGATTTGCCCCCGGCTGTCCACCCCCGGGGCCTCTCTTTTGTGAAAATTTGACGTAAGACCATACGTTTAGGGGATATTTACAAATGCGTATGCCCTTTGTCCGTTGGCGGCTGCCGTCTTTTCCGTTCTTTTTCGATCCGAGGCGGCGGCATTTTTTTGCATAAAAGAAGGCTTGCTTGTAGATATGGAAGGGGCTAGCAGTTTTCGTGCCACATGTGTAAGGAAGGATTGTATAAAAAGAGGGTTCTTTGAAAAGTTGGGGGGGGTGCGCCTTGGTTGCCGCGAGGCAAAAAGGCGGGTTTGTTGTGGCAAGGGCATACGCGCACGGGCGTAAGGCCGGAGCAAAAAATGGAGCCTGGCGCAATGCCGCGGCGAGAGGAATCATTGCCATATGCCCCGGCGGGTTGCCGGAATACGTAATATGCGTTAGTCTTTTTTCAGTATTGATTTAAATCGGCCACTGGCCGATTGATGAAGATCGCTTCGCCGAAAAGCGTGGTTTTCGGCTTGCTCGCGCCGCTGTTAGCGGCGCGTCGGATTGCCGTCCGGCGTTGGAAGTCATTCCCTGATGAAGTATGCTAATGACTTCTGGCCTATAACCATGTGCGGCCTTTGCCGGCGTGTCTTCTTGTTTTTTATGCGCCGCACAGGGGGGATCTGAGTTCACATGGCTTATTTTCGTTCTTTACCCCAACTGCCGCAGCTTCTTTCGCTGTTGTCGCGCGAGCACCGCTGGCTTATCCTGATCAATGCCGATCCGGACGCCATGGCCTCAGCCATGGCGCTTAAGCGCATTTTCAGCCACCGCGTGCGCGATACGGTCATAGCGAACGTTAATGTCATCACGCGTCCTGATAACCTCGCCATGATTCGCTATACCCATGTGCGGATGCTTCCTTTTCATCCGGCTTTGCCGATACAGTTCGACCGTTTCGCCCTTGTGGATTCGCAGCCGCACCACCATCCGGTTTTTAAGGATATTCCCTTTTCCATAGTCATTGACCACCACCCGCTGCCGGAGGCCCGCTCTGCCTTCCCGTATACGGAGATCAAGCCGGAATACGGCGCCACCAGCACCTTGCTTACAGAGCATTTGTACAATTTGGAAATTCAGCCCGGAAAACTCCTGGCCACGGCGTTACAGTTCGGCATTAAGACCGATACGGCCAGTTTTGAGCGGCATTCCTATGATGTGGACTTACGCGCTTACCAGTATTTATCCCGCTATGCGGATCACGCGCTTTTGTCGCGCATCGCCCGCAGCGAGTTCCATAAACGTTGGCTTGAGTTGTTTGCCAAGGCCTGCACCAATATGTACAGCCTTGGTTCAGGGCAGTACGTTTATGTCGGCAATGTGGATAACCCGGATAGTTTGGTGGTGATAGCGGATTTTTTCATGCGGGTGTATGAAATACGCTGGGCTGCCGTGGCCGGGCGCTATGAAGATATGGCGGTGGTCATTTTTCGGGGGGATGGCATTGTCCGTGACGTGGGCGCTTCCGCGGCACAGTCCTTTGGCGATATAGGCTCGGCCGGCGGGCACAAAGGAATGGCCAGGGCGGAGTTTCCCGTATCCGCGGCAGAGGGCGCGGATTTGGAGATGTTTATCTGGCTGCGCCTTAAAACGCGCGCGCGCGGCTCTCGCGCCGGAGATGGTTCTGAAACGGGGTCGGGTCGGGGATCACTAGCCGGTGAGTATGATGAAGACACGCTCCCTAAAGAATACACTCCTGAGGGAACGCAAAATTCTCCTGCCCCTGCAGACGATGCCGCTAGCTCTGAAACGCATGACGTGGATGGACTATACAACACCGTGTAGAAGCCGCCTCATGCCCGTGTTGCCCTGCGCGTGCCGCCACAGGCGGGCTTTGCTCTGCGTTAAGCGCAGATTTCAAAATGCATCTGCGCTAAAATGCGCCCTGCGGCGCGGTACGCGCAAACTTTCCCTGACGTTTTTCTTTTTTTCGCCATCCCCAGGGGGGGATTCTTGCCTTGTCCGCCCAGATGCCTTTCTCGTCGGCTCTGGCGTCTTCTTCCACAGCCAGCCAGGCCGCGCAGCCTTTACAGAAACGTTCGTCCACCCAGGCCAACCCCGCGGCCAGTAAGAGTTCCTGGAGGCTGTCTCCGCTGTCCGCCTTCAGCACAAGCGCCACAGTGCGGCCAAAGCGATCTTGAGACAACTCCGCCACCAATACTTCTTGGCGCAGCACCGCACGGGCGGCAAAGGCGGAGGCTTCTTTACCTTGAGGTTGGCTGTTTTCCGGGCAATCCACTCCAAAAAGGCGCACGGATGTCTCTGGGCCTGTGCCTTGCTTGCGCACGATTATGCTGTCGCCGTCAATGACCCGTGATACGACGCCCCGCCAGGCAAGGGCTGCTGTTGGAGCGGCAAGGGATAGCGCAATAGATAGAACTATTAATATTTGCTTCATAAATATAGAATATACTATGAAGCAATGAAGGGCCAGTCCCCTAAACCATGGAGCACGCAGGCCCGCGGCGCGCTTGTTGAAATACCCGCGGAACAAAAAAAGCTACTCCCCAATGAGAGCAATTTACCATTGAAAATGTATAATTGCTCTGCAAGGATTTGCCTGTAAATCCTTGCTTTGAGATTGCCGTAGGCGGGCTTTGCCCGCCGTTAAACGACAAATCTCAAAGGTAATCTGCTCCAATGGAGAGTAGAGCAGCCATCGCAAAATCACGTTCTCGGCGAGAATACGAGGTGTGGGCATGCTATCGCTCAAGGCGAAGCGTGCGGGGCTTTCCTTTTACAAGCCGAAGCGTAATGCGCGGTCAAGAAGCGCCTTGGTGATATTGCGCCTGCCGTCCACTATGAAAAGGATGGACACGTCTTCCTGAATGACACGGTAAATAAGCCGGTGCACGCTCACATGTATTTCCTTGATGCGCTTGTCCGGGTATTCCGCTAATTCCGGCGGCATATGCCCTCGAAGCGGAAAGGTTCGCAGTGTGCGGAACGCCTCTTCAAAATTACCCCACAGCTCAGCGGCAACATCACCGGCATCTTGGGCCAGTAAATAGTCGATGATAGCGGCAATATCATCTTCCGCTGCTTTTGTGATCTGAACGGAAAACACAGGCTATTTCCTCTGCTTTTCCGAACGGGCGGCGAGTTTGGCCTTGATATCGGCGGCAAAGTCTTCCGCTGGTCTCGTTTTTCCTGTCCGAATATCTTCATCGCCAAGAGCAACCAGCTTTAAAAAAGCCAGGGTTTCCTGTGTGCGCTGGTATTCTTCCGCGCCCACGAGCACGGCTTTAATTTCGCCGTGCTGGGTGATGCCTAGCGGCTGACCAGTCCTGGCTATGTTTTCAAGAATTTCAGCGGCGTGAGCTTTTATGTGGCTGATGGGTTTTACCGCAATCATGCTCATGCTGACCTCCCGGGCCATTAATGGTCTTTTTATGGACTTAATGTCTTCTCCTCAAAATTGCAAGCCCGCGTGATGGTGAAATCACCGAACAATCCTGTACCCCGAAAGAAAAAGGGTTATGGAATTTGTTCCATAACCCTTCGTAATTTCTGGTCGGGATGAGAGGATTCGAACCTCCGGCCTCAGCGTCCCGAACGCTGCGCTCTGCCAAACTGAGCCACATCCCGTTGTAAGGGGTGTTTTATATGTCAAGCGCCGACGTCTTGCAAGAAAAATCACCGGCAGGCAACGCCTCGTCTGCCAACATGCGCGCCAGGCAGCATTTTTTGCTCTGGGCGAATGCTATTAAGAGTAGAAACCATCTCACAAACCCCATTCCGCCGCCAAAGCGGTTTGTGGGCGCCCGCTTCGTTTTCGGCGGAAAAGCCTTCCCATCATAGCGCTGCTGCGCCTTCGCCGTCTTTTCCACCGCTGTCTTGCCGCTGCCGCACACCTCGCGTTCCCGCCGGAAAAGGGATGTTGAGATGGCTGCTATACCTTCAGCAAAAAAATTCTGATTTTTCGCTTTGGGCAAGGCTTTTATTAAGTGGCAGCTTATGGCGCCTTATTTTTATGGGAAAATTTTTTATGATGGAGAAATTATCATATGAAATAATGTGAAAGGCATTGTAAGGGGAATATAAAGCTTTGCGAATGCGGATTCTTTCTTTGTAATGCGCTCTGCAAAAGCCAGAGCAATCCTCCGGAAGATGTATGAGAATCGTCTTATACTTCTGTGAGGAATAATTGTACTGTTGTTTCTTCCGTGCCATAATGCTCTCTGTGTGTCACGCGTCTTATGGCCGGGCATGCTATTTTCGGGTCTGGAGAGTGCCGGGCAAAACCGGCCGCCTCTTTGCGGGAACGGGCCAAACTTGTTAGGAGCAGTGCGTGGTTCAAGTTCTTATTGTGGATGACTCCTCCTTTGTAAGGCGTTCTTTGTCTTCTCTTTTGGAGAAAGATCCGGATATCCGGGTTGTGGGGCTTGCCAGCAATGGGCAAGAGGGTGTGGAGCTTGCCCGTAAACTGGATCCGGACGTCATTACCATGGATGTGGAAATGCCCCGTATGGACGGATTGACCGCTCTTAAACATATTATGGCGGAAAATCCCTGCCCGGTGATTATGGTGAGTTCCCTCACCACGGAAGGGGCGGATATCACCTTAAAAGCCATGGATCTTGGCGCGCTTGATTTTATGCCCAAACTCAGTTCCGGCAGTATGCAGAATGTGGAAGGGCTGGAGAAGGAATTGAGCGGCAAAGTGAAAGCCCTGGCCCGACGTAAGGCGTTTATGCGCCTCGTTTTCCGGCGTGAAAGGGAAAAGGATCCCTTGGTTGCGAAGAAAAGCGGTCCTGATGCAGGCTGTACGGGGAACCCCGGCAATACGCTTTCGGCCAAACCTCAGCCTAAGAGAACGGCGGGTTTACGGACGATTTTTGACGTTGTGGCCATTGGGGTTTCCACAGGCGGGCCGCCGGCGGTACAAAAAGTGCTTTCCTGTTTGCCCGGGAATTTTCCTGTGCCCATACTCATTGCTCAGCATATGCCGGCCAGCTTCACCGGGCCTTTTGCCAAGCGTTTAGACGGCCAGTGCGCGATTTCGGTCAAAGAAGCCAGCAATCAGGAGCCTTTGCGCGCGGGTACTGTGTATATTTGCCCCGGAGGCAAGCATTTGCGCTTGGAAAAAAGCAAGGCCGGGCTATTGGTGGCCGGAGTGAGCGAAGAGCCCAAAGATGCGCTGTACAAACCGTCGGCCAACGAGCTTATGGGCAGTGTGGGGATGCTGCTTGGGCGCAGAGGGCTTGGGGTGACCTTAACGGGTATGGGCAACGACGGCCTTATCGGGACAAAACTGCTTAAAGAAAAAGGCGGATGGGCCATAGCGCAAAATGAAAGCAGTTGCGTTGTGTACGGTATGCCTAAGGCTGTGGTTGATGCGGGCCTTGCGGACGAGGTTGTGGATCTCTCCGACATGGCTAACGCCATTATGGCCCATTTTACAATAAAATGACGCCCCTCTTGTCGGGGATGCATAACCGTTCCGGGTTGGCGCCGACATCATCAGACCGGAACATGGACCGCAGGTTTTTTGATGGAGAGCATTTATGAACGCACAAGCGCAAATTCTTTTTCTGCTTGCCCAAACCGATCCGGAATCGTTACGCGAGGGCGCGCAACTTGCCGGTGAAGCCCGTATGGAAGAGGCTGTTCCCGCTCTTGTCCGGAACATGGCTGTGCCCCATATCGGCGTACAGGAGGCAGTGGATCATGCCTTACGTAGGATCGGCGGCGCCTCTGTGGTGCATGCGGTCATTCCCATGCTGCGTTCGGAAAATGTGCCTGTACGCAATCTGGCTATGGATTTGCTGCGTGAGCTTGGTAAGAGCGATATCGCTTCGTTGCGGGAGCTTTTGCAGGATAATGATGCGGATATACGCATTTTCGCGGCGGATATTTTGGGCTCCCTGCAGGATGTGCAGGCCGTGGCCCCGCTGTGCGCCGCGCTTTTGCATGACCCGGAAGTCAATGTACGCTACCAGGCGGCCGTAAGTTTGGGCACGTTGGCTTTTTCGGAGGCGGCGCGTTGTTTGAACAGCGCTTTGGGCGATGAGGAGTGGGTTCAGTTCTCGGCTATTGAAGCGTTAACGAAACTTAAGGACAGCTCTTCGACCTCAGCCATGCTTAAGGCCTTGGATCAGGCATCGGATCTGGTGGCTTCGACCATTGTGGACGCCCTTGGGGAAATGGGAGATCTCAAAGCTGTGCCGCTGCTGCTGCGGCGGCTGGACTCCTCGCCCACTCCCCTGGGCAATAAAATTGTGAAGGCTGTGCTGAACATTATGGGCCCGCGCTCCATAAGCCTTTTGGGGCGTAAAGACTGCGAGCGCTTGCGCGGCTATCTGCCTTCGGCGCTGGAGGATGAGGATCCGGATGTGCAGGACGCGGCGGTAAAAGGCTTTGCGGCCCTGGGAGGGCAGGAGGCGACTCTGCATATCCTGCGGCACGCGGCGAAGCTGCGCTCGGAAGAGGACGCGGAACGCATTGCGATGGCGGTCGAGGCGTTGATCCAAATCGGCCATACCCCGGAGCTCGATAAAGCCCTCCGGGAAGGTGATGACCAGACTGCGCAAATTGCGCTGGAGGCTTTAATCCATGCGGATGGAGCTGCCGCGGTGCCGTTGCTTATGGAAATATTTTGGACGCGTTCGCGTGATATGCAGCGGATTATCATTATGGAGCTCGCCGGGAGGGCGGGAAGCGAGCACGAGGATTTTTTTCTGAACCTGCTTGCGCAACATAATGATGGCACGGTTTTGCGCGGAGCTTTGCTGTTCCTCGGGCGTAAAGGCGATCCGGAACGGGTTTTTGTCCCCATCACGCGGCTTTTGGAGCATCCTTATAATGACGTGAAGGATGCGGCCCTCGAAGCGCTGATTGCGATGCATACGCCGCGCGTGCAGGAATATTTCAAAAGCCTGCTGCACGACGAGGATATGGTGTGCAGGATGATGGGCGCATACGGTCTGGGCTTTTTCAGCATTGCTGATACGTTTGATGATTTGAGCCTCGCGCTGGAAGACGAATCGGCCGAAGTGCGCAAGGTGGCGGTGCAATCTTTCGGGCGCAGTTGTCCCTTGACGGAGGACTGCCTGGCTCGTGTTGAGCGCAAGCTTAACGATGAGAGCAGCGAAGTGCGCATGGCCGTTTTTGACGCCATAGGGCTATGCTCTGACGAACGGTACGTCAACAGTCTGTTGATGGGGTTATCGGATCCGGATCCCTGGGTGCGTATCCGCTGTGCCGAGCGGTTGGGCGAAAATAAGATCACCCGCGCGATGGAACCCCTGGTGGGCATGCTGGAAGATGAAAATCCCCTTATTGTGATCAAGGTCGTTGGGGTGCTTGGCATGATCGGCGGGGAAGCCGCCTTTAGGGCGTTGCTCCCCTTGCTGGATCATGCGGACAAAGACCTGAGAGAGGCGGCGGAAGAGGCGGTTAACGCCATTCACAGGCAGGCAGGAGAATAAGTATGGCTCTCTTTTCTTCCTCTTCCGGCACGGGAGAACCTTCCGGCATGAGCCGTAGTCTGAAAATCAGCAATGAGGAATTCATTCAACTACGAGATTTTATTTATGCGCAAGCGGGCATCTATATCGCGGAAACACGGAAATATCTGGTGGAAAACCGCCTGAGCAACCGGCTTAAGGAGTTGAACCTTAAAAACTTCGGCGAGTACTACTATTACTTGCGTTTTGACCCCAAGCGCCGGGAAGAGCTGCCAAGACTGTTTGAGGTAATTACCACCAATGAAACCAGTTTTTACCGTAACCCGCCGCAGCTTGAGGTGTTTCAGGAAAAGGTGCTTAAGGTGGAGCTTGAGAAGTTGCGCGCGGCTCGGACAAAAAAATTGCGCATCTGGTCGGCGGGCTGTTCCACAGGCGAAGAACCCTACACCATTGCCATGATTTTGCACGAAGTTCTCAAAACGGAGATCGCGTCCTGGGATATAAAGATAACGGCCAATGACCTTTCCGCGGCCGTGCTGGCCTCGGCCCGCCGGGGAGTTTACAGCGAATATTCCCTGCGCACCACGCCGGCAGCGCTCATTGCCCGTTATTTCAAAAAAGAAGGCAGCAACTATCATATCGATCCCAAGCTCAAGCAACTGGTGTCTTTTGGGGAAACCAACCTGAGCGACAAAGCCATGTTGCGGCGGGTGGAGCGTTCACACATGATATTTTGCCGCAATGTGATTATCTATTTTGATGATGAAATGAAGCGCCAGGTCATCGGATCTTTTTATGATAATCTTTTGCCCGGAGGATGTATGCTCATCGGGCATTCGGAATCGCTGCACAATATTTCGCGCGCGTTTAAACCGGAGCATCATGTGGGCACTATTGTCTACCGCAAGGAGAAATAGTTCCCGCGGCGGGAAGAAAGCTCCCGCGCAAAAGGCAAGGAGCGTAAAGCATGAGTGAGGTTTTATCTCCTTCCGGGATGGGAGCGGCGCGCGCGCGCGTGATAGCCGTGGCCAATCAAAAAGGAGGAGTGGGCAAAACCACCACAGCGGTGACGCTGTCGGCGGCTCTTGCCAGGCAGGGCAAGCGGGTGCTTTTAATAGATTTAGACCCCCACGCCTGCGCCTCTGTGCATTTGCGCTATTATCCGGAAACCGTAACCGCCTCTGTGCATGATCTTTTCGCGGAGGCGCCGGGAGAGTCCGAAGCGTTGTGGAACAATATTCGCAAGAGGAATCCGGAACAGGGTTTTGACGTGGTGCCGGCTGCCATCCGTTTGTCGGAGCTGGAAGTGGACTTACGCAGCCGCCCGGGTAAGGGGGCTATTTTACAAAAAAGCCTTGAGCAAGTGCGGAAAGACTATGACTTCATTTTTTTGGACTGCCCGCCGCATGTGGGAATTTTGTTGGTGAATGCGCTTGTTGCCGCGGATTTGCTGATTATCCCCATTCAGACGGATTTTCTCGCGTTGCATGGGTTGAAATTGCTTTTTGACACCATAAAGGTGCTGAACAAAGTATTGCCGAAGCCTATCCGCTACAGAGTGCTGCCCACGCTTTACGATCGGCGGGCCCGCGCGTGCGCCAGGGTTTTAGAACTTTTATCCTTAAAGATGAAGGATCATTTGTTCGCAACAGTTATTGGTATGGACACCCGGTTTCGGGACGCCAGCGCTCAGGGGAGGGTTATTTACGATATAGCCCCGCATACCCGTGGCGCGCGGGAGTATGACGCCTTAGCCCAAGAGATACTGGCCCTATGAAAAAGAGTCCGGAAGACTATTTTGCGGAACAGAATTTTTCCGTACGAGGCGGCGAAGGGGAAAACTTCACGCCGGCGGAGCGGGCTTTTTTGGATAAATATATGGGTATGGAAAGCGCCCATGTATTGGAACAAATCGGATTAGGAGCATCGGAACTTTCGGGGCCGCCGACGCCGGATCAGCATCTTGCCATGGCGGTGGAAGAGGATTTGAACGATATCCTGAAAAGGGAACCCGAAATACAGATGGTGGCTTTTTTCATCGGCGGGCAGGAATTCACCATCCCCACAGTGGCTGTGCAGGAAGTGATTCGCTTTATCCCCCCGGCGAAACTGCCGGCCGCCCCGCCTCTTGTGGCCGGGGTTGTTAATTTACGCGGCCGGGTAACGCCCCTGCTGCTGTTGCGCGATATCCTCGGCGTGCGCTCAGCGCGCGAGACAGAGGACAGATTCATTATCGTGTGCAGGCGGCGCGATTTGCAGGTAGGGCTTTTGATTGAGCGGGTGCATACCATGTATCGGGTATCGCAGTCGGAAATTGAATGGAATGTGGAAATGCAAATAGGCAGCAATGCCGAATACGTTGCCGGGCTGCTGAAGGTGGGTGAGCGCCTTGTAAGCGTCATTTCCGTAGATCGCATGATCGCCGGTATTCTCAAGTGATGGAGTTCTGGTTATGTCAAAGCACATTCTTATAGTGGACGATTCAAAGACGATCCGTAACCTTGTGTCCTTTATCATGAAAAAAGAAGGATTCAAGATCACCATGGCTGAGGATGGCCTGGACGGGCTGGAAAAGCTGTATTCAGCCGGGCATGTGGATCTGATCATTTCAGATATCAACATGCCGCGCATGGACGGCTTCACCTTCATCAAAACCGTGCGCGAGCAGGAAGCTTACCGGGATGTGCCGATCATCGTGCTTTCCACCGAAGGGCGCGAGGACGATATTAAGCAGGGCCTACAGCTTGGGGCCAACCTGTATATGGTGAAGCCCGCGCAGCCGGACAAGATGGTTAAAAATGTAAGAATGCTGCTTGGATAGCGTGTGGGCAGGATTTGCACGCTACCATAAGGAATATGGGTGCGGGCGGAAGGCTTTGAGTTCTGCCGATATCGGCCTGGAAAGCTTCCATTGGGGGAACCCGCATCCATGCCAAGGCCAATGGCGAGTCTCGCGCTCCCCATGGGGGTGTTTCGCCAGGGTGACGGCGCTATAGCGCCGTATTATGACAAGCGATGTCCGGCGGCTTTGCCGCCGGGCATCGCCCCGCGCAGGGGCGAAACAAGGACTGAAAAAGGAATGTCGTATGAGCCAGGAATTTATGGATCCGGAACTTTTTGCGGACTTTATCATCGAGGCGAAAGAGCATCTCGAAACCATAGAGCCCAATCTTCTGGAACTGGAAAAAACGCCGGATAATCTTTCGCTTTTGAATGAAATATTCCGGCCCATGCATTCCTTAAAGGGTGCTTCCGGCTTTCTTGGTTTGAATAAAATGAACGCCCTTGCGCATAAGGCGGAAAATATTCTTGATGAGCTGCGCAAAGGCGCCATGGCTGTCAACTCGGAAATCATGGATATCATCCTTGCCTCCACAGACGCGCTGCGTCAAATGATTGACAATCTGGAAGCCAGCAATAGCGAAGGCAACGTCGACACCTCGCATCTTATAGCCACACTGGATGGCCTCATGGCGGGAGAACTGCCCCCCGCGCGCGCCAAAACTCCGGATGCCCCGGGGCAGGGAGCTGCCCCGGTTTCCGCGAATCAGCCTGACTCGGCGCAAGTTCGTGGAGATATAAGTGAGCAGGAGCCGGTAATGGCGCCTTCTTCGGAAGACACAAACGCTCCAGCGCCTTTTGCCGAAAAAGGCGGACAGCGGCAGGACGGAGATGTTTCGGAATGGCTCGCTTCGCGCGATAAACTCCCCTCATACGCCTTGACGGCTTTTGGCGAGGGGCACTTGCGCGATTTTATCGAAGAAGCTAGGGATAATATTTCCAATCTTTCCAGTGGATTATTGGACTTAGAAAGGCATCCGGAAGAGCAGGCTACGCTGGTGAACGATCTTTTCCGGTATTTTCACAACCTTAAAGGCAACAGCGGCATTATAGCCTTTCATGAATTGAACAGCCTGACGCATGAGGCGGAAACGCTGCTTAACTCCGTGCGCAAAGATGAATATACGGTTTCCCCGGCGTTGGTGGATTTGCTGCTCTTGGTGGTGGACACTCTGGAAGCGCTTATTTTCAGCATTGATCCGTCTTCGGGCTCCGTTACTCCGCTGGATGTTTCAGAACTGCTCGGCAAATTGCGCCAGGCTGTGGCCGGAGGTGAAATTTCCCTGCCCGAGAGTTTGTTGGCCGCGGGCGCCATGACGCAAGGAGTTGAAGACACGCCGGCGCTCGAGGGAGCTTTTCAGGTTGAGCCCGGATCTGGAGAACCCGAGCCCGCGCGGAGCGCCGCTGATCCGCAAGGGGAAAACGGCGGTGGCGCTGATTCCGAAGACTTGCTGGTCTTTAAAACCACGGTGAGCCAGCAGTTTGAGCATGTCAAAGACGCCCTTGCGGGCATGCGGGCGGACGGCGATAACCGGGAGTACGCGGACGGCATGTTCCGTTCCCTTTCCACTATTCAAAACAGTTGCAGCTTCATGGGCCTTGAGGAAATCAAGGTGTACGCCCAGCGGACAGCGGGCATAGTGGATCAGGGGCGTTCCAGCGGCCTGGATTTTAGCATTATGGCGGATCTTCTGGAGCAGGAGTGCGCCATCATCCGGGATATGATCATTGCGGCCGTTGGGCCGCTTCCCATCGGCCCAAGTGTGGCCGAGCCCGCCGAAGAAGGCAAAACGCCTCCTCCTGCGCTTGAAGAGCAAAAGGTTGATGTTGCGGCCGCAAAGAACATCCAGCCCGAGATCGCTCCGGAAGTGAAGGCGGAAGAAAAAACAAAGACGGTTGCTCAGAGCGCTCCGGCGGCAAAAGCGCCTTTGCAGGCTCCTCCGGCCGCCAAGGCCTCGGCCAAGGCAGCGGCGGCGCAGACGACGCAGGCGGACAACTCCTCCAAATCCTCCTCCACCATCCGCGTGGATCATGAAAAACTGGATCATCTCATGAACTTGATTGGGGAGTTGATCATCAACCGCAACCGGTACGCCATGATCGCCCGCCAGCTTGAGGGAAGCGCCAATGTGGATGTGGGGCTTATCGCGCAAAATCTTACGGAAACCACGTACTCCATGGCCCGCATTTCCGATGATCTGCAAGACACCATCATGAAAGTGCGCATGGTGCCCGTGGCCTCGGTATTTTCCCGCTTCCCCCGGCTGGTGCGCGATTTGTCGCGTAAAAGCGGCAAAGAAGTGGAGCTGATTATGGAAGGGGAGGACACGGAGCTGGATAAAAGCGTGGTGGAAGTGATCGGGGACCCTTTGGTGCATCTTATCCGCAACTCTGTGGACCATGGCGTGGAGCCGGAGGAAATACGGGTCCAGAACGGCAAGCCCCCTAAGGGCAGCGTATGGTTGCGCGCTTTTTATAAGGGCAATTCCGTGGCCATTGAAATTGAGGATGACGGCAAGGGCATTGATCCGGAGAAGATGCGCGAGGTGGCCATTCGTAAAGGGATCATCACCCATGAGGAGGCAAAGCTTCTTGACGATCGCGAGGCCATGGAGCTGATTTTTGCTCCGGGCTTTTCTTCGGCGGAGGTTATTACCGACATCTCGGGCCGGGGTGTCGGCATGGATGTGGTGCGCACGAATATAAAAAATTTGAAAGGCAGCATCAACATAACTTCCGAAGTGGGCAAGGGAACAAAATTCACCTTGTCCCTGCCCCTGACCCTGGCCATTATTGATGCGCTCATGGTGAATGTGGACGGACAGATGTACGCCATCCCTTTGGACGCGGTTTCGGAAACGACAAAAATAGAAGCGAACCGCCTTACCGACGTCAAGGGTCGCAAAGCGGTGACGTTGCGCGGAGAAGTTTTGGGCATCGCCAGCTTAAGCGAATTGTTGGGCCTGACCTGCCATATGCACGAGCAGGAAGTGCTGGCTGTTGTGGTGATTCAGGATAACGACCGCCGCCTTGGTTTGGTGGTGGATTGCCTGCTGGAGCGGCAGGAAATCGTCATCAAGCCCCTTGGGGCGTATCTTGGCGACGTAAGGGGTATTTCAGGCGCAACTATTATGGGGGACGGCAGCGTGATTTTGATTCTTGACCCGCACGAGTTATACACCCTCGCCACCTCCAAAGCGGCATAGCGCGCGTTGAGGTAGGGCACAAAGACGGCACTGCGGTTTCGCGTTTCGGCATTCGCGGGCGCACAGGGCAACGCCGGAGCGGACGCCTTACTGGTTTTCGTACGCCTTGCGGATATCCGCCTGCACAGCCGGGAAACGCCGCCGCGCTTCTTCAATGGAGGTGTGGTAAAAAAGCACCATCAGGGCATTGGTTTGCGTATCCTTGCCGACCCCAACCCCTTGATCCGGGCCGATATTACGCAGTGAAAACAGGATGCTTCTGTCTCCGCTGCATAAGAGCAGCCCCCGGATGCGGCCTTTTTCCGTAGGCGGGGCATCGACATCGCTTTTACAAATAAATTCGCTCCCCCCCGGCACGGCTTCTTTCTTTTTTTTGATTTTGGCGTTGCTCGCCTGGGATAGGGCCGGTTTAGGGGCGGCGTCTTTTTCTTGAGTGGGATATGCAGGTAACCGTAAGATTTTGTTGCCGTTTGCGCTACGCCGGGCGTCCGCAAGGAGGCCCGGGCTGTTCGCGGGAGGCATTTGCGGAGTTTGGGACCGGGCAATTTCCTGCCCGGGCGCCGCGGCTTGCGGCTCATTCGTGCTGGGGCCGGCCTGAAGCGGATAGGAATTCAATGTCAAAGGCGGCGGAGGGGACGGGCGCTTTGCCTGTGGGGTTTCTTTTGTTTGTTCTTCTTCCGATGGAGCCTCCACGGGCAAAATATCCACAGCGAGATCTCCTTGCCGGGTGGGGCTGACGGCGCGCAGGCCGATGCGGCCATAGCCGGTCATGCAACCGCGATCCATGTACCCTTCAAGGCGCATGCCGGCATATTCCCCGATAATGGCCAGGGGAGGGCCTTCCATGGCCAGAGCTGTGGCAGGAGGAACAAAGGGTTGCTCGCGTCCGGCGCAGGCGCTGAGCAGGAGCAGGCAGGCCGCGGCGGGCGGCAGGAGGCAGCGCGCCAGCGGGGCAAATTTGGGGGTGCGATGAAGATGGACGTCATCTTGGCAAGCAGGCGCGGCCTGCCTGCCTCGGAGGACTTGCACAAGCTTCATGCGTTTTGCTCCAGGCGAACGGCGGCGTTTTCCACATCCTGAATCATGGCGGCCCGCGCTTTTTGGATACGCAGGGCAAGTTCCGGTTTGGAAAGGGCCAGAATCTGGGCCGCCAACCAGGCCGCGTTGCGGGCGCCGGCTTTATCCAGCGCCACTGTGCCCACAGGAAAGCCCGGAGGCATCATGACGGTGGAGAGCAAAGCATCCATGCCGCCAAGGCTTGAAGCGGTAATAGGGATGCCGATAACGGGCTTTATGGTGCGCGCGGCCACGGCTCCGGCCAGATGCGCGGCCATGCCGGCGGCGCAAATAAAGATCTGGCAGCCTTGTTTTTCCCATTCTTCCATCAGAGTTTCGGTGCGCTCGGGCGTTCTGTGGGCCGAGCTTACGGTCATGCGGTAGGAAATCCCGAGAGATTCAAGCACTTCAGCGCAAGGGCGCACGCTTTGCTCATCTGAAATACTGCCCATAAAAATGCCGACCAAGCTCATAGAAGCATCCTTTGGTTAAACCTTGCGGTGTAGAGGAGCGAAGGAAAAAGCCGGAGTGGAATCTTACGGAAAATCCGTGGCGTTGTCTTTGCCCTGTCCGTTCAGCGCGGGGTGCAGGCCCAGCAGTTACGCAGGCCTTTAGCGCCGATGTCGCGGCGAAAATGGCTGTCCGCCATGCGAATATGGGCAAGGGCGTCATAGGCGCGCTTTTGGGCGGCGGCCAAATCGTCCCCGAGGGCGGTCACGCCGAGCACGCGCCCCCCGGCGGCATGGACATTTTCTCCCACCAGCCTGGTTCCCGCCTGGAATATTTTGATTTTTCCAGGGGCGCTCTCTTCAGCCCTCTGCAGGCCGGAAATATTCATGCCTGTGGGGTAGGCGCCGGGATAGCCTTTGGCGGTAACGACAACGCACAGGGCGGTTTCGTTCGTATAGCTCATCCGGACTTTGTGCAGCTCGCCCCGGGCGCAGGCCAGCATCACTTCCAGCAGGTCGCCTTCAAGGCGCATGAGCAGAGGCTGGCACTCGGGATCGCCGAAGCGCACGTTGAACTCCAGCACCTTGGGGCCTTCAGCGGTCATCATAAGGCCGGCATAAAGGATGCCTGAGTAGGGGCAGCCGCGTTTTTCCAGCACGCGCAGCATGGGGCGGAAAACCAGATCCGTTATCTCCTTATAGCGATCTTCGGGCAATACAGGCGCGGGGCTGTAAGCCCCCATACCGCCTGTATTGGGTCCGGTGTCGCCGTCGAAAACCGCTTTGTGATCCTGGGCCGAGGGAAGGGGAATGACCGTATCTCCTTGGCAAAAAGCCAGAAAAGAGACTTCTTCCCCCAGGAGGCACTCTTCAATGACAACGCATTCACCGGCGTTGCCGAAAATTTTTTCCCGCAGCATGGCATGTAAAGCGGCCAGGGCTTCAGCTTCGTCGCGCGCCACCACCACGCCCTTGCCGGCTGCCAGGCCGTCCGCCTTGATGACCAAAGGACAGCCCTTGGCCCGCACATGCGCGGCCGCTTCCTCATAGTCCTTAAAAACGGCGAAGGAAGCCGTGGGCACGCCGGCCTCCTCCATAATCATCTTGGCAAAAGCTTTTGAGCCTTCAAGGTTCGCCGCATAGGCGCGGGGGCCGAAGCACGGCACCCCGGCTTGCTCACAAGCGTCCACAATGCCTTTGACAAGGGGAAGTTCCGGACCGGGGATGACAAAATCAATGCGCTTTTCAGCGATGAGTTGCATCAGCATGGGGATATCGCCGTCGGAAACGGCAATATTTTCACCAAGGAGGGCGGTGCCGCCGTTGCCAGGCGCGGTAAAAATCGTAACATCATTCTGTTGACTAATTTTCCAAGCCAGAGCATGCTCTCGACCGCCCGAACCGATGATGAGAATACGCACCTTGTTGCTCTCCCTCACTGTTTACAGTTACAGAACATACGCGCTGTTTGCGGGAGGCGAGCCCGCGCTTGCTGGCGCGTTGCCGGTCCCGCTCTGACAAGCGTTTGCGCGTTTGCGCTTTTGCGGTAAAGCCTGCGCCGGATGACAGTTTAGCGGAATCAGCAAAAATAGCAACGCGGGAAATGCCGACACCGGGCAGTGGCCCCGGTGCGCCTTTCCCCTTGGCTGACGCCTTGTGGAGGGCAGCTTTCCCCCGCCTTAAGTGTAGCGCGCGTATGCGCTCTACACCCGGAAACGCATACAGGAGAACCCCATGTACCGCTTTATCCCCCAATATGATCCTGAACAGTTGCGTGAAATTCAGGAGAACGGCCTGCGCTGGACAGTGCTGCACGCCTATGCCCGTAGCCCGCAATACCGGGCCAAGCTCCGGCAGGCTGGGGTGGAGCCTTGCGCAGTGCAAGGATTACAGGATTTGCGCTCCTTGCCCTTTACCACGGCTGAGGATCTGCGCGAAGGCTACCCCTTGCCCCTGCTCTCAGTGCCGGAGCCTGAGGTGGTGCGCGTGCATGCTTCAAGCGGAACCACAGGCAAGCGTAAAATACTCGCCTATACCCGGAAAGACGTGGACATGTTCGCCCTGCAAATGGCGCGCTGTTTTGAAATGGCCGGGCTCACTCCCCGTGATCGGGTGCAAATAGCCGTGGGCTATGGCTTGTGGACGGCCGGAGCCGGATTTCAGCTTGGTTGCGAACGCTTCGGCGCGCTTACCGTGCCTGTGGGAGCGGGAAATTTGGAACTGCATCTGCAGATGCTTACGGATCTCGGCACGACCTGCCTTTGCAGCACCGCATCCATGGCTTTGCTTTTAGGGGAAGAAGTTCACCGCCACGGCATTGCCGAACAGATAAAGCTGCGCACGGTAATTTTTGGTGCGGAGGCGCATAACGCGAAGATGCGGCGTACCTTTGAACAGAGTCTTGGCATTGAAGAAAGTTTCGACATCGGCGGCATGACGGAAATGTACGGCCCGGGCTCGGCCCTGGAATGCCGCGTCCATGAAGGCCTGCACTATTGGGGAGATATCTTCCTTATTGAGATTCTTGACCCAAAAACTCTTGAGCCTGTGCCGCCAGGAGAAATCGGCGAAATGGTGGTCACAAGTTTGTGCAAAGAGGCCAGCCCGATAATCCGCTACCGCACGCGGGATCTCTCCCGGGCCATAGACGCCCCTTGTCCCTGCGGGTGTTCCATGCCTCGGCACGATCATATTCTGGGCCGCTCGGACGACATGATCATTTTTCGCGGCGTCAACATCTATCCCGGCCAGGTATCCGACGTGCTGCAGGAGTTCCCGGAACTTGGCTCGGAGTACCACATTCTGCTCAGGCGGGAAAAGGGGCGTGATTTTATGCGGTTGCAGGTGGAGCGGGCAAAAGGCGCGCGCGCCGGCGTGGATGAGCGCCTCGCTGCCACACTGGCTCAACGGCTGCACGCCAAGGTGCTGATCAGCGCTGAAGTGGAGATAGTTGATCCGGGAGCGCTGCCCCGTTCTTTCGGCAAGGCGCGCAGGGTCACGGACTCCAGGCTGTAAGAGCCCTCAGCGTCTGGCCGCAACCGCCAAAATTACGCCAAGAACAATGCCCAGCAGCGCGGCGAAAAGCACCTGGAAGTGCGGGGGCAGCATAAAGGTGATGGTGTGGGCCGGTATCCAGAAAAAGGGCAGCGTTTTCTTAAAAACAAAGCCCCAGAGGGAAGCCCATTGAATTTCCCGTAAATGGCGGGTGACGTCGATGGGAGTAAAAAAGCCCCTCATAGAGCCGCCCGTGAGCAAGATGTGGGCGTCGGTGACTTTGTGCAAGGTCATAAACACCGGAGCGAAAATGGTGTTTATGGTCACGCTGACGAACAGGGACGTGAGCAGCTTGAGTCCAAAGGGGCCGTTTTGCAGCACGGCCGGAGGCAGAGCCACGCCTATTTCCGCCAGCGCCCTGGGTGCGCCGGTGGCAAAAATGGTAAAGGCCAGCTTAATGCCCATGCCGAGCAGGCCCCAGACAAAAGCTCGCGGCAATATGCCGAAGCCGGGCTTGTTGTAAACTCCGGTCACGATGCGCAGGCCGATGCATTCCCCAAAGGTGGAGAGCAGGGCGAACTTGGCGAAGCTCATAAGGTAGGGAAACCGTCCGGTCAGGGAGATAAAGCCGTCCATGGCGCCGGGTACGCAAAAAAGGGCGAGGCCGGCAAAGACGGCGGCGGCGGCCAGATAGTCGCTTTTACGCATGAAGCTCCTCCCTGCAAGGCTAGGCGTGGGGTGATCAAGAAGTCGTTTTCAAAATCATTTCCGGAAGATGGCCCTCCCGTGTCTTTCGCGGCATTTTTCGCCGCTCTTGTTTGCACATGTATGCCATTCGCGCGGCCATTTCAATAGCGGGTAAAGCGGGACGACGGCCCATTTTGCCGTGCGGTCCCTTATCGGGCGGTGCGCAGTTTCGGGGTGGTGAGGCGCGGTCGCTACGGCGCTTGACGGCGGCAATGAATGCCGCCCGCGCCCGCGCGGCGGGTGTTGACAAAAACGACCTTGCCGAGAGCCTCGATTCCTTGAAGTATGGACTGAATTGTAAAAAAGCTAAGAATTAAAGTCGATTGAATAGGGGTTGCTGAAGATGTAATTTTTATGTATATTTTTAGTATGCGTGTTAAAAATATTTCCCGGCGCGCCCTGTTGCAGGATGGTTGCCCATTGACGCCCAACGGTCCCAGGTCGGCGGCATTAACGGTTTTGCCCGTAATGCTGCTTTTGCTGTTCGTTGCCGGATGCGCCCAAAAACAGGTGGCGCCTCCGGTTCCTCCTGTCCAGGCTGCCCCTTCTGTTGCGGAGCCGGCAAGGAACGACGTCGTCACCGCGGCCCGCTCCAATATCGGAGTGCCGTACCGGTATGGCGGCACATCGCCGGAAACGGGTTTTGACTGTTCCGGCCTTGTGTGTTGGTCCTACGAGCAGGTGGGCGTTCAGGTGCCGAGGCGCGCCCGGGATCAGCTCACTGCCGGCACGCTGGTAAAGAATAAAGAAGAACTGCAGCCGGGGGATATTGTGGTTTTTAAGGATTCGAGGAGCCGTTCCGGCTGGCATGCGGGCATTTACTCCGGTAACAGCAGGTTTGTGCATAGCCCCACGGCCGGCAAGGCCGTGATGGAAAGCAGCCTGGAAGAGGCGTATTTCGCGCGGCGCTATGTGGGAGCAAGCCGGATCGCGCGCAGTGGGGACACTACAGGGCTTTTAGCCGCCTTGCACGCGCAGCAGCAGACGGGACGTTCCGATCTTGAGGAAAGGATTGCGCAGGTCAACGCTGAGGCGCAGGAGCGTTCGCAAGCGCTCTCGGCCCGGGCGAAAAGTCCTGGGGCAAGCCGGCAAGCGATAAAAAAAACCGGCAAAAAAAACACAATGGTTGCTAAGGCCGGCAAAGCGGACAAAACCTCCAAAGCCGCGCTGCGCGCCGGCAAGGAGAAAAAAACTTCCAAGGCCGCGCTGAAGGCCGATAAAGCCAAACAGCAAAAAGGCTCCAAGGGAACCTTGAAGACGGACAAGGAAAAGCAAAAAAGCACGAAAACGAGCGCGCGCACTCCGGCCCGGGAAAAGAACTCCGGAGCGGCTCTGCATAGCGGCATGACGAAAATGGCGTTGTGGACTTTAGCGATGCGCTAGGGCCGCGTGAGGAAAAATTTTATTCTCTGCCAAGGCCTGGCGGGCAATAATGTTACGCGAAAACGTTTCGCGGCGGCAAGCTGAAAACAGTGCTTTTCAGCTTGCGTTTTTTGCGGCAAAGTGCCGTTATTGCGCCGTCCCCCGTCAAGGTCACGATCTATAGGTGGAACGTCTCTTCCGAAAATCGGATATAAAGGATCTCCCATGTTTGACAGCCTTTCAGACAGACTCAGCGGAGTTTTTCGCAAGTTCAGCGGTCGCGCGCGCCTTGATGATTCCAACATCCAGGAAGGGCTGCGCGAAGTTCGGGTGGCCCTGCTGGAAGCGGATGTTAACTTCAAGGTTGTCAAAGAGTTTATCGATACAGTGCGTGAGCGATGCCTCGGGCTTGAGGTGGCGAAAAATCTGAACCCGGCGCAGCAGGTGGTGAAGATTGTTCACGAAGAGCTGGTGCGGTTGCTTGGCGGTGAAGCTTCGGGGCTGCATCTGTCCGGACGTCCTCCCCACATCATTATGATGGTGGGCTTGCAAGGATCGGGTAAAACCACATCGGCGGGCAAGCTCGCTCACTGGCTGCATGAACAGAAGCATAAGCCCTATTTCGTCCCGGCGGACATTTACCGCCCCGCGGCCATAGAGCAATTGGCAACCCTTGCCGAGCGCCTCGGCATGCCCTGCTATCCTTCAACCACGTTGATGAATCCTGTTGATATTGCGGAAAAAGCGCTGGCGGAAGCGGAAGCGGCCGGCTGCGACGTGGTGCTTATTGATACGGCGGGCCGCCTGCATATTGATGAAGCGCTGATGCGGGAACTGGTTCTTATCAAAGAGCGGGTGAGCCCGGCGGAAATACTGTTCGTGGCTGACGCCATGACCGGCCAGGATGCTGTGACCGTGGCCGAAGCCTTTGATAAGGCGCTGGATATCACGGGCGTGGTTCTGACGAAAATGGACGGCGACGCGCGCGGCGGCGCCGCGTTGTCCATCAAATCCGTGACCGGCAAAAGCATCAAGTTTGTGGGCATGGGGGAAAAGATCAGCGAATTGGAGCCTTTTTTCCCGGATCGGGTGGCCGGTCGGATTTTGGGCATGGGGGATATGCTCACCCTCATTGAGAAAGCGCAGGCCAGCATTGAGGCGGAGGAGGCCGAAGAACTGGCGCGGAAGTTTCAGAAGGCTGAATTTAACTTTGAGGACTTCCGCACGCAAATGCGGCGGATGAAAAAATTGGGTTCTTTGGAATCATTGCTGAAACTTATTCCCGGCATGGGGGGCATTCGGCAGAAATTGGGCAATTTGTCCGTGCCGGAAAAAGAGATGGGCCGGGTCGAGGCGATCATCAACTCCATGACCAGGCAGGAGCGCTTGAATCCTAAGATTATCAATGCCGGGCGTAAGCAGCGCATTGCGAACGGGAGCGGGGTGACTGTGGCCCAGGTTAATCAGCTCCTTAAGCAATTTGAAGGAATGCGCGGCATGATGCAGCGCCTCACGGGCGGGGGGGGGAAAATGCCCAAAGGCATGCCCGGGATTGGCGGCAGAATGCCGCGCATCCCTTCCGGCATGAACCTTCCCGGCGGTATGGGCTTGCCCGGCATGGACGGCATGCCTGCCATGGGTGAAGGCGCGCCCGGCCAGGGCGCCTATGCCGGGGGCGGCGCTTTTTCCGATGAAGAGCAAAAGAAGCTGCGCCAAAAACGTAAAGAAGAGCGGCAACGCAAAAAAAAGGCGCGCAAATGAAGCGGAGCCCTTGCTCCGTCTCTGAGGGAGCAAGGATTTTTTATGATGAATTTAGTTGGTTGCACTGAATGAGTAGAGCCGGGGGCACGGGCTCTTTTCCGCCTTTTACGGTTTTTGCTTGCAAAGATGCGTAAAATAGGCAAAGACCTGCTTGCCCTTTTTTATAACACCGTTTACTTTCTTGAGCATGGGAGATAACAATGGCAGTTAAGCTGAGACTGACGCGTACAGGTTGCAAAAAACGTCCTTTTTACCGCGTGGTGGCGGTGAACTCCACTTCGCGGCGTGATGGTCGCCCTCTGGATTTTCTTGGCTGGTATAACCCGTTGACGAATCCGGCCAAAGTCGACATCGACCAGGATAAAGTCAAAAAATGGCTGGAACTTGGGGCAGAGCCTTCTGATACCGTGCGCAGCCTGCTGAAAACACTCCAAAGCTGAACGGCTTTGGCGCCCAAAGCGGCGGAGTTTACTGCTTTTATAGCGGCGCTTTGTCTTTTGCGGTGGTTTGATTGCGTAAGCCTAGGAGCGAGGATGCGAAGTTGCTCTTGTTCCTGGGTCAGCCAAGGCGGTTGCGAGGGCGGCCCTTGGTCGGGCGTGAAGGCGCGGTGTTGTGCCGTGAGCCGGCTTTGACCTTGAAGAGCCGGGTTGAGCGCGTCAGCAGCTGTCTGTATACCAGGAGAGAAGTCCATGAGTGAATTCTCCCGGGCGGTGCCGGATAGTTCCGGCAGGCTGCTTCAAAGCCGAATTGTTCCATAACGCAAGAGGTGCCGCATGCTGAAAGAACTGATCGAATACATTGCAAAGTCGTTGGTGGACAAGCCTGAAGAAGTGCAGGTCACGGAAGTGGGCGGCGAACAGACTGTTGTGTACGAACTGCGCGTTGCTAAGGATGATCTGGGCAAAGTCATAGGCAAGCAAGGGCGTACGGCCAGAGCCATACGCACGCTGCTTGGGGCGGCGTCCACAAAACTGAAAAAGCGTTCCGTCTTGGAAATTCTTGAGTAGCTGTCGGGAGGAGCTTCTCCTCCCGCTGGCCTTTTTCCGCGGATTTTCGTGCACGGTTGTCCGGGCCGTGCCGGACCCTAGAGACTTTCACGTTTGAGATGCCCACTTAACGGCGGGCAAACCCTCTCCACGAGCATCTCACGAGTGAAATGCCCCAGCATCCTGAACCGTGCGGGCTTGCATTGTGTCTTTTGGTAACTCCACTCCATCACTTGTCTTGGGACAGCAACTTGTCTCGGTCGGGTATCTGAGCAGAGCGCATGGCGTACGTGGCGAGCTGACGTTGATCCTTGAGACCGAGTCGCCGGAGTTGCTTGAACGAGGCATTTTTTTGCGCCCCCGGCATGGGGGGGAAGCGCGGCCCTATGCCGTGCGCGGTCTGCGCAGGCACCACGGTTCGTTTTTGCTGTCTTTGCACGGGGTGGAAACCCGCACTCAGGCGGAGCTCTTGCGTTCGCACAGTGTGCTTGTGCCGGAAAGCAGCTTGCCTCTTTTGGAAAAAGACGAGATCTATGTGAAAGATCTGCCCGGGCTGCACGTTTTTGTGCTGGAACCGGAGCAGGCGACGGAGAGCGGGCGCGAAATCGGCGTCATAGCGTCCGTGGCTTCCCCGGCAGGGCAGGATATCTGGACCATCATCACCCCTGACGGGCATGAGATTCTCTTCCCGGCGGTGGAGCAGTTTGTGCATTCCATTGAGCCGGAAAATGGCCGCGCCTATATTGTTCCGCCTCCGGGGCTGCTCGAACTGTATTTGGCTTCATGAGCCAAAGCGACAGGTCTGGAAAAATCGCCATGCGTATCCATATTATCACCTTGTTTCCGGAATACTTCACCGGGCCGCTTGAATGCGGGCTGATGCGGCGCGCGCAAGAGGCGGGCTTGATCCGTTTTTTTTTCCATAATCCGCGCGGCGCGGCGGAAGATAAGCGCGGGACTGTGGATGACCGCCCCTATGGGGGGGGGCCGGGCATGGTTATGCTGGCAGGGCCGGTATGCACGCTTCTGCGGGAGCTCGGGTTTAAGCCGCGCGGGGAAACGCAGCCGGGGCGTCTGATCCTGCTTTCTCCCGGCGGAAAACCCTTCACGCAGCAATTGGCGCGTGAACTGGCGCGGGTCGCTCTTGTGGAGGAGCCGCTGTGCGCGCATGGCCGCCCGGATAACGAAGAACCTATGCTCACGCTCATTTGCGCCCGCTATGAAGGTTTGGATGCACGCATTGAGGAGCTGTTTCCGGTGGACAGCCTCAGCGTGGGAGATTTTGTGCTCAACGGGGGTGAGGCCGGCGCCGTGTGCCTGATTGAGGCCGTGGCCCGGCTGTTGCCGGGCTTTATGGGGCATGAGGAATCAGGCAGTGAAGAGAGTTTCTCCGCTGGGCTGCTGGAGTACCCGCACTACACACGGCCGGAGCATTTTGAAGGTTTGCCCGTGCCCGAGCCTTTGCTTTCGGGCGATCATGGGCGCATTGCTCGCTGGCGGCGCCAGGCTTCCCTTGCGCGAACGTTGTGCTTTCGTCCGGAATTGCTGGCCGATGCGCCTCTCAGCGGTGAAGATCGCGAGTTTTTGCGCCAACTGCGCATTGAGCGCCCGGGAAGAAATCTCTATTGCGCTTTGGTGCATCATCCTGTTTTAGATAAAGCGCAAAATTCCGTGGCTGTGTCTTTGACAAACCTCGACATTCACGATATAGCCCGCAGTTCGTGCGCGTACGGCCTTGGCGCGTACTATGTGCTTACACCATTGGCGGACCAGCGTCGATTGCTCCAAAGTATTTTGGATCATTGGACAAAAGGGCCGGGAAAAGACGGCAATCCATCCAGAGGCGAAGCTTTGAAGATGGTGAGAGCCGGCGCTTGTGTGGAAGAAGCCATTGCCGATATCGAAGCCTCCAGCGGGCAAAAACCGTTGGTTTTGGGCACCACGGCGCGCGGGAGCATGGGCGGTTTGCCCTGTGTCCCTTTTGCACGGATTGGCGAAATTTTACGAAGCCGGCCTGTGCTGTTGCTTCTAGGCACAGGGCACGGGCTTGCGCCGCAAGTGCATAGTCTGTGCGAAGGCGTTGCGCCTCCCTTGCGCTGGCTGGGAGGGTAT
The DNA here is from genome assembly GCA_031550225.1 of Desulfovibrio sp. Classification (GTDB taxonomy): domain Bacteria; phylum Desulfobacterota; class Desulfovibrionia; order Desulfovibrionales; family Desulfovibrionaceae; genus Frigididesulfovibrio. Next base: position 43,149 of record JAVBOT010000004.1, read on the forward strand.
AACCATCTTTCTGTGCGTTCCGCTTTGGCCGTGCTGCTGGATAGAATTTTGGGAGACTGGCGCTGAAAGTTTATTTGGAGAGTATTGCGTAAGGGTATTTTTGGATGCCTTTTGCCGTATCGTGAAAGCTGAACGCGCGAGGCGCGGATTTGGAGAGAGCAGGAGAAGATATGAACATCATTAGAAAGATAGAGCAGGAACACTTGCGCATGGATTTGCCCCGTTTTAAATCCGGGGATACCGTTAAGGTGCACATGCGCATTGTTGAAGGCGAAAAAGAGCGTATCCAGATATTTCAGGGGAACGTAATCCGTTTGCGTAAAGGCACGACGGACAGCACTTTCACGGTGCGGAAAATTTCCGGCGGCGTGGGCGTTGAGCGCGCTTTTCCTTTGCATTCCCCGTTTATTGAAACCATTGAAGTTGTGCAGGAAGGCCGCGTGCGTCGCAGCCGCCTCTTCTTTATGCGCAATCTCAAAGGCAAGGCCGCGCGCATTAAGCCTAAAAATCGCTACTAGCACTGATTTCATAAATCGGCCGATGGCCGATTTATGAAGATCGCTTCGCCCAAAAGCCACGCTTTTGGGCGAAGCGGCTTACTACGGAAAATGCTCCTCCGCTCGAGATAGAGAGCGTCAATGCGGTATTTGGCCTCCAAACGCTCTTGAAGAGAGAGGCTTTTTGCCAAAAGTTCCCGGGGGCGCTGGAAGCTGTAAGCGCTATGCCCTACAGGCACGAAAGCTATTTGTTTTTTTATGAGTGGGTGTACGTTTGCGCGTATGCCCACTCCCTTTTTGCCGTTTTGATGGATTGTTCCGTCTTGTGCCGTTGGTACGCGGTCCGTAAGGCTGTGTGCACCTATGCTTGATGCCGAATGCTCGGCAAGCCCCGCGGAATTTGGCCTTCTCATGGCGGTTCACCGGATCTTGCTTCGGATGGCGGTTGTTTTGGCCTAAGTTTTGCCGGTTTGAGGTGGTGCTGATACTTTAGAGCAATTTACCATTGAAAATGTATACTTGCTCTGCAAGGATTTGCCCGTAACTCCTTGCTTTGAGATTGCCGTAGGCGGGCTTTGCCCGCCGTTAAACGACAAATCTCAAAGTTAATCTGCTCTAGGAGCTGTCCCTCAATAAATCTTTTGTCCAAAGAGCTGCGTCGTCCAGTTCTTTTTTCTCCGGCCCTGTACCGTAAGAGTACACTCCCTTCGCAAAAAGAGCTGGATTTCTTGCTCTTGGCGCAAAATCTTTTATTTAGAAACAGCCCCTAGTGAAATATTATAATTGGACCTCATTTCATCCCTCATTAGGGAATAGCTTCTAACGCCGGACGCCAGTCCGCCGCGCCGCGATAAGCGGCGTGAGCGAACCGAAAGCCGCGTTTTTCGGCGAAGCGTTCTGCATAAATTGCCCAAGGGCGATTTATGAAATCAGCACAAATCATCTCCCGGGCTTTTTATACGGTACTTGCTAGAGAGCAAAATCTATGTGAGAGATAAAAGGGGTACGCAAAAATGGAGAGTTCTTTGCTCTCTTCTTGCAAGCGGCATGTGCTGCTGAATGGAGCATGAGTGTGCGAAAAAAAGAAAAAAGCATGCAGTATGGCGCTGAATGGACTTTTCAAAATTTTTTTTATCTTGTATCAAATTCTAATATTGGGAATGGAACTTTTTAATATTTTCTTAGGCCCGTGCCTGGGCGAGGCGAACAGAGGAGAAGAAGGATTAAAACTATGCTTTCCCCGGCTTTGGGAGGAAAAAAAGTTTTTTTACTCTTGAGTTTTTCCAAAGCAAGAGTGGAGGCTGTGCGGTTCCCTGCATTTTCTTAACGGATGGACGGCGAGTTGAATTATAGAGCGGCAAGGAGTCTCGTATGACCACAGTCACAGCGGCCATTGTTGGCGGCTTTATCCTTGTTTTAGGGGTTTTAGGAATCATTTTCTCCCGCCGTAAACCCAAAAAGGAGATCGCTGTAGAGGAGGCCACAGAAAAAAGGAGACTGTGTTCGCCTTTTAAGGACGGCTTTGAGGCTATGGGTATAGACGCCGTTTATTTGGAAGCGGTTCAAGGGTTATTTGACGGCATAAAGCCATATATTGAGCGGGATGCCGCATCCAGCACCATGCTGCTGGGAGCTGCCGATGCTCTGAACCGTTTTGGGTATAAAGATTCTTTTTTAGACGATACCCTGAGCCCCGAAGAACGATTTGAATTTTTAGGAAATAAATACGGCGATATTTTTGATGCGGCCCTTGCGGAGGGCGACGATTTTAAGGCCACAGCCATCAAGTATATTCTTTTAGAGAAACTCTCCGCCTTTCTTCCCCTTGCCGCAAGAAGTTTACAAGAAATAGCCAAGTGCACGGAACAGGATATGCTGGAGCCCGCTTTCAGGCAAAAGTATGTGGAGACTTTTTACAAGACGGCACGGCTCCACGGCGCCGGAAATGAAGATATCGCGGAGTATCTTGCGAAAACGCTTGGGGTGCAGATTCGTTTGGCTGAAACGCCCAAAGAGCAAGCGGCGGCACGCGCCACATAAAGAGATTTCGCTTATCAAATATGACTGTAAATTAATTTGGCTGTAAAGAATCTTCCTATCGAGGTGCCCTTTATGTCTTCCCGCTTCCCCTTGCCAGGGATTGCGCCTAGAATGGACGCCATGTTGGAGCATGCCCGGTGTGACCTTTCCGGAATAGTACATATAGGTATCGACGAAGCGGGACGAGGATGCCTTGCTGGGCCTGTGGTAGCTGCCGCTGTGCTGTTCCCGGAGAATTTTGACTTTCTCCTCCACTTACCGGGTCTTGCCGATTCCAAGAAGGTCACGCAAAGGCGCCGCATCCTTTTGGCCGATGCCATAGGCGCCTTGGCTAGCGCTTACGGCATCGGCGTGAGTTGGCAGGATGAGATAGATACAGTGAATATTTTAAATGCCACGTTGAGAGCTATGTCTAGGGCCGTGCTTGCGCTGACGGCCAAGCTGGAAGAAACTCAGAGCCTGCCTGTTTCCTTACCGCTTTTATGCATAGATGGTAATCAGACAATCCCTCTTGCTCACTGGCAAGCCAGCACTGGAGGCGTTCCTGTTGAAGCTTTAGTGTGGGAGCAATATTTGCCCTTGCCGGTATCCCGATTGCCCATGCATACTCCCGCTTTACCCAAACAACGAGCCATCGTTGATGGGGATGCCCTTGTACCCTCCATTGCCGCAGCTTCTATTTTGGCGAAAACTATGCGCGACGAACTCATGATCCGGCTGGATGCGTTTTATCCCGACTACGGACTCGCACGGCATAAGGGATACGGCACAAAAGAACACCGAGAGTTGTTGACCAGCAATGGGCCTTGCGCCTTGCACCGCAAATCGTTTAAGCCGGTTGGCCTCTTTGTGAACAGCATTCATACAAAATTGTTCTGAAGCACGGGAAGGATCTGCCTCCAAATTTTTCCCTCAATAGCCTTAAACCGGCTGTGCGCGCTGTGGCGCTTAGACGCAAATGGCGCGGCTGTATATTGCATGCCCGTGAATCTTTATGATAAATCAATAGATTACGTCTTTATGTGGAGGTTGCTAAGAGCATTGCTTCCCTGTACTATGCTGGCAATACCGCGAGGGCAGAGTTCTTTTTTTGCCTGGATCGCAAAGTTTTTTGGAAGGAGTTTTTCATGCGGATAGGAATATTGAAGATAGCGCTTCTTATGAGCTTGCTTGGTTGGGCGACCATGGCCGGCGCGGCGGCGCCTGGAGGAGCATCCGCTATTTTTTCTTCCCCTGACGCGCAAAATATGGAAATTTTGCAAAGGGCAGCGGATGCATATGATGCTAAAGACTACGCAAAAGTAAAACAGGTCTTGAAGCCGCTTGTAGATAAAAATGATGGTTACGCCACCTTTGCCATGGGTTTGCTTGCTGCACGTGGAGAGGGCGAACCGAGAAGCTTGCAAAAAGCGGAAAACTGGTGGAAGAAATCAGCCGAGGCGGGTAACCCGCAAGCTCAGTTTAATCTTGGCTATTTATACTTTAAAGGGGCTTTAGGCGGGCAAAATCTTGCCGCGGTTCGTACTCTTTGGGCAAAGGCCGCCAAGCAAAAGCATCCGGACGCCATGTACGGTATGGGGGTGCTTTATTCCACTGGCGGCGGGGGGCCTAAAGATGCGAAGGGCGCTATAAAATATTTTGAAGAAGCTGCCGCTATGGGGCATCCTTTGGCGGAATACGAACTCGGCCAGGCATACCTTGAGGGCAAGGGCGTCCCCAAAGATAGGCAAAAGGCCCGAGAATGGTTCAGTAGGGCTGCTAATAAAGGTATGCCTGAAGCCAAGAACGTTTTACAGGTAATGGATGGCGGGAAAAAGCAAGGGACTAAAAAACCGCCGGCAAAAAAAGCGGCCGGGCAGTAATAACGCCACTTCAAAATGTTTTTTCGCACCCCTTTCATCTGCGTTATGGGAACACAGCGGAGGAATTTGAAGCCTGCGTTTTGCTTGAACGTAATGTGTTGTAAAGGTTATGCGGCTGTGCCCTTACTTTAAAGCAGAGCTGAATTTGTCGGCTTTTACCCCTGTGCATCTAGTGCTGATTTTACACATCGGCTAATGGTCGATATATGAAGCCGGCTTCGTCGAAAAGCGCGGTTTTCGGTTCGCCGGACGGCCCCGTCCGGCGTTAGAAGCCATTCCCCTAGAAGTAGAATTGTAAACTCATTGAAAACGTTGCCGCATTTGTTGCGTGAAAGCTTGCAGTCTATGTTGTAAGTTTGTGCATTCCTCAGGGCTTGCGCAGTTCTTGATGAGTTCTTCCAACTGCTGTTGCCAGGCAAGCCAAGTGTTTCTGTTGGCAACTTCAAGTCGCAGCAAACGCAGATACTTGCCTCCCGCGTCATCAAAAAAAGCCATGCGAACAACCGGATCTGAGCTTAATTGCCCCTGTGCAATCAGCATCTTGCTCCAAGTGAGCCAGGCATAAGGATCGGTGGGATGCTTGGCCGTATAAGACTGCAAGGCCTTAGACGCTTTGGACAGAGCCATATCACGATCAGCAAAGCCAGAGGCTGTTAAGCAAAAATGGTGCAGAGTCTGCCACCAGTGCTCCCAGGCTACGGCGGTGTCCCGCAGGGGCATGGATGTATTCGTGATGCTATCTAAAAAGCCGGCCAGACCAGGCCGTGTCTCTTCTGTAAGCAAATAATCCTGCCAAGCGTTTTGGGCCTGCGCCCATAGCCGTTCTAGCGTTTTCCTTTCCTCCGGGCTAAGATTGCGCTGCTCCTGCCGGACGGTTTCTTCTCCCATTGCGGCCATCTGCTCGAGTACCTCAGCCCAGATAATCCGCGCGCGTAACCCGGCGGCATCTGTGCCGGCATGTTTTGCAATGCTGTCTTGCCCCCTTGCATAGAGATCGGCAAATACTTGCGACGGCATGGGGGTATGCCGGGCTGTTGCCGCCAGCCGGAGCAAAGCTCTGCTCCAATCTATCCAGTTTTCTACACTTTGCTGAGAAGCAAGGGTGAGTTCACTGCGTCGCAGGGCAAGTTCTTCGGGTAGAGGTTCCTCTGCCCGCAAACTGGAAGTCTGCACGGTAAAGAACAGCAACACCGCGAAACGCAGCAGGATGGATAGGACGGTTCGCATGATTTTTGTGTATACGACAATCTCGCGTCTGGCAATAAAGGGGGGACCATTGCATACTTTGCGTAACGTCTTTTAACAGGCTAAGGCTGGGAGAAGTAGGCGTAATAATTAGAGCGAATGAACATTGAAAATGCTCATCAAAATGCTGGCACACCTCGCAACGCCGGGTTTTGTAAAGGCATGTCCACTGCGGCGCTTAACGGCGGCAATGAATGCCGCCTGCACGGCGGGCTGTTGCCAAAGAAGATTTTGCCGACAGCTTCAGCGGACGAAGCATAACCTTTAGAGCAAATTCACTTTAAAATTATACATACCGGTAAAATGCTCTGGTCTTGTGAAGCGAAGCGCAACAAGATCCGCAAGATTGGCGTAGGCGGGCTTTGCCCGCCGTTAAACGACAAATCTCAAAGTTAATCTGCTCTAGGATGCGTGCTGTTCTTTTTCGTATAGGGAAGCGATGCCGTCCCGAAAGGCGGTAAAGCGTTTTGCGGCAATGGCTATGCGCGCGTTACGGACAAGATCAAGAAAATAGGTGAGGTTGTGTAAAGAATTCAAGCGAAAAGAGAGAATTTCGCCGGAATGAAAGAGGTGGCGCAGGTAAGCGCGGGAAAACGTGCGGCAGGTGTAGCAGGTGCAAAGCGGATCAAGAGGGTTGTCATCATCAGCAAACTCTTTGCGTTTGATGTTGATTTTACCTTGGGAGGTATACAGTGTGCCGTTACGTGCATTGCGGGTGGGCAGAACACAGTCGAACATATCTATGCCGTGCTGTATTCCGGTGACAATATCTAAAGGAGTGCCGACTCCCATCAGGTAACGCGGTTTATCCGCCGGCAATTGTGGGGCGGTGTGCGTTAGTAGAGCGTACATCTGCTCCTTGGGTTCGCCTACGGAAAGTCCCCCTATTGCGAATCCGTCAAAATCATGTTCCTTCAGCTGCTCCACGGATTCTGTTCGCAAATTCGGGAAGAATCCTCCCTGCGTAATGGCAAAAAGCAACGCTGGACTCTGCCCTTGCGGGTAAACGGCGCGAGAGCGCAAGGCCCAGCGTGTGGTCAGTTTTACAGATTTTGCAGTGTAATCATACGCAGTTGCGTAGGGAACACACTCGTCCAGCACCATCATAATGTCTGAACCGAGGTTTTGTTGGATCTGGATAACTTTTTCCGGAGTAAACAAGTGCCGGGAGCCGTCAAGGTGAGATCTGAAAGATACTCCTTCTTCACTGAATTTGCTGAGTTTTGAAAGGCTGAAGGCCTGGAATCCTCCGCTATCAGTGAGGATTGGGCGGGGCCAAGCGGCAAAGGTATGCAGGCCTCCACGGTTGGCAATAAGAGTATCGCCCGGGCGCAAATAGAGATGATAGGTGTTGCCAAGGATAATTTCAGCCCCCAGAGCTTCTAAATCATCTGGGGCTAAGGCTTTGACGCTCCCCACCGTTCCAACCGGCATAAAAATGGGCGTATGCACAGTGCCGTGCGCAGTATGCAAACGACAGCATCTTGCCGCGCCGTCAGTATGTAACACCTCGAAAGTTTCGGGCGCAAGTGAAGGGATGGGTGAACTCATAGGGGTTTTTAGGGAATGAGCAGCTTTTGACCGGCTTTCAGCGCAATGTTCCCGTTAAGGTTATTGGCTTTACGCACCGCAGCCACGCTTGTAGCGTGGCTTTTGGCGATGCGGTGCAGGCTGTCGCCGGGATTGACCCGCACAAAGCGTGGTTTTTTTGCCTTTGCAGGCGTTTTGTTGCTTTGCACGGCAGGAGGAGCTGCAGGCTCAGGCGGGTATAGGGCTTCTTGCCGGATGGCATAGCCCGCAGGCAGGCCATCGGACGCGATAGGGGCAGGCGTTTGCGTAGAAGTCTGCACGGAAACCCTTTTGGCCTGAGGCGCGACACGAGGTTTTTCTGGAGAGTAACTTGCTGGAATATCAAATGGTTCATGAGAAGGGGTCTGCGGAGTGTAACGTGTCGGCGTATTGGAATTACTGCTGGGGGGTATGCTTGAGGAGGCCGCAGGTGTGCTTGCTGCGGTATAAGAGCGCAGCACCAAAACGCTCGGCTCCGAAACGGGCTCTTGTTCGGAGGCTGCAAGATCCGGTTTGGGCCGGCTAAGCGGTGTTTTGTCCGGTTTTATTTCGCTAGGCTGCAAAGACGCGCCTTTTGCCCCTTTACCTTTGCCTGGGGTAGGGATGTTTTTGCTGTTAGCCGGGATGGTAAGACTCTGGCCGAGTTTTAAAGCGGTTTCTTTGGGGGCGATTTTGTTGGCGGCACGGATGCTGGCAACGTCTGTGCCCCATAGGATGGCAAGGCTGTAAAGCGTATCGCCTTCCTTCACTTTATATTTGCCCGGGGAGGCGCGGCGTGTTTCCGGCGCTTTTTGGCCGGGCATCTGTTCCGCCGAGATGACGGGGGCAAGTTTACTCGGAACCAGCAGTATCTTGCCGGGCTTGGGTAACTTAGTGATACCGTTGGCCTCCCTAATGGCCGCAACGTTCACATTGTGCCTTTTGGCCACTGAGGGCAGGGTGTCGCCTTTACGTACGGTATATTCTTTCCATCCCGCGTAAACGCGCGCTTCCCCTGAGGCGGTCCAACGCACGGCATCGGCAAGTCTGTTCGGCGGCACATATGCGATGGAGTTGGCATTGGGCGGGCTCATGGAACGTAAAAAAGCCGGATTCATACCGGAAAATTCCGCCCAGGAAAGATCAAGCGCGCGGGCCAGGCCGGTGAGGTCAGTTCCGGGCGGTACGGTCATGGGGGCAAGATCCCATGCCATGCCTGGGGATGGATGCGGAAAATCCAGCGCCTCTAAATTGCGCATAATCTTAGCAACAGCCAGAAGACGCGGGACATAGACGCGGGTTTCTTCTTTTAAGCGGGCCTTTTCCTCAAGTTGGCCATCCAGGCGACAGAGCTCAAAAAAGGAAGATGCCCCTGTGCCGCTGACCGCTCTGCCGATTTTGCCTTCCCCGGCGTTGTAGGCGGCAATGGCCAGGTGCCAGTCGGCAAAGTCGTTGTACAATTTCAATAAATAATCCGCGGCTGCCTTGGTGGATTTGTACGGGTCGCGCCGTTCATCCACCCAACTGTTTTGGCGCAGGCCGTATTTTTGGCCTGTAAAGGGCATAAATTGCCAAAGCCCCCCTGCGCCGGCGGGGGAGACGGCTTTGGGGTTGCCGCCGCTTTCCACTAAAGCAAGGTAGGCTATATCTTCGGGAATGCCGCGAGCGGTGAAAATTTCTTTGATATAGGGCAAAAAGCGTGAGCTTCGTTCGACAAAGCGCGTGAAGGTATCCCGGCGCTGATGCACAAAATATTTATAGTGCAGCTCCACCTCTTGGGCATCTTCTTCCGTAAGGTTGCCATCCAGATCCCCCTTGCTTTTGAAAGCCCGTAGCTCCTTGGGACTCAGGCTAAGGCCATCGTCTCGCGGAGTGTACACAGGGGGCACTTCTTCTTGCTCTGTCGCATATTTCGTCGGCAGCGTCGCTTCATCTTGCCGAATGCCGGAGACGCAGCCCGAGAGCACCAGGATGCAGGCGGACAACAAAAGGGCTGAACGGATAAAAGTGATACGGCAGAACAAAAAATTGTTTTGGTTTTTATTCTTGAAAAAGCATGGCGCGGCAGGACGCAGAGTGAAAAAAACTCGAGCAAAGCACGCGGGGAAAAAAAACAGCATTAAAAAATTTTTGATTTGACGCATCAACAATGCGATACTGGCAAAAACGAAGGTTCCACCAAGCGGGGGGGTATGTTGGGACATGAAATCCTCTATAAAGAATGAGCCTACAGGCAAGCGCTTTCTTACCGGCGGGGAAGCACGCAAAGGTGAAACCTCGCGGTTGAAGCGATTCCTCTAGGAACTGTATAGCGGCACAGCTCTCTTTACCGTCATTGGCCTATCAATAAGAGCGCACCCGGGCGGTAAATCCAATCGGTATTCATATCCCATCTTCTTTCCTGAGGCAACCTCACGGACCGCGAGGGGCGATGCGCCATGCTCCTTCAGGCCGCAGCATGGAGTTTTGCCGGGGTATGCTTTTAAAAGCCATCCCAATAACCCAAACTCCGGGAAAGAAATGACTTGCACTGATTGCATAAACCGGCCGGCGGCCATCCGCACTCCTTATAGAGCAAAGGGATCGGTTTTGCCTGCAAGATATTGGATAAATGAACTATGAAATGGGGCCGCATGATATAACATTGTTGTGCGGGAAAAATATCTTGTTCCCTGATGTGCCCAACTTGCATTCTCTCCTGATATAGTCTAACAAGTCCCGGCATATCAGATGATGTATCTTTACGGATTGTGTGGAGAACGGTGCGACGCCTTTCCAACAAGACGTAAGTGCATGTTTATAGAGTCAGCAACACGGAGTGAAGCAGGGCCACTCTAATTTCAGTAGAAGTGTGAGAGTTTTTCTGTATAGCGCGATGGGGGGCTGTGCCGAAAAAATTTTTGTTTGCCTTCATCTATATAATAACTAGAAAATAAGAGCTATTTCCCGCTACCAGTAATAAGAATGCCAGACGGCGTTCGATGTTCCGGCGGCCACAGCCGCTGTGGGGTAATTTTGTCTGCAAAGAACGCTGGTGGGGGCACCGGGTGAGACAAATTTTCAGCATACCTTTAAGCAAGACGTTGGATGCATATGGTTTCCTCACACATAAAATTAATATTTCGGTGCCTCTTCTTTTCTGAAATAGTGAGTTTTGTTTTAGCTTTCACGTTGTGGTATGTGTTTTTTTACACTGCACCACAGGAACACGATCCGATGAGCGTGTATTTTTATATGCGCGAGACGACTTTTTTTGCGGTCGGGTTAATGGTTTCCTGCATCAGTGTAGCTTTTTTGCGGCTGCGTTATGAAATGGATACCTATACCACCGGGTGCGCTCTTTCTGTTGCCCGGTATCATTTACGTTCCTGGGCGGCATATTTTTGCATTTTATTTATTTGGATGGGGCTTTGTCTTGCGTTTTTTCCGCATATCAGGCCTTTTGGGTTGGTGGGCTTTTTTTTCTGTATCCTGGTGGGGGATTACGGCCTGAAAAGGCTCTCTGTCACAATACTGACTCATACCAATACGCGCAGGATTAACACCAGAAATATGTTTATAGTGGGCCTTAATAAGCGATCTTTGGCGTTTAATAAGCTTATTTCGGAAAACAAGGCATTGGGATTTAACGTTATCGGCTTTATTGATGAAACAAAAAAGTATGATGAACTGGAGAATGCGGACAAGGAACGAGTCTCCTACCTTGGCGGCTTTGACGGCATTGAGGAAGTTTTGCGGCATCGCGCTATAGACGCGATAGCTGTTTTTTTGCCCCTACGTTCTTTTTACGACAGAAACCTCGATATCATCCAAATGGCGCAAAAGTATGGGGTTTCCGTCGATTTTATGATCCTGCCTTTTGAACCGGAAAAAGTGAAAATCCGTTTTTCCCACGTAGGGAATTTTAATAATATCCTTTATTATTCCGGCCCTCGTGAATCGTTGGCCCTGGGGATAAAAAGGGTCATGGATATTGTGGGGGCGCTTGTTTTTTTTCTTATTTTTTGGCCTTTGCTTTTGGGCATCGCGCTTTTTATCAAGATTACCGATGGCGGGCCCGTGCTTTTCGAGCAAAACCGTATGGGCTACAACAAGCGTGTTTTTTCCGTGCTGAAATTTCGAACAATGGTGCGTGACGCGGAAGCTCGCCTGGCGGAAGTGAAGCGCTTAAATGAAATGGACGGCGCTGTTTTTAAAATTTCCAATGATCCTAGGATCATTAAGGGCGGAGCCTTTTTGCGGCGTTATAGTTTGGATGAATTGCCGCAGTTTTGGAATGTGCTCAGGGGACGGATGAGCCTTGTGGGCCCGCGTCCGTTACCTGTCCGCGAATATGAGTTTTTCCCTGAAGATTGGCAGCTCCGCCGCCTCTCCATGAAGCCGGGGCTTACGTGCATTTGGCAGGTAAGCGGGCGCAACAACATAGGGTTTAATGACTGGATGAAAATGGATTTACAGTATATTGATAACTGGAGTCTGGGATTGGATGTGATGCTTCTCCTAAAAACCGTGCGCGAAGTGTTTCGAGGCGGCGGGAAATAGGTGCGTGTTGATCATGGGCTGCCTCGGCCCCAGGCGGATAATAGAAGTCGTTTTATAATTTATTGCGAAATGGCTTCTAATGCCGGACGGCAGTCCGGCGCGCCGTGAACAGCGGCGTGAGCAAGCCGAAAGCCACGTTTTTCGGCGAAGCGATCTTCATAAATCGGCCGCCGGCCGACTTATGAAATCAATACCAGTAACTTCAACATGTGGATTTTTCATGAACACGCAAGCTAAATCCTTGACTCAAACTCAGGAAAAGCCCTTTGCTCGAAAGCAACGCTCGATTTTTGCCTATGCTCTTTTTTCTTGCGGCGTTTTTGCCCTTGTATTGCTCGCCGCCATGTACAGCCTGGATATGCTGGGGATGAACAAGGCTGAACGGCGCATTACTGACTGGTACGACAGTCTGTCCGCAAAACGGTGATGTGGATAGCGGGGGGAGAGCGATAATGACGTCATCTGTCACTCAACAAAATTTTAGTCTCGCGCGCGGGCTGGGGCTTTTTGCACTGGCTTTGCTGGTCCTTACGAATTTTGGTTGCGCCACGTTTTTTGGGCCGGACCCGGCTCCCATTGACGTTGCCATGCGCCGGCCGGTATTTCCACAAGCGCAAAGAACCATCCAAAGCGGCGATACCCTTAAAGTGCAATTCCTCTACCATAAAGAATTGAACGTCAATGAGATGGTCGGCGCGGACGGCAATGTTTTTTTTCCTCTTATCGGAGAGCGAAGGGTCTTCGGCAAGACAGTGCAGCAACTGCATGAGGAATTGAAGACAGCATACAGCAAGGATCTTGTTGATCCGGATATTGCCGTTTCTTTGGACAGGAGCCAATCCTCCATGGTCTATGTGGCGGGAGAAGTGCGCAATGGCGGCGCCAAGGCCCTTCTTGCCAACACCACCGTAGCTCAGATGATTGCCGCTTGTAATCCGGATCTGGTGAAGGGGGATGTTTCTTCAGTGCTGCTCGTCCGAAAAAATAAGGAAGAAGAAGGCAGCAAGGCTTACGAAATAAACGCTGATTACCGCTCGGGCCAAGGCAGAGACGTCTACCTCATGCCGGGGGATATCGTGGTCGTGCCGCGCAAGGGCATAGTACTGGTGGGGGACGTTATCCAGCAATATGTTCGGGATCTTTTGCCGCCGCAATTGGGCCTGAACATGGGCTTTTTTTATGAAATCAATAGAGACGGGTATCCCGAGTAACCGTATATGAGCAAGTATACCCTTAAAGACATTGTTTTTCTCGTTTTTCGCTATAAATTCGGTGTGCTGCTTTTCAGTTTGTATCTGGCCACCGGTCTGAGCCTTTACCTTGTTTGTGCGAAAAAATTGTACGAGTCCCATGCTGAAGTTCTGGTGCGCTTTGGCCAGGAACAACTCGGCAGCCCCACCCTGGGCTCCATGGCGCGAAGTGTCTATATCTCCCGCCGGGAAGAGGAAATACAGAACGAAATCCGTATTCTAACCAGTACGGATACTCTTTCAGCCACAGCCGCGGCCTTTGCCGGACCGAAGGCCGAAGCCAGAGACGTTCTGCAGATTCGCGCATATCTTGCGAACAGGCTGACGGTTTCAGCCCTGAAAAATTCCGACACCATTGAAGTGAGCTTTTTGTTCCCTGAACCGCATGTGGCGCAAAAAGCACTCGGCCTTTTGCTTGAACAATACCAAAAGCACCATGGGCAAGTGTATTTTGACGCCAACGAACAACGTGTGCTGCAAAGCAAGCTCGATTCCGCCCGGGCGGATTACGGCAAGGCCTTGGATGAATTGGCGGAATTTGAACGGCTCAATAATGTGTTTGATGACAGGCAGCTTGTGGTGCTCAACGAGACCAGGGAGCAGCAGCAACTGAACCTGAATGCTCTGACTAACGAATACGCCTATACCTTCAGCAAGCGCAACCGGCTGCAGGATGTACTGAAGGATTTACCGCCGGAGATTTTATACAGCAGCCGCGAGGTGATTAACGAAAAACACGCCAAGCTCTCCGAACGCCTTGCCCAGGCCTATGTGGATCGTGAAAATCAGATGCGCCGGTATAAGGCGGATTCGCGTCCGGTAAAGGACATTGACGACGAAATCCGGCTTCTGAAGGACTTGTTGCGAAAAGAGCCGCAACGCCTGGTGAACGATAAGGAAAACAGGCGCAACGAGATATGGGAAAGCCTCAACCGCCAGGTGTTGGAGCTGACTCCGGAAGTGGAAGCCCAGCAGGCCCGGATAGACAGTTTGCGTACTCAGGTGGGAGAAATTGACGAGGCTCTCGCGCGCGCTGCGGCCGTCAAAGGGCAGCACGCGCTTCTGGTGCGGGATGTGGAATTGAAGAAAACGGTCTATGACCGCTATCATACCGAGGTTTCCGAGGTGCTTGGCAGAAAAAACGCCATGCAGCAGTCCATCACCAACGTTGCGATTATCGAGTCGCCTTCGTTCAGTCCCCTGCCGGCTAAACCGAATTCCAAACGCATCATTTTTTTAGGGCTGGTACTGCTCGGCGTGGGTAATGCCTTTATTCTCGGCTCCAGCATGTTCTTTGATAAGACGCTTTCTTTGCCGAGCCAGGCGGGAAGCACGCTTGGCCTGCCTGTTATGGGCGTATTCAACGAAGAGCCGAGCACCAGGGGGCGGACCGGAGGAACGGGCACGCCCTTTTATGAGGTGCACAGCCGGGAGATGCGCAGCCTTTATCTTAAAGCCACAAGCCGCGCCGTGGGCAGTCTGCTCTTTACCCTGGCGGAAAAAGACTCCACCGTGCAGGGCTTTGCCCGCGACTTTGCTTTGTTTGCTTTGAACTACCAGCAGCGAAAACCCGCGATTGTGCGCTATGCAAACTTGTTCGATCGTGACGGCAAGGCGGCTTCCGCCGGGAAAGCCTTTTCTTTTTCCGGCGCCTCGGGCGGCACCTTGAGCGGCAATGATACGGCCGCTTCGCCAAAGCTTGCCCAAGGGCTTGCCCTTTATGAACGCAGCAGCCTTAATATGGAGGAGGAGCGCGCGTTCTGGGATTTGTTAAAAGAGCAGCATGACTTGCTGGTGTTCGATTACGGGGCGGTGCAGGAAAGCAACCTGCTTGTGGCCCTAGCCGATTATGTGGATTGCACGCTTTTCGTCATTGAAGCGGAACGGAGCAATAAATATGTGGCTAAACACGCCCTGGATTCCTTGCGCCAGATAGGTTTGGAAAATATCGGCCTGGTTCTGGCCGAGCGGCGTTTGCATATCCCCCAGGGGATTTACAAATACTTATAGCGGAGCGCGCGGCTTGCCTGGATTTTACCAGGGGGCTTTGCGCAGCGCGTTTTGCCGGGGTCGCTTGAGGGGAGCGAAGGGGGCGGCCGTGATTCTGTTTTCCAAAACGCATCAAGGGCATTGCCCGTGTGCCGGACGGCAGAGCGCGCACCTTTCAGGCCGCGGAGATTGTAAGTGTTTTTTGTGAAGGACGCGGCGCTATGGCGATGACTGTTTATGGCATTTATCGTAAGTTTTACGAATATTGGATCCGGCTGCATACGGCCATGGTAGGCAGGGCACTGGGGGCTTATGGAGGGGGCGGCCGCATAGAATCCCCCCTTGTCGTAAATTTACCTGAACGCGTGTTTGTGGGAAAAAATCCCATTTGGGCGGCTGGGGTCTTTTTATCCTGCGTGACGGAGTGGAACGGCGCGTGCTACAATGGCGAGATCCGGATGGGCGATAACTGCTTTATCCGGGAAGGGGCGCATTTGTCCGCGGCCAGCTCCATCATCCTGGGCGACGGAGTTTCCATTGCCCGGGGCAGTGTGATCTGCGACCACTTTCATAGCGCCTTGGAAACGGATCTGCATCCTTACTTGCGCCCTCTGACCAAGCCAAAGCCTGTGGTTATTGAGGATAATTGCGGCATCGGCGCCTATGCCCAAATAGGCCCGGGCGTGCGCGTGGGCAAGGGCAGCATGATTGGGCAGGGTTGCATCATCCTGCGCGATGTGCCCCCGGGCTCGGTTATCCTTGCTCCTTTGCCGCAATTGGTCCGCCAGTATGACGAAGAACTGCGCCGCTGGCAAAATCTGACCGTGTCGCGGCATGCCCGCTCTATGTTTAGGCTCCGCTCCAGGAAAAAGAATGGGCAAACATGAGCGAAACCCACGAAACTCGGAACACGCCCCCTGATGCGGGGAAAAAGCGTATTTTGCACAATACGCTGTGGCTGACCGCGGCTTTTTTGGGCGGTCGGCTCATCAGCTATGTCGGCTTTATCATCATCGCCCGCACCTTTACGGAGCGGGAGGTCGGCGTATGGGCCATACTGCTCACGGCCAGCTTGTTCTGCGAAATACTGTCCAGCCTGGGGCTGGATAAGCTTATGGTGCGCGAGGTGGTGCGCTCCGCCAGAGATGAAGCTCCACAACTTTTATCTTCCATCCTGCTCATTAAGCTGGGCATATCCTTTGTGGTGGGCGCTCTCGCCTATGCGGGCATTATGCTGGCCTATCCTGAAGTCGCCGCACAATACGCGGCCAGTACCGCGATCTTTCTTTGCTCCGTCCCCTGTATTGCGGTGACGCGCTCTTTAGAGGCCTGGCACACGGCTCTGGAAAAAATGCATATTCCCGCCATAGCCCAGGTGGTTGAGCGTTGCGCGTTGTTCACACTGACCTTTTTTGCCTGGCAGGCCGGGGCCGGGTTCGGTTTTTTTATCGCCTGCAGCGCTTTGGCGCCGGTGGCGCGCTTTTTTATCGCTTTGTGGGGAGTGCGCCCATACCTGCGCGCTCCGCAGCCGCGCAAATATGGGGGCCTTTTGCGCGAAGCCCTGGCGCTTTTCGCTGTGGATGCTGTGGCCGGGCTGTACCAGCGGGTGGATATATTGCTGCTTTCGTTCTTGGGCTCCCTTGAGGCCGCTGGTTTGTACAATGTGGCCTATCGTATGTTTGAGTTCGCCACCATTGCCTTTGCCGGCTATATTACCGCCATTTTCCCCAGTTTGATCCGAAAAATGACGGCATCGCACCTAAAAAGCTCTTTTTTGCTCGGCCTTGCCTTGACCGTGGCCGTCGCCGCCGGAGGCATTCTCCTGCGCCAGTTTTTGCTGAGTCTGTTCGGCCCGGTCTATCTGGCCGCCGACAGCGCTCTGCTCATTCTCATGCTGGTGCTGCCCTTTTGCTATGCCACTTCGTTCATGACCTATTACCTTGTAGCCACCGGAGAGGTGCGCCTTTTGCTAAAAATTTCCGCTATGGTGGTTTTAAGCAATGTGCTCTTGAATGTGCTGCTCATCCCGCATTTTTCCATCGTCGGTTCGGCCATGGCCTTTTTGCTGGCCGAAGTGCTGAGCCTTGGCGTACTGGGCTGGGCTATCGCACCCGGCCTGCGGCGGTCATGGGCTGAAGAGGAGGCATGCTGATGCGGGCCCGGGATTTTTTTTCGCGCGCGGCTCTACCCATCATGCTGGGCATGATGGCGATCCTGGCCTGCATAGTCCTGCAGGAAAAAGGCCTTGCGCTGATGGTCGTTTTCTGTCTTGGCGCGCTCGGGTGCGCCTTTGCCTGGAAGCGGGTGGACGTTATTCTGCCTCTGGCCTTTGCGGCAATTCTGCTCATGCCTTTTTTTCTCGGCATCAGCCGCACCCCTAAAATTTTTCTGGATGAACTGCTGCTCCTTGCCCTTTTGCCGATAATCACGCTGCAAGTGATGGGAGGCATTACGCCGCTGCGGGTGAGGGAAAAGGATATTGCCCTCATGCTCTTTGGCCTGTGCTGTATGGCCTTGACCATGTCCTATAATATTCCGGCCTATGTATCCCTGCGCACTTTTCTTGAAAGTATGGGGCTCGGCGTTTTGCTTTGCCTGGCCATGGCTCAGGTCTCTTCGGAAGAACACATGCGCCGCATTGTCCTTTGCCTGTGCCTTGCCGTGGTTATGCTTGCCGCGGGAGGCATTTTGGAGGTGCTGGTGCGGGCAAACCCCCTTATGGAGTATGTGAAACGCAGCGGGGTTACGGAAGCGGAGCAGATGTTTTTTTATATTTCTCCGGAAATGACGCAGGCGGCCGGGGTCGCTTACCGCCCGTATCTGATTTTTTTCCATCCCTCTGAAGCGGGCACGACAGTGGCGCTGTGCTTGCCCTTTATCCTCGCCCTAGCCTCGTTTGCCCGTTATCGGCGAATGGCCCTGGCGGCTTTTACGGCAGGGGCTCTCTTAGTGATCATCAACCAAACCAGAGGGGTGTGGGTGGCCTGCCTGCTCACAGCCTTTTTCTTTTTGCCCCGCTTCAGACGTCTGTGTCTGTTGTGCAGCCCTTTGCTGCTCGGGGTTTTTTGCACTCTTTTGCTCTTTGCTGACCACGTGCCTTTTTTGGAACGCGTTATGGACGCGCGCAACCTTTTTATTCGGTTTTTTTACTGGGAAACGGGCTTAAACTATTATTTCGACCACTGGCTGCTGGGCATCGGATTCGGCCAGTTTTCCGAAGTATACCAAGCCAATCCGCCGCGCTTTCCGCTGGAATATATGGAGGATGCCCTGCATGTATTCACCATGGATAACGCCTTCCTGATGGTTTTGGTGGAGCAAGGGATTATCGGTTTTTTAGGGTTTATGCTCGTGCTCGGACTCATGGCGCGCGGGCTGCGCCAAAGCGCGCGCTCTCTGGAAGCGGCGCAGTCTTCTTATGCCCTGTTTGCCCGGGCAGGGCTGGCCAGCCTCTGCATTTTCTGCATCTGCGGCATGTTTGCCGATGTGCACCTTTTCACTAAATCCGCCAAGATTGTCTTTATGTTGGCGGGCATAGCCTGGGGCCTCGGCCTCACGGCGGAGCGGGGCGAACATGCGCACTGAAACCAAAAAAAAACGCCTGATCATGCAGTTTACCGCATCTGTCGGAGGGGTCAGGCGGCACGTTATGGATATTGCTAAGGGGTATGACAGCGAGCATTTCGATATTGTGGGGGTTTTTCCTGATCGCAGCATCGCCGCCAGCCTGGTGGGAGGAGAACAGCGCCGCTACAGGGCGCAATTTCATGCCCTCGGCCTGCCCTTTCATGTGCTGGAAATGCCGCGCCATATAGCGCCATTGCGGGATCTGATCTCGCTGTTTGCTTTGTTTCGCCTGATACGGCGGCTTAAGCCGGATGTCATACACTGCCATAGCACCAAGGCGGGGCTCATCGGCAGAATTGCCGCTTTTTTGGCCGGTCGCGTTCCCGTATGCTATACCCCTCACATTATGTATTACGCCTTGCATACCGGCTGGAAGCGGTTGCTGTATTACATGGTGGAAAAGTGTTTGACTCCATTGACCTGCGCCCTGGTTGCGGTTTCTGAAAGCGAATGCCGAGAGCTTGCGAAGGATTTTTCATTCGGCTCCCGACTGTTTCTGGTGAATAACGGGGTTTTGCCCTGTGAAGGACAAAGCGATACGGCCGCTGTCCGTGCCGGGTTAGGCATTGTTCCTGATGACATTTTACTCCTCAGTCCCACGCGCTGTGAACCGCAAAAAGATGTGCGCACCCTGGTGCGGGCCATGCGCATCGTGTGCGATGCCGTGCCTAGGGCGTGTTTGCTGGTGGCGGGCGACGGGGATGAGCGCTTTGAGTGCGAAGCCTTGGCCCGGGAACTGGGGCTGGAAAAGCGGATTCATTTTCTTGGTTGGGTGGACGATCTCAATCCCTTGCTGGAAGCTGCGGACATGGTCGTGCTCTCCTCCCGGCGCGAAGGCATGCCCTATGCCCTGCTGGAGGCCGCGGCTTACGGCAAAGCTCTGGTGGGAACCCGTGTCGTGGGTATTCAAGATTGCATTGTGGATGGCGAAAACGGTTTTCTTACGCCTTGCGGCGATGCCGTGGCCTTTGCCGAAAAAGTAATCCTGCTCTGCCAAGATCCCGATTTGCGCCGCTGCCTGGGAGAAGGCGGTAAAAAACTTGTGCGGGAAAAATTTCACCGCGACAATATGGTCAGGCAATTGGAGGCAGTTTATGCGCGCCTTGCTCCGTAAAATCGGCTTTGTACTGCGTTTTATTGGAGTAAAGCTGTGGCATTATCCCGGATTAAAGATACAGGGTTTTATCTTTATTGAAAAAGATGTAACATTCGATATAGAACCAGGCGCGCAAATCCTTCTGAAAAACAGAGTATATTTAAAAAAGGGATGCTGCCTGGAGTGTACGGACACAGGGCGTATGGTGCTGGAAGAAAAAGTTTCCGTAGGGCATTACGCCGTCATCGCTTGCTGCGACAGAATTTCCATAGGCGCGCGTACCCTCATCTCCCACCATGCGGTTGTGGTGGATTCGCGCCATGTGCTTGATGAGGAGCTGGTCTGCATCTACCGCGAGTATCAGAAAGGGGTTGTGGAAATCGGCTCCGACGTCATTTTGTTTGCCGGCGCCCTGGTGGGTCCCAATGTTTGCGTAGCTGACAAAACCTGGATCATGCCGCATTCCGTGGTCACGCGAGATATCCTGGAACCTTCGGGACTCTGGGGCGGCATCCCCGCGCAGAGAAAAAAGGAGTTGCGTTTTGATGATTGAATCGCATGCCTCCGGGGAGGAATCTTCCCGGCCTGGAGAAAACTTTGCCGGGGAACCCGGCTTCAAGAATAATCCACCTAAAGTTTCGGTTATTTACGTAAATTGGAATTCGGCGGAGGATATTGCCCGTTCTGTGGACTCCCTGCACAGCCAGAAACCGGAGTGCAGTTATGAGATTATTGTTCTTGACAATAAATCCCCGGAAGAGCCGATCCCCCTTCTACGCGAAGATATCAGGCTGATCCGCAACCCTGAAAACCGGGGTTTCGGAGCCGGGTGCAACGCGGCCGCACGACACGCACGGGGAGAATACCTGCTCTTTCTTAACCCCGATACCGTGCTGCAAAACGATGTGCCGGGCATTTTGAGCCGCTTTCTAGACGAGCACCCCGAAGCCGGCGCCTGCGGGGCGCGCATGCTTAACGCCGACGGTACCGTCTACTATGGCGCCGGACGACGCTGTTTGGGCTTTATCAACAACTTACTGGAACAGTCCGCTTTATGTTTTCATTTTCCGAAAGTTCCCTTCATCGGCAGGCCCTATTACGGCTCGTGGGATCACCTTTCCACCCGTAAGGTGGAGTGCCTCTCTGGCGCGTGCATGATGTTCCGCAAGGATATCTATAAGGCGCTTAAAGGATTTGATGAGGATTTTTTCCTGTATTGCGAGGAGATGGATCTCTGCAAACGGGCGCTGGATGCGGGCCAAGACATTTATTATGTGCATACCGCCGTTATTATGCATGCTTGCCGCAAAAGCACGATGCAGTATTACGGGGATATGACGAATATTTTTTTACAGATATTTGTGAGCATGGACATATATTTTAAAAAGCATTACGGCACACTGTGCGCCTTTGTCAGCCGGCTGCTCACCGGCTGCATCTATTTAATCAAATACTGCCTGCACCGGCGCAAGGCGGATGCGCTTTTCGCCAAATGGGGTTTTTTTCTTGTTCAGTATAATCGTCCCAACCTATAATCGCGCCGCCATTTTGGCCCGCTCCCTGGAATGCGTTTTTTCCATGCGCGGCGTGGAGCGCTGCGAAGTCCTGGTGGTGGACGACGGCTCTTGCGACGAAACAGGAGCCGTGCTGGACAGCCTTGCGGCAAGGCATGCGAACCTTGTCCCTTTACGCAAGGAAAACGGCGGGCCGGGAGAAGCCCGAAACTTCGGCCTGCACCGGGCCACCCGGCAGCGTCTGCTTTTTTTGGATGACGATATCTTCCCGGACGCGGATTTGCTCCTGGCGCATACCCGGGCGCTGAACGGAAGCTGTGATGTATCGCAAGGCGCTATGGTCTGGCACGAGGAGATCGCCGAGGATAAACTCATCCGTTTTATGGACGAACGGGGTATGCAGTTCCGGCATAGCTCTTACGCGGCCGGAGACAAAATTCCTTATGTCCACGTGTATACGGCCAATCTTGCCCTGACAAAGGAACACGCGCTGCTTGCGGGCGGCTTTGACAAGGCCTTTGCCGTGCGCCGCTACGCCCTGGAAGATACCGCTTTCGCCTGGCGGCTGGAGGCGGCCGGCCGGCGTATTTGCTATACTCCGCAAGCACGAGCGCGCCATCTGCATCCCATGACGGAAGAAGCCTTGCTGCGGCGCGAACATGCCGTGGGGTACGCCATGGCGGTCGCGAAAGTGCATTACCCTGAACTGGCCAAAGATATCGGGTTTCACTCCATCAAGCGTTTTGCCGCTGTCCAGCGGCTGCTTGCCCGCCTTTTGCCCGCCCTTGGCTTTACCCGTTTTTGGAGCGCCTCATTCACACGCCGCCTGGCCCTGCGTGGGGCGTTGCTGGAAGGCGCGCATGAGGCCCGGCGGGATATGAAACAGGCGCGAAGTTAGGTTGAGGCTCATTAATCTGAGGACTTGCGTCCCCAAAGCTCCCTGGCAAAGGAATGATTCCCCCCAGACAGGGTTTAGGGCGGCAGCCCCCAAAGTAATAAGGTCAGCCCTTAGAGCGAATTAACTTTAAAACGCTTGCTCCGGCGCTTAATGGCGGAACAAATTTCGCCCACGCCTGCGCAGCGGACAGCGCCTTGCGCTGTCAGAGCAATTTGCCATTGAAAGGGTATAATTGCTCTAGTTTTGCGGAGCTGTCATGACTGCAAGCCTTCCTCTGTGCACAGCGGTTATTGTGACCTACAACAACGCCCATACCATAGGCGCGTGTTTGGACTCGCTGTGCAAGCATAGTACCCTTCCCCTTGAATTGGTGGTGGTGGATAACTCCCCGGAACAAGACGAGGGGGATGGAACCTTTGCTGTTGTAGAGGCGTGGGGGGCCGCTCATCCGGGCCAAAAGGCCCGCTTTATCCGGCGCCCGGACAACCCGGGCTTTGGGGCGGCATGCAACCTGGGCGCGAAAGACGCAGCCGGGCGTTTTTTGCTGTTCCTTAACCCTGACACCTTGTGTGACAATGACGTGCCCGGCATGCTCGCCGCCTTGCTCGCGGAAAACCCCTCCGTGCGTGTGGCTGGACCGCAAATACGCCGCTTTGACGGCGGTATTGAGCGCACCTGCCGCAACCTGCCTACACCTTTCCGAATTTTTTGCGACGCCACAGGTCTTGACCGTATACTCGGAAACTACCGCTTATTGCGTTTCCCCCACGACACGGCCCGGGCCGTGGAGCAGGTGATCGGAGCCTGCCTTATGATGCGCCGTGAAGATTTTGAAGCCATGCACGGGTTTGATGAACGCTTTTTCATCTATTTTGAAGAGGTTGATCTTTGCAAGCGCGTTCTCGATACCGGCGGCCAGGTGTGGTTTTATCCTTCGGCCTGGGTGCGGCATGTGGGGGGAGGCTCTTTGGAGACCACAGCTATGCTGCACCGCATGCCCCTGCTGCTCCGCAAAAGCAGGGCGCAATATTTTGCCAAACATTTTGGCATACTGCCGCAATGGCTCTCTCTTGGAGTGACCCTGGTGGAATGTTTTGCCAAAGGTCTGGCCCTGGCGGCCATGGCCTTCTTTGGCCAGGCGGGGGCAAAGGCAAAAGCGGCCAGGAGCAAAGGCTTTTTCGCCGTGCTGAAGGAGTGGGCGCAATGAGCCGCATATTGGCCTTGACCGTCCGCCCTGTGGAAGGGCCGGACACGCGTTACCGGATAATACAGTATATGCCTCTGCTTAAAACCGCAGGCGTTGAAGTGGAACACCAGAGCCTTTTATCCAGCGAGTTTTACCGCAGGCAGCAGCAAAAGCGCCTTACAGCCCTCGACGTGGGACGGTATCTCGCCGCCGTGGCGCAGCGGGCCTTTTTTTTACTGCGGCATTGCCATCGCTATGAAGCAATTTGGATCAGCCGGGAGCTCTCTCCCCTTGGGCCGCCTCTTTTGGAGCGCCTGCTCTTTTCGCGCTACAAAGGGGTGGTGGTGTTTGACTTTGACGATGCCATCTTTGAAGTGGATCACCTGGGCGGGTTTTTACACAGATATCTGCGCGCCTTCACCAAGTATGCGTATATTGCCCCGCGCTGTGCGGCCATTGTTTGCGGCAACGAATACCTGGCCGCTTATTTTCGCCGCTTTTGCCCCAATGTCGTGATCATTCCCGCTTGCGTGGAACACGAACGCTATGCCGCCATTGAGAGAACGCCCGCGCCCGAGGGGCGGACGCGCATTGGCTGGATAGGTACGGCCACTAATCAGGGGCACGTGGAGCTTATCCGAAAGCCGATCGAGGCGCTGGCGAAAAAGCATGCCCTGGAATTTGTCACTGTGGGGTTGCCCGAAAGGCTGCATTGGGACATAAAGCACCTGCGTTGTTTGCGCTGGAGCCTTGAGGAGGAATTGGGGTTTTTTCGCGAGTTTGATATCGGCGTTATGCCTTTGGAAGATACCGTGTACACACGGGGCAAATGCGCGTTTAAGATTGTTCAATACATGGCCGCGGGTATTCCCGTGGTGGCATCACCCATAGGAGCCAATAAGGAAGTGCTGGAGCACGGCGTGCAAGGTCTGCTGGCGGAGACCGAGGAGGAGTGGGTGCGGGCCTTGGAAGCCTTGCTCCTTGATGCGCGCTTGCGGCGGAGCATGGGAGATGAGGGCCGAAAACGGGTGCGCGCTTTTTATTCCCTGGAGGCCTGCTGGCCTCGCTATGCCGATGTGCTGCGCGGCTACTGCAGATGCTGTCCTGAACAAACCCCTGAGCAAACCTTGGACCAGACGCTTGCGGGAGAGGAAGGCGGAGAGCTGGAAGCTGATGCTGCACAGAAGGCGGAGAACAAGGCCCCGCAACGGGACAATAATAATGGAAGCTAGAGCCCGCGCCTTGCGCATGTTCGCTGTAAATGCCCGCACAGCCTTCGCGCTGCTGCTCCTTTGCTGTTGCCTGGCTTTTGGAACCCGGAGCGGACTGTGCGCCGAGTTCGCCGCTGCGCCGTTTCGCCTGGGGCTGAACGCGGATAACTGGAGCGGCCAGGCGGAGCGGAGCGAATTTTGGAAGCTGACCCGGGACATGGGCATAGAATTTATCGTATGGCACGTGACGCCCGAAGAGTTTTCATCCGGCGCCATCATGCAGCTCATTGCCAGGTGCCGGGCGGAAGGCATCGCCTATCTTTTCAACACGGAGTTGGTGAACTACGTGCCTGACGCTCCCGAATTCAGGGCGGACAACGGTAAATCCCGGCGCTGGGATTTTTCCGACTCCGTGCTCGCGCCTCTGCGGGTGGACCCGCTCTTTCTCGGCGTGGTGCATGATGAATCTTTGCTGATGCAGGCGGAGTTGGGGGCGACTCTTCAAAACAAGCCTGTGCTTCCGTACTATGCGGATACGGCGAACCTTTTGCCTGAAGAAGCCTATGCCCGTGTGGCGGAAAAGATTGACGCCCTGAGCGCTTATTACCAGAGTTATGGCAAGATTCTTGTGCTGGAAAGTATTTTGCCCGATGATGCCTTTGCTGCGGCGCGCGGCGGAGCGGTGCCCGCTCCTAAGCTGCTGAAGGAAAACTACAATGATTTGATGCTCATGATTGCCAGAGGCGCGGCCCGGGAATATCTTGCGGCCAATATCCGGAAGGGCAGAACCACAGAACTGTGGGCTTGCGTTGATCTATGGTATTTGGACGGCTTTCCGGCAGAGCCCAGCCGGATGGACCCCAAGCATTCGCTGGGAGGCCACAGCCCGGAGCGGCTGTACGACGCTCTGGCGTATGCCTGGCGTTCAGGGTGTGATGCCGTATATGTGGAGCACGCCAAAGGGCTCATGACAGCGGACTGGCGGCTCTCGGCCCACGGGGAAAAAGTGCGGGAATTTGACCGTATGCGCCGCGCGCGGCCAAGACCCGCGGATTGGCGGACGATACAAGCAACCATCACTGTGCGCCGTTTTCCTTCGGGAAACCCCGGCGGCAGATTGCCTGATTTTTTGGACGTACGCTCTTACGGCAGTAAAGCGTACCGCTTCCGCGACTGCGGCCCCGGCAAGAAGGACCTGTCTTTCTGGTGCACCCGTGATTTACAGTGGTTTGCCGCTTTTGCGCGTCTCTCCGGCGCGGGCGGGCTCCAGCGCGACGCACAGGAGGGCGGCTTTGGCGACGGTAAGAACACTGCTCTGCCTCCGAAAAACCAAACAAAGCACAAAACCCCCTGTGGCTGGGGGGGCTTGTGGAATTTTTCCGGCCTGACCTTCCATAGCCTGCCTTATGGCGCGCCTCTTCTCTGGCACCTGCGGGACAACGCCTATAAACCCCTTGCCGGGCTGCCTGAAATCAACTTTGTGGATCAGTTGAGTCCGCCGCTGGGTGAAGACGACAGCCATTTGGACTTTTACGGAACCGGGCCCTAAAATTTCTTTTGCGATACAAGCGCTTGCCGGTCCCACGCCAAAGACTCCAGGCTTCACGCTTGCCGGATACATTTCCGCGGCCCCGTAAGCTTTTTACGCGGCTGTGGAAATGTTTTTGGAATGTCGTTTAGTCGACATTCCTTTCTTGCCTTTCATGTCAGCGTGAAATTGCGCACAAGCACAGCGGCTGAATAGTTTCGTTAGCCGCCCTGACTGGAGCAGATCCCTGTTTTCCGTAAGAGAGTTGATCTTTTCTATATAGCTCACTCAGAGATAGCTTTCTTTGTCGTCTTGCCGAGAAGGGGTCCGCATGCGCATGCCCCATTAGGGAAAATTTTCATTTGTAGAAGGACCGTATGCGACGGCCGCAACCGAAAGGAGGACTGGTGTATGACTTGCGCAAAGGGCAAAGTGAAAAACGTTATTTTCATTATGCTTGACACCCTTCAGTTCAACTATCTTGGCTGCTACGGCAATAAGGTAGTGAAAACACCAAATTTGGATCGTTTTGCCCGGAACGGCATTGTGTTTGAAAACGCCTACAGCGAGGGCCTGCCCACTGTTCCGGTGCGACGCGCGCTGGCCACAGGCCGTTTTACGCTGCCTTATGCCGGTTGGCAGCCTTTGAAGGGCGAGGATACCACTCTTGCGGACATCATGTGGGGCCGCATGCTGCAAACCGCTTTGGTATATGATACGCCCCCGATGCGGCTGCCCAAGTTCGGCTATTCACGCGGCTACGATTATGTGAAATTTTGCCGTGGTCATGAACTGGACCACACGACTTACAAAGATGAGCCCGCGGACCCTGGAATGCGGCCTGAAAACTTCACGTCGCCCGCGCAGCTCTATAAAAACGGCAAGGACGGCGAGTTTATCGACGCGGCGAGCAAAGCGCTCTATGATGAAATAGACTGTTTTTTGCGCCTGCGTAAAGACTGGCGTGGAGAAGACGATAACTACATCAGCGTGGTGTGCGGCGAAGCCGATCGCTGGTTGCGCGATATCCGCGATAAGAAAATGCCGTTCTTCCTCTGGCTGGATTCTTTTGATCCGCACGAGCCTTGGGACGCTCCCTCCATGTTCAAGGGCACACCTTGTCCGTACAATCCCGAGTATAAGGGCAATCCTATCCTCCTTGCCCTCTGGACGCCGGTGGAAGGGCGTATTTCCGAGGAAGAATGCGCCCATGTGCGTGCTTTATATGCGGAAACCGTGGAGCTTGTGGACAAGCGCGTGGGCATGCTTCTTGACTCCATTCGCGATCAAGGGCTCTGGGATGAAACCATGATCGTGATCACCTCTGATCACGGCCAGCCCATGGGCAAGGCGGAGCACGGCCACGGCCTCATGCGCAAATGCCGCCCCTGGCCATATGAAGAACTGACCCACGTGCCGCTTTTGATGCACATTCCCGGCGTGGAAGGCGGCAAACGTATTAAAGGATTTGTTCAGAACGTGGATGTGCCGGCGACGATTCTTGACGCCATGGACCTGCTTGGCGAAGACAAGAAAGTGGACGGCGGCTACGGCTTTCCGGTGTATTCTTCCGCGGATATGCAGGGTATGAGCCTGTTGCCCATGGCCCGAGGCGAAGTGGAAACGATACGGGATTACGCCATCGGCGGATATTTCGGCATGGCCTGGTCCATAGTGACGGAAGACTATTCCTTCATCCACTGGCTTAGCAATGATGCCAACAAACTGAACCAGACTCAGTATGTGGCGTTAACTGAAGACATCATGAAAGATGAAATGTGGACCTGCACCGCGGGCGCTAAGGTGGAGGTGCCGGAAAATGACGAACTCTACGACCGTAGAAAAGATCCTTTCCAACTCAAAAACTTGATCAAAGAAAAGCCGGAAAAAGCGGAAGAACTGCTGCAACGGTTAAAGCTCATTATCGGTGAATTGCGCACAAGCTAGAGCAATTTACCATTGAAAATGTATAATTGCTCTGCAAGGATTTGTCCGTAAATCCTTGCCTTGAGATTGCCGTAGGCGGGCTTTGCCCGCCGTTAAACGACAAATCTCAAAATTAATTTGCTCTAAGAGTTGCTTCTTCGCTCTGGTTTCATAAATCAGGCACTGCCCGGTTTATAAAGAGCGCTTTGCCATAGTTGCGTCATCCGGCCCTTTTTCTCCGGTTGAGTACGCTAAGCGTATCTTCTTCCGCAAAGAGGGCCGGACTTGCCGCCCTTGGGGCCATAGCTTCATATTGAGAAGCGGGCTTGCGGCGTTAATCCGGAAATGCAAAAAGGCTGTGCGCGCGTATGCGAAAATTTTGCCGCCGCCAGGGAAAAATACCTATGCCCAAGCACGAAGGACATGAAAACCCGCCTCTCTTCACCATCCGGGTGCTGGATCTGGACGCCAAGCGCGGCGGGGAAGCCGCTGATGCCTTGCGGCGTTTTGCTCGCCAGCATGGCTTGCAGGCGGATATCTGGTCCGTGGGCTGCATGCTTGAAATCGCCCGCTGGGGCTTAACCAACCACACTCCCGCCTTGGCGGTGGACTCGCATGTGGTGTGCTCGGGAGGGCCGCTTTCGGAAAGCATGCTCGAGCGTTGCATACTCGGCCTTATCAAGATGCGGGACCAAAATAAGCCATAGCGAACACTTCCGGACATCGTTTGTTGTTGGGGGCATGTGCCGTATAAGCAGATTCTCCCGATAGCAAACGTGCCTTCCTTGCGTGGCGGCAAGCCGCATCCACAGTACCGGCATATTCAAACTGAGCATACACGGTCTTGCGCAGCTTGACCGGAGTATTTTTTTTTGATAGTGTAAGTATATGGAGTATATGAGTGTTGCAACTGCTTGCATGGCTTGACGGCAACCCTTGTAACCTTGCGGAAAATACCGCGCTCTTTTTTTCTTTGCAAATGTAAGCGCTTGCATCTCTCTGGCACGGCGTGTCCCAAGTCATCCCTAACTTTTTTTTCGCAACCGGAGGATAAGAGACAGTGTCAAGAGTATGGAAAATATTGCTGGCTGCCGCGCTTTGTCTGGGAATAGCCAATGCGGCTCAGGCGGCGGACGTTTATGGCCGAGTGGTTGCCTATGATAAGGCGGCAAAAAAAGTAACCTTCATTGAGGATAAACTGGGCTGGTCCAATCCGGCTCGTCCGGATTTTTCCGTTCTGCCCGCTAAAGAAGCTGTGCTGCCCGCGGATCCGGGCGACATGGCTCCCAAGGCGGGGGGGCGCTTGCGTGTGGATTACGAAAAAAAGGAGATTATCATCTATAATGAGAAAACCAAAGCTATTGAAAGCTTCGGTATAGAGATAGTCAGCCGCACGGATAATGTGGAGGCGGATAACCCTCTCGTCTCGGAAGGCGGCAAGCCCAAGTCTTTTCCGGTGGTGGAAAAGGCCAAGAGTGAAATTACGATCTATTCTAAGCGGCAGAAAAACATTTGCACCATCAAGGTTCCGGCGAAATACATGGAACTGCGGGATGCGGTGTGGGATGACGGCCACAATATCAAGCTGACCATGGAAGATGATAAGGTCACCGGTTATACGAATCTCTCAAAAGCCAAGTAAGCCCGCAAAAAATGAACAACAAAGCCACTCGCTTGCGGGTGGCTTTGTTGTTCATGGGGCGCCTTTTGCCATCTGCCGGCGCTACATCCGCTTTTCGTGGATGGGGTTTTAATGAGAGGGTGAGCCGAGAGCAGGTTACGCTTGCCGCTTAACGGCGAGCACAGCTTGCCTACGCCAATTCCGCGAGCCTTGTTACGCTTGGCTTCATAAGACCAGAGCGCTTTACCGGTATGTATAATTGCAAAGTCAACATGCTCTAATTCTTTACCATCCAGAAAGAACCACCGTGTAAGCGATGGCCATGCCATGGCGGCGAATCTTTATGTTGCCCCAAGAAGGTATCAACAACTGCATCATGCCCTGACATATAGGCTACAGGAAACAATATCTCATCACCGGCAGCGCCGCCAAGCAGATAGGCCATAAGCAGATATTGCTCATTGTAGAAGCGCCACTTCCAGGCCTCCGGGTAATCATAAGGAAGAAAGGTATCATGGATGCCGTAGATCACGCCCTTATTGAGCAACGGAAGGATTTCCGTGAAAAAGCAGGTCACGTCTGAGCCTTGAAAGCAGCGATGGCTATTGTCAATAAAAAGCATGTCGCCGCTTTTGAGTGAAGTGAAAGTATCAAGGGGCATGTCTTCAAGCTTTGACTTAATGACTTTGTGGCACACCTTATCCAGATAAGGAGCAGGAAACGGTTCTATAGAAACAATCCGCGTTCTCAGATTGTTATCATCAACAGCCCGGCGGGCAAACTTGGTAGAGTTCCCGGAGCCGACTTCCAGGTAGATCGCGGGCCGAAATTTGTTGATCAGCGAATAAGTGATTGCAGCGTCAAAGGGCGGAAATGCCGGATTATCCCAAAATGGAACGGAATCATCATCAGGTTGATGCGTAGGAATTGAAAACCAATTATCTCTGTTGGCCGCCGCCTCTTTCAGTAACGCAAAATAGCTTTCTTCGTTTTTGGCAAGAATTTTTCTGTAAATATTACCGCCAGGCAGTTGATCCCAATTTCGGCAGTCGGCGTTGTATTGGAAGTCATATACGTGAGCTGCCGTCCCCTTGTATCCTAAAAAAATCTTTATGAGGGTTTTAAAAGCGCATTTGTACTTCGCGTATGAAGACTTGGCTTGAAATATAACATCAGATTTTATGTTCAGCACGTGTTGAGATACTCCCTTTTAGTGACGCTAATCTGGCAAGAGAGAAAAAAACATGTAAGCAAATACTTGCCAAGGGTGCACATCTGTATATTTGCGGGAACAGAACGCGCGTCCTAAATGGGAACTGAACTGAATCTATCCGCCGCTCCGCCCACAGAGTTGGGCAGGCCTCCTCAAAAAACTCAAAACCTACGGCGCCTTGTTTTCGGGCGCGTCGTCGCCTTGAGGCACAACGCGAGCTTCCGCCGTGATAATTTCAGCCTCCGGCAGGGCACGGGTTTGCTCTTGGCCCGCTTCAAGGGCATACGGGGCATAGGGGGATGCTCCAACGCCGCCCGGGGGGAGCGGCACGCTGCCTTTATCCACGATGATGACACCGGTTTTTTCGAGCACCTCGCGGCGAAAATCGTATTCCGCCATCAGTCTGCGGGTCCGATAGCTGAGCCAGACGGCTGCAAGCACAATGGCGCAAGCAAAGACCGCGACACCGGCCACAATATGGGGGATGTAAGGAACCAGGGCCGAGCCCAGGCGCATGAGAGCGGAGAGCGCGCCGTCAAGGGTCATGAGCGCGGCGCCCAGAAGCACGATGCCAAGCAGCACCACAATCACTGGCGCGCCTTTGATGATGCGGTACAACCGCTGCATGCGCTCGGGAAGATGCCTTTGCCATTCTTGTTCGGATGCGGCTCCGCCCGGTGGACGGAACAGGCCGACATCGGCAAAATGCGCCAGAAGCAGGATCAGGCTGGGGCAGACAAGGGCCGCCGCCGCCCATGACAGCCAAGGAAACACGAAGCGCCTGTCGCTCCCCATGCTCATAAAGCCGTAAAACACGGCTCCTACGGTGAGCAGTAGTTCCACCGCCACAATGGAAACCGCAAGGTACAGCCAGAGTTCTCGGCGTTGTTTTTCCGCAAGAGCCGGGCGGGGGGGAGTGGTTTTTTCCCGGTTGTTGTTCTCGGTTCCGGGTGCGCCTTGCTCCGGAAACGGACCGGAGCCGCTTTGGGAAGAATCCGGCTTGGTGGAAGCGCCTGATGTGGCAGGAGAAGGGATCATATCGCGCCAAAGCCTCCAGAGCATGCTTTCCCGATAAGGGGAGAAAGGCCCCTGGGGGCTCCCTTCTCCCCTTATCCACGGGAACGAACTGTTTTAAAACGCGGGGACTATGCCTTTAGGTTCCAGGTTGTTTACAATAAAGGCCTTTACCTCGGGGGAGAGCACCGCTTTCACCAGCGCTTTAATTTTCGGCGTGTTTTCATCCTCTTTACGCACGGCAATAATGTTGGCATAGGGGGAATCTTTATCTTCAATGACAATGGCGTCACGCGAGGGAATCAGCCCGGCTTCGCTGGCAAAGTTCGTATTGATGACCGAAGCGGTCACATCCACCAAGGTGCGTGGGAGTTGAGCCGCTTCAAGCTCGATGATTTTCAGCCCTTTGGGGTTGCTGGTGATATCCCTGGCGGAAACAAGCTCGCCGGGCTTGAGGGTGATCAGGCCGTTTTTTTCTAAAAGGCGTAAGGCGCGGGCTCCGTTGGTGGGATCGCTGGGCACGGCCAGCTTGTCGCCTTTTTTCAACTCATCCAGGGTTTTGATCTTTTTCGAATACAGTCCCAAGGGCTCTATATGCACTTTGGCCACCCAGACCAGATCCAGGTTTTTTTCCTTATTCATATTTTCAAGGTAGGGGACGTGCTGAAAAAAGTTGGCTGTGAGGTTTTTTTCCGCAAGGTTGACGTTGGGCTGGATGTAATCGGTAAATTCTTTGATTTCCAAACGGTAACCTTGTTTTTCCAGCAACGGTTTGGCAACAAGCATTATATCTTTGTGCGGGAAAGGAGTAACGCCGACGATAATGGTTTTATCGTCCGCTCCCAGCGCCTGAGAGGCAAAACAAAGCAATAGGCCAAGGCAGAGAAAAAGTCTTTTCATGGAATCCTCGCTTAATAGCGGTTGAATAGAATTAGTAGGCTCGTGATGGAGGATACCTTACACAGGTCCGCGGCGATGGGAAAGGCTCTTTTCCGCTTCCGGAAAGAGAAAAAAAAGCGCGAGGGCGGGCAGGAGCAAAATTTCGGCAAAGGAAATACCGTATGGGGGGAAGACGCATCCAGTGTCTGATTGCAAAAATTCAACTCATAATTTTACGAGGAATTTTTGTAAAGATCGTTAGCTGAAAAAAGTGATTTTCAGCCAGATTACGCCGCCTATTGCGGCGCAAAATCCTGGCGGATTTTGTAGCAGGCTTGTTGCCGCAACAAGCATAAGGAGACATTTGCCGGGGGCCGTTTGAGAAGCGATCCCGCATTTTTCCTATGGCAGATGAACATTGAAAATGTTCATCTGCCATAGAGAATTCTTGTTTTGCAAAGGCCGGGAAGAAGCGGCGTCTGCGCCTTGAGTGCGCCTATGCGCTTATTTCATGGCTGTGGCTTTGACCAGATCTTCATAGGAAAGGGCGGCAAGTTGCTTCACCTTTGCCGGATCCACGTTGACGGCTTTGGCGAGTCTCGCGCCGCAGTCCTCGTCCATTTTCCAGAACATAACCACGGAGCGCAGCTTGATGCGTTCGTCAACGCCGTCGTTCATGTGCTTTGCAACATTGGAGATGAAGCGCGCGCGCTCTTCATCGTTCATGACTTTGCCGTAAAGCGCGGCGGGTTGTTTGTAGTCTATGTCCGTTACCGGCTGAGGATGGCGAAACAATGCGCCGCTGTAATCAATGGGGGGCTCAGAGGCCTGGCTTGGCTCCGGACCTCCCATGCTGTTGGGCCAGTAATTGGGGCCCGCTTTCGCCGACGAGGTGTCGTGGAAACCGTCTCTCTGATAGTTGTGGGGGGGGCCGTTTTTGGGCTGATTGACAGGAATGAGATGATAGTTGGCCCCCAGGCGGTGCAGATGCGTGTCATGATAGGAGAACAAACGCCCTTGCAGCATGCGGTCCGGAGAGGCGGCAATGCCCGGAACAAAACTGCTGGGGTTAAAGGCGGCCTGCTCAACTTCCTGGAAGTAATTGTCCGGGGCTTTATTCAGCGTCATTTTGCCGATGGTCAGCGGCGGAACCAGGCCATGAGGCCAGATTTTCGTCAAGTCAAAAGGATCATAGGGGAATTTGTTTGCCTGCTCAGGGGTCATAATCTGCACTTCCACCGTCCAGGAGGGGTACTGCCCTTTGCCGATAGCCGCGTACAGATCACGGGTGGCATGGTCGCGATCCTTGGCGATCATGGCTTCCGCCTGTTCCCAGGTAAGATTTTCAATACCCTGGTCGGTCTTAAAGTGGTATTTAACCCAGAAGTGCTCTTTTTTTTCATTATACCACATGAAGGTATGGCTTCCATAACCATTCATGTGGCGGTGCGTGGCGGGAACCCCTCGATCGGACATGAGAATGACCACCTGGTGCAGACACTCAGGCGTGAGGGACCAGAAATCCCACATGGAATTGTTGCAACGCAGGTTATCAGCGGTTCTGCGTTTCTGGCTGTGGATGAAGTCGGGAAACTTCATGGGGTCGCGGATGAAAAATATGGGCGTATTGTTGCCCACCAGATCGTAGTTGCCTTCGGTGGTATAAAATTTAATAGCAAATCCGCGCGGATCTCGCTCGGCATCGGCTGAACCGCGCTCTCCCGCCACAGTGGAAAACCGCGCTAATACAGGAGTTTTATTGCCTTTTTTCAAAAAATTCGCGCAGGTATATTTGGTCAGATCCGCTGTGCACTCAAAAATTCCCAAAGCGCCGGCGCCTTTGGCATGCACCACGCGCTCGGGGATACGTTCCCGATCGAAATGGCTCAATTTTTCAAGTAGAGCCACATCCTGCATGAGGATGGGGCCATGCTGTCCAAGGGTGGCAGAGTTGTTGTCATCCGGCCAGGGAGAACCGAAAGCGCCGGTCATAACTTTTTTTTCTTTGCTCATGGAAAAGCTCCTTCTTTGGATAGCGGTTGAGGATTTCCGTTTCGCGAAACACCTGTCTTTTGCATCTTTTCCACAGCCAGCATCAGCTCTGTAACCGAGTTGTACCAGGCCTGGATCATATGCCGCATAAGTCCCACTTCTTCGGATTTGGCCAAAAGGCCCAACACGGGGACTCCCCGGCCAAAACCCGCTCCCACCTCCGCCCAGGCGTCACAACCCGACGGGCCAAGGTAGATGAGCAGATCACAGCTTGTGGCCGCGTTGGCGCAAAACTCAAATACGCGCCTGCCTTCCGGAGAGTGGATGAAATGTTCGAGCTCTCTGCGCGAGAGGAAAGCTTCTTCCGGTCTGCCTTCCCTTAACCAGGACAAAACGCTGTGCCCTGCCCGCTCCAGTTGTTCCGTGAGCATTTCAACCGCGTGTTGATGCTTCCAAGATGCTGCTACATAGATTTTCATAGCTTGACTCATTTGTATAGTAAAGTCGATTGCGATTAGTTGGGAATTATAAAGTATACACTATAATATGTTGAAAATATTAAATATTTGTTAGTTCAAAATTTTGTCGCCTCCCTGTGTATAGCTGGATCTATTGTAATTAGTAATAGTTATTAAAGTTATAAAATTTACTCAACTTTTTTGAAGGCGCTCCAAACCCCACGAGCCGGACCTTTTTTTGCGCGTAAGAGCTGCTTTTAGGGCATGTTCCCTTTAAAATTAACATGCCGGTAAAATGCTCCGGTCTTATGAAGCGAAGCGCAACAAGGCCCGCACAATTGGCGTAGGCGGGCTTTGCCCGCCGTTAAGCGACAAATCTCAAAGTTAATCTGCTCTAGATATGCTTACTCGCGGAACGGGGAGTAAAAAGCCCCGCTTTTTACTCCCCGCAACGGCGTCGGTCGACCGACAAAACGCTGTATTGAAGTTATTGCATAACTGGCCACTTTGGCGAGCGTGCCCGCATCATGTGTTGAGCGCGCGCCTCCAAGTGAATCCGTTCTAAAAAACGCCCGCTTCCTTTTTTACGTCAACGGCGATTTTCCACAGCAAGGAGATGATCAAAGCCCCAATGCCATAGATCCCAAGAGCCACAAGAATTTCGGGCACTGTGGGGGTATAGACGGTTATTTCCTCAAAGGTATTGGGGGTGAAACCGCCAATCATCATGCCGAGGCTCTTGTCGATCCAGGTAGCCACAACCAGCATAACCAAGGTAAGGGGCAAGAGGGCTTCGTTATCTCTGGTGGCCGGAAAGGCCATCAGCAGGAAGCTGACCAGAGCGAAGACCACGGCCGTCCACATCCAGGTGTTGATCCAGAGCGAATGCCCGTCATGCCCGGCAAAGAGCACGACCATGGGATGCATATGACCGGGCACTTGGCTGTAGAAAGCGGTGAATATCTCCAGAACATAGAAAAAGACGTTGATGCCCATGGCGTAGGCGATGATCTTGGCAAGAGTCTGGATGGCTTCCTTGCCCGGATCGAAGCTGGTGACGCGCTTGAGAATCATAACCAGGAGCAGCAAAATGGCCGGGCCTGAACAGAAAGCCGAGGCCAGAAAGCGTGCCGCCATAATGGCTGTCAGCCAGTAGTGGCGTCCGGGGATGCCGGCGTACAGGAAGGCTGTGACCGTATGGATGGAAAATGCCCAGAAGATCGAAAGGTAAATGAAAAATTTGATCCATTTTGGCGGGTCTATCTGATGGCGCTCCGCCTCAAGAGTCACCCAGCCGATAACCAGGTTAAGGAGCAAGTAGCCTGAAAGCACCACCATGTCCCAAAACATGACGGAATTGGGCGTGGGATGGAGCATCACGTTCAGCACACGCTGGGGTTGCCCCAAGTCCACCACAATGAAGAGCATGCACATGATCACCGCGCCGATGGCCATAAACTCACCAAAGATGATCATTTTTTTGAACTTCTTATAATGATGGAAATAGGCCGGCAGCACCAGCATGACCGCCGAGGCGGCCACACCCACAAAATAGGTGAATTGCGCGATATACAACCCCCAGGATACATCGCGGGAAAGGCCGGTGATCCTTAGCCCGTTAAAGATCTGGTATATGTAAACCAGGGCTCCCAGGGTGATTATCCCTCCGAGGGCGGCAAGCCAGATATAGAAAGACGGTTTGCCTTTCAGTACTTTTTCGATCATGGCTGCCTCCTAAATGATGTAGTACACGCTGGGTTCGGTGCCCAGGGTGGGTTTGCGGCGAATGGTGAAGTTTTCCGCCAGAAGTTTGCGTACGTTGGATTCAGGATCCGCAAGGTCGCCGAACGCGATGGCGCCCCCCGAAGCCTCGACGCAAAGGGGCATTTTGCCCTCAGCCAGACGCTCGGAACAAAAAGTGCATTTTTCCACCACGCCCCGCATGCGCGTGGGGAACTGGGTATTTACCGAGTCAAGGTAGGGCCGGGGATCATCAAAGTTGAAGCTGCGCGCCCCAAAAGGACAGCCGGCCATACAGAAACGGCAGCCGATGCAGCGGTGGTAGTCCATAACCACAATGCCGTCGGAACGGCGGAATGTAGCCTTGGTCGGGCACACGCGCACACAGGCCGGATTTTCGCAATGATTGCACAGCAGCAAGTATTGACGCTCAAGCACCGCTTTTGCCGGGTAGTTGTCCATCTGATCCGTAAAGGTCTGGCGGTAGCCGTCATGCCAGATCCACTTAATTTCTCTCTTTGTATTGATTTTTGGTACGTTGTGGTATCTGTGGCAGGCTTCGGCCACTGCCTGGAATTTTTCCGGCGAATCGAACTGGCGTGTATCTATGACCATGCCCCAGTGCTTGGCGCGCAGGGCATTTTTCCCCACACGATAGGCCGCGGGCTGCGCCGCCGGTTCAGCCGCAACTGCCGCGCCCGGCAAAACCTTGCCGGCGGAAAAACCGAGAAAGGACAAACTGGCGATTTTTAAAAACTGGCGTCTGGAGTTTTTCATTACTTCTTCCCCCGGGGCTCTACATGGCAATCCCAGCAGTAGGGGTCTACGCTGTTGGCGGTGTGGCATTTATCGCAAAAATTTGCCTTGTCGGAATGGCAGGTCATGCAGGTGTTCTGCAAGCTGACCGTCCAGATCTTGCCGCTGGTGGAAACGTATTCGCGTTTTTCTTCGCGCAGGGCCATGTCCCGCCAGGAGTCCAGCATCTGCATGTGCTCAGCCGCCATGTAGGCGCGCGGCTCTATACATTCTTTTTCTTTCAGCGGCAAAACCACATCCGGGCGCGCATGGCCGGACGAGCCGATGTTGAGCCAGAACGGCGCCGAGAACAACACCAGAAAGAGCACAATTCCCGGCCAGATATATTTAGCGTTATACATCATGGCTATTCATCCTCCTCCACACCGGGAAGATCTTCCTGGCGAATGTTCATAGTGCGCTTAATTTCGCCTTTCATCACCAGAGCGTTGGCTACCAGCTCATGTGTGCCGGTCACTGTGACGCCCGGCGCCCAGTAGTTGGCCAGAGGCGGAAGCGTGGCGCGGTCAATGGCGCAGATACAGGCCATGGTGTCCACGCCGTGGCGTTCCTGCACATAACGCAAAGCATTGCCCCGAGGCAGACCGGCGCGCATGCGCAGTTCCATAATTTCCTCGGTGTTTAAGCCGGAGCCGGAACCGCAGCAGAAGGTCTGCTCCCGGATGGTGTTCTCAGGCATTTCCACAAAGTTGTTGCAGGCGGCTTTAAGCACATAGCGGGGCTCGTCCAGAAGCCCCATGCCGCGGGCAGGGTTGCAGGAATCATGGAAGGTGACTGTCAAATGGTCATTACGCGAAGGATCCAGCGTGATCTTATTATGCTTGATAAGATCCGCCGTGAACTCCGTGATGTGCACCATTTTCGTGGCGGCCGCGTTATGGAATACCGTGCCCGTGAGAGGGTTGACCGGCGTTTGCATGTTAGGCGGCGTGGGGCCGTTCATGGTGTCCATATATTGATGCACCACCCGCCACATGTGCCCGCAGTCGCCGCCAAGAATCCATTTGGCTCCTAAGCGTTCCGCCTCGGCATACATTTTTGCGTTAAGCTTTTTCATCATGTTGGCAGAGACGAAAGAGCCGAAGTTGCCGCCTTCCGAGGCATAGGTGGATAAGGTGTAGTCAAGGCCGATCTCGTGGAAGAGCATCAAATACCCCATGAAGGTATAGATGCCGGGGTCGGCAAACACGTCGCCCGAAGGGGTAATGAAAAGAACCTCATGCCCCTTTTCATTGAAGGGAGGCTTGATTTTAATGCCGGTGATGGTTTCGATGTCGTCGCAGAGGAATTCGACTATTTCCTTAAAGGCATGGGGCTGAATGCCCAGGTGGTTGCCCGTGCGGTTGCAGTTGGAGACCGGATCCATAATCCAGTGGGTGCCAAGCCCCAACTCATGCAGCATCGCCCGGCCCACCATGGTGATTTCCGCCGTATCAATGCCGTAAGGACAGTACAAAGAACAGCGGCGACATTCAGTACACTGGTAAAGATAGTAAAACCATTCTTTAATGATGTTCTTATCGA
Organism: Desulfovibrio sp.; assembly: GCA_031550225.1. GTDB lineage: Bacteria > Desulfobacterota > Desulfovibrionia > Desulfovibrionales > Desulfovibrionaceae > Frigididesulfovibrio. The sequence goes on from JAVBOT010000004.1 coordinate 82,365, forward strand.
GCTTGCGCCCGCCCGCCAGCTTGCCCAGAAGCTTTCCGGCCACGGTGAAGTCCCGGCGGTAGACGGAACGGATGAGTTCCGCGCGCAGAACTGGCATGTTTTTGGGATCCCCCGTGCCGATGAAGAAATGACATTTATCCGCGCAAGCGCCGCAACGAACGCAGATGTCCATGAACACCTTGAAAGAACGGAACTTTTCCAGCTTGTCCTTCAAGGTATTGTACATGATTTCTTCCCAGTTCTCGGGAAGGTGCCAATCCTCTTCCGCCGGATTCCAGGTGTGCGGATGAGGCATACCCAGGCCCGTCATGGTTTCCATTTTGGCGGGATAACAGAAAGAACCGGGATTAAAGACCGGCTTGGTATTCATCCACGAGGCCGACGGTAAAGCATAGCTTATGCTTTTGGCCAATGTCGATGCGTTGGGAAGTTTAGACATGGCTACTCCTTGGCTGCGGCTGCCGCTGCGGCTTCTTCAGGGGTGATTTCAAGGGGCAGGCCCGCCTCATCCATGAGGTCGCGGAAATCATCCTCGTACTCAGCGTAAGTGTGGAACTTCTTGGGCGGGTTCCAAGGGTTGACGTGGCGTACCGCGCGGGTGTTGTTGGGCATGTTGCGCGTGGGGGAAAGAAATACCCCGCCCATGTGCATAAGCTTGGAAAAAGGAAAATATATAAGCAAAACGCTTACAAAAAGCAGATGCACAAAGAACAGCGCCGGCAGGCCTTCGGCGGTCACCGGGCTCAAGGAGACAAGGCCCATAATGAACGTCTTGACCGTTGCGATGTCGGACTTGAAGAAGTAGCGCAGCAAAATCCCGCTGGAAGCAATGCCCAGCAGCAGGAATAACGGAAAGTAATCCGCAGGCAGAGAAATATAGCGCAGCTTGGGATCCATAAGCCGCCGGCACAGCAAAAAGAGCAGGCCCGCCATAATCAGCGCGTCAGTCAGGTAAAAGCGGGGAATGCCCACTTGCAGCAAACCGTCAAGCGCTTCCACAATCGCGATGCAGGCTGGCACAGGTTCAAGGAATAAGCGGAAATGCCGGATGAAAATAAGAAAAAAGCTGTAATGGAAAAGCAGCGCAAACAGCCACAGCCACTTGGCCGACCAATATACCATGCGCGGGCCTTCCGGCTTCAATTCCGCTTTGGTGTTGCGAAACAACGAGCGGAACAACAATACTTCAAGAAGCATACGCCCCACTGTGCCCGTGGTCGTGAAGGGCGAGTCAAGACGCGCCGGTTTGATGAAATCAAGAGAACGCTGCTGCCCCCCTGTGGTGGGAATTTGGAAGGGAACGGGGGATTTTCCCCAGTTCATGACCCGCCAGACAAAGCCGGCCAAAAACACCACGAGCGCCGCATAGGGCAGCGCCACGCCGAACAAGGAGGGCGCGAGCGGTGCGATCAGGCAGGCGATGCCACCGAGAACGATGACCGCCAGAAGAGAAAAAAACATTCCTTTACCTCGCTGCTTGGCTATCAGTTTTGGGTATCTGCCTCATCCAATTGTTTTTCGGCTTTCTTCTCAGCCAGCCGTAAAATTTGCGAGTGCTGCCGTTTGAATTCCTCCACCCTCAGATTGTGCAGCGTTTCCCGGCAACGCGCATATGCGCCAAAAGCCATAAGCGCCACAGCGTCAATCCGCGACTCCAGCGCAAGAAGCGCCGGCAGAGTCAGCGCCATATCGCCGGAACGGGAAAGAACATCACGCACGATATCTTTTATGGCAAAAATGACGCCCACCGCCGTCTCAGGCGAAAAATCCTGCACAGCGCGGACTCGGATGATTTCATCCACAGCCGCGCTAAGCGCTTCTTCATCGGGGAATTCAGTAAACACCACTTCCATAAGAGCTTTGGCCGCCTCCTCAGTGCGGTAGCCCACGGGGTTGGCGAACCTGTCTTTACGGGTCCGTAAAAAACCAATGGTGTCAAATGGATATGTGCCGCGAACAATTTCCATCCAACGGGCGATCATCGCCTCTTTGTGCGGGCCCAATATGCCCAGCAAAGTGGTGCCGGCTTTTACCGCAAAAGGGATATGCATATCCTTGACCATGGAGAATCCGTCTTGGCTCAGATGTTAGTGAAAAAAAAGATTTGCTTTTTTTCCTATTCTGAAAAACAGCAAAGGTCAAGGTGCTCTTCAAAATATTGCGGCCCTATATTTTTTGGGCAATAACAGAAAAAAAGGGAGGTGTTTCCGCCCTATGCTTGTGTCTTTAATCACAAGGCTGTTGCGCATTTCGCCCGCACTGTCCCAGCGCATCCGGGTTGTGAAGAAAGTCAGACAGGCCGCCGTTATCCTGGCTCTGTTCTCTGGCTCTTTGTCTGGATGGGCCTCTGCCCGTGGGGGGAGCTCCCGAATTTTGGGCGGGATTGTCGTTGCTGTAACCGGGAAGCGCGCCGCTGCCCGTCTGACCTGGTTGCCGGTGCGGCGTTCCCGGAAATTGCAGAGGCGACGCCTGGCTGCCGGAAAATGAACCCGGCTGTGCCGGTGAAGAGGCAGGAGGGGCTGCGGGCGAAGGTTGCTGGTGGGGGGGAGCGGTGTCCGGCAATGGTAGGGCAGCAGGGGAGGAGTCGGTATGAGGAGTGAAAGAGGAGGAGGGCGGCGCATCGCTCGGAACAAGCGCTCCGGGCTCATTGGGTTGGAAAGAATGGGGCGCCTGTTCCGGAACAGGGATTTCTTCGGGTTGTAGCCGCGGCTTTTTGAATCCGGGCATGCCGTTTATCTGGACAAGGGGCAGGACGCGGAACCCCTGGCGCAATACAGCGGCTTTGTTGCGCAAAAGCTGTAGGGAAAGCAGCGATTTGCGGAATAGAGAAAGCTCCGGGAGCGGGCCGTCCTGTTCCAGACTGAGGCGTAAGGCTTCGGGGCGGCTTTTTCCCGCCTGGAGTAAGGCTTCAAAGCGGATAATAGCCTCAAAATCACCTTCCCGCTCTTCCACAGGATAGAGGAGCGCTTTATCGCCAAGGCTGGCAATGGCTTCGCGGCATGCGGGGCAGGAAGGAGAAAAGTACAGGCGCACCTCTGAAGAACTCGTATTGCCCAAGGTATAGGCAGGCGCCCGTTCATTGAACGTGACGACGCAGTTGCCCAGAAAAAGGCCGAACCAGATGGGGAGCAGCAGAGAAGGCGCCGCCGTTTCCATAAACCAACCGCCGTTGGTGGGGCGCAGGCAATAATAGCAGAGTCCTGTGAGAGCCGCCACCACCAGACAGTCGAAGCAAGGAGCGGTGAGGAACATGATAAGCAGAAGGATAGCGTCCGCCAGGAGCGCGAGCAGAGCCAGCAAACGGCCCAGTTCTCGTTTGCCGCGCAGGCAGAGAATGGACAGAATGAAAAAGAAGGCTCCGCCCACCCACCAGAGGGAAAGCCCTGCCAGCCTGCTGTCGCGGAAAAGAGCGCAACCCGAGGTGGAGCAAGGCGGGGGACTGGCGGTGGGAAAGGCGATATAGCCACACCATACAAGCCCCAGCAGGGCGAAAAAAAGCGCCGGCCAGGGAGTTGGGCTTGTTTGTGCGCGGATCGGCATGGTGGCTCCTTGTGGCCTGCCGCAAAGCGGATTTTCCCCGCTGCATCCTGGTAAGATTGTTGCGCGGTGCATTACAAAAGCATAGTACGTATTGAAAGTGTACTATGCTCTGCCGGCGTGGAATCGGCGGTGAGGTTCGCGTAGAGCGTTGCGCTTTGAGGGCCGGAGTCCTCACGCGTAAGCCCCGCCCATAATGCGCGGGCCACGGCGGGTGGGGACTGCCCGGGCCGCCGCGGGCACAAGGTCGTTCTTTCTTTTATGGCAGATGCGCTGTAAGGTAAAGGACGATTATGTATGACGCGCTACACCCAGGCGTTGTTTGATCAACTCAAATTCCGAACAATAACTTCCTTTTATTACATAAAGATGGCCGATTCCGCAAGAAGCCCCCGGCGTAAGCCTCAACTCAGGCGACCGGAAACAGAGCAGCCGCCCTGCCGGGATTACAGCCCGCCCCCCTATACCGTACGGATAAGCCGAAAGGCCAGGCGCATTTCCTTGCGCATGCTGCCGGGCAAAGGCCTTGAGGTTGTGCTGCCCCGTTATGCCAGCCCTGATTGTGTGCCTGAATTGCTCCTTCGCCATCGGACATGGGTGGAAAAAACCTTTGCGCGCATGCGCGGTGCGGCGGATGGAGGAGAACCCGGCATACCCACGCTGCTGCGCCTTAAAGGAGGGCGCGAAGAAGTGCGAATACGCCTGGATGGAGAAGCGGGTAAGGATCTGCGGGAAGAAAGTGAAAAGCGTTCCCTTTCGGGCGGACAAAACTCCTGCCGACCGGGGGAGGCGGCTGCGCTCCAGCGCTTTGAACCGGAGCGCTTTGTGCTGCATTTGCCCCAGGCGGAAGAAGGAGAGTGCCTCAGGCTTTTGCGCGTCTGGCTGCGTGAAAAAGCCCGGGCTTACCTTGGAGAAGAACTGGGCGCCCTTGCCCGGGCACATGGATTTGCTTACTCATCCCTCAGTATCCGCTTTCAAAAAAGCCGATGGGGGAGTTGCTCGCGCAAGGGGGCCATCAGCCTAAACGCATGTTTGCTTTTTCTGCCTGAACCGCTCACCCGCTATATTCTTGCGCACGAGCTTTGCCATACGCGGCGCATGGACCATTCCCCGGCATTTTGGAAACTGCTTTTTGCTGTGGAGCCTGAAGCGCTGGCTAGAGACCGGGCCATGCGCGGAGCATGGCGCTTTGTTCCCGGCTGGATCTTTGCCTGAGCGGGTTCAAAAAATTGATGGGCTTCTGACTGTAAGGCAAAGGGGTAAGTGCGGCAAAACGGGCAAGGGATCAGGCAGCGCGCGCTATACTCTGCCGCCGCCCCTCATGGAGCAATGAAAACCTCGGCAGGCTCCGTGCATGGGCCCGTCAGGATATCCGCAACAGCTTCAGACACAGTGGATCGCGCGCTTTCCATGGGCACTGGAAGGGCAAAAAGCACAGCGGGCTTTGCCCGGGCGTGAGTATTCGCCCTATGTCGCTGAGGTCGTCAAAAGCAAGAAGGGTGGAGGCGAACCTACGCCTCCACCCCGGTGCACCTTGCAAAATTAGGAGTGCTTAAGTTTCTGCAAGTGGTGTGCCAAAGGGGAAAAGAAAGCTCCTTGCCGAGGGCTTAAAAAAATATGCTTATAGTATTAGCGTGTTACGAGTCTGCCGAAGGGAGATATTTAGTTTTTTTCTAGAAAATTCAAGGGATTTTTGTGCAAGTATTTTAACCTGCTTTTTACTGCTGCGCGCGCGGAAGCGTGCTTTTCCCGTTTTTCTTCGGGTGAACGCTGATTCTTTGCCGCTGGAGGCGATGATGCGGGCGGACGCAACGGCCGGGAACATTTTTTTCAAAAAAGGAGGTACAATTTTTTCTACAAATATTCGGCTGAGGAAAGGCTCAAAACAAAACTCAGTATGCGGCATGGAGAAGAGGTATTCCACCGGGCCGGGGGAGGGCTGAAAATGCCTGAAGGAGGCTCGTTGGAGGTGGTAAGAGCGGCGGGGGAGAAGGCGAGGGCTTGACGGAAAGGTGGAAGCCCGGGCATAGTGCAAAGGCTGTGGATGCCAAGACGCGAGTCACAGTCTTTTCGGGCGGTAGCCCGCTGTAAAGGCGCAGGCGGAATTGCGTTCCGCCGCTAACAAGCGCCTGCGCGCCCATGCAAACCCCGCGATGTTCGTTAAGGATACCTCATGGCCAACAGCTCTTTTGATCCTGCTTCTCTTCTGCCGGTGATTGACGGAATTCCCGGACCTTGGAGCATACAAGCGACCCTGCTGTTTCTCACCTTTGTGATGCATCTTGTGCTTATGAACGCGGTGGTGGGGGTAAGCGTCATCAGCCTCGTATCCCGCCTGCGGTCAACGAACTCGCGTTCCCAAGATCATGCTCCCGCTCCGAAAGCCAAATCCCACAACCTGGAGATGCTGCTGCCCAAAGGAGTAGCCCTGCTGGTCAACTTCGGCATTCCTCCCTTTTTGTTTCTGCAGGTGCTTTACGGGCAATATATCTACAGCAGCTCAATACTAATGGGGGTCTGGTGGCTCTCGGTAATGATGCTGGTCATGCTCGCCTACTATGGCCTATACATTAATATGTCCAAGCTGGAGCTCAGCCGGCGCTCACGTACGTTGGCCCTTGGCTTTTCCACTCTGCTTCTGTTGGGGACGGGCTTTATTTTTGTAAACAACATGACTTTGATGCTGTCTCCGGCGCAGTGGACAGCCTATGCCCGCAATGCCGGGGGCACGCTTTTGGCGCTTGCTGACCCGCAGGTGATCCCCCGTTATCTGCATGTGGTGCTTTCCTGCCTGGCCGTTGGAGGGCTCTGTTTTGCGGCGCCGGCAGCCGTTCGCCTGCGGTGGATGGAACGCGCGAAAGCCTCCTCCCTTGGCGCGCCGGACCAGCTTGAGGAAGACAATTGCCGAGAAACACTGCGCAAAGGCCTGGCCTGGTTTCTATATCCCACCCTGGGGCAATTCCTTGTGGGGGGGTGGTTTCTCATGGCCCTGCCGGGAAAGCAGCACACGCTGTTTATGGGTGGGAGCGGGGCGGGGACCACGCTGTTTTTTCTAGCCCTGTTTTTGGGAGGCTTCGCCTTGCTCTGCGCCTGGCGAAAGCGCGCCCTGACCACAACGGCGTGCGCCGCAGGAGTCATCATCTGCATGGCCGGCATGCGGACGGTACTGCGCTCCTCCATGCTTGCTCCTTATTACAAGCCGGATATGGGCCCATTTAAGGCCGGGCCGTTTTTCCTTTTTTTGCTGAGCCTTATCGTTTCCCTCACGGCCATGCTGTGGTTGGTGAAGGTTTATTTTCGGCAAAAGGAAACGCCGCCGCCTGCGCTGGCGACTTCTCCCGCGCAGTTGGAAACACAGCGGGACAGGCTGATGATTAATGAAATAGCATACAGCAGGCAGGATGAGGACAACTCTCCACAGCACAAGGGCGGGCAGAGCGCGGGACAAAACGCGAGTGATATTCAGGACGGCTCCGGCGCAGGAGGAAAGCAGGCATGATCACTTCCGCCATGAATTTTCCGATCTGGGATTTAAACGGTATGAACGGCGGTTTGCTCATCGCCCTGATAGCCGTTATTCACGTGTTTGTGGCTCAATTTGCCGTGGGCGGGGGCTTTTTTCTTGTTTTTGCCGAGCGTAAGGGCTTTCGCGAAAACTCCCCCCAAATCTTGAAATGGGTACACTGGCATACGCGCTTTTTCCTTCTTGTGACCATGGTCTTTGGCGGAATAACGGGAGTGGGCATCTGGCTGGTTACCTCCCTTGTGAGCCCGGCCGGCATTTCCGTGCTTATACGGGAATTTGTCTATGCCTGGGCCGCGGAATGGGTGTTCTTTTTGGGAGAGATCCTGGCGCTGCTGCTGTATGCGGCAAGCTTCGGGCGCTGTCGTGACGGCCAGTACGCCCCGAGGGATCATATGATCCTTGGCGCGGCGTATGCTGTTTTCGCCTTTTTATCCCTGTTCATCATCAACGGTATTATCAGTTTTATGCTCACTCCTGGCGATTGGGTGCGCACAGGCGCTTTTTGGGATGCGTTCTTCAACCCCGGCTTTTTGCCCTCGCTGATGTTCCGCTTCGGGCTGTCCCTGACCCTGGCGGGTATGTTCGGCCTTATTACCGCGACTAATATTAAGCACGAAGAAACGCGCGAAGATATGGTGCGCTTTTGCGCCCAATGGATTTGTCTGCCCTTTGTCCTGATGCTCGTCGGCATTGTGGCCTACATCATGTGGGGCCTTCCTGAGGAACTGGACCAAGCCCTTCAGCGTGGGACCGATGACATCCGGCCTTTTCTCCGATCCTTTTTGGACGCGGCCCCGGTGCTTTTTTTGGCGGGCATGTTTTTGTTCATCCGTCTGCCGAAAAAGGTTTATCTGCCCTATGTGAGCTTTGTGCTGCTCCTGGGGCTTGTGGTCGTGGGTTCCTTTGAATGGGTGCGGGAAACGGTCCGGCGGCCTTGGCTTGTTTACGGCTATATGTATTCCAACGGCATTACCCTGGCCGACGGCAAGCGCATGAACGAAAAAGGCGCCCTTGCCAACTCCGGCTGGGGAACCTTGCGCGCCGGGACAAAAGAGCCTTTGGCGGCAGGGCGCTTTCTTTTTACCCAGCAGTGCTCCAGTTGCCATGGGCTGGGCGCGCCCATGCTCGACATCAAGCCCAGGGTCAAGGACCGGGGCGAAGAGGGCATTGCCGCCCTTTTGGGTGGCCAGGGCAAGATCAGCCCTTACATGCCGCCCTTTTTCGGCACGGAAGAAGAGCGCCTGATGCTGGCCCGTTGGTTGGCGAGCCTGGAAGAGCAGGGAAAAGCCCTGGCCCGGGCCCGGTAACAGCCGCTTTTTTTGCGGAAGAGCCGCGGCTGTCGGCAACGTCTTCTTTGGCAGCAGCCCGCCACGCAGGCGCCGGCGGCGTTCATTGCCGCCGTAAAGAGTCGCAGTGGGCGTGCCTTTGCAAGGCCCGGCTTTGCGGGCTTTGCCGCCATTCCGGGAAAAGCCGTCTTTTTTCAGCACAGGAAGTTTCGCGCACACGCGGTGAACAGGGGCGGCGGTTTTTTTGCACGCCTCACGCGTGGTTTGCGCACAGCGGCGCAATGAACGGAGGATGAATGCCGATACCTGTTTTGATCATGAAAGACCTACATGAAGCGGATGAGTTGTTGCATCGCCTTGCCGGGCGCGCGGAGCCTCTTTCTTCAACTCCCGCGGGCGGCGAGGCGAGCGCTCCTTCCACAGAAGCCGCGGTGGCCGCCATTCTTGCGGATGTGCGCACACGTGGTCTTGAAGCGGTTCTTGACTATACCCGCCGTTTTGACGCGCCGAATTTTCGAACGGAGGATTTTGCCGTCACTCCCGAAGCCCTGCGTCGCGCCGCCGCCTCCATTGCGCCCGAGGATGCGGCCATTATCGCGGAAGCGGCCGCTAATATCCGCGCCTTTCACGAAGCGCAAAAGGCGCAGTCCTGGTTTTTGCCCCGGCAGGACGGCAGCATCTTCGGGCAAAGAATCAGCCCTGTAGATCGCGCGGGCCTTTATGTGCCGGCGGGGCAAGGCGGCACGACCCCTCTGATTTCAAGCCTCTTGATGGGGGCTATCCCGGCGCTGGTCGCCGGCGTGCCTGAAATTATCGTTGTTTCTCCGCCCATGGCCAATGGCGCGATTAATGAGCATATTCTGGCCGCCGCCTCCCTGCTCGGCATCACGCAAGTGTATGCGGCGGGGAGCGCCTGGGGCATAGCCGCTTTGGCCTACGGGGCGGGGCCTTTACAGGCAGTGGACGTTATAGCCGGACCAGGCAACATTTTTGTAACTACCGCCAAGCGTCTGCTTATCGGCAGTGTGGGCATTGACATGCTTGCGGGCCCGAGCGAAATATGCATTGTGGCTGACGCCTCGGCCAGGGCCGACTGGGTGGCTGCCGACATGCTCTCCCAGGCGGAACACGATCCTTTGGCGTCTTCCATCTGCTTGTGCACGGAAGCCTCCTTTGCCCGGGCTTTGGCCAAGGAACTGGCGCGCCAGCGCGACATTTTGCCCCGTAAGGAGATCGCCCGGGCGGCCCTTTCGCGGTATGGAGCTATTATCGCCGTACCGCACCTTGACATGGCGCTTGAATTGGTGAACCGCATTGCCCCCGAACATCTGGAATTGCTGATAGCCGACCCCTGGGCCGTGTTGCCGCGTGTACGCCATGCGGGCGCGGTGTTCCTTGGCCATTACTCGCCGGAGCCGATCGGCGATTATTTCGCCGGGCCCAATCATGTGCTGCCCACCATGGGGACGGCGCGTTTTTCTTCCGCTTTGTCTGTGGACACCTTTTGTAAAAAAACATCTATTATTGCCGCAAGCCGGACCTTTTGCGCCGCCGGAGCCGAGGCGGTAGCCCGCCTTGCCCGCCTTGAAGGCCTTGAGGCCCACGCCCGCTCAGCCTTATGCCGCCTGGATGGCCAGAACTAGTACTGATTTCATGCATCGGCCGCTGGCTGATGTATGACGATCGCTTCGCCGAAAAGCGTGGTTTTCGGTTCGCTCACGCCGCTGTTGGCGGCGCGCCGGACTGGCGTCCGGCGTTAGAAGTCATTCCCTGATAAATTATGAAATGACTTCTATTCAGTTTTGAAAAAGTTGGATCGCTCCGCAGGGATTTGTCCATAAATCCTTTCCGTGAGATGCCCCGCAGGGCGGCTTTGTCGCCCGTTAGGGAAGCATATCAACCCCCAAATTTTTTAAAGAAGAGTTCCATGCAAATTGTTACCCAAACCCATATTTCGGAATTTCCCCTCCTTGCGCGCGGAAAAGTGCGCGATATGTATGAAATTGATCCTGAGACGCTGCTTATCGTCACCACGGACCGCATGTCCGCCTTTGATGTGGTGATGCATGAGCCTATCCCCTACAAGGGAGTGGTGCTGCATCAGCTCACTGTTTTCTGGATGCGCAAGTTCGCTTCCCTTGTGCCGAACCATTTACTGGAGTGCGAGGTCGGCGCCTTTCCGCGCGCCCTGCGCCCTTACGCCTCCATGCTTGAGGGGCGGAGCGCTTTGGTGCGCAAAGCAAAGCCGTTGCCCATGGAATGTATTGTGCGCGGAAATATTGCCGGTTCGGGCTGGAAGGAGTATAAAGCCACAGGCTCATTGTGCGGGCTCCCCTTGCCCGGCGGTTTGCGGGAATCCGAGGCTTTGCCCGTTCCTTTGTTCACTCCTTCCACAAAAGTCGCGCCCGGAGCCCATGATGAGAATATCTCCAGGGAAACGGCAATGCGGCTGGCGGGCGAGGAGCTTTTTCTGAAAGCGGAGGAACTTTCCCTGGCTATTTTCATCCAGGCCCGTGACTATGCGGCTGAGCGCGGCATTATCATAGCGGATACGAAATTTGAGTTCGGTCTTGTGAACGGCGAGCTGTTTCTTATTGACGAGGTGCTCACTCCCGACTCTTCCCGCTTTTGGGCCCGTGATGTTTTTGCCCCGGGCAAAGCCCAACCCGGCTTTGATAAGCAGCTTTTGCGCGACTGGTTAGAGGAGCAGGATTGGAACAAAATGCCGCCTCCGCCGACCCTGCCGCCGGATATTATAGCGCAAACCGCGCAAAGATACCGGGAAGCCTATGTCCGCCTTACGGGCGAAACCTTGGGGATATGACCGGCGTCCGCATAGCGGCGGCTGTTTTTCTCCAACTGGAGCAGTTTACGCTTGAGATTGTCGCTTAACGGCGAGCACAGCTCGCCTGCGCCAATCTCGCGGGCCTTGTTGAGCTTGGCTTCACAAGACCAGAGCATTTTACCGGCGGATATAATTTCAAAGTCAACATGCTCTAGATGCTGGAGCTCCGGCAGCCCGCGCGCGGAACCCGCTCTGATTCCTCCTGCAATCTCAAAAATCCTTTAAGGAGAATTCCATGCTTTTATCAGGGAAAAAAGCCGCTATCTTTGGCGTGGCCAACAACAGAAGCATCGCTTACGGCATAGCCAAAGCCTTTATTGACAATGGAGCCGAAGTGGCTCTTTCCTGGCCTAATGACGCTCTGCGCAAGCGGGTGGAACCCATAGCCGAGGAACTGGGCGCGGCTTTTACCTTTCCTTGCGATGTGACCAGCGATGAGGAAATCGCCGCTGCGGCGAAGGCTGTAAGCGGGCACTGGGGGCGGGCCGATGTGCTGGTGCATGCGGTGGCTTTTGCCAACAAAGATGACTTGCAGGGACGCTATATAGATACCTCGCGGGAGGGTTTTTCCCTTGCTCTGGATGTTTCCGCCTATTCCCTGGTGGCTATGTGCAAGCATTTTGAGCCGGTGCTGAACGATGACGCCTCTGTGCTTACCCTGACCTATTACGGCGCGCAAAAGCATATCACCAACTACAACGTCATGGGTGTGGCCAAGGCCGCTCTGGAGGCCTCTGTGCGCTATCTTGCCTATGACCTGGGCGAACGAGGCATCCGCGTCAACGCCATCAGCGCGGGGCCGATAAAAACGCTGGCTTCCTCGGGCATTTCCGGTTTCGGCAAAATTTTGAATCATATTGAAAAACACACGCCCATGAAGAAGAACGTCACCATAGAGGAAGTGGGGAATACCGCTTTGTTCCTGGCCTCTCCGCTGGCCTCGGGCATAAGCGGGGATGTGGTGTTTGTGGATGCGGGCTACCACACCTCGGGCATCCAGATAGACGAATAAAAAAGATACGCGTGCCCCTGAAGAGCGATGCCCCCTCGGACTCCCTCGGCAGAGGCCATGATGTCTTTGCCCCCCTATTACGCTGTTATCCTTGCCACGCAAGGATAACAGCGTAATAGGGGGGCCTGGGGGAAATGACCTGGATTGTCATCTTAGAGCCGTCTACGCCAATCTCGCGGGCTTTGTTGCGCTTTACTTCGCAAGATCAGAGCATTTTACCAGGATGCATAATTTCAAAGTTAACATGGTACTATTGAGAATTTGCACACTTTTTACGGCAGCCAGTTGTTGAGGCTTGGCAATCGTCAGGAGCCGGAGCGGGGCCTTGCGAGCGGGATGCGGAGCGGCGATCCCGCGCTGCACGGGATGTGACGGCTCCCGTGTTTTTATGCAGAAAGACCGGTTCTGGTTGTCTACCTGAAGCCGTATTTGCCGAGGGGGTACGAGAGTTGAAGATTTTCCGCCTCCCGGCGGCGCTCGTTCAGGAAGCTTTGCATATCTTCCGGGCTGAGGGAAAGAGCGCTTGCTCCCCGCGCGGCAAAAAGGCGACGCAAGGCCGGATCCGCCAGAAAAAGGGAGATGCGGCTCGCAACGGCTAGGCGGGTTTTTTCCGGCACGGACTCCGCAGCCATAGCGATGCCGAAATGCGCGCCGCTGAGAAACTCCATGCGCCGCTCCCGAAACGTGGGCACATCAGGCAGAGAGGAAACTCGTTCTGCCGAAGCCACGGCAAGAGGGCGCATGCCGGGCATGCTTTCCAGGGTCAACGCGTAGCCCCAACAGGCTTGGACTTCTTTGTCTTTGACTCTGGAGGCCGCTTCGGTTGAGCCGATAACGGGGTAGTACCGGGTCACAAGCCCGGCGAGGCGGGCAAAGATTTGGTTTGCCATATGCTGATCCGTATAGCTGCCTGTGCCGGCGATGAGGAGAGGTTGCCCGGCGGACTCCATCACGCTTCTGGCGTGCGCTATAAAATCATCCAAAGTTTGGAAAGGGCTGTCTTTATCCACCCAGAGAGCATGGGAGGCATAGGCGAAAACGGTTATGGGGGCGATATCCTTTTCGGCGAACATGTTGTCCGGCATTTTGGCGAGATAAAAAAAGGAAGGCAGCAGCAAAGCGCTCATGGAGCAAGTGTTTCGCCCACGCAGCAAATCGCTTAAGGCGTAGCTTCCTCCTCGCCCGGGGCGATACTGTAAGCTGAGCTCAGTTTGGGAATGTTCTTTCCAGAGGGCCTGAAAGGGATGGTAGAGGAGGTCAAGCTGGCTGCCCGCCGGAGCGGGCAGGAGCAGGACGCCCGCTTCATCCGGACAAGCGGCGTGCGGCCCGGAGGGAAAAAGAGCCCCCAACAGGACAGCGCAGCAAAAAGAAATGACCCGGAGCCGCAAAAGGGCAAACCGGAAAAAGCGTCTTTTCCCGTCACTGCTACGGGGCAGGTTTGCCCGCTGTTGCAAAAAGTGAAGCCGCATTGGTAATTTCCACAACTCGCCAATTTTCGCCCTGCCGTTCCAGGGCCAGGATGAGGGGTAGGCGCCCGGCTCCGGGGTCCACGAAAGTGGCGGATACAGAGGCCTTGCCGTCTTTATTGGACAGAATTTTTCCGGGCACGATTTCCCGGCGGCCTTCGGGCATTTTGGTCAGCGTGGAGGCCAGGGACATTTGCGGAGGAGTGATGCGGCCGTTTGGTTTTCCGGCAAAGTAGCCGCCATTGATGCCGGAAACCATAAAGCCTTTGACCTCGCTGATGAGCATTTGCTTAAAAAAAGCTGCTTGGGGAGAGTTTTCATCTCCCATGGCGGTAAGGGCCATGGTTATGGCCATGTTGCCCTCGCCCAGGGCGCCCGCCGCCGCTTGCTGGCGCAGATGCGCTATTAGGACTGAGGAGGCTTTGTTCAGCACGGCGTTGACGTCCATCGCCTCATCCACAAGGCTGGAATCCGCCTCATCAATGCCCCGTTGCGCTTTGACCAGGGCCGCGAGAGGGCCGTCTTCCTTAGCCGCGGCGGGAGCCGCGCAAAAAAACGCCGTGCACAGAAAAAGGAGTGCCGCGCATTGTGCCGAACGACGCGGCAGACAAGATGTCCATCTAGAAAGAAAGTGCATATATGTGCCTCTATATCCTGCGGTGGAGCGAGGAAGCGCCGCCATCACAGCGTTGATGCGTTGATTTTTCACTGAGAGGCCGCTTCTGACAGGGAAAAGGCGCCGTCAAAGTGCAAGATGTCTTTGGCCTTGACGGCATCGCGGCGGATTTGCTCTATAAGTTCAGTAACATTAAGGAATTTACGCTCGTCCCGAAGGCGGTGGATAAAGTGCACCCGGAAAGGGAGACCGTAAATATCTGATTGAAAATTCAGCAGATGCGTTTCCACGCGTAATTTTTCCTGCCCAAATGTGGGGTTGGTGCCCACATTGGCGACGCCCTTAAGGTAAAGGGCGCCGCTGCCGGTGCAGACTCCGGGCAGTGCATGGCGCTTGGGGCTGACCTGCGCAAGTACGGCGTATACGCCGGACTTGGGCAGGAGAAGATTATCCTGCAACTGGAGGTTGGCGGTGGGAAAACCCAGGAGCTTGCCGCCTCTGTTCATGCCGTGTTCAATCACTCCTTCCACGCTGTAAGGGCGGCCCAAAAAAGCGCGCGCCTCATCGGTATTGCCCGCAAGCAGCATGGTCCGGATACAGGTGGAGCTGACAATGACGTCGTCGATATACACGGCGGGGATCTCTTCCACCGCAAAGCCGAACTCCTTGCCAAGCTCAGACAGCAGCGCGGCGTTGCCTCTCCTGCCTTTGCCAAAGGCATAGTCATGGCCCACGGTAAGATAGCGTGTGTGTAACGACCGCGCCAGCACATCGCGCACAAAATTCTCGGGTGACAGGTCGGCGATGGCCTGGGTAAAAGGCAGCACCAGCGTCAGATCAATGCCGAGATCAGCCAGGCATCCCAGCTTTTGCTGCAGGGTCATCAACATGGGCGGGGCTTGTTTGCCCAGCACCACAGTTAAAGGATGAGGATCAAAGGTAATGACGACCGAAGGCAAACCCTCTGCCCGCGCCAAGGAGATTGTGCGGCTGATAAGCCGCTGGTGCCCCATATGCACGCCATCAAAGTTGCCGATGGTAACGGAACAACCCCGGGTGAGGATGTCCAAAGGCGGATTAAAAGGGTCTGTGACTACGTGCATGAGAACTTGCCGGTAAAACGTGTAGGTTGGGTATCGCGCATTCATACACAGGTTTATGGCGACTGTGAAGCCACAATTATGGGGGCCGCCCGGCAGTCGTAGGTTTTTTGAAAAACGTCGCCCGGGAAAAGCGACTTTCCCCCTGCTTCGCCGGTATGGGCCCCGCGCCGTCTTTTACCCGGCAGGCGGAAGCGCGCTTTGCATTGTGATTGGAGAAGGTCTGATGAAAAAGGCTGAAAAAGACTTGCCAAGCGCCGGGACAAAGCGTAAAAGCAACCTTCTTGCCGAAGTGGTGGAATTGGTAGACACGCCAGGTTCAGGGTCTGGTGTTCGCAAGGACATGGGAGTTCGAGTCTCCCCTTCGGCACCATCAAGAAATCCAAACAGGTCCCGCAAGGTTCACAACACCTTGCGGGACTTGTGTTTTTCTGCTCTGGCGAATCTCGTAAGGTGTGGCTCTTTACCAAAAGAAAGGGGCAGCGGGTAATTCGGGCTCTCCACCAAAAAGAGGGGCAATAGGGCTAAGGGGACGTTTCCTCCCTATTTTCACGGCCGCTACCCGCAAAGCGCCCGAACCCGCAAGCGGTAAGTTTTCAAAGTTTCGAAAGCCATACGCCCGGCGCTGGATACGTTTCATTTTCCGGTGAAAGCCGGAAAGTTGATTCCCTGTAGGAGTGTCAGGCTTACGTCTGATATGCCTTACTTTTTACCAATGCCTTCTGTCTTTGAAGGAGAGCCTTTAACGGCCTCAAAGAGAGCGGCGTCTTCCCAAGAGAGCGCGCTGCTGTGTTCAATACGGGGTATGCCTTTTCGATTAACCGAATGTTTTGAAACGGACTTCGTCATTCATGAAGTCTTTTTCAGGAAAAGGCTGTTCATTGGAGCCGAACGGCATTTGCGCGCGCAGCTTCCAGTTGGCCGGGATGTTCCAAGTACCGGCGACATCGGCGTCAATCAGCGGATTATAATGCTGCAAACTGGCGCCGACATCGGCATTGGCCAGCGCCGTCCAGACCGCAAACTGCGCCATGCCTCCCGATTGTTCCGACCAGACAGGGAAATTGTCGGCATACAGGGCAAACTGGTCCTGCAGGTTTTTCACCACATCCTGGTCCTCAAAAAACAAGATAGTGCCGGCGCCGGCGGCAAAGCCGTCAACCTTGGCTTCGGTCTGGGAAAACGCGCCGGCAGGGACGATTTTGCGGAGGGCATTTTTGACGATATTCCAGAGTTTATCGCTCTCCGCGCCAAACAGGATGACGACGCGGGAACTTTGCGAGTTGAAGGGGGACGGCGCGTGGCGAACCGCCTCCTTGATCAGCGACTCGGCTTCGGCCTTGCTAATCGGCAGATTTTTGCCCAGGCTGTACTGCGTACGACGTTTTTTAATCATTTCGATCAAGGGACTGCTCATTTTGCTTCTCCGTTATAAACTTTTATGAGGTAAGCATATAAAAGAAGTGCCAGATTCCACAAGAAGGCACAAGTATGTCCGGACGAACAGCGGTGATGCCATGGAAACCTCACCCTTTTTTCGTGTTGTTACGAAATCCGTGAAGTTCTGAAAATGGTCGGCGACAAATGGAGCATGCTGATTAGCGCCGATTTATGAAGATCGCTTCGTCGAAAAACGAGGTTTTCGGCTCGCTCACGCCGCTGTCGGCGGCGCGCCGGACTGCCGCCCGGCGTTAAAAATCATTCCCTAGTAATTGCGAAATGGCTTCTAGAGCAGATTAACTTTGAGATTTGTCGTTTAACGGCGGGCAAAGCCCGCCTACGGCAATCTCAAGGCAAAGATTTACGGGCAAATCCTTGCAGGGCAATTATTCATTTTCAATGGTAAATGGCTCTAGCCGCATGCATTAAAATTTATTTAATAAAACCAAATGAATAATATTATTGAAAAAGTTTTCCCGGGCATTGATAAAATTATAATACTAATAAGAAATATTACTGTTTACAGTAAACAGAACGTTACTACTTAATGAAATGCGCGTGCTCTGTCTGAGATAAGCTCGGCGGAGGCTACACCCACATCAGCGTGTGCCGGCCTTTCTGCTTGATTTCCTTTGGATTGCGCTTGGAGCGAAAGCGCTTCGGCACCCGCTTTTTTCAAAGGGGATAGTATGGCTTGTGCAAGTCATAACGAAGCCCTTTTACCGTCTTCAGGTTTTTCCACCATCATCTGCCTCACCCGCCCGGCGGCCGACGAATCCGAGCACGTTCCATCCGCTGCCAAGGCGCTGATCCGCTTCATGTTTGATCACCGAAGCGTCGCATTTGAGCGGGATGCATCGGACCTGATAATTAAAGACGGTAACGGAGGCTCCATCATTTTGGATAATTTTTTCATGGTCGGGGACACGCCTTTACCTGTTTTTAAAACAGTGTCCGGCGAAAAATTTTCCGCGTCCGATCTCCTGTTCGCGTTCGATCCGGGCTTTGACTCGTCCACCGCTGAAATTTCCATTCTTCCGAGCGGCGGCGCAATGTATGAAGATGACGCGGGCGAGCTGACCGACTGCATCTACCGTGTGAGCAGCCTCGGCGCCGAGTGCCGGGAGAGCGCGATCGAAACGGAAACGGAGCTCTTTTCTCAACGCACGTTTTTCACCGGAGCGGAGATCGGCGGCACTGATCCGCCCTTTTCCGCCGACCTTGAGGGTAAGCTCCCCCCCCTTGCTGCCTCACGCTTCCTAGCGATTGTTGAACAAATTGACCCTATACCAGGATCCGCTCCCGTCTCCCCCCCTCTGGAAACCTCCGATCCGGACACGCCTCTTTCCGGACACGCCTTGGACTCCACTGAATTGCGCGACCTCATCGCCGACATCAAGGGCGACGGGGAAACCCTGACGGATCTGCTCTCTTTCCAAGTAGCGGGAGGGAACACGGCCATCAGCGTCAGCGAGGAAGGGGCGGACGGCGTCTCGCGGGTCATGCAGCAAATAGAATTGCTCAATGTGTTCTTAAGCGCTACAGATACCGGCCACGGCACATGCGCCGAGCTGGAGGCGCAACTCTGGCTGCTTACATCCCAGAACTAATTTGATTTAATTGATTGTAGGCCCGCGATGGGTTCCATCTCCCAGCTCCATCGGCAAGGAGGTGGTACTGGGTCAGTTTGCCGTGGATGCATCGCCAGGCAGCGCTTTTTCTTAGGGGCACGCGGCATAAAAGAACACTCCCTCAATAAAAAGCGCGCCTTCCTCGCCTGACGGCAAACTGCATCCAGCGCCAAGGAGATGCTCTTCTTTGCAAACCCTAAACACTTAGGCTGTGTCGACATTCAATTTAAACTGAGTTAGGGTCGTGGCAGGAGGGCTGCCATGCAACGCCGACACGCTTTACGAGATGACCAGTGGGAGCGGATAAAAGACGCCTTGCCCGGTAAGGCAGAAGATCCCGGCAGAACGAGTGCTGACAACCGCCTGTTTATTGAGGCTGTCATGTGGATCGCCAAAACAGGCGCACCGTGGCGTGATTTGCCGTCAGAGTACGGCAAGTGGTCAAATGTCCACAAGCGGTTCATTCGTTGGGCAAAAAAAGGCGTTTGGCAAATGATCTTCAATACCTTGGCGGTGGATGCAGATACCGAATGGTTGATGCTCGACAGCACCATCGTCCGAGCACATCAGCATGCAGCAGGCGCTAAAGGGGGCAGCAGAGTCAGGCATTAGGGCGATCCCGGGGAGGTTTTGGAACTAAGATTCATGCCTTGGCCGATGCCCTTGGAAATCCGATGAAGTTCATTTTGACTGGTGGTGAAAAGTCTGACTACCCGCAGGCGTTGCCTCTCCTTTCTGGCGAGTCCGCAAGCGCAGTGTTGGCAGACAAAGGCTATGACGCGGATTATATTGTCGCTGAGGTTCTAGCGATGGAGGCCGAGCCGGTTATTCCTTCTCGGAGCACCAGAAAAGAGACTCGCGCGTACGATAAGTTTCTATATAAAGAACGCAATGTTATCGAAAGAATGTTTGGCAAGATGAAACACTTCAGGAGTGTTGCCACACGATATAGCAAGATGGCGGTTTCCTATATGGCTTTTGTTCAACTGGCCGCCATCCTGCTTTGGCTTAAATGAATGTCGACACAGCCTAGAGCAAGGCATTTTGCAATTGGTCACGAAGCCATGCGCCAAGAAACTTCCAAACAAGCACGCAGGCGGGCTGCCGCTGCGCGGCGTCACGTGTTTTAACTTACTCCAAAGTTAAGACACGTTAAGTACCGGCGTGTTTGACGTCTTGTTGCAGTGGGATCTCCAGGGATTCGTGCTTATCAACGAAGCTTGGCGCAATGCGGTTCTCGATGAGTTCCTGCCCATGCTTTCGGATGATGCGCTGTTCTGGGGCATCATCGGCGTTGTTTTGCTCTCGCGTATGGTTCTGCAAGGACGCGGCGGTTTGCGGCGGTTGCCGTTGGCCGTCGTGTTTTTATTGCTTGGGCTGGGCGCTTCGGATCTGACGGCCAACCTTGCGAAAAATACGATTGATCGGCCTCGGCCCGTGAACTCGCTTCCCGGCGCATACTACCGCGAACAGGGGCGATGGGGCCGCAATCCGGAAGACTTTACCCCCCGCAGGACCGGCGGCTCTTCGTTTTATTCCGCGCACGCCTCCAACTCCATGACCGTGGCCACCGTTCTGACGGCCTTTTTCCCTCAGGCCGCTCCCGTGGTGTATCTGCTGCCGCTTGGTGTCGGCTGGTCGCGGGTTTACAACGGCAAGCATTATCCTTCGGATATCTTGGCCGGCTGGTTGGCTGGTCTGGTAATCGGCAGGCTGACCGGCAAAGCATACCGCCTGACGGCGGAGCGTCTGCGTCGAAGGGTGCGCGAAAAAGCCCGCAACGGCCATGCCCGGCGGGAAATTTCAACGGCCTGACCCGGGCCGTCGGCTTGGCGTTTACAGCATGCCGTAAGAACCACGCCGCCGCTTCTCTTTACCGAGGAGCGGCGGCGTATGGCTTTATGAGGCGAAGTCTGTTGATTGGGACGCGGAAACAGGGCCGCTCGAGTTATAAGGCCGGCAGTGTTTCCGCATTACTTTCAGCATGGGCGTTGTCGAATTTTCCGGACTCCCATCGTCGGGGGGGGCCGGGCGGGGACAGGGGCGGCCGCCCCACGGGGGGGGGGGGGGG
>JAVBOT010000002.1:0-14817 GCA_031550225.1 Desulfovibrio sp.
TCTTTGCAAAGCTTAAATCATTCCGCAGAGTTGCAACTCGGTACGATAAGCTTGCCGTAACCTTTAAAGCGTCAGTCATGCTGGCCGCGTGCCTCGTTTGGCTGCAATGAACTATTTAGAAACAGCCCCTAGAGCAGATTACCTTTGAAATTTGTCGTTTAACGGCGGGCAAAGCCCGCCTACGGCAATCTCAAAGCAAGGATTTACGGGCAAATCCTTGCAGAGCAAGTATACATTTTCAATGGTAAATTGCTCTAACGCCCGACACAGCCGGGCGGCCAGTGCCTCGTCATTTCGCGAATGACATGACACTCGTGTTGCGCTCACAAAATAGCGTATAAAAAAAGTAACACGGCAGCGAAGCCCCCATGAGCGAAGCAAAAACCTTGGTTTTTGCTTCGCGTTTTTTTTTGAAATCTCATTTAAAATTCTCAAAAGCATTTCCCGGACATTACAAGAGAGCATATTATCATTGAAACTATTCATCCGCTCTGCAAATATTCACCTACAAATCCTTGCCACGGGATGTGCCGCAGGCGGCAAAGTCCGCCTGCGGCACATCCCAAAGACTGACCGCTCTGAAACGCATCCATGCAGAGTGAACACCGCACACCGTCATGAGCAATGCCGCCACGCCAGACCAGGGCATACGCCCTGTCCTTGATGCCCGGATCACAGATGCGGGTGTTGTTACCGTGCATGTGGGGGGCGACTGGCATATGCGCCGGCATCCGCCGGATATCAGCCACGCCCTCGGCCTGCTCGAACTGCCCCAAGCCCGGAGTCTGGAACTCGCAGCGCAAGGCCTCGGCCATTGGGACACAAGCCTGGTGGGCGTGCTCGCCAAGCTGACCAGCCGCGCCGCAAACCGCAAACTGCCCGTGCAACGCAATTCCGGCTTGCCCCAAGGCATATGTAATCTGATCGATCTGGCTTTGGCTGTTCCTCCTCAAGCCACGGCCAGAACCCGCTCCACGCCGGGGCTGTTGGAATGGATCGGCGAAGCCGCCCGCGGCCTGCCGGAAAAATCCCTTGCTGTGACCGGCTTTATCGGCGAAATCACCGTAAGCTTTGGCCGCCTGTTTCGCGGCAAGGCGATCTGCGGCGCCAAGGATGTCTGGCTCTGCGTTCAGGAGGCCGGCGCCGGCGCGCTGCCCATTGTGGCGCTGATCAGCCTGCTGGTGGGGCTCATTCTGGCTTTTGTCGGCGTGGTGCAGTTGCGGCTGTTCGGGGCGGAAATTTACGTGGCAAGCCTGGTGGTCATCGGCATGACCCGCATCATGGGCGCGATTATGACCGGCATTGTGCTGGCCGGCCGCACCAGCGCTTCATACGCGGCCATCATCGGGTGCATGCAGGTTAACGAGGAAGTGGACGCTCTGGCCAGCCTGGGGGTGCCGCCCGTCGATTACCTCGTCTTGCCTCGGCTCATAGCCCTGGCCACCATGACGCCTCTGCTCGTAATCTACGCCGATTTCATGGGTATTTTGGGCGGTTTTATCGTGGGTTCCCTGATTTTAAACATCGATCCCCTCGAATACCTGACCTATACCCGGCAGTCGCTCCAATATACGCATTTGATCGTGGGCGTGGTGCACGGTTTCGCTTTCGGGCTGGTCGTGGCCGTGGCCGGATGCTATCAGGGCCTGAACTGCGGCCGCAGCGCCGAGGGGGTGGGCGCGGCCGCCACATCCGCTGTGGTCAATGCCATTGTCTTCATCATTCTTGTTACGGCCGTGTTGACAGTCTTTTTCAACGTGGTGGGCATATGAACGCCGTGAACGCAAACCGCAAGCCCGCAGGCGACACGGCGCCCGTCATTGACGTGCGTGGACTCAGCATCGGCTATGGCCCTTTTGCCGTGCAGCGCGATCTGACCTTTACAGTCAATCGCCAGGACGTATTCGTCATTATGGGGCCGAGCGGCTGCGGCAAGAGCACCTTGCTGCGCGCCCTGGTCGGCCTGCTGCCCCCGAGCGCCGGGCAGGTCTTTTACGGCGCTATGGATTTTTGGAACAGCTCCGAGCAAGAACGCCTCCTCCGCCTGGAGCGCATCGGTCTTTTGTTCCAGGGCGGCGCGTTGTGGAGCTCCATGACCCTGGCCGAAAACGTGGCTATGCCGCTTAGGCTCCATACCAAATTGACGCCGGCGGAAATTCGGGATCAGGCCGCGTTTAAGCTCTCGCTTGTGGGCCTGGCCGGGTTTGAGGATTTTTACCCTTCTGAGATCAGCGGCGGCATGCGCAAGCGGGCCGGGCTGGCCAGGGCTCTGGCCCTGGACCCGGAAATCGTTTTTTTTGACGAACCCTCGGCCGGGCTGGACCCGATCAGCGCCGCCCTGCTGGACGAACTCATTCTTCAACTCAAGGAAAACCTGGGCATGACCGTCATTATCGTCACCCATGAGTTGGAAAGCATTTTTGCTATCGGCAACAATGGGATTTTTCTGGACAATGTGACCCGGACCAGTCTGGCGCAGGGAGATCCCCATCGCCTGCGCCAGGATCCGTCCCATCCCGAAGTCATGCATTTTCTCAGCCGGGGCAAAATCCCGAAGCCAAAGCAGGGCGGCGCACATCATGAGTGAAAAAACCAGCAAAATTCGGATCGGCGCGTTCGTGCTCGGCGCATTGGCGCTCATGCTGATTGCAGTGGCGGTTATCAGCTCGGGCCGGTTGTTTTCCCCACAGTTACGCTTTGTCGTGTTTTTTGAATCCTCGCTCAGGGGCCTGTCGGCCGGTTCGCCGGTCGTGTTCCACGGCGTGCCCATTGGCCGCGTATCCGCCATCCGCATGGCCGGCGACGTGGATACGCTGGAGCTGCTTATTCCGGTCTATGTGGAGCTTGACATGGCGATCATGAAAGACGTCAAGCATATCGCCTCGCCTCCGCGCGTGGATGAACCGTATATGCAACGGCTGGTGAAGCAAGGCCTCCGCGCCCGCTTGGACAGCCAGAGCCTGCTGACCGGACAGCTGCTGATCGAACTGGATTTTTTCCCTGACGCGCATCGCCGTGATGCGTACATGCCCATGTCCATGTATGACTCGCTACTCGTGATCCCCAGCATTCCTTCACCCTTTGATACGGTTTCACAGCGCATCACGGAACTGCCCGTTGACCAACTTGTTCAGAACCTTATTGATGTTTCCGCAAAAATTGATGCGGCACTGGGAAGCCAGGCAATGTTGGAACTGCCCGGAAATATTAACGCGGCCTTTGTCGACGCGCGTTCCACCATGGGCTCCATGAACACGACCATGGAATCATTCCGCCGGTTGGCCGCCTCGATGGAGTCCGTATCCGACATGGCGGGCAAGCAGGCTCCGGAGACTCTGGCCCATATCCGCCGTCTGATGAATACCTATATCTCCCTGGGCGGACAGCTTGAGCGCAGCCTGGAAAGCGTGCGCGGCGTTGTGGGGCCCAATACTGTCCCTGTGCTTGAATTTACCCGCGCCGTTCGCGAACTCGGCGAAACAGCCAAAGCGGTGCGCGACCTGGCCGGTATGCTCGAACGCAATCCCGAAACCCTGCTGATGGGGAAAGGAGCTTACCGCAAATGAGCTTTTCCGCCTTCTCCCGAATCGTCTACCCGCTGTTCGGCGTGTTCGTCCTGTTCCTGACGGGCTGCGTCATGGCCCAGCGCAGTCCGGAAACGCGCCACTACGTCCTCGCCCTGCCCGCGCACAGCGGCCAGCCAACCGGCACGCGCGCGATCACCGGATTACGCGTGGGCATCGGACCGATCAGCCTCCCCGCATACCTGGAGCACCGCCAGATATTCATTCGCCAGGATAACGCCACGGACGTCAAGCTGGCTGATTACGATCGGTGGGGCGAAGACATGTCTGAAGGCATCGCCAGACTGCTGGCTGAAGCCATGTCCGCCCAACTCGCCGGCGAAGGCGGCGTCGCTCAGCCTCTGCGCGCGTCCGGCAAGCAGGATCGGCGCGTCGGCGTGAGCATCAACCGCTTTGACGGCGCCCCCGGCGCGCAGATTGTGCTGGATGCGGATTGGGGCGTGTATACCCCACAAGGAGACCCGTTGCTGGAAGGGCATTTTCTGGCCCAGGCCCCGGCCGGAGCGAATATCGATAGCCTGGTGCGCGCGCACGGCGAACTCCTGGCGCAATTCAGCGCCGTTCTGACGGAAGCCGTCCGGTCCGCGCCGTCCCCCAAAAACAAGGCCGGCCAGAAGCGCGGGCCCTAACTCCATGTAATATTGAAAATATATCCTTGCTCTCACAGCACACGGCGCTGTTCCCGGCCGTTGTCCACGGTCAGGCTGTATTCCCGTTCAATTCTCCGGCACAGTCTGTCCCGCGTGTCGTAATCCCTAAGAGGCTCATGCCGGGTATGCCGCTCCGGGTGAATCATATTATACGCAACGTGCATGTGGATGTTGCCGGTATTCTTATGAATCCCGCAATGCCGCTGATGTTTGGAAAAACCGAGCGCGCCGGCGAAACGTTCCTCAATAGCCTTGAAAGCCTCCGGTGTAAGATTGGCCTCACCTTCCGCTTCCCGCTGTTGACGAAAACGAATACTTGTACTATTTATTGTACAAGTGAGGTGCAATCATGCTTGACGCCATCAGTTATTCCGAAGCCAGAAAAAATCTGGCCTCCCTCATGGACAGTGTTTGTGACGACAGCGACGTCGTAGTCATTACCCGCCGCAAGGCACGGCCCGTGGTGCTCATGTCGCTGGACGAGTACAACAGCATTCAAGAAACCGCGCACCTTCTGCGCAGCCCGGCCAACGCGGAGCGGCTGCTGAAAAGCATTGCCGAACTGCAACAGGGCAAGGCCGTTCCACGCGCTCTTGCCGACTGCCCTGAAGAGGACGGCGAATAATGACCCTGCTGACATGGACTCCCAAAGCTTGGGAGGATTACCTGCATTGGCAGAAGCACGACAAAAAGAAATGCAGGCGCGTCAATCTGCTGATTACCGCCGCTTTGCGTACCCCGTTTGAAGGCGAGGGCAAGCCGGAAGCGTTGAAATTCCAGTTGGCCGGTTTCTGGTCGCGCCGCATCGACCAGGAGCATCGCCTTGTCTACGCCTGGGACGAAAAGTCCGACACCTTAAGCATTGTGCAGTGCCGTTACCATTACGATAAACGCTGACCCGCCGGGATTCACCGAATCAGGTCGGAAATGCCCTGGAATTACCCGCTGCCCCTTTCTTTGGTAAAGAGCCCCGTTTACCCCGAACGGCGGCGGAAAACAAAAACCCTGAAAGCCTTGTTATTGAGGACTTTCAGGGTCTTGCCGTCCCACGTGGGACTGAAAAATGGTAGCAAGGGAGGGATTTGAACCCCCGACAACGCGGGTATGAACCGCGCGCTCTGACCACCTGAGCTACCTTGCCAACAACAGGCCGCACGCCGCTGATGGTAGCGGCAAGGTCCAGCCTGACGGTGGTTTCTCTTAGCGGAGACGCGTCTTCTTGGCAAGCAATTTTTACGTTTTCCTGTTTTGCGCGGCCGGTTTCAGGACAGCCCGGGCCAGGCCTTGGCAAATTGGCGGCTTCCCTTCAACAGCAGGGCCGCTCCATCCTTTCCTTGCTGTCAGCTCGTTTCGCCCCAGGT
The DNA here is from genome assembly GCA_031550225.1 of Desulfovibrio sp. Taxonomy (GTDB): domain Bacteria; phylum Desulfobacterota; class Desulfovibrionia; order Desulfovibrionales; family Desulfovibrionaceae; genus Frigididesulfovibrio. The sequence goes on from JAVBOT010000002.1 coordinate 5,596, forward strand.
TTTCCGGCTGCGCAACACTTTTTTCCGGTTGTTCTCCCAAGCCGGGCGCGGCAAGGCTGAGTGCTCCATTGCGTCGAGGAGCCGTTCATACAGGGGCAGAGGTAACGCAAAGGTCATTTCATCCGTTTTAAGGAAACGACGGGCCGAAGGATCAAAACCGCCAAGCACCGCCTTTGCCTCGCCACGCGCCGCGAACACCCTTGGCCAGCCGAGGATGGCGGTGCAGCAAGCCCCAAAGGGAGACACCACGGAAAGGTGGCTCCCGGTGGCATAAGAAGTCAGCACGTGAAGACCCACCACCACTTCCGGACGGACGAAAAACGCCACAACCTCCGGCGTCTCAGCCGGAGTAAATGCGGAAAGGCGCTTGATTGCGCAATACCGGGCCGGAGCTTCGGGGGGCGTTGCATCCTCCATAAACTCCCGCATTCCTTCCGGCGTGAGGTAGCGCTCCCCCTCCATAGACGTGCCCTCAATGCCATGGGATACGTAATGAATATTCGCCTCAAGGCACGGCTGGTAAAAACCGGCATAGAAACCGCCCCCCATGCAGCCGCACTCCTCATGCGACAACCATGCGGTCGCGCCTTTTTTGCGGGCAAGCCAGATGTTGCCGATGATACAGGAAAAATCGGCAAAAGCCCGCTGCCAGTCAATAAGCCCGGCCGCCTCGCGCTCACGGGTGAGCAATTCGCCTTTTTTCGGGCCATAGCCCCCTTGCGGCTTTTCATGCGTGTAAAAAACGCCCATGGGTTCCTCGTCATGAGCCAAAAGTTCCAGTAGACGGCGGGTACGTTCATGTAATTCTGTCTTCATGCCTCTCTCCTTTACGCCTATATGCTGCCGACCGGCATAGTCCGTGCGCATGCCTTGCCTCCATCCTATCCTATCCGCAACGACGGGAAAAGAGAGCAGCCCCGGAACAAATCGACATCTTCTCCAACACCCCGCGCAAGCTATGGGCTCTCCCGACAGCGGCTCCATTTGAAAACTTAGATCCGCGGCCCTTTTGCCGTGAGACAAGGGGATAGTTTTTTGCATGGAAGCGCGTCCTTGCGGCCCTCGGCCAGAGCAAAAAACAGAGCCTAACGAGGCATCACGGCAAAATGGCCGCTACCTCTCCCGCATCTCCCTTGACAGCTTCTTCTCTTGCACACTATTATGACCGATTACCATGGTGGACGTGGAATTTTACGCTGAATTTCCACGCTTTTTCTATATTTCGCACTTGTTAAAGAGGCTGTTATGAGTCACGTTGCAGGCAAAGCTCTGACATTTGACGATGTGCTGCTGCTGCCCGGCTATTCCGAATGCACACCGGACATGGTGGATGTCTCCTCCTACCTCACTCCTTCCATCCGTCTGAATATTCCCCTCCTCTCCGCCGCCATGGATACCGTCACAGAGGCGGATATGGCCATTTCCATGGCCAGAAACGGCGGAGTGGGCGTTATCCATAAAAACCTCTCCATCAAGGGGCAGGCCAACGAAGTGGAACGGGTGAAAAAATCCGAAAGCGGCATGATCACCTCTCCCGTCACCGTAGCGCCCAATGATACCGTGGCCAAAGCTCTGGCGCTTATGAGCCAGTTTCGCGTCTCCGGGCTGCCTGTCGTACGCGGCACCAAGCTCGCAGGCATCCTGACCAACCGCGATGTGCGCTTTGTCAAGGATCCGGAAGAAACCCTGGTCAAAGATCGCATGACCAAACGCAACCTGGTGACCGTGCCTGTGGGCACCACTCTCGAAGAAGCCAAAGAGCATCTGCACAAAAACCGCATCGAAAAACTTCTGGTAGTGGATGAAAGCAGACAGCTTAAAGGCCTCATCACCATGAAAGACATTGAAAAAATCCGCAAATACCCCACCGCCTGCAAAGATGACGCGGGCAGGCTGCGCGTGGGAGCCGCCATCGGGGTAGGGGAAGATCTGACCCGTGCGGAAGAGCTGCTTGCCGTCAATGCGGATTTTTTAGTTCTGGATTCGGCTCACGGCCACTCCGGCAACGTGCTCAAAACCATCCGCGCGGTCAAAGCGGCCTGGCCCCAGTGCCAGCTCGTGGCCGGCAACATCGGCACCTTTGAAGGAGCAAAAGCCATTCTTGCCGCCGGAGCGGACGCCGTTAAAGTCGGCATCGGGCCCGGCTCCATTTGCACAACTCGCATTGTCGCCGGTGTGGGAGTGCCGCAAATCACCGCCGTACAGGAAGCCGCCAGGGCCGCCGCCGCCTTTGATCGCTGCATCGTGGCCGACGGAGGCATTAAATATTCCGGCGACGTGGTAAAAGCCATTGCCGTGGGCGCACACAGCGTAATGATTGGCGGGCTTTTCGCGGGCACGGAGGAAAGCCCTGGTGAGACCATTTTGTATCAGGGGCGGCGCTATAAAATTTACCGAGGCATGGGCTCCATTGACGCTATGAAAGAAGGCAGTTCCGATCGATATTTTCAAGAAAAAACCAAGAAATTCGTCCCGGAAGGCATTGTGGGCCGGGTGCCCTATAAAGGACCGGTGAGCGACAACCTCTTCCAACTCGTGGGGGGACTACGCTCAGGCATGGGCTATGTGGGCTCTACCACCTTGCAAGAGTTGCGCGACAAGGCTACACTCATTGAAATATCATCCGCCGGTCTGCGCGAAAGCCACGTGCATGACGTTATCATCACAAAAGAAGCGCCCAACTACCAGGTGGATCCCACCTAAAAACCAGGCGCCGGACGCCTCCGGATGTAAGCCCAGGGCATATGTTTTTTTCGGCTCCGCGGATAACTCCCTGTTTTGCACCGGAGAAACGCTAAAAAAATCTGAGCTGCCCGAAAAACGGTATCCACGGCCCTGCCCGCCACACGGCCTAACCCGCTCTTTTTTCTGGACGGGGAAGTTTTTTCAGTCCCACCGCCTGTAAAGGATGTTTATGCCCAACTATTCCAAGGTGCTCATCATTGACTACGGCTCCCAGTATACCCAGCTCATCGCCCGAAGAGTGCGCGAAGCCGGGGTATATTCCGAAATACTGCCATGCACGGCCGAAGATGCCCTCATCACAGCCAGTAAGCCTTCCGCCGTCATCCTCTCCGGCGGCCCCGATGACGTGGGCGAACCCGGCGCGCCCGGTCTGAGCCCCGGTATCCTGCAACTAGGCGTCCCGATTCTCGGCATCTGCTACGGTATGCAACTGCTCGCCCATCACTTGGGAGGAAGCCTGGCCAATGCTCAAGATCGGGAATACGGCCCCACCGAACTCACTATCAAAAATACGACAACCGGCCCTTGCTCTTTGTGGCAAGGACTCGCCGAACATGCCCCCTTTACAGTGTGGATGTCCCACGGCAACAAAGTGACGGGACTGCCTGAAGGCTTTTCCGCCGTGGCCGCCACCCCTGCCGTGGAAATAGCCGCCATGGCGGATGAAAAACGCCGCATCCATGCCGTGCAGTTCCATCCGGAAGTCCACCATACGCAAAACGGCGCGCGGATTTTACGTAACTTTTTGTTTAATATCGCCGGGCTCAATGCTGATTGGACCATGGCTTCATTTGTGGATCGCTGCATCAGCGAATGCCGCGCTAAGGCCGGGGACAGCAATGTGGTGCTTGGCCTTTCCGGCGGCATTGATTCCACTGTCGTGGCCGCTTTGCTGCACCGCGCCATTGGCAAGCAACTGCACTGCATTTTTGTGGATCATGGCCTCATGCGCCACAAAGAAGCGGAAGAAGTCATCGGCATGCTCAATAAACACCTGCCAGGACTGAATCTGTATCATATCCAAGCGCAAAAGCTCTTTTTGGATAAGCTCGCCGGCGTTGAAGACCCAGAGCAAAAACGAAAAATTATCGGCCATACCTTTATTGAAGTCTTTGAACAAGAAGCGAAAAAAATTTCCAACGCGCGCTTTCTTGCCCAGGGCACGGTATATCCCGACGTCATTGAATCGTATTCCGCTAAAGGCGTGGTCATAAAAAGCCACCATAATGTCGGCGGCTTGCCGGAAAAAATGCATCTTGAACTCATTGAGCCTTTGCGCGAACTGTTCAAAGACGAAGTGCGCGCCGTGGGCGCGGAACTTGGTTTGCCGGAAGACGTCATTTGGCGCCATCCCTTCCCCGGGCCCGGACTTGCCGTGCGCATTCTCGGCGCTGTATCCGAAGAGCGCCTGGCCATTCTGCGCGCTGCGGATCATATAGTGCAACAGGAATTGCGTGCCGCCGGCCTGTATCGTAAGGTCTGGCAAGGGTTTGCCGTACTCCTCCCGCTGCGCACCGTAGGCGTGATGGGAGATGCGCGCACTTACGAACATGTGGTTGCCCTGCGCGTGGTCAACAGCGTGGACGCAATGACCGCCGACTGGGCTCGATTGCCTTATGAGGTACTGGGCAGCATCTCCGGACGTATTATCAGCGAAGTTAAAGGAGTGAACAGGGTGGCATATGATGTCTCCTCCAAGCCACCTAGCACCATTGAATGGGAATAAGACGCGGTTTTGCATTCCAGAGGACATGGGGTGCTTTACAACAGCCCCCTTCCCCCTTAACTCTCACCCTTTGCACTCTCTGCCGCAAGGTGAAATATGTTCGGCATCGGCACAACTGAATTTCTCGTCATCATTGTAGTGGCCATTCTCGTTTTAGGACCGGAGCATCTACCGCGTATTATGCGGACATTCACCAAAGTGATGTCGGATTTTCGTCGCGTAAGCACGGACTTTCAACGGACCATCAACCTTGAAGTCAACCAGGAGGAATGGCGGCAAGAACAGGCTGCCCTTTCCACTGCCAAGAAAAAGACAAAAAGGCCGGCCTCTGACAACCAGGACAGCCAGAAAGCCTCCGCGTCCTCGCCGCCGCCCCCGGCGGATGAGTTGACAGATGCTGCGGCAGCCACGGCCAGTGCCAGTCCCGCAATTGCGAATGAGCCTTCCGTCCAAACCCAGGACGTTGCCGCGCAGGCTCTGAAAACCGCAACACCAGCCCAGGACAACAAGGTATGAGCTCGCCAAAAGATACCCTGCCCAAGGCGCAAACCGCTCCATCCGAGGCGAAGAGCGCCGACCAACTCTATTTTCCTGAAGACGAACGCTCTTCCATGGACTGGGAGGGGGATCACAGCCAGACGGATTTTGATCTGGATGCTGAAATCGAAGCCAAGCTCGGCAAAGAAAAAAAAACCGCCGCATCCCTTCCGGAACCCGTCACGATCACTCCGGCACGGCCTGCCGGGCCCCATGGGCCCAGCCCCGCCGCCGAGCGCTATTTTCCTGAAGACGAACGCTCTTCCATGGACTGGGAGGGGGATCACAGCCAGACGGACTTTGATCTGGATGCTGAAATAGAAGCCAAGCTCGGTAAACTGGAAGAGCAGGCATCCACTGAAACAACGCACACGGGTGTGGCTCCCGTTTCTGCCGGGACACTCTCCCCCGACTCTCCGTTGACGGAAGAACATCACACGGAACAGTATTTTCCCGAAGATGAGCGCTACGCCATGGACGGAGAAGATGATCACAGCCAGGTGGACTTTAACCTCGACGCGGAAATAGAAGCCAAGCTCGGCACAGAGAAAACTCCGTCCCCCCAAAAGAAAAAGGATGGCGCCGCAGCAACTCCCACAGCCGGGGAACAAGGCTCTCCCATTCCGCCCCCGACAAACCGGGGATTGAGCTTTGCAAACGGCGATGAACACTACTGCCTTGACGATGAGCGCCCTTCCTTAGACTGGGAGGACGACCATAGCCATGGGGAGAGCGAACCGGATCCGGAAAACGCCCCGCAATCCGGTTCCCAAAACCAGGTGCATCCGGATCTCACGGCCTCCCTCAATCGCTCCCTCGCCTTTGCCGAACGTGGATTCACACCACAGGCGGCAATCAGATCCGGCAAGGAATCCTCCCAAACGGCCGAAGGCGACAGTGAGCCCTCCGCGGATTCCGGCGAAAACAGCGATGAAGACAGCGAGGGTCCGAAAGAGCCGCCCTTCTCCGCTCCACAGACGGAAAACCCGCTGCCCGCACCGGCGGCAGAGGGCTCTCTTGTTTCCGATAAGGAGGAAGACGCCTCCAAGATCGACGCACAAACCGCTCAAAGAGAGGCTTACAGCGCGGTTCAAGAAAATGCTCCCAGCGCAAGCCCTGTCGCCCGTGAAGAACAAAGCCCCGGCACAAGCGCAAATGATGCGCACGATGAGGAAGAAGACAGGCCCATGAGCCTGCGTGACCATTTTACCGAACTGCGTAAGCGCCTTTTGCGCGCCTTTTTGTGGGCTCTTGTCGGTTTTGCGGCCTGTTACCCCTTTGCGGAGGAACTCTTCTCCCTTTTGTTCCAGCCTCTTATGCGAACCATGCCGGAGGCCAGCAGGCTCATTTTCACAAGCCCTCCCGAGGCCTTCTTTACTTTTCTTAAAGTGGCTTTTGTGGCCGGGATTTTTCTTTCCAGCCCTTTGATTTTTTACCAGGTCTGGGCCTTTGTGGCGCCCGGGCTTTATAAAGAGGAAAAGGTCTACATCCTGCCCGTGGCATTTTTTTCCGCCGTTTTTTTTATCAGCGGCGGAGCCTTTTGCTATTTTGTCGCTTTTCCCTTTGCTTTTGAGTTCTTCATGAGCTACAGCAAAGGAATTATTCAGGCCATGCCCGCCTTGAATGAAACCCTCAGCTTTGTGCTCCAACTCCTCCTGGCCTTTGGCCTCGTGTTTGAATTGCCTCTTTTCGTCTTTTTCCTTGCGCGCCTTGGCATCATTACCGCGCAGATGATGCGCAAGTTCCGCCGCTACGCGATACTTGCCAACGTTATTATCGCCGCCATCCTGACTCCTCCGGACGTCATGTCCCAGATGCTCATGGCCGGCCCGTTGCTGCTTTTGTACGAACTCAGTATCGTTATTGCCGCTGTTTTCGGTAAAAAAACGCCAAAGAAAGAAGAAGAAAGCGAAGAAGAAGAAGAAGAAGAAGAACCCACGTCCGACGCACCGGAAAAACTCAAAGAGAGTTCGGCGCCATAAGCCCCCGTGTCAAAAGAATGCTCCCTTTCTCAGAAGGAAATTATCATGAGCGGAAAAAGCCACAATGCACGCAACGGCGCTCTTACCCGGAGGACGAAAGAGACGGATGTGAATCTAACCCTTTGCCTTGATGGTAATGGTGATGTAAAGATAGATACAGGCTATGGAATGGCGGATCATATGATCACCCTTCTGGCTTTTTGGGCCGGTTTTGATCTCAGCCTTGCCTGCAAAGGCGATCTGCATGTGGACGCCCACCATACTGTGGAAGATGTGGGATTTTGCCTTGGCCAAGCCTTGGACGCCGCATTGGGAGACCGGGTAGGCATTGCCCGCGCCGCTTTTGCCAGAGTGCCCATGGATGAAGCTCTGGCTGAGGTTTCTTTGGATCTTTCCGGACGCGCTTTTCTGGTTATGCGCGGGCAGGAGCTTCTGCCCCCTGTCATTGCCGGAGAGGAAAACGATCTGTGGCGAGAATTTTTTAAAGCCCTGGCTGGAGGGGCAAAGATGAATCTTCACATTGCATTTGCCTACGGCAGCAACGGCCACCATCTGCTTGAGTCCGCCTTTAAAGGGCTGGGCATCGCCTTGCGGGCCGCTGTTACCCGGGATCGAGCCATCATCCTCAGCACGAAAGGGAGTCTTGACTAATGCGTACCCGTACTTTTCCCCAGCTGTTTCCACTCCTGCTCTGCCTGGCCCTCACCGCCTGCCTGCTCTTTGCCGGCTGCGCCAGACCCAAGCAAGCTCCCATGCCCCTCGGCAAACTCAACCTCGGCGTCGCTTTTTTCTTTCAGCCCAATGAAACTTCGGAAATGCTCGCCGGATATGTTTTGGAAAACGTTCCGCGCATTGATGAAAAAGTGCTTAATGATATGGATTCCCTCTTTGCTTCCGTATTAATGTCTGAATCTAAAAACTCTTTTCGCAGCAAAGAAAGCGCCCTGCATTGCAGCAAAACCATTGGAGAACGAGAAGGCCGCAGCAATAACCAGGCCGCCCTGCGCACCTGGTCAGCCATCGGCCGCTGCATGGATGTGGATCTGCTGGTTGTTCCCATGTTGCTGGAATACCGCGAACGTGCCGGCAGCGACTTTGGCGTGGTATCCCCGGCTAAGGTGGTTATGGATATTTTTGTCATTGATGTGCGTAACGAAACATTGATCTCCCGTTCTCGTTTTGACGAAACCCAATCCGCCCTCAGTTCCAACCTGCTGGATGCGAAAAAATTCTTTGAGCGCGGCGGCAAGTGGATAACAGCCCGCGATCTCGCCCGGGAAGGCATGATCAAAGCCGTGAAGGAATTGCGTCTGTGATTATTTTTCCCGCTGTCGATATTAAGGGAGGCCGTTGCGTGCGGTTGAAAAAAGGCCGCGCCGATCAGGAAACCGTATTTGAGGATGACCCGGTTAAAGCCGCTCTGCATTGGCAAAATGCGGGAGCCGCCTGGCTGCATCTTGTGGATTTGGACGGCGCATTTGCGGGCACGCCCGTCAACCTGGCTCTGATCGCCCGCCTCTGCTCCGCCCTCTCCATTCCTGTGCAAATGGGCGGCGGCATCCGTGACCGCGAGACCGCAAAAGCTTATATAGACGCCGGCGTCACCCGCCTCATCATCGGCACCCTTGCCCTGGAAGAACCGGAAAGTTATGAAGACCTGTGCCGCGCCCTGCCGGGAAAAATCGGCGTATCCCTTGATACCGAAGGCGGGCGGCTGAAAAGCAAGGGCTGGGTGACGGACGCGGGCCTCAGCATTGATGAAGTGCTGCCCCGCCTCGCAGAGCAGGGCACGGCCTTTATCATCCACACCGATATTGACCGCGACGGCATGCAAAGCGGCATCAACCTCGCCGCTCTTACCGATCTTGTCCGTAAAAGCCCGCTGCCCGTCATTGCCGCCGGGGGTGTGGCCACCCTGCTCGATATCCAAAAAATTTACCCCCTAAGCCTGGATGGCGGCCTGCAGGGCGCCATCACCGGACGCGCCATTTACGAAGGAACCCTTGATTTGAAAGAGGCCATGGCCTGGCTGCACGCCCAGACAAACGACGCCTGACGAGGCATCACGCCAAACTGCGCCAGCTCATAGCCCAGGGCAGACGCATCTAAAAAAAGTCTATACACATGAGGAATGAAAAGCACACACGAAATAGCGATTGAAGTATTCCGAATTTTACCCGACCCACGCGTGGAGCGAACGAAGGCACACAGCCTTGAAGTTATTATGTTTGT
>JAVBOT010000010.1:0-24890 GCA_031550225.1 Desulfovibrio sp.
TCTTTGCAAAGCTTAAATCATTCCGCAGAGTTGCAACTCGGTACGATAAGCTTGCCGTAACCTTTAAAGCGTCAGTCATGCTGGCCGCGTGCCTCGTTTGGCTGCAATGAACTATTTAGAAACAGCCCCTAGAGCAGATTAACTTTGAGATTTGTCGTTTAACGGCGGGCAAAGCCCGCCTACGGCAATCTCAAGGCAAGGATTTGCGGGCAAATCCTTGCAGAGCAATTATACATTTTCAATGGTAAATTGCTCTAGAACGAGCGTTCTACTGCTACGGAGATGATAAGATCGGGCTTGGATGAGGAGTTGCGCAGCAATTCCGCCAAGGTGTCCGCATTGTGGGTATTGGCGTTAAAATAACGTGTTTCCGCAAAAGCAGCGGTGAAGTATTCGACGAGGAGTCTGGTAAAGGAATCGCCGACCACCCAAAGGATTTGAGGATTGGGCGCGTCAGGATTGATGTAATGCCCTCCTTTGTACCATTCTCCGGCATGCGAAGAGGGCTGCGTTTTGTCTGTAAGGCGGACTTGGGAGGGCTTTTCCCAGATGATGCGAAAGTTGTCTCCCGAGAGGTTTTTCCAGGATGGCATGGCGGCGATGCCAGGCAGATCCACGCCTTCGTAGGGGCTGTCTTGCACGAAGCGAAAGGCCGGAAGGGGCGATAACTTCAAGAGTCGTAACACTCCCGCTACGGCCACACCACTGCCCCGCTGGTTCCAGTGGGTATCTCCCCGGTAGTAAAGCAAGCCCTGCGGCTTTGCCTGCCAAAGCTCGGCTGTGGGATCGTGGACCATAAGCCCCGCACTGCGCAGATCTTGAATAAAAGGCGTAATGTATTTATTTGCGGAGGGCTGAATGATGGCCGGCAGATATTCCGGGTAGATGCTGGGTTTGTCCGGGCCTATGAGCAGCAGATAGTCTGCCCCGTATGTTTTGGCGAGGCTTGCGAGTTCTTTGTAGCCCTGGGTGGCCTGCTGGATGTTTTTTGCGTTAGGGACAAGTTCTCCCTGAAGTTTTCTGATGCTGTTTTGATAAGAATCCCCCAGAAAAAGCCAGTTATCTTTCCCGCGCAGGCAGAGGGTAGGGTCCACATTGTCTTTGCTGAGTTCTGTAACGAAGCCGATAAAACGCAAAAATACGGATCGGCCGGGAAAGTGATCCTTATAAGAGGCGCTGATATCGCTGACGTAGCTTTTCATGTTCTGGTAGGTAATTGTCGAAGGAAAGTCTGGAAAGGGGATGCTTTTGCGCCGTTCATCCAGCAAAAATTTTTCATGAGGCAGGCAGAATAAAAGCAGCGGGGTTATACAAATCCCGAAGGCCAGCAAGAGCGTTAGGGTGAATTTTTTTAGGGTCATGCTGTCTTTTTCCGAACCTGAATTTTTACGCGTGTGGTTATATTGGGCAAGCATGGACGGCCATGCTGAAAACATGAGGGCACGACCATGCCGGGTTGCTAAGCAATAACAATAACAAAACTCGGCGTTTTTACCATTAGAAATTTTAAAAATTAAAATAAATGAAAGGATTGCGTGCGCTGGTCAATAAAAAAGCAAGAGAGATAAAAGCCAGGCAGGCCTGGCTTGCGTACGCGGCAAAGGAAAAATCTCCGGGCGTGTGGCTTTTGGCTGCAGGGAAGAAACGATCCGGCAGAAGGCAAAGCGTCAGCGCGACTACAAGGATCAGGGATGCTTTATGGTAGTAGAGCAGGGAGAGAGAAGCAGATTGAAAGGAAAACAGAGCGTTAAGGTATTCCATTGCCAGCAAGATGTTGTCCGCACGGAAAAAGACCCAGCCGATAAGCACCACTAAAAGGGTGTAGGCTCTGCCCACAAAAACGGGGGCGGCGTCAATTCGCCGTCCGAAAGGCAGGCGTTCAAGCACCAAAAAAGTGCCGTGCCACAGCCCCCAGATGATAAAGGTCAGGTTTGCGCCGTGCCACAGCCCGCAAAAGAAAAAAACCAGCAACAGGTTACGGTAGGTGGAAAATTGCCCTAAGCGGCTACCCCCTGCCGGGATATACAAATAGTCACGAAACCAGCTGGAAAGCGAAATATGCCATCTACGCCAAAACTCTTTAATGCTCCGGCTAGAGTAAGGGCGCAAGAAGTTTTCCTCAAAATGAAATCCGGCCATGGCCGCAAGGCCTATGGCCATGTCGGAGTAACCGGAAAAGTCAAAATAGATTTGCACGGCATAGGCCAGAATACCGACCCAAGCATCCGCGGTGGATAAAACGTTCCTTGCTCCCATGGAAAAAGCGCTGTCCGCCAGTACGGCCACGGAATTGGCGATGATGACTTTTTTATTCAGGCCCAGCAAAAAGCGGTACATGCCAAAGCTAAACAGCTCACGGTCCGGACCCCTGGCTTGCAGGTCTTTTTGCACTTGGGCGTAGCGAACAATGGGGCCTGCCACCAGGTGCGGGAACATGCAAAAATATGTCAAAAAATTCAAGGAAGAACGGGCCGGTTCCACATCTTTGCGGTATACATCTATGAGGTAGCTCACGGCGTGGAAAATGAAAAAGCTGATACCCAGCGGCATGGTCTGAACAGGCAGGGCCAGAGCGGGCCAGAGCAGCGAGAGCAGCCAGACCGCGTATTTAAAATGCACCAGTACAGCCAAATTGGACGTTACGCCGAAAACCATCCATAGCCGGGGATGTTTGCTGTTCGGCAGCAGGCGTCCGACACCGTAGTTGAAAAGGCCAAGGACAATCAGCACCACTACTTTCGCGCCTTCGCCCCAGGTGTAGAAAATAAGGCTTATGAACAGTAAAATCGCGTTACGCAGCCAGGTTTCCGAGCAGCGCCTGGCCAACTGGTCACCCATCAGGGCCAGGGGAAAAAGCAAAAAAATAAAGGTTAACGATGAAAAAATCATTATTGTGGCCCGTTAAATAAGAGGAAAAGTGTTGATATAAGAAAGCATTTGGGCGCACAAAGCAATATAGAGAAAAAGACAGGCAAAAAAGACGCCGGGCTTATGCCGCAGCGGGTTATCGCTTTTAATGACGCACAGCCATAAGAGGCAGCAGGAAAGGGGCAATCCGAAGGAAATCAGGAGGATGCCTATATCCTGAGGCTGGCTGAGCTCAGGCGGAAAAGATTCGCGTATCCGCCAGAAGGTAAAGCCCGCAAGCGTGGTGGCAAGCAGCGTAAAAGCAAGGGCAAAGCGGGCGCAGTAACGCACGGCAAAGACGTAATAATCGCGGCCATAGTCCGCTTTATAGCGGCGGATGAACAGCCAGAGCTGGGCAAGCCCTGTGCCGACCGCAATGCCGGTGCAAAAAAAATGGCTGGATACAAGCCAAAGAGTGGGGGATGCCAGGTAGTCCAGGATGAGCAGATGGAGGACTTTAAATGGAGCTGTTAAGAGTAAGCCGCGGATGACAGGTTGCTGGAGAGCGCTCAAGAGCAGAAAGCCCAGAAAAAAGAGGGTCAGGCAGAGGAGCGCGGCTAGAAAGCCCAGGCACAGGTGCGCCCATCGCCATTTTTTTAAAGCGTTCCACGTTCCGAGGTACAGAGCAAGGCCCACAAGGACGGCCGCGGGCGGCACAAGGGCGACGGCGGATTGCCGGAGCAATGGAGGCTCAAGGTATTCGGGCTGGTATTGCACCAAAAAAAAAGCGGCTCCGGCTCCTAACACGCAGAATAGGAAGAGCGCCAGCCCGAAGCAGAGTTGGGTCATTTGGCGGGCGCATTTATCATAAAAGGTTTTGTGGCGTTTCACCGGTAACGATTGCGTCAGCACCGCCAGCGCGGGGGTGCTGAGCACGGCCGGCACAAGAAACAGCAGCAAGCCGACGGCGGCGAGCATGGCAAGAAAATTCGCCAATGGAATATCAAATTGCTGCAATGAACTCAGAAGAGGCATGCCTTTCTCCTTAACACGCAATACGTAAGCAAACACATATTGATCGAAAAATAGAATGCTTGCAAGTAAAAGGCGCTGCTTTTCGGTACTGCCGCACTTGAGTGTATCCCGTAGTTTCTATGGGTTATCGTCAGATGAGGCAGGCGGGCTTTTTGCGTAGGGCGTCATACCAGGCCGCCGCGGAGCGCAAGATCGTATCCAGATCTGAGCATGCAGGCCGCCATTCAAGGGCTTGCCGGGCTTTTTCCGGATCCGCCACCAGCACGGGAGGATCGCCCGCTCTCCTGTCATGCCACTCATGCGGGACAGGCACGCCGAGAATTCGCTCCGCCGCGTCCACAATTTCTTTTACGGAAAATCCCTGCCCGGCGCCCAGGTTGAGGGCGAGCATAGAGCCGCGGGCATGGCCGTGGCGCATAGCGCGCACATGGGCATCGGCAAGATCGGTTACATGGATATAATCGCGGATACAGGTGCCGTCTTGGGTTTTGTAGTCTTTGCCAAAGATGTGCAAAGCGGGCAGATCGCCTCTGGCCGCCATGATCACCCTGGGGATCAGGTGGCTTTCCGGCACGTGCCATTCTCCGGTTTCTCCTGCAGCATCGCAGCCCGCGGCGTTAAAGTAGCGCAGGGCCACGCCGCGGAGGCCATAGGCGCGGCAGTAATCTTCCAGCATGGATTCCATGAGCGCCTTGGTCACGCCGTAAGGGCTTACCGGATTTTTGGGGCAGCTTTCGGTGATGGGCGTTTTTTCAGGCAACCCGTATACGGCGCAGGTGCTGGAGACGACAATGTCCGGAACATCGCACAAACGCATGGCTTCCAGTAGGCTCATGGTGCCGGTGATGTTGTTTCTGTAATACCTGTCAGGATAGGTGACCGACTCTCCCACCTGGGAAAGGGCGGCGAAATGGATAACTCCCCGGATGCGAAAATCCCGCATGATGCGAATGAGCAGGCCGGTATCCAAAATATCCCCGTGGATGAATTCTCCCCAGCGTACCAGCTCTCGGTGCCCTGTGGAAAGGTTGTCGTAAGCGATAGGGGCATATCCTTGGTCGGCCAAGGCTTTGCAGGTGTGGGAACCGATATATCCGGCTCCGCCTGTGACAAGGATGTTCATAGCGAGTTTTCCTCTGGGTGCGCAATAGCGCTTCTCGTTCAGGTTTTTCTCGTGTGGAGTTCTATAAAATCGAGTAATTCTTGGGTATTTTTTTCAATAGAGGCCCCCTCGGTATCAATAACGTAATCCGGATGAACGGGGGCTTCGTACTGCGAGCCTATGCCGGTGTAGTTTTTCAATTCGCCTTTGCGCGCTTTGCTGTAAAAGCCTTTGCAATCCCGCCGTTCACATTCGGCCAAGGAGCAAGAAATGAAAACCTCTTTGAAGTAGGCGAGGCCGATAATTTCACGGGCAAAGCGCCGTGCTTGGTTTGCTGGTGAAATAAAGGCGCACAGACATATTGTGCCGTTACGGGCAAAGAGCTTGGCAAGTTCAGCGATGCGGCGGTTATTTTCCTGGCGATCTTCAGGGGAAAAGCCGAGATCCCGGCACAGGCCGGAGCGGATGGCGTCGCCGTCAAGAACGATGATCGAGTATCCCTTTTTAAAAAGAATTTCTTCCACATTATGGGCCAGGGTGGACTTTCCGGCTCCGGAAAGTCCTGTCAGCCAGAAAACCATGCCTGTATGGATTTGTCTGGCTTCGCGCATTTCCTGGCTGACTTTGCTGCGCGGGGCAATCAGATGCGGCTGTTCGTTAGTGGGCATAGGCAATACCGGCGCTAGGAGGTGAAAAGGTTGTCGCCTCACAGATGCTTTGTCCAGGCGCGCTTGCGGGCAAAATTTTGTATCATTTTCGAAGAATATAAAGGAAAAACTTGCCGCGTCGAAACCTTCCTGATGTAGCAAGGTGGTTTTCTCTTAATTTCAATTATTCTATGATAAGGGGGCTTCTAGTCCGGCAAACTGCTATAGTCAACCCTTTACTATGACGTCAAGACGGCCGCTCGGGCCGCTCAAACGCTAAATATTCCCATAGCCGCTAATCTTTATGCGCCTTGTGCCGATAAGAGGGACAACCAGGTGTGCGGACTTGATCCACTGTTCCCGTGTTTTTCATGAATTTGGGCGGTGTGAGCATAGCGGGACAGGTGTTTTCCGCAAAACGATCGTAAGGAGCGCAGCTTGGCAAAAGATGAAAAAGATCGCCTTTTTCGTGATATAAAGGGATTTTCGTTTGAGGAATACAGCAATGAGTAACCACACGATATGTCTTCGCGTCCTCTGCGTTCTCCTGCCGCTTTTTTTAAGCGCGTGCGGGGGCTATAAAGAATTTTCCAATGTTGCCGTAATTTCCGGGGAAGCGGGCCCTTCCGCGCAATATAAAGGCAGCACGGTCTCCACCATGGCCGGGGAGGTGGCAAGCGGTCTTGCGTTGCCGGACGGCTCCGGCGGAGTGGTGTTGCTTCCTGGTTCCTCACATCGGGAGCAAAACAGCGGCTATGTTGAGGCGCGCGAGCTTAAACTCAAGATACGGGAATTGGCCGAGCAGCTTGTAGCGGATATGCAGGATTGTTCTTTGCAAAATTCTGTGGCGGTGCCGGTGGCTTTTGTGGATTTGAACGATTTTTCGCAGAGTTCTCCATTGGGGCGTCTTATTGCGGAACAACTCTTTCATGAACTGAACCAGCGCGGCTATCCGGTGCGGGAATACCGCATCCCCGGCGCAATCCGCAGCAAAAAGCAGCAAGAGAGCTTCAGTCTTTCCGGTTCGCTGGCGAATCTTGCCGCAAGGCCAGGATCAGTGGTTATTTTGGGTACTTATCAACAAGATAGAGAGGCGGTTTTTGTGAACGCGCGCTTGATTAACCCTAAAAGCGGCCGGGTGTTGCGCACGGCAAATCTGGTTCTTGCCAATAATGACATGACTCGGCGCATGCTGCGCGGGGGAGGCAAGCAGCTTACCGGGGGGAGTATGAATATCCGCGATTTTTCAGAAACGACGCGGCCCGCTCCCACGGGCAGAATGAGTCCTTTTGACAGGGGAGAGGATATTCATTAAGGCATTTCACGCTTGAAATGCTCACAAGGTTTTGTCTCCAAATTCTTACCGCCAAAGAGCCGTAAGCTGGCTTTGCCAGATGCTGCGCGGCTATTTGAGGCGTTAATTGCTCTAGGATGGTAAAAGGCACGGGCAGAGGATGAATGTCATGAAATATATGTTAGTATTATTAAGTTGTCTGGCGCTGTGCGGGTGCACCCGTTCCAAGTATTTTTCCGGAGATGAGGTGGTGGTGGCTCCCTATGACTCCAGCAGTCTTTGGAATTTGCAGGTTGGGCGGGATTATGCCGCCCAGGGGCGCTATGAGCTGGCTAAAGAGCATTATCTTTTGGCCCTTGCTTCCTCCAGCGACGTCGAAACCAGAGCAATCATCGCCCACGATTTGAAAAGTGTGGATATGATGATTAAAACACAGCGTTGAGGTAAGCCATGCAAGCCTTTCTCTTTTTTTCTCAAAAAACGCAAGCTGTTTTACCGAAGTTGGTTTTGAGCGGAATAGCCCTTGCGAGTTTTTGCATGTTGTTTTTTTTGTCCGGAACGGTCCGGGCGGCGACTGTGCCGCAAGCGGCTTCGGCTGTGGGGCGCGAGCTTGACCGGCAGGTTGTGGCGCGTCTCGGGCAGGTGGAAGCTCCGGCTCAGGGGGTTTCTTTGTGCATTACCACGCCGGTGGACGTGAACAACCTGGAGCACGCCAACCCGTTGGCCCGGCAAATGCAGGAAGAAATCGCCCGTTGGTTCGTCCAGGCAGGCTATGGCGTGCAGGAAATCCGCAAAGGGGCCGATCTGTTGTTTGAGCCGAATGAAGGGGAACTTTTGCTTACGCGTAAAAAAAAGCTCCTGGGCAACACCAAGGTGAGCAGTAAGGCCATTGTGGCCGGCACGTATACCGTTACGCCTAAAAATGTGCGTTTTAACATCCGTATAGTGGAGACAAAGAACCGGGAAGTGCTTGCCATGTCCACCATAACGGTGCCTTTGGGCAGGGAAGCGGCTGCCTTGCTGCGCGGCTCAGGCGGCGGAGGCGCGGGTGGACACAGAGGCGGCATTCCCATTGAGCCGACCGTGGTTACCCTGCTGCCTTAGGGGCTGTTTCTAAATAAATCTTTTATCCAAATAGCTGCGTCATCCAGCTCTTTTTTCTCCGGCCCTGTGCCGTGAGACGCGCCACTACCCCAGTGAACGCACGAACGCGCTGATGATTATGGCTCCGGCCTGGGCCACATTCAGGGAATTGAAGTTTCGCAGCATAGGTATGCGCAGAAGGGTGTCACAGCGCTTTTCCATGCCCGGGCGCATGCCTTCCTCTTCGCTGCCGAGAACCAGCACGGCGGGTAAACGAGGGCGGAAGGCAAAGGCGTTTTCCACAGGGGCGGAGTTTGCTTCGTTCAGAGAGCTTGATTTTTTTTCCGCCGCCGCGCCGTAGATGGTAAAACCCTGTTTGCGCGCGGCGTCGAGAGCCTGCCCCAGGTTGCCCACTTTAGCGACGGGCAATTTTTCCAGAGCGCCCGCCGCGGCTTTGGCTGCTGCCGCGCCGAGGTAAACGCCGTTGTGGCGCGGAGCAATGATCCCCGCGCCGCCAAGGGCATAAAGCGTTCTGGCCAGGGTTCCGGCATTGCCCGGATCACGCACCTGGTCCAAGGCCAGGAGCAGAGGCAAGGGGGCGTCCATAACCTTTGCCAGCAGATCGTCCAAATCCACGTAGCCGGCCTCAAACAGTCGAGCCACAACGCCCTGGCTGCCTCCCGCGTATATGCGGCTGAACAGTGAGGGTTCAAGCAGGGAAAAGCGCACTCCCACTGCCCGGCACAGATCCGCGATGCGGTCCATATCTTTACTGTGGCGGCCTTTACGTAAAAAGACCGTATCTACCCGTTCGGGTGTGCTTTCCAAAAACTCCAGCACCGGCTTTACCCCGGGCAGCAGCGGCGTTTCCACAGCGTCAACGCCGGAGGCTTCTTCAAAGCGTTCGGGGCCACGTTCGGGAGAGGTCGCGCCATCTTTTCGAAAACTGCGCCTCTTCTGCGGTTCACGGATATTTTCGCCGTGTTCTTTTTGCCCGGGGCGCTCTTGTTTACGGGCGGGGCGGGGGCCGCGCATGGGTTCGGACCGCGAAGAGCCCTTGCCGGATGCGTACGGATCGTGCGCGGCGCTTTTTTCGTCTGAAAGCTTGTGCGGGGAACGGCGGCGCGCCGGTTTGGGAAAAGATGGGGGCATATGCATTCTCCGCGCTGTTCAGCGCATATTCATGACATTTGAATTGGGGGGGCGCGGCCTAGCCGCAATTGCGGCAAATTTCGATATGCTCAAAATTGCCCGCATAGTATTCATAAATGCGGTCCAAAAAGGCAGGGGAGTTCCAGACTTCCTTGATGGAGCGTTCGGCCACGTTGCCGAGCACCACGCTTTGCCGCCAGTCGTGGCAGCAAAGAATCATGTCGCCGTTTTCCACGATATAGGCCTGTTTGAGGAAGAGATCGCAATTGCGTTTGCGGCTGTGCTCTTTGGGAGAGATGTCGCTCACACCTTCTCCGGCTCGGTTGTCCATGTGGTGGATGGAAAAAGGAACGCCGCGCTCGTCCCAGTATTTGCGCGCGTAATCCAGCTCGTGTTCCACAAGCTTTGTGTGCAAGGTGGTGACGCGCAGAGTGGGCCGCGTTTTGCCGAGCTTTTTCTTAAGGGCGAGAAAGGAGTCGATGTTGCGCATGCTGGTGTGAAAATCCAGATTCATGGAAGCGCGGTACGTTTCAGGACTGTAGCCGTTCACGCTGAACCAGAGTTGGGAAAGGCCGGACTCCAGAAGCTTGCGGCTTACCTCTTCGGTGAGCAGAGCGGCGTTGGTATTGATTTTGGTTTTAGTGAAAAAGGGAACACTGGCGCGGATTTGGCGCAGGATATCGGGTATGCGCTTGTCCATGAGAGGTTCATTGGTCAGATAAGGATTGATGCGGTTCACCGGATGGCGGGCACACTCATGGATAATTTTTGCTATAAGCCCATCCTCCATACGTCCGTGGGGGATGAGTTCAGGACTCAAGGCGTGCGGGCAGAATGCGCATTTGGCGTTGCACACGGAAAGGGTCTGAAACTCCACTGTGCGGGGAAAAGACGGGCGAAAGCGTTGGCCTGTTTTGAGCCAGGTATACACTTTGTTCAGATAGTTTGCGCCCCTCGGGGGCATATAATAGCGTGCCATTGGTATATTTTAGTTGAGGATGTAACGCATGGGGTCGACGGGCGTGCCGTTGATGTTCACTTCATAGTGCAGGTGCGGGCCGGTGCTGCGGCCTGTATTGCCCAAAGCGCCGATAACGTCGCCGCGCTGCACGTAGTCTCCCGGTTTTACCAAAGAACGCTGCAAGTGAGCATAACGGGTGACGATGCCGTTGCCGTGATCAATGGTGATGCAGATGCCGTAAGCGCCGTCTATGCCGGCAAAGGTGATGGTCCCACGCGCGGGGGAAGCCACAGGGGTACCAATGCGGTTGGAAATATCCAGCCCTTTATGCATGCGGCTTGCGCCCATGGTGGGGGCTTTACGCCAACCAAAGCCCGAGGTCAGGTAACCTTTGACCGGCCAAATGGAAGGGGTGGAAAGCAACGAATCCTTATTGGCGCGCAGGAAGCTAACCAGCGTTTGCTGCTCCACTTCCTCTAAAAAAACGTTTTCGGACAGCGCGTCCACCAGGCTGTGCAAGCGGCGGTTGAACAGCTCCCGGTGCCGGGATAAAAAAGCCGGGTCGCGAAAAGCGGCGCTTTCCGGGGGAGCGTCTTTGTCGTCGTTTTCTCGCTCCGCGCCCTCGTCGATTTCTTTATCAATATTCATGAGCACCCTAAGCTTTGCATCAAATTGCTGCACGCGGAGGATATCTTCTTCCAGGCTTTGGAGCTTGCCCGTGAGCCTGAGCATCTGGTTATCGTGACCTTGAACGATTTTTTGCGCTTCTTGGAGCTGGTATTCCAGGGTTCTGGATTTGGAGTAAAAGCCCCAGAGATAGAAGTTCATACCGGCAAGGCCCGCCATAAGCAGGAACAGGACAATGCCGAACCAGCCGCGCATGCGCAGATTGCGAAAGCCCCCTTCGCGATCTTTAAATATGACAATATGGTAGTTTTTGAACAAGGCTGTGCTCTGGCATGTCCGGTTCAGATTGCGGGCAATACATGTTTTGCGTGGGCGTCACTCGCCTGCCACGGCGAACAGCGCCGTCGTTTTGGGAAAGAGGCGGCATGGCGGCTACTGCGCTGGAGCAAGCTGCAAACCGCGCTTTTCGGCATGACAAGACTACATATACCCTTAAAATAAAGATATATGTAGAAGCTCCAGTGCTTGCGGCACATGCCCCAGCCGGCTGAACCGCGCGGGCTTTTTGTTTCTGCCTGTTGCCGCAAAGGTTATTTTTTCCGTTTTTTATCAAAGGCGGCGTGCGTCATGCCGGCTAAAAAACCGGCAACAGCCCCGATGCCTACAGCAAAAAACATACTCCCCGAGTATCCCAAAAGATAGCTAAAGGCTCCCAGAGCTCCGCCGATGAGGATGCCTCTGGTGATGCGATCGCCTGCTCCCATACGTGCGCCTTTTTGTCCTATGCCTTGCGGCGGAAGAAAATATAGTTGTTCTTGACAAGTGTGGGGGCATTCTTCATAGCATAGGATACATATAAAGACTATAGCTTTAGTAGGCCCTAAAAAGCCCGGCAGCTTTTGATCCCTGCTTTCCAGAAAGTGGAGCCGGCGGTCGCCATTAAATCGTTTTGTATTGGTATGTTATGTAAAACTATTTGAAATTATTCGTCAACTTTTTTAAAATATCCCTGAAGGGGATGCAAGCCTTTTATTTGCCCAACCCGCTTTTTTGTGGCGTTTTGAGTTTACGTGTGATGCGGTAGAGTTATATGAAAGTTAGTCAGTATAGTCTGGGCGCCGCCATTTTGGCGTAACTTCCATTTAAACCGGTCGAAAAGTTTCTCTTGCCCGGTGTCTTTGCGCGCTTGAGCAAGATGCTTTGAAGTCCATGTAGGCAGTTAGTATGAATAAATACCGCCTTATTTCCGCATTTGTCCTCACAGTGGCATTGGTAGCGTTTTTGATTGCGCAATTTTCCGTCCGGAAGGAAGAAACTCCGGTTGCTGAACCGGCCCTCGTCGGACAGGCTCAGGCTGAACCCGTCCATGGAGAACCGGGCCAGAAAGAAGCCGGAAAGGCCACCCCAGAGAGCAGTGCTGCCCAATCCGGGGAAAAAGCTCCCGTCGGAAGCAGGTGGAAAAAGAAACCTCTTGCCCGTAAGGAAATGACCTCGGTTGTCAGCGTGAGCCTAGCGGACAGGCAGGTGGTACGGGAAAATAAGCCTATAGTGATCACCTTTTCCGCTCCCATGGTGGAAAAGCAGGATGTGAACAAAGCGGTGCGGGCAGAGGATATGCCTTTTACCCTGGAGCCGTTTGTGGAAGGCGAGGGCCGTTGGGTTACTCAGACGAGTTTCGCGTTTCTGGCTTCCACGGGGTATCAGCGCGGTAAGGAATATGTTTTGGCCTTTCCGGAGGATCTCAGATCCCTGGATGACAAGCCGGTGCGCTATCTTTTTTCTTTCCGCACCGAATCAACGCAGGTGCGCCAGATCTCGCCGGGTTCCTATACGGCCGCTCAATTCGAACAAGCCCTGAATCTTGATTTTTCGATGCGGGTAAGCCGCGCCGCTGTGATGGAGCACCTTGTCGTCAGCGATGCCGAAACCGGCGAGGAATTGCGCTATGAGCTTCCGCCGGATTTACGGGAGGCCTCCTATTATCCCTTGCGGGTGCAGCTTGGTAAATACCGTCCCAAACTGCGCATAGCCATCAGGCCGGATAAGGATGACGATACGTCACTTTTGGGCTTTGATAAGGAATATGCCAGCATAGTGATTTTGCCTTCGGAAGACGGCACCCGCACCGCTCATGTGGAGGCCGGAGCCGAAAACGAACCCTCTGACGTGCATTTCGATTACTTATACCGCCATGAAGAGCGTGACGGCAACATCTCGATGACCTTCTATTTGAATAAATCCCTTGCCAGCCAGACGCAAAAGGAGTTCATCCGGATTTCGCCGAATTTACCCTATACTTTGGGAGAGGATAATTTTTCCATTATTTTGAAAGAAGGGCTTGAACCCGGCCAAGTTGTCAGCGTGACCTTGTTGCCGGGCCTGACTGATGCTGGCGGCCGGGTGCTGAAAGAGGAGCTCACCCGCACTGAAACCGTGGAGGATCGTTCTCCAGCTGCTCATTTTTCCGATATGGGGCATTATCTGAGCCCGGCGCTGGGAGGAAGGCTGGGAGTCAATCTTGTAAACGTGGATCAGATCACTGTGCAATTATACCGGCAGTATGACAATAACCTGCCTTTCATGGATCTGAACCCTTCCTGGCATGCTGCGGACATGATGCGCGACATGGGGTTTAAAGAAATAAAGCTTAAGAAGGCGAATAAGAATGAGATGCTGCGCAGAGCCCTGGATGTGGAAGATCTCACCAAAGGAAAAAAAGGCGTATTTAAAATTTTGCTGCGCGCTTATAAGGAACGGCAGAGAGACAACGGCCGTCTCTATATGGATTACCAAGGTTCGGACGAGCGGCTGGTGGTGATTTCGGACATCGGCGTCACCGCGCGGGTTTTTCCCACCGGGATCACCGTATTCGCCTCTTCCATCAGTTCGGGCGAGGCCTTGCCGGGAGCCGCGATTAATGTATATTCAGCCAGCAATCAGTTGATTGCCCAGGGAGTAGCCGGCCAGGACGGAGTTTTCGTCCATAAGCGGAATGATTCCTGGGATCCTCAGCTTCAGCCCAGTGTGGTCACAGTGCGGAGCGGAGAGGGCGCAAATGCGGATCTGACCTTTTTGCCCTTGTCCGACAGGACAAGCGCGGCATTGGAGGACCAGGGGGATCGCCCTTATCTGTCCAGTGGTTATGAGGCCATTGTGTATACGCCCCGGGGCGTGTTTCGCCCGGGGGAAAAGGTGGATATCAAAACCTTTGTGCGGGATGTAAACCATTTGCCGCCCGCGCCTTTTCCGGTCCTGTTTACGGTGAATTCCTCCCGGGGCCTTGAAATGGCCAGAGGCTCCGCTACCCTGTCGCCACAGGGAGGTGCGGACTTTTCCTTCACGCTGCCAAGCTCCGCGCCCACAGGAGATTATTTCGCGCAGCTCAGCCTTCCCGGGCAAAAGAATTCTGCCTTGGGGAGCTGCTCATTTTCCGTGGAGGATTTTGTGCCTCCGCGCCTCGAAGTCGCCGTCAACCCCAAGGTTGAAATAGCGCGGGCGGGAGAGGCGTTGCAGGTGGAGCTTTCCGGCCAGTATCTTTTCGGCGCTCCGGGCGCGGATCTGGAGTATGAGCTTGGCTACAAAGCCACGCCTAAAAATTTCAACCCGCAAGGCTATGCCGGCTATGTTTTTGGCGATGGTGAGCGCAAGTTCGATTCTCAACTTAACTTGAAGTATCTTACAGGAAAGCTTGAGGCAAACGGCAAAAAAGAGGCTTCGTTGCATTTTCCTTCGGAGTGGCAGCCTCCGGCTTTGATCAATATATTGCTTATCGGCAATGTGCGGGAGGACGGCGGCCGCTGGGTAGCCCAAACCGATACCCTCACCTATTTTCCCACTCCTTATCTGCTTGGTTTGAAAATAGCGGACGGGGGAGTTAAAGTGAATGTAGCCAATGTCATCAGCGTTGCCGCAGTGGATTTTGCAGGTAAACAGGCCGACAGCGGACCTCTTACAGCGGAAATTTCTCTGATCCAGGGCAACTGGCATACGGTCTACCGGAACGGACGCACCGTCTATGATTGGAGCGAGCGCATTATCCCGCAGGAGAGCATGGCGGTGCCCGTAAAGGAGGGCAAGGGAGAACTGCGTTTCACGCCCCGGCGTTACGGCCGCTACCTGGTGCGCGTGGCCACCAAGGATGGCGGCATTGTGGCGTCGCGTCGTCTGGACGTCTGGGACAGTGAAGCCGAAGGGATGCCGGAAGGCTCGGGCCGCATGCATACGGTGGACTTAAGCTTTGACAAGCAGGAATACCGTGTGGGCGATATTGCCCACCTTGCGGTCAAAGCCCCATATGCCGGCACGCTGTTTATAGGCGTGGAGCGCGGCGAGCAGCTCTTTACACGGGTCATCTCTATGAATACGCCCGCGGCAACGGTGGATATACCCGTGACCGAAGGGATGGATCCCAACGTTTCCGTCACGGCCTGGGTCATGCGCCCGGTGAAAGAGGAAAATAAGGAATGGTACGCCCATCGCGCCTGCGGCCTTATTGCTTTAAAACTCGCCAAAGCGCCGCATACTCTGGAGGTGAGCGCCGAGCTCCCCAAACGAGCTTCCCCGAGCGCGCCTTTGACTATTCCTTTTCGTGTGGCCGATGAACAGGGAGCCCCGGTGGAAGGAGAGTTCTCCGTTGCCTTCATTGACGAAGGGATTCTTTCTTTAACCGCGTATAAAACCCCGCAACCCGTTGATTATTTTATGGCACAGCGCCTGGCGGTGGGGAGCAGCCATGACGCCTTTGATTCGCTCCTGCGGCCTGAAGCTAGGGCCACAACCCTGCTCAAGCCCGGCGGCGACGGCGGCGCTGATTATCAAGGATCTCTCAGTACGCAGCAGATATTCCTCACAGCTTATCTGCCCACGGTACGCACCGATGCGAACGGCCAGGGCGAAGCTGCGTTTGATATCCCGGAATATTCCGGCAAAGGCCGCCTTATGATCGTGGGCGCGTCCAAGGATCGTTTCGCCTCCTTTGCCGGGCAAGTGCGCGTTGCCCGTGATCTGGTACTGGAAGCTTCGGCTCCACGCGCAGTTGCGCCGGGAGACAGCTTTGAGCTTGCCCTTAAGCTTTTTACCCTGGCTCCGGAAGAAGGAAACGCCCCCACAGGCACGGCTGATATCAGGGTTATGGCGGAAGGCCCCCTGGCCCTCAGCGGCGATGTGTCGAAGTCCGTCTCTCTCAAAGCGGACCCGGGAAAGAGCGCCGTATCGCATTCCTTGACTGTCACGGCTAAAGCGGGGCAGGAGAGCGGTATTGCCAAAATCCGCATTTATGTGGAATCGCCTGGCCGTCCTGACTTGCGTTTTGAAAAAAACTGCGAGGTGGTGGTAAGGCCTCCCTATCCGCGCGGCAGCGTTGTGAAAACCGCTTTGCTTAAGCCCGGTACGCAAGAGGAAATGCGCATCTCGGGCAAATGGCTGCCGGGCAGCGTCAAGGCCTCTTTTTCCGTTGATCGTTCACCGGTTATGACCATCCTGCCCTCGCTCCAGTACTTATGGGAGTATCCTTACGGCTGCCTTGAGCAAACCACGTCCCGGGCCTGGCCGTATTTGAGCATGGCTCAGATCCAAAAAATGCAATATCCGGATAAGGATGCGGACAGCACTGCCAAGGCCATCCTTACCCATACCATTGCCCGCATCAGTTCCATGCAGACCGCGGAAGGCGGCTTTGCCCTTTGGCCCGGCTATACGTCTCCCGATCCCTGGAAGAGCGTGAATGCCACATTCTTCTTGCTGGAAGCAAAAAGCAGGGCGCCCGTTTCTCCTGCTACTATGGAACGGGCGCTGGGTTATCTACGCTTTTTGCTGGCCGTCCCCGCGGAGCATTTGGGGCACGGCGCGGCCTATGCGTATTCCACTAAGGCTTACGCGGCCTTTGTACTAACCCGAGCGGGAGAGGCTCCCCTCGGCTGGCTGCAGACCCTTACGGAGCACGAAGGTAAAATGTTTCCCTCCGGCAGGCTTTTCCTGGCTGGAGCTAAGGCCCTTAAGGCGGGCAACCCCAATGCCCTGATCGCTCTTGATGAAAAGAAATTGCTTCTGGGTTCCGCAAATAAGGACGTGCTCGGCTATAACCCGAGTCTGGAGAGCAATCTGCGCAATCAGAGCCTGCGCTTATATCTGTGGACGCTGCTGGCGCCCGAGGATAAGCAGACGGTGAAGCTCTGCCTGAATGTGGCGGAACTGCTCAGCAAACAAACCTGGTTTATAACGCAGGATGCGGGCATGGCTGCCCTTGCCCTTGGGAGCTATCTGGAAAAAACCGGAGAAAAGCCTTCGGCCTACAAGGTGGACGTGCGTTCTTCCGGCGCGCTTCTGGCTCAGGCCCTTAAAGGTGAACGCCTTTTGCTGGCAGGGGACGCTTTGCCTCTCGATAAGGGGGCGGCTCCGGTCCTGAATCTTTCCGTGGAAGGAGAAGGCAGCGCATACTGCGTCTACACGGTGCGCGGTGTGCCCATGGAACCTCCTGCGCCGTTTTCATCTGATCTTGCCATCCAGCGAATCTGGAAAGACAGCTCCGGCAACGTGATAGACCTATCTTCAGGAACAGCCCGCTTGAAGAAAGGAGAGCGTGTTTTTGTGGAGCTCACCCTTAAGCCCGCAAACCCGGTGTCGGATATGGTTCTGTCAGACCTGCTGCCTGGCGGTCTGGAAGTGGAGAACCCTCGCCTGGTGACCTCAAGCGCCGGAGCTGCGGAAGAAAGCAACACCGGCGCGGGTCTGTATATAGACCAGCGCGAGGATAGGCTTCTGGTATTTTTTGACCAGTTGTCCGGGGAAGTAACGTATAAGTATTCCATGCGCGCCGTGAGCCGAGGGGATTTTGTGCTGCCGCCCCTGGCCGCGGAAGGCATGTACGCGCCGAATGTGAACGCTATTACCGCTTCGGGGCGGGTCATAGTGGAATAGCGGCAAATCCGGGCCCTTATCTGAGGAAAACAGTGTGACGATTGGGGAAAGAAAGTCGAAAAAGCGGTTTATCACGCTTTCTTTCCCCCGTTTTTTCTTGGCTTTGCACCTTGCATCATAGAATCCTCCAGGCTCATACTTGAAACTGCCATGCGCCGCAGCCTTTTTTTATACCCCCGATGGCGTTCTGCCCTTTTTCCCTTTGCCGCGCTCTTGGGCGTGGGTCTTTTTTGCCTGTCACTGGCCCTATGGCTGATTACGCCTGATCCCTTGCCGAAGGTTTTGTCCTGGCCCGTGTCCCCTGTGCTGCTGGATAAGGATGGTGTTTTGATCCATGCCCGCCTTTCTTCGGAAGAGGAATGGTGCCTGCCCGTGCCGTTGCAGGAAATGGGCCTTTGGTTGCCAAAAGTCGTGGTGGCCGTGGAGGATAAGCGTTTTTTCGAGCATGGCGGCGTGGACATGCTGGCCCTTGGACGGGCGGTATTTCAGAATATCACTGCCGGAAGGGTGCGTTCCGGCGCATCCACCATCACCAGCCAACTGGTGCGCCTGTCCGTTCCCAGGCCGCGAACCTTTACGAGCAAGGCTCTTGAGTTCATGGGGGCCTGGAAGCTTGAAAGAACGCTTACGAAAGATCAGATCTTGGAATACTATCTTAACCGCGCGCCTTTCGGCGGCCCGATAAGGGGAGTGGAAGCGGCAGCGCGTATGTATTTCGGCAAACGCGCCAAGGATCTTTCCTTGGGGGAGGCCGCGCTTTTGGTGGGGCTGCTTAAAGGCCCTACAGCTTACCGGCCGGATAAAAACCCTAAGGCAGCACTCAGGCGCAGACAGCAGATTATTGCTCTGGTGGCGGAAAAACACGCGGTGCCGGAAGCTTTCGCCGCGCTCGCACGGGAAGAACCCCTGCCGCGCTTTAGGCCGCAGATGCCGGACAAGGCCTGGCACTTTGCGGACTTGGCCTTTAAAACTCTGCCCCGGGAGGGGGGGGTGGTTCGCTCCACTCTGCATATGCGGGTGCAGAGGTTTTTGGAACAGGTTCTGCGTGAACAGGCGGAGCAAGCCGGCGCGGATGTGACTGCCGCCGGCATCGTGGTGGAAAACCGCACCGCTTCCATCATTGCCTATGTGGGCAATGCGCGCTTTGATCCCGCGAGCGGCGCGCATTGGGTGGATTGCGCGCTCGCGCCCCGTTCGCCGGGTTCTTCGCTTAAGCCTTTTGTCTATATGGCAGCGATGGAGGAGGGGGACATTATCCCCGCCACTCTGCTGGCAGATACCCCCTTGCGTCTTGGGGGTGAGGCCCCGCGCAATTTTGATCGCCGCTATCGCGGTCCGGTGACCGTGCATACGGCTCTGGCGGATTCTTTGAATGCTCCGGCGGTGCGGGTGCTGCGCATGCTCGGCGTCCGCCGTGCCCTGAACTTGCTGCGCCAACTCGGCTTTGCTTTTCTGGATCGCTCTGACGATGTGTATGGGGATTCCCTGGTCCTGGGCGCGGGGGAAATTTCGCTTTTGGAGCTGGCGCGGGCCTATACCACCCTGGCAAATTTGGGTGAAGACAGAAGCCTGCTGCTGCGCCGCCCTCCCTTTTTTGATACGCGCGCAATAAAAGATCCGCCTGCGCCGGAAGTTTTTTCTTCCGCCAAGGAAACTCTCGCTCCGTTGGAAACCTACGGCAGCAGCCTCAGCTCTGAGCTTGCCGCAAATGCAGAAAAATTCGGTAAAGATGTTTTGGCCCGCCGCATGGCCTCTGTCTTTGCCGTTCCCGTGCCTTCCGGCCTTGGCAATGTTCCGGCACAACTGGCGGCGGCAAAGGGAGAGCCTCTTTTAGTTTCGCGCAAGCTGTATGATCCGGGCGCCGCTTTTCTAGTGGCGGAAATTCTCAAGGATCCCGGAAGGCTTCCTTTGCTCGCGCAAATCACGCAGGCAAAGGAGAATGCCCCGGTGGCTTTTAAAACCGGCACCTCTTTCGGCATGCGTGACGCCTGGACAGCGGCGTATTCGCCTTCGCACACCGTGGTGGTGTGGTTGGGCCGGGCAGGTGGAGAGGGGCACCCGAAGCTTGTGGGTATTTCGCTTGCCGCTCCCGCCGCTATCAAAATGCTGCGTTCGCTTAACGCGGCTTTTTCTCCGGAGCAAAGCTGGTATGCCGCACCTCCTTCGGTGGGCAAGGCGCGGGTGTGCGCTTTATCCGGCCTTGCCCCGTCCGCGTTTTGTCCTTCCACACGCATGGCTTTGAACCTGAAGGAGGTTTGGCGCACGGTACCCTGCCCCATGCATGTGCTTCAGGACGGTAAAACCACCCTTGTATGGCCGCCGGAGCTGGAGGATTTTAACCGCAAGCGTTTTGCTCAGGAAGATTTGAGCCGTGCCGTGCTCATCGTCTCGCCCATGCCGGGGGCGCGGTATCTGATCACTCCCGGGGGCCGCTGGCAACCCATTGCCTTAAAGGCCGAAGGCGTGGCCTATCCCGTGCACTGGTATCTTGATGGAAAATATATGGGAGAACAGGAGCGAGAGGATAAGCCGTTATACTGGCTGCCCACGGGAGGGGGGCATTCCCTTTCATTACTGGATGCCCAGGAACGGGTTTGCTCCATGACGGTGGAGGTGACGGACCTGGGCGCAAAGATGAAGCAAGAGG
The DNA here is from genome assembly GCA_031550225.1 of Desulfovibrio sp. Lineage (GTDB taxonomy): Bacteria > Desulfobacterota > Desulfovibrionia > Desulfovibrionales > Desulfovibrionaceae > Frigididesulfovibrio. The sequence continues at coordinate 20,311 of JAVBOT010000010.1, forward strand.
AACTGCCGCTTCTGGAAGAATGAGACAGGGCCGCCTTTTGCGCGGTTTTTTGTGCTGCTCTGGGAGCTGTTGCCGAAAAAAGCGCGCTGAACATGACTGAGTTCTTACGAAATGCGCGGATCGAAAAAACCCGCCGGATACATAGCGAGTATGTACCGGCGGGACGGGACAGGGCAAGGACCGGGCGGGAACATGGGAGAGGACCATGCGCCCGATTTTTATGCAGAGGGCTGACGCCTCTAGCAAGGAAAGCCGGCGGGCGAGGCCGCCGGAAAAAGCACGCTCGCCGTGATATGAGAAGTCATTTCATTATTCATTGCAAAAGGACTTCTAACGCCGGCGATAGTCCGGCGCGCCGCTGGTAGCGTCGTGAGCGAGCCGAAAACCGCGCTTTTCGGCGAAGCGATCGTCATACATCGGCCATGGGCCGATTTGTGAAACCAGCACTAATTGGCCTGGGCTTCCGGATTCTTTATTTTGTTGCGTTTGGGAGCAAATTTGCACTGCTCAAATTCTTCCATGCTAAGAACATTATCTCCGTTGGTGTCGCATTTCTTAAATGTCTGGCGGCGTAATTCCCGGCCTTGTTCTTGCTTTTTTTGTTTCCAAGCCTGAATCTCTTCTTTGGTCACCTTGCCGTCTTTATTCTCGTCCAGCTTCATAAAGCGTTGCTCTTTGGCGTTGGGGAAGCAAGCTTTGAATTCTTCGAGAGTCAACGCGCCGTCTTTGTTCTTATCGCACTCTTCAATATTGAAGCGTTTATGTTCACGATCGGGGCGAGCCGCAGTGGAGTGAGCGGGACTGGCGGCATAGGCGCTCCCGGCGCAAAAAAGAGCGATCAAAGCGAGGGTTGTGCTGAGTTTTTTCATCATCATGTCCTTTTTATTTATTGATGAGGTTGGACGCGGGGAGTTTTTTCCGCGTTGATTGCAAATTACAAAAGGAATGTCAGAAGAATATGTGCACAATGTGAGGATATTGTGAGTTCGCCGCGCTGTTGCGGCTTTTGGCGCGAGCCTCATAAAGGATCAAAGCGGTAACCCACGCTGTATACGGAAGCGATACAATTTTCCGGGGCTTGGGCCTGATGCAGCTTACGGCGTAGGTTTTTTACGTGCGTGTCGATGGTGCGGTCTGTTACAACGCGATTGTCGTCATAGAGGGCGTCCAAAAGGTGTTCGCGTGAAAAAACTCGCCCTGGATTGCGCGTAAAGAGAAGGAGCAGACGAAATTCGGCGGGTGTAAGATCCAGGCGGCGCCCGTTGTAGCTTGCTGTATAGCCTGTCTCATCCAGCGCAAAAAATGATAGAGCAGTTTCTGAAAATTGCGGGAGAGGCTTTTTTATTTCATGCGTCTCGTTTTTCTGGCTGGCAGAACTATGGGGAATGGAAGGTTCACAACTGCGGCGTAAAATGGCCTTGACCCTGGCCACGACTTCGCGCGGGCTGAAAGGTTTGCATATATAGTCATCGGCTCCTAAATTTAGGCCGAGAAGTCGATCGATCTCTTCTCCCCTTGCCGTCACAATGATAATGGGCACATTGGAAAAATGTCTGATATCGCGGCATAGGCTGAGCCCATCTTGGCCGGGTAGCATAATATCCAGCAAAATGAGATCCGGCTTGTCGTTATGCACGTGCGTGATGACTTCCGTTCCGCTGTACAGCACAGAAACTAGGTAGCTTTCGGCTTTTAAATAGTCTGCCAGAATGGCGGCCAGTTTGGGTTCATCTTCCACAATGAGTATGCGGGGTATGTGGGGAGGAGATGGGCTAGAGGAGGTGGGTTGAGTCACGGCATTGACGTTCCGGCGTTAGGGGCAAGGAGAGGTAGGCTGATACGTATCCAAAGCCCTCCGAGAGGGGAAGGCAACGCGCGGATATCCCCCCCCTGATCACGCAGTAGGGTCCGGCAGATGGCAAGGCCGAGTCCGGAACCGCTATGGCTCCGGTTGCGGGCTGAATCTCCTGTATGGAAACGCTCAAAGAGAAAGGGCAGAGCCTCTTCAGGCACGGCTGGGGGTGAGTCCAGCACATCAATATAGACGTGTTCATTTTCCGTATGGCAGCGCACTTGGATATGGCCGCCGGTGTCGGTATAGCGCAGGCTGTTTTCCAGGATGTTCCGAAGCACCTGGCCCATCCTGGCCGGATCCGCCAGGATGGGGGTTTGATAGTCGGGTAGTGAAGCTTCCAGAGTGATGTCGCGCGTGCTAATGCGTTCTTTGGATGCGGCAAGTATACCGGCAAGGCAGAGCTTGAGATCAAGCTTTTTTCGGTCGTAATGCAGCATGCCGAGGTCGGCAAGGGATAAGGTGTGGATGTCGTCCACCAGGCGGCCGAGCACTTCCACTTCGGCCTTCAAGGAGGCCAAAGATTCGGCATCAAGGCTGCGGAGTCCGTCTTGCATGGCTTCAATTTCGCCGCGCAGAATGGCAAGAGGCGTGCGCAAATCATGCGCGATTTCCGCCATAAAGGTACGGCGGGCCTCTTCATTGCGCTGTAGAACTCCGCCAAGGTGATTTAGCTGACTGGCCAGGATTTGTAATTCATCGCCTTTGGGAGGAGGCTGTATTCCGGCTTCATCTGCTGAAAGGGCCGGGGCGCGCGGATCTTTAACTCTGGCCGAAAAATCGCCCGCAGCGAGCCGGCCTGTGGTTTCAGCAAAACGGCGCAGAGGCGCGATAAGGGTGCGGGCCATGAGCATAGCCGCAAGTGCGGCCACAAGCAGACTTACCACGGAAATGATGAGAAAGGCATTGCCTTGCTGTTCGTCAAAACGCTGGTCTATGGAATCGGTAATGCCGCTTAAGGGCTCGCGCGTGAGCCAGCCTACGGTGGCTTCGTTGACGGCAATGGGGATCCAGAGGGCGTCGGGACCGGGTTTGATGCCGGCGATAAGGTTGAGTTTGTCTTCGCTCAAGAGCCCCAGGCTGGAGCGCAGGTGCAAGGTTTCCCAAGAAAGGCGCGCCCGCTCTGAAGGGGACAGCGGCGGTTCGATTTCAGGTGACGCTTTTTTTCGGCCTTTTTTATCTTGTTTCACTTCTGTTTGGCGAGGGACTTCTTTGCGGATAAAGCGGTTGATCATCTTGCGCCAGTTTTTATTGTCCCGCAAAAAATGCCAGTCGCCCGCCTGTTTATACTCCTCACCAAGCTCAAAGGCCAGAAGAGTGATGCGATCGTGCTCTATTTCGGTTAAGTATTCAAAAAAACCGCTCTGAAAGCTGACCCGGGTGGCTACTCCCATGCTGACGGCCATAAAAACGCACACCAGAAGGATGGATAGAAAAAGTTTCGTGGTGATGCCAGGACGCAAAAAGCGGTGGTAAGAAAAAAATTCTGTATGCATGGAGTAAAGAATAGGGATGGCAATTATAGGATGTTTCTTTTATACGTTGGCCTTGCTGATGAGTCAACGCGGGCCTTGCCCGTATACTGGCGCAGTTTGGCGCAAAGTTGCGTCAAACTGCGCCAGTACCTTCGCCCGGAAAAGACGGCTTTTGAGAGAAATTTTAATTGAGGAGTTTTTTGTATGCGTGCGGCTGTATATGCGCTTTTATGTCTGACTTTACTGCTTGTGAGACCTTCCGCCCTGAGTGCGGCCGGGCTTGTGGGTGCGGACGAGAGCGCACTGGAGGCATCCGTTCTGCCGGTGCAGGCTGCCCAACCGGGAGTCCTTTCCGTTGTCATGGATTTGCGCGCCATGCGCCTTGGGTCTGCTTTGCGCGTGCTGACCTATTTTCCCCAAGGCTTCAGTCCCGCAGTGGATAAATCTCTTATCGATTTTGCGGAAACCTTGCACACCGATGCGTATGCGGAAGTTCTGGAGCGTTCAGAGCTCGCTTTCGAACGCGATTTAAGCGCTGCATTATCCGCCCGAGATGCTGGCGGCGGAGCCGCTTTCGAGCAAAATAAAGGAGATGTGTTTTTCAATGTAAGCACCTATAGCATCAGCTACCCTGCGGATAAGGAGTCCGGACGGTATTTCTCCATACTCTTCAAGCAAGATATGGGCGGGGGTGGTGGAGCCCACGCGAACCACCTTTACAGAACGATCAGCTTTGATCGTGCGGGCGGAGCTGAATTGACTCTGGCGGATGTGTTCCCGGGGCGAAAAAATGTGGAAATAGCTCTTGCTCGGCTGGCCATGCCGCATTTGCCGGATAAGGGCAAAGGTATGGATGAGCAGGATATGGATGTTGATATGCACCGTATTATCCTTGTGCCCGAGGGAGTGCGGATTATATATGCCCCCTACGAGATGGGCAGCTACTCCAAAGGGGACATAACCATTAATATTTTGCTCAAGGAACTGCTTCCCCTCGGTGTGAACCAGGCGCTTTGGCAGGCGGAAAAAGCGGACAAATAGGGCTTCCTTATGTAAGGGGAGGGAGTTTTTCCCTTGGTGGAGAAGGATAAAAATTTTTTTTTCAACAAAGAAAAAAAATCGATTGACTTTCTGTCGAAGTTAGAGGAAAAGTCGGAACTCGCGTCGGGGCCGGAAGGCTTTGGATGCAAAAGGCGCAAGTCGACGAGAAGTGCGCAAGAAATATCCCGCATGAGGGAGGGCATGTGTTTCAT
>JAVBOT010000015.1:0-14091 GCA_031550225.1 Desulfovibrio sp.
AGCCCCTTTCCCGGCGGGAAAGGGGCTTTGAGCCGGCTTTTCACTGTATGAGCTCTTTCTATCTTTCCGCGCTAATCATCCACTTGATACCGAACTTATCCACCAGCATGGCAAAGGCCGGGCTCCAAAAAGTTTCGGCAAGCGGCATCACTATATCCCCTCCTTCTTGCAGGCGGGCATACAAGCGGGCAGCTGCGGCAACATCTATTTTTTCCAAAGTGACGAACACCCGGTCCCCCACGGTTCCGTTAAAAGGCTGCCCTGGGCAAGCATCGGAAAAATACATCCAATCATCGCCCACCTGCATTTGCGCATGCAAAACCCAATTTCGCGCCTCTTCCGGAATTGTAAAACCCGGCTCCGGAGGCATTTCATGAAACCGCATAATTACCGGCGCGGGAGCATCAAAGACCTTTTGATAAAAAGCCAACGCTTCTTCACAATTACCCGTGAAATTCAAATATGTTGTCACTTTCATGCGTCTTCTCCTGAGAAACGGGCGTTTTTCTCGGCAGCGGCAAAGGCGGATTGCAGGCTGCCGGTGAGCGTAAAAACCGCCACGGATGCCGGGGTACGAGTAGCGCCGGCGGCCGAAAAAAGCCCAGCCCGCCAAAAACGATGGAAAAAGCCCTTCGTGAAAAATTAATATTCTATGCCGCGAACAGCCTTCTGGCCTTTGCTGTAAGGGTGCTTGATCTCCCGCATTTCCGTAATCAAGTCCGCTTCGTCACACAACCAGTCCGGCATAACATGGCCGGAAAGCACAAGATGCACTCCCTTTTCCCCGGCTTGCTTGATAAGAGCGCGCAATTCATCGTCTTGCAACAATCCCGCCGCCAGCGCGCAAAGGCTTTCATCCAGCACCAGCATGTCCACAAAAAAGAGCATCCTTTCAGCCCACCCCATTACCTCAAGGGCCGCCTGCCTGTGCTCTTCACGGCTTTCTTCCTGCCGAAAAAATCCCCGCCCCCCCGCGAAGAAGCTGTCCTTTAGGAGCGCTGCTAAAATCTTTTGCTCTCCGGCCTGATCCGGGCGCTTCATGAACTGCCCGAACGCCACAGCCAATCCCTGCCCATGGGCGCGGATCGCCTGTCCTACGGAAGCGGAGGTTTTGCCTTTGCCTTTGCCTGTATATATAAGGATCATATGTTCACTATGAGGTATGTGAAAAACATACTCATATACGGTCGGAACCCCACAATCAAGTAGCAGAAACCGCGTCTTGCGTTGTTTCAAACAAACGTTAGCGGCGCACGCCAGAGGCGGGCGCGCGCGGCGCCAAGGATGGAGGCTTTTGCCCCGGTATGGGCGGATTCAACTCCGGCCAGGCCGGGCGAGGCGCTGACCGGCCAGAGCCTGTTCCCGGCCTTGGCGGCGCGAATTCTCCCTCAGAAGGAGCGCCCCGCGAAGCCGGGGGGCGAAAGCCGCCGGGCGCGCCTTTCCCCGTTCCATCCCCGTGCCCCCCGGGACGGGGAATCCCCCCCGGGGGCCAGAAAAGATACACTTCCGGCACAATCCCGTATGGCAGTTCCGTGGCGCTGCTGTCGCGAGCCGTGCCGTTTACTGAGCGCGGCGGGGTGCCGAATACCGCATCGCCCCCCGGCGCATCCCTTGCTTCTCCTGTATCCCCCAGATGGTTTGTCCGCCCGTTTGTTTCCATACTTATGGCGGATAAAGCCCCGTTTGCGGATAAGCAGAACACCAGAACAAGGCTGACGAAAAATAAGCCGACAGGGGCAAAAGCCCGCTTAGATGTAAATAAATTCATTTGGGAAGCCCTCAAATGTTCTTGCGCAACCAGGATAAAACGGCTACTCTTCTCAAGATTATTACTGTCGTATGCCGCGTTTCAAAACGTTGAGCTGCCTCGGGCAGGATAGTACTCCAGCCCGTACATTAACGGCAACAGTCCTTTTTGAAGAGCACGCCGAGATTTGTTGACGAAAAGCGTAAAGGAGCTTTTTATGTCCGCCCCTTCCTCCCTCAATCGCGCAAAGGCCTATGCCGAAGCCGGGGTAGACATTGATGCCGGCAACGAATTGGTTCGCCGCATCAAGGACATTGTCGCCAAAACCCACACTCACGGCGTTCTTTCGGATATCGGCGGTTTTGGGGGCCTGTACAAGCCTGATATGGAGAATATGGAAGCGCCTGTGCTGGTTGCCTCCACCGACGGCGTGGGCACAAAACTCAAGCTGGCCTGCGCCTGGAACCATCACGATACCATCGGCATTGATCTTGTCGCCATGAGTGTGAACGATATCTTAGTCCAAGGCGCTAAGCCATTATTCTTTCTTGATTACTTTGCAACCGGGAAACTGGATGTAGGCACGGCGGAAAAGGTGATCGCCGGTGTCGCCCAAGGCTGCAAGCAGGCTTCCTGCCCCCTGCTCGGCGGAGAAACCGCTGAAATGCCGGACATGTACAGCCCCGGCGAGTATGATCTGGCCGGTTTCTGCGTGGGCATGGTCAGCAATAACAGTATTGTTGACGGCTCTTCCATCAAGGTGGGCGATCTGGTCATCGGCCTTGCTTCTTCAGGCCCTCACGCCAACGGATACTCCCTGATCCGCAAGCTTCTTGAACAAAGCGGGCTTAAAGCGGATGACGCCTTCCCCGGCACGGCTCTTCCCACGCGCGACATTCTGCTCGCGCCCACGGTCATTTATGCCGAATGCGTGCGCAACCTTCTGCGCGATTTTCCTTTGAACGGCATGGCCCACATCACGGGCGGAGGTTTTTACGACAATATTCCCCGCTCTTTGCATGCCCAGGTAAAGGCCGTCATTGAGTTCGGCTCTTGGGATATTCCCCCTGTATTCCATTGGCTTAAGGAGCAGGGGAATTTAAGCTGGCCGGAAATGCTCCAAATCTTTAACTGCGGCATCGGCTATGTGCTTATTGTGCCTGCGGAAAATGCGGAGGACATTGTTCGCAGAATTACCGCGCTGCAAATATCCTCTTGGATAATCGGCAAAATCGAGCGCTGCAAAGATAAAGAAGAAGAGCAGGTCCAGATGATGTTCCCCCCTGAGGCATAAAGGGGCGTAAAAGCCTCATCGGCAAGCAGGGCTGCGCGGCAAAAATCTTGCCGGGCTTCACATTGATGCCCCCGCAAGGGGGCGTTTATAGCGGCGCGCTTACGCGGCTCCAGTCTGATATGCCCTCTGCGCCCGCTCTCCCAAAAGACAAAGAACCTCATATGTAATCGTCCCCCAACTCCGGGCCAGCTCCTCCAGGCCCACGCCGTTTTCGTGCGGCCCTCCCAGCAGCCAGGCAGGCTCCCCAGGCGTGGCATCAGGCAAGGCACTCAGATCCACAGCCGTCATCTGCATGGCCACCCTTCCCAATACAGGCGCGCGCCCGCCGGCCACGCACACCTCGCCCAGGTTGGACAAACAACGGGGGTAGCCGTCGGCGTAGCCCGCCGCTATAATGCCCACGCGCATGCGAGTTTGCGCCCGGAAGGTATGCCCGTAGCCGATGGGAGCTCCCGCGGCAAGCTCGCGCACAGCAATAAGAGGAGCGCACAACGACATTGCCGGCAGCAAACCCGCGCCAAGCGATGCCAGGGAAGTTCCTGTAAAGGGGTTGCCTCCGTAAAGAGCAATGCCGGGCCTGCAAATATTCGCCCCGATTTCCTCTTGGACGGCTCCGGCCAGCAACGTACCGGCGGAGTTTCCTAATGAGGCCGCAAGGGATGGCCACACAGCGCGTAGCTTTGTCAGCACGTCCGCAAACACTCTGCCCTGCCCGCAAATGGCATCGAGCCCTTCCTCGGTGTCCGCGCAGGCAAAATGCGACAAAGCCAGCACCGGCCTGGCGCAAGGCAGCCTGCCAAGGCTTTTTATCAGCAAAGGAGTTTCTTCCGGATTAAAACCCAGCCGGGCCATGCCGGTGTTGTATTTAAGGGCTACCGCCAAAGGCAGCCCGACCTCCTCCAGCAAAGACAACTGCCAAAAACTGTGGATAACAGGAATGATGCCGTGCCGCACGGCAAGAACCGCATCTTCCCTATCCATAATCCCCAAAAGAGAAATAACGGCCGCCTCATCACCTTTTTCTTCAGCCCGTGACAGCCCCTGGCGCAAGGCCACCGCCTCCCTCACGCTTCCCGAGGCGAACAGACGCGCCCCTTCTCGCCGCAAATGCAACGCTATGGGAATATGGCCGTGCCCATAAGCATCGGCTTTGATGACAGGCATCACATCCGGCCAGGAAAAGGCCTGAAAGTTTTCCCGCTTGCTTTGCGCTTTGTGATCTTTTTCCGGCGAATGTATGAATGCCGGCGGGAGCGAGCGGCCCATCCCCTTTGCAGCCGCCCGGCACAGCAGCCGATAATTGCCGCTGATGCGGTCCAGCCGTATTGAGGCTTGAAGAATATGTTGCGAATATGGCACAAATCCTCCGGCGCGCGTAGGCAAAACGCCCGCTAGCGGGTCAGTTAAAAAATTCGTGTGGCAGTGTAGTATCCGAGCCGGGAAAGTACAAGCAACATTCTTTCCCTTTGATCAAAGCTGTGCTATGACATGGCTGGCAGCCGGAACACCTGATGAACAACCCCACAAAGCCATTGTCCTGCAATGATTTACAGTCCCCCTCCCGCTTAGGGAAAGACGCGCCGGGTTGCTCATCCCTCCTGTGTTCCCGGCACGCCCTCCCGTTATTGAGACGCGCCGGGCCCCATCGGCGCAAGCGGCCCACGCCGGCGGCACGACGAAAGTTCCCACTATTGACCTCAAGAACACGGACGGCATAATGCGTGGTTCTCCCTCTCTTCTTTTGCTTGCACTCCTCACGCTGTTTTTGCTTGAGCCCGGAGTTATGGATGCGCGGGCACGCTCCCTGGAAATGCATACTGAAGACGAACGGCTGGTGCGCTGGGATCTGAATGCTGACAGCGTCACCACTTACAACGACAGTGAAATCATGGAGGCCAAAGGCAACGTTGTCCTCAAACGCGGCAATGAGTACCTGAAAGCGGATTTTGCCCGTTATTACATGAGCACCAAATGGGTTTTTTTGCAGGGCAACGTTGTCGTCCGTACGGGCAAAGATGAGCTTCAAGCCGAAGAAGCGGAATTTGATCTGCGCAGCCGGGTGGGCTGGCTGAAAAAAGGCCGCATCTTCATGGCCGGGCCTCATGCCTATATCAGCGGCGAGCGCATTGATAAGCACTGGGGGGATATTTACACCTTCAAACAGGCTAAGGTGACCACCTGTGACGGGGATGCGCCCGCCTGGTCCATTACCGCCGATGAGGCTGTGGTGGAAATTGACGGCTACGCCCGCCTCACCCGTTCGGCCTTTCAGGTGAAAGATACCCCTGTCGCCTATTCCCCGTTTTTCCTTTTCCCCACCAAAACGACCCGCCAAACAGGTTTGCTGCGGCCTGAATACGGCAGAAGCACCTCCAAAGGCCTCTACTACAACCAGCCTTTTTTTTGGGCCATCAATGAAAGCAGCGACCTGACCTTGAATGAATATTTTATGGAAAAGCGTGGCTTTATGCACGGCATAGAGTACCGTACCCGCCCTTCTTCCACGACCACGGGATGGTTCCGCGCCGACTTTATGCACGATAAAAAACGCGAGCTCACCGATACCGGCCCCTACGGTGGAGACGGCCTCCTCCGGAATAATTACGACCGCTACTGGCTGCGCGGCATGTTTGACACTCGCCTGCCCGATCCTAACTGGCGCTTTAAGGCGGACATTGATTATACTTCTGACCAGTATTTTCTTTCGGAATTTAAAGACGGCTTTTCCGGCTTCAACCGCTCCCGCAAAGAATTGTTTGACCTGTTCGGGCGTGATTTGCAGGAAAAAGACCGCAAACGCTTATCCGGCGCCATGCTCACCCGGGACTGGGAGCGTTTTTCTTTGGCCCTTTCCTCCATGTATTACCAGGATCCCTCCCTGGGCAACGGCAACCGCCCCCACAACTCCGACGAAACCGTACAACAGTTGCCCCAGTTTGACGCCTATTTAAACAAAGGGCGTATACTGCCTAACTTTCCCCTGGAAATTGACGCTTCCGCCCAGGCCGCCTACATGTACCGCCGCCACGGCACCCGCGGAGCGCGCTATGAACTGACCCCGCGTCTCACCCTGCCCGTTAATACCCGTTACGGATCCCTCATCTCCAGCGTCGGCACATATTACACATTTTATGATACCGAACGCGCCTCGCGTATGTCTGACGGTGAAAGATCCCCCTTTGCCCGCCAAACGGGCGAATACCGCGCCCTGCCCGAAATTGACGTGGCGGGCTCCACGGAATTCGCCAAAGTGTATTCCTTTGCGCCCAAACCCCTGCCCCTGACCAAAGAACATGTAGGGGAATGGCGCTTGCTCGGTATGCGCCATTCCATCCAGCCGCGCCTGGGATACCGTTTCCGCGCCAATGAAGATCAACGGGATAACCCTCACTACACCAGCGAAGACAGGCTGCTGCCGCGTAGCGAACTCGTCTACTCCCTCACGAATGTGCTCACGGTCAAGAAGGAAGAACTGGCCCTCAGCAAAGACGCCAACGGGGAAATGGCGCCCACAGTGCGCACGAGCTATCTCGACGTGGTTCGCCTGCGCCTTGAGCAGGCGTATGATTATCGTGAAGCGACCCGTTCCCGTGACCGGGATCTCTATGAGCGCCGTCCTTTTAGCGATGTCTTCATGGATTTGACTATCAGCCCTGTGGAAAACCTCTCCCTCAGCACGCGGAATGATTGGTCGCCTTACCTTAACGTTTTTACCCGCCATCAAAGCGGGGTGACCATGACTTTTCCCGCTTACGGGAGTGTTTACGCCGGTTATGATCTGAGAAAAGCGCTGGATGAATACGCGCGCCAGCGCGATGCCGACATTAAATATCTGCGTTTTGATCTGCGCACAGCCCAAGTGGGCCCTTGGAGCATGGCGCTTTCGGTCAAACATGATTTCGAAGACCTGTCCAACAAAGAAACCGACATCGACCTCATTTATAACCACCAGTGTTTTAAACTCATTGGCCGGGTGAGCATTGATCCGCAGGAAGAAAACTACCAGCTCCTGGTCATGCTGACCGGGCTCGGCGATTAATGCCGAACCAAAGCCGGCGCGCCGAGGCAATCTTTCCGAGCAATCAGAAAAAGAGACAAGCCTGGGAACCGGCGGATGCAACGAGGCTGTAATGAAAAAAAATACGCCAAAAATACGCCCTCTGGCGGACCGGTATCAACGGGCATTTGTCGAAGTGGCCTGCCCGGTGTGTGATCAGCGCAAAATTATCTGCCTGCCGGAAGAAACCATACCCAAATGCGATGTATGCAAAGTGGAAATGATAATCAAAGAAGTGCTCACAGAAGGTAAATACTAAAAACCCGCCGGAGGAATTATGAAAAAGTTTTGCACAGCATTGCTGACGGCCGCTTTGCTGCTTATGACCACCTTCTCCCTTGCCGCTGATAACGAGTTGGCGAAAAAATCGTCCATTAACGAGATTCTTACCCGGGGAGAGCTGCGCGTGGGTTTTGATGCCGGATACATGCCCTTTGAAATGACCGACAAAAGCGGCGCCTACATCGGTTTTGATATGGATCTCGGCAGAGAGCTGGCCAAGGCCATGGGTGTTAAGTTTGTTCCGGTAAATACGGATTTTGACGGCATGATCCCCGCCCTGCTCACCGGAAAAATTGACGTCATCATCAGCGCCATGACCATCACCCAGGAACGCAATTTGAAAATAGGCTTCTCCGACCCTTACATTGTTGTGGGGCAGTCCATCCTGCTTAATAAAAAGCATGAGGGCAAAATAACCTCCTGGGAGCAGCTTAACGATCCCAAATACAACCTTGTTTCCCGCCAGGGAACAACAGGGGAAGAAGCCACCAAGCGCTATTTGCCCAAAGCCAAGCTCAAGACCTTTGAAAAAGAAGCGGACGGCGCCATGGAAGTCTTGAACGACCGCGCCGATGCCTGGGTATATGACATGCCCTTTAACGTGGTGTTTTATGCCGAACAGGGCAAGGGCAGAGTAATCCACCTGGACAAGCCCTTCACTTTTGAGCCTCTCGGCATAGGCATTAAGCAGGGCGATCCCGATTTTATGAACTTTCTCAACAACTTTTTACGCCAGATTAAAGCCGACGGTCGCTATGACCGCATGTACGACAAGTGGATTAAAACTACGGACTGGTTCACGAGGACCCAGCGCTGAGTCTCGGCGCTCTGTTGAGCTTTTTGGGGCGCTGCCCCAACCTCTTCAAGGGCATGACGAACCCCTTGACCCCGCACATGCCGAAAAGCGGCAAAGCCGCTTTTCGGCTATGAAGGCGCAAAGGAGCCCGCCCCGCCGGGCGGACATGAAGGATCTTATTTCATACTACATTTTCAGGAAAACCAAGCTTGAGATACTCCCTCCACAGCCTTGATCGCCCAAAATCGCCTTTATACTACCTTTGCTGCAAGGTTATTTTCGTTTGCGTGCTGCTTACGGCCATCGGCATGCTGGTCTTTGCCACCGCCAGCCTGGAATACACCTGGCAATGGCAGCGCGTGCCCCAATACTTCTGGGCCACCGGCCAAACGGAAGTCAGAAGCGATATGCCGGCCACGGTAAGCGCCGTGGACAACACGGGCAAGGGTATTTTAGTGCGGCTGGAATCTTCGGACAATCCCGAGGATACGGAAGAAATATCCCTTCCCTCCCACGCCTCTTTGCGCGTGAATCAGGGAGAAAGCCTATACCAGGGCGATATTATCGCCACAGTCCCCTACAGCAAACCCGGCATCTTGCTGGAGGGCCTTTGGGTCACCGTCAAGGTGAGCGCTCTCGCCATTATCCTCGGCATCGGCATCGGCCTGGTCACCGGCTTATGGCGGCTTTCGGACAACCCGGCCTTACGCTGGGGAGCCATCACCTATATTGAAATCATCCGCGGTTCGCCTTTGCTGGTGCAAATCTTTTTATGGTATTTTGTCGCCGGCTATCTTATCGACGGCCTGCTCCAGCAGGTGAACCTGCCGCCACTGCCGCCTTTGTGGTATGGCGTTATCGCCCTGGCGATTTTTACCGGGGCCTATGTGGCGGAAATCGTCCGGGCGGGCATCCAGTCCGTGCACCGCGGCCAGATGGAAGCCGCCCGCTCCTTGGGCATGACGCAAGGCCAAGCCATGCGCAAAGTAATTCTGCCCCAGGCTTTTCGTCGTATTATGCCCCCTCTTGCCGGGCAGTTCATCAGTTTGATCAAAGACTCTTCCCTACTCGGAGTCATGGCGGTGCGCGAACTGACCAAAGCCACGCGCGAGGCGGTAACGTCTTCCCTCCAATCGCTCGAACTATGGTTTACCTGCGCCCTTTTGTATCTGGTCCTTACCTTTGCCCTTTCTCTTTTTGTCCAATACCTTGAAAGAAGAGCGGTGCGCAAATGATGATCCGCGCTCGCAATGTGAGCAAATGCTTCTGGATTCCTCACCAACTGCAAGCTTTAAACAGCGTTTCCCTGGATGTGCGCCAAGGTGAAGTGGTGGTTATTATCGGCCCTTCAGGCTCGGGGAAATCCACTTTTCTTCGCTGTTTAAACCGCTTGGAATATGCCGATTCCGGAGAAATCCTCATCGAGGGCCGCAATATCTTGAGCCCTTCCTGCGACATCAATCCCATCCGGGCCGAAGTGGGCATGGTGTTTCAGAGCTTTAACCTGTTTCCGCATCTCTCTGTGCTTGATAACCTGACCCTGGCCCAGATGACCGTGCGCAAGCGCTCCCGCGAAGAGGCAGAGAGAAAAAGCATCTATCTGCTTGAAAAAGTAGGCATTGCGGATAAGCAAAGCGGGTTTCCCGATCAACTCTCGGGCGGGCAGCAACAACGCGTTGCCATTGCCCGCTCTCTGGCCATGGACCCCAAAATCATGCTTTTTGATGAGCCCACCTCCGCCCTTGATCCGGAAATGGTGGGCGAAGTGCTGGACGTTATGCAAAATCTTGCCAAAGAGGGCATGACCATGGTGGTGGTCACTCACGAAATGGGCTTTGCCCGGGAAGTGGCAGACCGGATCCTGTTTATGGATCAGGGCTGCATAGTGGAAGAAGGCAACCCGGAAGCGCTCTTCACCAACCCCAGCAATGAGCGCACCAAACTTTTCTTGAGCCAAATTCTTTAACGTTTTATTTAGAGCAGAGTAACTTTAAAACGCTCACTTCGGCGTTTAACGGCGAAAGCAAGTTTCGCTTAGGGGCTGTTTTCAAATAAAAGATTTTGCGCCAAGAGCGAGGAATCCAGCTCTTTTTGCGGAGGGAGTGTACTCTTACGGTACAGGGCCGGAGAAAAAAGAGCTGGATGACGCAGCTATTTGGACAAAAGATTTATTTGGAGACAGCCCCTACACCTGCGTGGCGGGCTGCGGAAACGGCCGCCCGCGCCAATATACATTTTCAATGTTCATTGGCTCATACCCACAGCCCCCTCTCCCGCCTGTAAGCTTCCAGGTGTTCCAGAACGCTTAAGGGAACGCGCACATTACCGCCAAAACCGCTTCCAAGCCGGATATTTTCCTTGTTTCGGCCGTGGTAGTCTGAGCCTCCGGTCAGCAGCAGCTTGTGTTTGCGTGCAAGCTCAACGCACATGCGCGTATGCGCCGGGGAATGGGTACTGTGATACGCCTCAAGAGCACGCAGCCCGTAAGCGCGGAACATCGCAAGAATGCGTTCAAGCCGTTCTTTTGTCATCCAAGGCGAAAGGCAGGGGTGCGCCAGGGATACAATGGCTCCTTCTTCGTGTAAAAGGCTGATGCCCTCTTCAGGGCTCAGCAGGGTGCGCGGCACAAAAGCCTTGCCCCTAAAACCAATATAGCGAAAGGCATCCTGCCGGCTTTGCACATAGCCTTTTTCCCGCAACGCCAGGGCAATATGCGGACGCCCCACAGCCTCGCCCCGAGAAAAACTCTGTACATCGCGCATGTCCAGAGGCATACCCATGCGCGAAAGCATGGCAAGCATGGCATGGTTACGCTCCCGCCTATTTTTCTGTATGGCGGCAAGGGCTGTGCTCATACGTTCGGAAGGCCGGGGCATCCACAAGCCGAGCAAATGCAGCTCTCCATCATCATCTTTTACCGCAAGTTCAATACCCCGGACAAAACGGAGCCCGCGACGGGCCGCTTCTTCTTCTGCCGCATCAAGACCACTGAGGCTATCATGATCCGTAAGAGCAACCGCGGCAAGCCCTGCCGCCGCGGCTTTACGCACCAATTCCACAGGGCTGTCCGTACCGTCGGAGGCTATGCTGTGGGTGTGCAGATCAATGAAGTATCCGGGGAGCATAGTTTTTTTATCAAAAAGCCTGTTATAAAGGGTGAACGGCGGGGTTACGCGCCGTGACGCTTGCAAGGTTTCGTGTTTCTCCGGCCTGGGGCTGTGCCAGGAGGCAACCTCCGTGCCATTACTCCCCTGAATTTTCAAGAAGGTCAAGTTTTGTCGAACCGTAGCGGCGGCATTCCGCGATATTCGGGCCTTGAAAGCTTTTCGCTCTGATGCTAGACTGATCCGGTTAATAAAAATCAAGATATATTTAGTCCTATTTCTTTTGCGTCCAATGCACCCCTTGCCCGCAAACACCGTATGGGTGAATACGGTTTGATTATGCCCCCAACAAGGATTATCCATGACAACAGAACCTCTCGTAAAAATCCGGGAAATTCTCGATATACTGGCCTGTCCCAAGTGCCGCGGCGCTCTGACTCTCGTGGAAAATGAGGGTAGCGCCGGCCTTGACTGCGCCGCCTGCGCTATTATCTATCCATTTACGCAAGAGGGGATCCCGGTGCTGCTTGTGGAGTCCGCGCTCCCCCGGGATGAATGGGCAAAGCAACACCGCTGAAATTCCACAAAAACTCCGTGCGGACCGTTTGCTCCTGAAGCGGATCCATTGAATCGTTCACGCAAGAATAGCCGAAAAAAGCAAATTCTGCTTATGCCATTACAGCGGCAAAATGTATGTCGTTTTTACTGATATTATGCTTTCCCGTCTTTGATGGTAAAATTTCGGTTGGACGCGGTTGCGGATATGCCCGTTCTTTCGGCAGCGGCACAAGCTCTCCATCCGGCTGCGTCTAAAGCTGAAAGAAGCTGCTGTAAAATCACTCTATAAAAAGTTCTCGCAACATTGGGCGCTGGTGCCGGTAACGATTGGAAACATGAATTTTTTCCACACGCCCGGGCCAAACTTTCTATACAAAAATACCTAACCGCTTTGGGAGTGAGGTATTGATTATGCCACGCCTACTCATAAGTATATTGCTGTTATGCTTCCTAGCCGTTCCCTGCCAAGCATTTATGGATATTTTCGGTAATGCTCCCCAACCCGTGACTGTGCAAAACAACCTGATCACGGTGGACGCCGCGCCAATCCAGAAGGGACAAGCACAATTTTACTCTTACCGTGAAAACAACGCGCAGGTGCGTTTTTTCATTGTGCGTGATCAGCAAGGAATCATCCGCGTTGCGCTGGATGCCTGCGACATTTGCTGGCGGGACGGCAAAGGGTACAGGTTGCAGGATGACTCCATGCTCTGCATCAAATGCGGTCGCCTTTTCGCTCTCGAGCGCATTGGCCTCGTGCGGGGAGGCTGTAACCCCCACCCCACGCCGTTTACCCTTGACGGAGAAAAAGTGCGGCTCACTCCGGAATCTCTGATTGAGGGCAAAACGCTTTTTCCGGAGAATTTGTAGATGAATTTATTTACCATTCCGTGGCGCCACATACGGGAAAAATGGCTACGCAGCATAATGCTCATAGCCGTGTTTACCCTAGGCGTGGCGTCCATGGTGGGGTTATATCAACTGTCCGGCCTGATCGCTGAAAACTTTGAAAAAAAGCTTGTCCGGTATGGAGCCAACATACTGGTGACACCCAAGCAGGAAGCCCTCAAGATCAGCTATGGCGGATTCACTTTAGGTGATGTCGCCATACAAGATGCGCCCATCGGCCTTAGCACCGCTCTTGCCGCTGTGGGGGAGATACCCTTGCGTGAAAATATCGCCCTTATCGCGCCTAAGCTTTTGGCGGCAACGCGGTTGTCCGGCGAATCCATAGGCCTTGTCGGCGTTGATTGGAACAAAGAGCTTGAGCTTAAGGGATATTGGAAAATTGAAGGCGCGTTCCCCGATGCGGACGCTCCGGCCCATGCCCTGGCGGGCTCAGCCTTTGCGCGGCGGTTCGGGTTGCGTTCCGGACAAACCCTGGAAATTGGCGGACAAACTCTGCTGGTTACAGGGATACTTCGCTCAGCCGGCAACGATGACGACCATGTGCTTTTTGCCTCTCTGCCTTTTGTGCAGCGCCTGACCGGCAAACCCGATCAGGCCTCTTTTCTTGAAGTGGCCGCTCTTTGTTCGGGCTGCCCCATTGATGACCTTGTGGCGCAACTGCAAAAGGCTCTGCCCGGAACCGAAGTGAACGCTCTGCGCCAGGTGGTGGAAAGCCGCATGTATGCTGTGGAATTTTCCCGGAACCTTGCTTTTTCAGTCTGCCTGGTCATTTTGGTGACCGCCTGCGCTATGCTGCTTATGTCCATGCTCTCGGCGGTTGCGGAACGCCGTAAAGAAATAGGCGTGCTGCGGGCGGTGGGGTTTTCACGCGGCCGGGTATTTTTGCTTTTTGTTTCCGAAGCCTTGGCCATAGGCTTACTGGCAGGCGTCATGAGTTACGGCATTGGGCAATTGCTGGCGCTCAGCGTGCTTGAACAGCTCCAACTGACGGAAAACCCAGGACTTTCGTTCAATCTTGCGCAATTTGCGGGAACCTCCCTCTTTGCGGGAACCTTCGCCGGGCTGGCCGCCGCTTTCCCCGCCTGGAAGGCCTCTCTGGTGGAGCCGGCCGAAGCCCTTTCTTCTCTCTAGAGCAGATTGACTTTGAGATTTGTCGTTTAACGGCGGGCAGAGCCCGCCTACGGCAATCTCAAGGCAAGGATGTACGGGCAAATCCTTGCAGAGCAAGTATACCTTTTCAATGGTAAATTGCTCTGGCCGCGGCAAGGCTTCGGCGGCCGTGCGGTTTGCGCCTTTCGCATCACCAGGCAGCGGGGCAGGCAAAAAGACAGGCCAGAAATGCGT
>JAVBOT010000065.1:0-29396 GCA_031550225.1 Desulfovibrio sp.
TCGAAAATGCTTTTCTTCACTTGAAACGATGGCGAGGAATCGCGACCAGATATGCGAAGAATACCGCATCATTTCTGGCCGCGATTCATATCAGGTGCATTTTTCTTTGGGCATCAATCTCGTGACTACACTACCTAGAGCGGATTAACTTTGAGATTTGTCGTTTAGCGGCGGGCAAAGCCCGCCTACGGCAATCTCAAGGCAGGGATTTACGGGCAAATCCTTGCAGAGCAATTATACATTTTCAATGGTAAATTGCCCTAGAAGTCATTTTATAATTCATTGGGGAATGACTTTTAACGCCGGGCGGCATTCCGGCGCGCCGCTGTCAACTGCGTGAGCGAGCCGAAAACCGCGCTTTTCAGGGCGCGCTCCCTCATAATCAACTTTGCAAGCTGATTATGAGGGACGTTGTGGAAGATATGCCCGGCGCTATTATGGAAGGGGATGCGTTCCGGATATGCGTAAAGCTTTTGTCTTTTAGCGCAGGCTGTATTCGGCAAGGGGATGCTGCAAAAAACCGCCGGGTAAGGGCAAGTGAATTGCCTTGGGGTTTACGTGGCGGATGACTGTTTTCACGTTGGTGGTGAAAAGCTCTAAAATAACGCGGGGCGTCCGCGGACGCCCCGTTTATCAGCCGATGGAAGATCCCCATCCCATAGGCCGGTTTTACCCGATAAGTCTGAGCGCCATCTGAGGCAAGGAGTTTGCCTGGGACAGCATAGCCACGGCGGACTGGGTGAGAATTTGATTTCTCACAAACTCTGTCATTTCCGAGGATACGTCGACATCGGAGATCCGGGATTCAGCCGCTTGCAGGTTTTCGGCCTGGATTTGCAGGTTGCTGATGGTGTTTTCCAAGCGGTTTTGCATGGCGCCGAGGTTTGCGCGAATCTGGTCCTTAGAGGTGATGGCGGACTGAATGCCGTCCAGAGCTCTTTGAGCTGCCGCTTGGGTGGAGACGGTGTACGCGGCGGATGAGGTGCTCGCGCTGTTGCCCACTCCCAGAGCGGAGGCCGTGGAGGTGCCGATCTTGATGTAGTAGTAGTCTTCCGCGGAATCGTTGCCCGGACCGAAGTGGACCTTCAGCTTACCGGTGGAGGTGAGCGATTCGCCGTTGTGGGTGTCGCTGGAGAGGTTGCCGTTGAGCAGATGCACACCGTTAAAGTCGGTAGCGTTGGCGATTCGGGTGATTTCCGAAGCCATGGCCTGATATTCGGACTCAATCATCAGACGTTGGTCAGAAGTATAGGTACCAGTCGCGGCCTGTTCAGCAAGCTCCTTCATCCGGATCAGCTTTTCGTCAATAACCCCGAGGGCGCCGTCAGCCGTTTGAATCAGGGAAATGGCATCGTTGGCGTTGCGCACGCCTTGATTCAGCGCGGAGATATCGGCCCGCATAAGTTCGCGGATGGCCAGACCCGCGGCGTCGTCGGCGGCGCTGTTCACACGCAGCCCTGAAGACAGGCGTTGTACGGATGTGGCAAGGTTGTCGTAAGAGGTGCCCAGGTTACGGGCAGCGTTCATGGCCATCAAGTTGTGATTAATTACGAGACTCATAATATTCCTCCATGAATATTACGCATTCAAGCGGATGCACTATGCCGGCCGCTTCCCTGCGGCGCTTTCCGCTGTGTTGTTGTCATGCCTATCGGTTCTTTTGCGGGAGAGTTTAGGGGGAGGCATGAAGTTTTTCCCGGCTCTCATTATTTTTCGCACGAGCCCGTCGGGTGACGGTGGGCATCATGCACCATCGCGCGTTCAAACCTCCTATCGGCATATTCCCGAAAGCCTTTAGGGTCTTAGAGCAGATTAACTTTGAGATTTGTCGTTTAACGGCGGGCAAAGCCCGCCTACGGCACTCTCAAGGCAAGGATTTACGGCAAATCCTTGCAGAGCAAGTATACATTTTCAATGTTACATTGCTTTAGGGGCTGTCTCTAAATAAAAGATTTTGCGCCAAGAGCAAGGAATCCAGCTCTTTTTGCGAAGGGAGTGTACTCTTACGGTACAGGACCGGAGGAAAAAAAGCTGGATGACGCAGCTATTTGGACAAAAGATTTATTTAGAAACAGCTCCTAGGGGATGACTCCTAAGTAAACGATCGCCTGCTCCGCAAGCGGCGGTTTTGCCTGATAACCGTGAACGGGTCTCTATCTCTGGCAGCGGTTACGGATAATCCCTTTCTTTCCGGCAACGGCCCTCCATGTAAAAGCATGAGGGGCCGTTGCCGTTTTTGTTTCCGGATGCAACTTTCGCGTGCCATCAAGCAGGTACGGTTGGATGCAAGGTATTCGTATGCGTATATAGGAAAGTGCTGTATTACTTTGTAGTGGTAATCTGTGCCATAGATAGAGTATGATATAAATGCGCATGGCTGTACGCGACAAATATGTCTTCTTTTGCCCTGTGCGTACTTAAAATATAGAAAAATACGTCAAAAATGTCGCTGTTTCATGGCATGCGTACTCTGGTTCTCGCGCGTATCCAATCCATTATTTCTGCAATAGCGGCTAACATAGCGGGGGAATGCATCCGCTCTCCATTTTTCACATTTTTTTTTAAACTGCCTATCATTTAGTAACCAATTTGAAAATAAGGGAAAACCATTCATACCAGCAAAAATTTGTGCCGACATTTGTGAAAAATGGTACATATCGTGCAATATCATAAGCGCGTCCCGAGTGAGAGTCTGAACGTACGCAGCTTTCTCAGGCAGAGCTCCGCACCGCGGCCAACCGCGGGCGGATTCCACACAAGTATCCATGCCGAACCGTGCGTGGTTTCCCGCATTGCGGGAAGATCGCGCCGCCAAAGGAGAATTTCATGGAGCATACCCAGACCGCATACGGTGGAGGAGAACCCAAAGTCTCTGTTCGGGATCTCACAAAGTGTTATGGCGACCTCACCGTGCTGGATAAGGTCAACTTCAACATCCAGAAAGGCGAGCTCGTAAGCATTGTGGGGCCCACGGGGTGTGGAAAGACCACCTTTCTCAACTGCATGTCCAAACTCACTGAGAGCACGTCCGGCAACATCTACATTGACGGCGAAGTGGCCAACCCGACTAAACACAACCTGGCTTTCGTCTTTCAGGAGCCGACAGCCCTGCCCTGGCTCACCGTGGAGGAAAACGTCGCTTACGGCATGAAGATCAAGCACATGCCGGAAAAACAGATGAAAGAACGCCTTAAATATATCCTGGATCTTGTGGGCCTGCAGGATACGGCCAAGCTCTATCCCAACCAGGTGTCGGCCAGCATGATGCAACGCATTGCGGTGGCCCGCGCCTTTGCCGTGAACCCCGACCTTTTGCTGATGGATGAGCCCTACGGCCAGCTTGACGTAAAACTGCGCTTCTATCTTGAGGACGAGTTGGTCAAACTCTGGCAAACCCTGAAAAGCACTGTTCTTTTTGTCACGCACAACATCGAGGAAGCCGTCTACATAGCGGAGCGCATCCTGGTGCTGAGCCCTAAACCGACAAAAATCCGCGCGGAGGTCGTCGTCGACCTGCCCCGCCCGCGTAACTACATGGACCCGAAGTTCATCGAGATCAGGCGGCAGGTAACGGATCTGATCCGTTGGTGGTAATTTCCGGAAAAAAACCAGAAGGAACGCACACATGGCAGAGACCGTATCACTCAAAAAACCGTTGCGGCTGAGAATTCTTCCCATCATCAGCGTGGGCCTGTTCCTGCTGCTGTGGCAGCTTTGCGTGGCGCCCCCCGACGTGGAGGACTGGCGCATCCCCAGTACCCTGCTGACTTCGCCGCTGGACGCCCTTCAACTGATGTTCGCCAAACTGACCGACCCTAATCCTGATGGCGCCACGTTGCTGGCCCACGCCTGGGTCAGCATGCAGGAAGCCTTTTTGGGGTATGTGCTTGCCCTTATCGTCGGTCTGCCCCTTGGCCTGGCCATGGGCTGGTTTACCACTGTGCGCGGCCTTGCGCGCCCTATCTTTGAACTCATCCGTCCCATTCCGCCGGTGGCCTGGATTCCCCTGACCATTTTCTGGTTCGGCATCGGGCTTTCCGGCAAGGTTTTCATCATATGGCTGTCCGGCATAGTTCCCTGCGTCATCAACGCTTACACGGGAGTGCGCATGACCAACCCTGTGCACATCCAGATGGCCCGGACCTACGGAGCTTCCGACTGGCAGATATTCACCAGCATCTGTGTGCCTTCGGCGCTGCCCATGGTTTTCGGCGCGCTGCAGATCGCCCTGGCTTACTGTTGGGTAACCCTGGTGGCGGCGGAGCTTTTGGCCTCAGACGCGGGCCTTGGATACCTCATTACCATGGGGCGCATGCTCGGCCGGACGGATGTGGTCGTTGTGGGCATGATCAGCGTGGCCATAGCCGGCGCTATTATCGGCTTTATCATTGACCGGGTGGAAGCCAAGCTTCTGGCCGGCATCAGGAGGTAGCTGCATGGATACGGCAAACGCGATAAGCCAGAACACCGCCGTTGTTGAGGAACAGGCGGACGACTGCGCCAACACCAATGTCTGTAACGAAGTCATCGTCGCATCAGGCAAAAAACAGCCCTTTTCTCTGATGCGGGCGTTGCGCAGCGAATATTTTTTGTACTTAGTCTCCCTGACGGCATTTTTCGGCCTGTGGCAGTGGGTGGCCGCTTCCAACATGCTGGGGCATTCCAGCGCGCTCGCGACCCCGGCGCAGGTGCTGGACAGTCTGCAGGATCTGTCCGTGAACAAACTGGCCGGGCTTTCTCTGCTGGAACACCTTTGGATCAGCACCTCACGCGTCATCATCGGCTTTTTGATCGCGGTAATCTTCGGCGTGCCGCTGGGGCTGTTCATGGCCTTTAACGAAACCTTTCGCGCCATCGTCAAACCTCTGTTCGACATGTTTAAGCCCATGCCGCCTCTGGCCTGGATTTCCATCGCTATCTTGTGGTTCGGCATTGGCGAGGCTCCCAAGATCTTCATCATCATCATCGGCTCATTTGTGCCGGTTGTGCTCAACTCCTACAGTTGCGTGCAGCTGATCGAGCCTGAACTGTACGACGTCATCCGGATTATGGGCGGCAAGCGTCGCCACGAGATCCGCCACGTCTGTATTCCCGGCGCCTTACCCGCCATCACCGCCGGTTTGCAAATCGCCATGTCCAGCGCATGGACCTGCGTTGTGGCCGCGGAACTGGTGAACTCCCGCTCCGGGCTGGGGTACATCATCATTCAGGGCATGAAACTCTCCGACCCCGGGCTGATCCTGGGCGGCATGGTCGTTATTACCGTCGTCTCCCTTATCTTTACACAGGGGATGGATTTTATCACCAGCAAGATGTGCCCGTGGCAGCGCGAAATCAAAGACTATTGATGCAATATCAGCAGAGCACAAGGAGCCATACGTGACACATACCAAACCGAAGATCATCTGCGACAACATCAGCAAGACCTTTGTGCAGAAAGGGACGCAGCTTGTGCCGGTTCTCAAGGACGTTTCGCTTGAAGTGCATGACGAGGAGTTTCTGGTCATTCTTGGTCCGGGCCAATGCGGTAAAAGCACTCTGTTGCGTATTATGGCGGGACTTGAAACCCCCAGCGTCGGCACGGTCACAATGGGCGGCCGGCACGTCAAGGAGCCGAGCACCGACATCGGCCTGGTGTTCCAGAGCTATATGCTGTTTCCCTGGGAAACCGTCCGGCAGAACGTTCAACTTGGCCTGAAAATAAAGGGCCTGGGAGAAAAGGAAGTCAAAGAAACCACCGACCATTACCTGAACATGGTGGGGCTGATGGACTTTGCGGACTACTACCCGCACCAGTTGTCCGGGGGCATGAAGCAGCGCGTGGGCATTGCCCGCGCTTACGCCCTGAAGCCGCAAGTACTGTTGCTGGACGAACCTTTCGGCCAGCTTGACGCGCAGACCCGCTTTTTCATGGAACAGGAAACCGAGCGCATCTGGCAGATGGAAAAACGTACCATGGTCTTTGTCACCAACAACATTGATGAAGCCATCTTCCTGGCCGACCGCATCGTTACCATGGAAGGCAAGCTTCCCGGCCATATCAAGCATGCTTACGACATTCCGCTGCCCAGGCCCAGAGATTCCATGGACATAGGCTTTCTGGAATTTCGCAACAAAATAACGGAAGAACAACGGCTTACGCTGTAGCGGTCCATAGCAACCCTTATCAACCTTTTTTCGGAGAATTGTATGAAAAGAATTGTGGCTTTTATGGCGTTGGTTTGTTTTGCACTGGCCGGTGTTGCAACCGGCGCCGCTGCCGCTGATAAGCTTGTGAAAATCCCCACCTGCTGGATGGACGAATCCCCGGGCTTCAACATCTGGTATGCCAAAAAGATGGGCTGGGACAAAGAAGAAGGCCTTGATATCGAAATGCTGCTGTTCAACAGCGGCCCCGCGCAAATGGAAGCCCTGCCCGCCAAGCAGTGGGTGCTCGGTTCCACGGGCGTGGGCGGGCAGCTTGTGGGCGGTATCCGCTACAAGATTTACGCCGTGGCGCCGATCATCACCGAGGGCCTGGTGCACCATATGTACCTTCGCCCCGACAGCCCGGCCGCCAAGGTCAAGGGCTTCAACCCCAAATACCCTGATGTGTACGGCAGCCCCGATACTGTGAAAGGGATGAAGATTTTGTACACCTCCCAGACCACGGTGCACTATCAGGTGGGCAAGTGGCTGGAGATTCTTGGGCTTACCTTCAAGGATGTGACCTTGGTGAATATGGACCAGCCTTCCGCCGTGCCCGCCTTTGAAAAAGGCATCGGCGACGCCGTGTGCCTGTGGGCGCCCTTCACCTTTGCCGCCGAATCGCGCGGCTGGGTCGACGCCGGCTCCATGAGCGCCATGGACTGCCCCACCGTGTCCGCCATTGTGGGCGACAAAGACTGGTGCGACAAAAACCCCGAACTGGTGGCCAAGTTCCTGCGCGTGTACTTCCGCGCCTCCAACATGCTGATGGAAGAAGGCCCCAGCGCCCGCATCGTGAAAGACTACCAGCAGTATATGAACGAATTCGCCGGCATCCGCATGTCCGCCGAAGAAGCCAAGCAAGACATCGTCATCCACCCGCGCTGGACCTATGCCGAGTCCCTGGCCCTGCTGGACAACTCCAAGGGCGTGTCGCAAGCCGACGCGTGGCAGTTCTCCGTGGCGGACTTTTTCGCCAGCATCGGCCGTTTCTCCCCGGCTGAAGTGCAAAAGTTCAAAGACGCCAAGATAAACAACAACAAGTTTCTGAAACAGGTGCAGCAGCCCATCCCCAGCTGGAAGTAGTTCCCGTTCCGGTCGGGGCCGTCGGCCCTTGCCGAACGCCACGCCAAAACGCCGCCGGCGGAACCATAACGGTTCCGCCGGCATTTTTTTGCGACACGATCTGAAACATTTACTTTTTTGGGGCGATTAGCCTGAAGGAGCGGATGAGTATCATCGGGGCATCACGGCGGCCATTAGAGCAATTTAACATTGAAAATGCATAATTGCTCTGCAAGGATTTGTCCGTAAATCCTTGCCTTGAGATTGCCGTAGGCGGGCTTTGCCCGCCGTTAAACGACAAATCTCAAAGTTAATCTGCTCTAAAGGCTCGGTTTCCGGGTGCGAGACCGGACAGCGAACCGGAGGAAAGAGCGGAAAAGGCTCTCTCAGAAGATAGAAAAATTATAACTGCAGAGCGATATTATTTAGTGTATTAACATAAGTAAACCGATATCGCCTCAGCGGTTTTCTTGTACCTTTGTATGCTTACCCCAGTGAGTTCGCAAGACGTCCATTGCCGCAAGACAATGGCTTGGGGCGTCACCATCAAGCAGGAGTATACGCATGAAAAAAAGTCTGGCCTTCCTTTTTTGTCTGACTTTGCTGTTTGCCGTTTCCATGGCCTTTGCGGCCACGGGAAAAGAAATGTTCGAGACGACCTGCGCTAGCTGTCATGGCGCCGATGGCGCCACTCTTAAAGGGAGCGCCCCTCTGAAAGGGCAGGGCGGAACAGCTATTTTGAATAAATTGAAAGGCTATGCGGATGGCAGCTATGGCGGGGAGAAAAAGCAGATCATGATGAATCTTGTGAAAAAGCTTTCCCCTGAACAAATGAAAGCTGTCGCTGATTTTGCGGGCACGCTTTAACGCCTTTCACGTTTGAGCTGTTTGTTTAACGGCGGGCTTTGCCCGCCGTTAAACGACAAATCTCAAAGTTAATCTGCTCTACATCTAGAGAGCGGTACCCTTGCTGGGCATGAAGAGGTTCGACATATCAACCCCTTCATGCTCAAGCAGAGCCACTTTTTTGCCGATGCCCCCGGCGTATCCCGTCAAACTGCCGTTGGACCCCACGACCCTGTGGCAGGGGATGATAATGGAAATGGGGTTGTGCCCCACCGCACCGCCGACCGCCTGGCTGGACATGTTTTTTTTGCCCATTTGGGCGGCTATCTTTTGGGCGATTGCTCCATAGGTCGTGCACTGGCCGTAAGGAATTTTGCGCAGGATGTCCCAGACGGCTTTCCTGAATTCGCTGCCGTCAGGGGCCAGCGGTAATGCGGAAATAGAGGGCTTTTTGCCGGAAAAATACGCGTCCAGCCATTTTGTCGCCATGGCGAAGACCGGCAGGCCCGCTTTTTTTTCAATGCGCTCTTTTACTGTTGCCGCAAAGTATTTTTGCCCGTCGAGCCAGAGGCCGACGATGTTTTCCCCGTCACTGGCCAAAGTGGCCGCTCCCAGGGGAGACGGATGGGTGGTGTAGTAAAACATGGTATCCCCCTTAGGGCCTGCGTTCTAAAAAATTCCACAAATTGATGGTCGCATAGCCGCGCCACGGGCGCCAGCTTTCGGCCATTGCTGCAATTTCGCTTTCAGATAACGGCGCAAGAGCTTTTTTGACGCCGAGATCCGTGTGCGGAAAGGCGTCCGGCCAGCTCATTGCCCGCATCGCAATGTATTGCGCCGTCCAGGCCCCGATGCCCGGGATGGCCAGCAACCTTTTTATTTCCGCTTCGGGTTGAGCGCAAAGCGTAAGAGCAATTTCGCCGTCCACGATTTTTTGCGCCAGGGCCAGGATAGTCTTGGCCCGGGCGCGCGTGATGCCGAGGGGGCCGAGATGATCCGCAATATCGCCGGGCAAAGCCGTGATGTCATGCGCGCAAGGGAAGGCATGGGCCAGGCCTTCCAGGCCGGTTTCAACGGGTGTCCCATAGGCTTTTGCGAGTCTTCCGGCCAGTGTGCCCGCCGCTTTCACCGTTATCTGCTGGCCAAGCACCGCCCGCACGGCCATTTCAAAAGGCTCGAAGCATCCGGGCAGCCGGACGCCAGGCACACACATACCGGGATGTAAGTTGTTCATCAGCGACAAGGTTTCGTAAACCGCGTCCGGATCGCAATATAGGTCGAACAAATCGCGCACGCGCGCAAGCAGGTGCGGCAGCGCGGGCAAAAGAGTCGGGCTGACTGTGACGGCCAGCGCATTTTTTTGAGGGCGGTGCCCCACCCGCACCCATCCGTAAACGCGCTTTTGCTCCACGCTCACATAACGGATAGTGCGCATGTAACTGCCGTCATCGACGGCTTCCACACCCGGGATAGCCCGTTGGGCCAAAAAATCGAGTATGCGCCGCCATTGATACGGCGGGCGGTAGCCCAACATCAAGGTAGCGTTGCCGTCATGGCTTTTACCGCTCAAAGTTTGTTTGCGCAAAGCGGCAGGGGAGAGGCGGTACCGCGTTTTGAACAAGTCATTAAACCGCCGCACGCTGCCGAAACCCGCCGCCATGGCCACATCCGTCACGGAGAGATCCGTATCGGTCAGCAAATTTTTGGCAAGCAGCAGTCTGCATGTCTGGAGGTATTGAACGGGCGAAACTTTGAATTCTGTCATGAAAACTCTTCGCAGATGCCGATCCGAGCAACCGAGCCGGTGAACGTATTGGCTTACGTTCCGCCCGCTCCCGCAGCTCTCTTCCAACAGTCTTGCCGCTTTGCGGGCCAGGGCGCAGGTGGCGTCAATGGGGGCCGCGCCGGGCGCAAGCTCGGGCCTGCACATCAGGCACGGGCGATAGCCCGCCTGCTCAGCAGCCGCGGCGGATTCATAAAAAGCGCAATTTTCCTCCTTCGGCAATTTTGCCGTACACACGGGGCGGCAGTAGATGCCGGTGGATGAAACGCCCACGAAAAAGCGGCCGTCAAACCGGGCGTCTTTTGCTTTAAGCGCCGCATACCATGCGCGGTTTCGGCCGTTCAGCATAGCTTGCATCCTCTTTAAAGAGCGAATGGTCATAGAAAATATGCAGGCTCCAGGGCGGATTGACTTTAGAGCAATTTACCATTGAAAATGTATAATTGCTCTGCAAGGATTTGCCCGTAAATCCTTGCCTTGAGATTGCCGTAGGCGGGCTTTACCCGCCGTCAAACGACAAATCTCAAAGTTAATCTGCTCTAAGACGCCACTTCGGCGTTTAACGGCGAAAGCAAGTGTCCCAAAGCCTGCGTGGCTGGCGGCCTTCGTTGCCGTGGCCCGGCAGCTCCTGAGGAGAGTATTCTTTTTTTCAAAAACTACTCGCCATTTTCGGACATACATGCCCTTTTAGCAAACCAAATCTCGCGCGTTTTGCCCGGGGCTTTCAGCAGCTTGCCTTCCTCGCCTGAGGTCAAACCGCGCCGTCTCCTGAATGTTCTCTGGACAAGCCAAGCCCTCTGTGGCAGAGTGCGCGCAGATGTTTTCCGCGACCCGCCAGGCACTGGCTTCGCGGTCGTCACCTTTTGCATGCAGGTTCCCGTGCTCGCACCCTTCTTTATGAACCGCCTCCTGTATCTGCTGCAAGGCGCAAGGGCATGACTGCCTCAGAGCTTCCAGGTTGGAAGCTTCCTTGCGCATCGGTCAGCCGGTATATAACAGCCCCTTCCCTGCATACCCGCAGGGGGTGGGGGCTTATCCGCGTTCTCTCCTCTTGCCTTTCTTTTCTCGCTCAATCCTTATCTCTTTTCACTGCGCGCTTTCATAGGACCGCGTCCTGTGCAAGGGCCTTTCTCCGTCTTTCCTTTATCTTCATGATCACGCCTGCTTCTGAGGGGAGCCTTACCTGCAGTCATGTTTCTTTGCCGGCGGACGATCCGTTCGCCGCCTTCCCTCAGTATTGCTGTGCGCCGCAAAATGGCGCCCGGCGTTCTTTTCATTGGACGCAATTATGCTGTCTAAGGAGCGCGTCATGATTGTCGCTGGTGTGGATATCGGTTCTGTCGCGGCAAAGGCGGTGATTTATGATGCGGGTGCTGACCGTATCCTGGGCAGTTCAGTGTTGCCCACAGGATGGAACTCTCGCGAATCGGGGGAAATGGCGCTACGCGCTGCCTGTACCGTTGCCGGAACGGACACTGCACGCCTTGGCCGCATTATCGGCACTGGATACGGCAGGGTATCTCTGCCTTTTGCCCATAAGAGCGTTACTGAAATAACCTGCCATGCGCGTGGGGCGGCGTATTTGTTCCCCGGCACGGGTATTGTGCTGGATATCGGCGGCCAGGACAGTAAAGTAATCAGCCTTGATGAGCGGGCTCTGGCCGAGCATGGCCGCCCGGGCCAGGTGCTGGATTTTATTATGAATGACAAGTGCGCTGCCGGCACCGGGCGTTTTCTCCAGGTTCTTTCAGGAATCCTTGATATGCCGCTTGAAAAGCTTGGCCGGGCGGCTATGGCCGGCAACCCGGTTTCCATATCCAGCATGTGCGCGGTCTTTGCGGAAACGGAAATAGTCGGCCTGCTGGCGCGCCGCGCGCTGCCAAAAGACATAGCCGCCGGCGTCTTTTTGTCCATTGTCCGCCGTATGTGCGGGCTGGCCAGGCGCATCCCCATGCACGGGGAGTGCACTTTTTCCGGCGGCTTGGCCTTAAGCCCGGCTTTTAGCGCCATGCTCACAAAAGAACTCGGCATGCCGGTGAATGTCCCTGAAGATCCGCAGACCATGGGCGCTCTCGGCGCCGCCCTTATTGCCGCCGATAACAGCAGCCGTCGTTGATGCAGCCATGCCGCCGCATGCGGCCGACGCCAGCAGGAGATTTGAATGAAATGCGCAAGTTTTGATGCCATCACCACAGCGTTCGAGCGCAATGTCTTAAACCTCAATGAGGCCAAGGCGCAGGGCAAAAAAGTCGTGGGGCAATACTGCATGTATACCCCCTCGGAAATTGCCGTTGCGGCCGGAGCCATTCCGGTCTCGCTCTGCGGTACCCGCAATGACTCCATCCCGGCGGCAGAGGAAGTTCTGCCCCGTTCTCTCTGCCCGCTTATTAAAAGCAGCTTCGGCTTCGCTCTTAAAGAGAGCTGCCCCTACCTCGTTGCCTCGGATATTGTTGTGGCGGATACCACTTGCGACGGCAAGAAAAAAATGTACGAGTTGCTCGCCGGGTATAAGTCCGTGCACATGCTGCAATTGCCGCAGATCCAGAATGAGGATGCCCTGGCTTATTGGCGCAAGCAATTTGAGGAGCTTATCCGGCGTTTGGAAAAAGAATTCGCTGTGCGCATTACGGAAGAAAAACTGCGTGAAGCTGTGGCGCTCATGAACAGAGAGCGCCTGGCCCTCAAGGCGTTCATGGATCTGGCAAAGCTCAAGCCCTCGCCCGTCACCGGCCTGGAACTGGTGGAAGTGGCCTTTAAAACGTCGTTTTTCCCTGACAAGGAAGTAGGCATCGCGATGCTGCGCGCTCTGGCCGATGAGATTAGGCAACGGGCCAAGGCCGGCGAGGGGTGCTGTGGCGATGATGCGCCGCGCATCGTGCTCACGGGCGTGCCCGTGGGCATGGGTTCTCACAAGGTGGTGCGCCTTATTGAAGAATGCGGCGGGAGCGTTGTGTGTCTTGATAACTGTACGGGCTATAAAAAAACCAGGGTGATGATGGATGAAGAGGGCGATCCGCTCACGGAAATGGCCCGGCGCTATCTTGATGTGCCTTGTGCCGTCATGTCGCCGAACCCCAACCGTTATAAGACCATGGAAGAGCTGGTCAGGGAGTTCGGCGCGGACGCGGTCATTGATCTGACCTGGCAGGGTTGCCAAACCTATGCGGTGGAATCTTGGTCTTTGAAAAAATTTGTGTCGGAAACATTGAAAAAGCCCTTCCTGCAAATTGAAACCGACTATTCGGAAACGGACACCGAGCAGCTCAAGGTCCGCATTGAAGCCTTTATTGAAATGCTGTGAGTGGGCCGTGAAAACAACCTGAGCTGTCGCATCATCGGCAAAAAGCCTCCTCAGCGCGGCGGCGCGTGCTGAGGAGGCTTTTTGGGTGTTTGTGTAAATCGCCGCTGTATGCGATTTTTCATATGTGATTATAAGCTGTCTTCTTATCATGCGGATGTCATTGCGTGCTTGAAAAAAATGCCCTATAGTCATTTGGGTCTTATGTAACTTATTTTTCGAGGAAGCATGCGCGCACATTCATTGACCCTTACCACGGCGGTTCCCACGCGGGAAAAAGTCGCCCATTTGGTGAGCTGGCTGATAGATAAAAAGGCCAGAAATATTCTGGCCCTCGACTTGACCAAGGAAAACAACATCGCCGAAGCTGTCGTCATCAGCTCCGCCACCTCTGTCCGGCACGGGCAGGGGCTTGCGGAGCATCTCCTGCAGGAAATGCGCAAGCACAAATATGAGTTTTTGCGTATGGAAGGGCACAGCGTGGGCCAGTGGATATTATTGGACTTTAATGATATAATTGTTCATATATTTCAAAATGATAGCCGAGAACTGTTCCGCCTTGACGACCTTTGGCCTTCTGCCGGCATCCTGGCGGACACGCGAGAGGATAGATAAATGACAAAATCGTTGACGCCTACGTTGCTTCTTATCCTTGACGGCTGGGGCCAAGCCCCGCCGGGGCCGGGGAATGCCGTCAGCCTTGCCGGCACTCCGGCTATTGATGCCCTCATGGGTCTTTCTTCCCGGGCCGCCCTGCGCTGCTCCGGCCGGGCGGTGGGTCTGCCCGAAGGCTACATGGGCAATTCGGAAGTCGGGCACATGAATATCGGCGCGGGCCGTGTGGTATACCAGGACATGACCCGCATCGACATGGCTGTGGAAGACGGCTCTCTGGTCACGAATCCCGCCATACGAGCCTCTATTGACAACGCCAAGCGCACGGGCGGCGCGTTGCATTTTATGGGCCTTTTGTCCGACGGCGGCGTCCACAGCCACATTCATCATCTTTTTGCCTTGCTGGAGGCCGCGCAAGAAGCCGGAGTTCCGGTCCGGGTGCATGCCTTCACGGATGGGCGCGACACTGCGCCGGATTCCGGCCTTGGCTTTATGCGCTCGCTCCTGGAAAAGCTTGGGCCTAACGCTCAAGTTGCCAGCGTTTGTGGCCGTTACTATGCCATGGATCGCGACAAGCGCTGGGAGCGCACCCGCATGGCCTGGGATGCCCTGGTCCACGGCAAGGCGCCTTTATTCCCGGATGCCGCGGAGGCGATACAGGACGCTTACGGCCAGGGAGAGACGGATGAATTCATAAAACCGCGTCTGATCGCCCCGGCCAAAGGCGAGCCGTCTTTGATCCGCAGCGGCGATACGGTCTTTTTTTTCAACTTCCGGGCGGATCGGGCGCGCCAGCTTGCGCGCTGCCTGTTTGACGACGCGTTTACGGAATTTGACCGGGGAGCGCGGCCCGACCTGGCCTTTTTTGCCACCATGACCGCTTATGAACGCAGCTTTCCCATGCCCATAGCGTTTGTGCGCCAAAATCTTTCCAACGGCCTTGGAGAGCTGCTTTCCCGCGCGGGTATACGGCAGTTGCGCATCGCGGAGACGGAAAAATACGCCCACGTCACCTATTTTTTTAACGGCGGGGTGGAAGAGCCCTTTGCCGGGGAAGAAAGACGCCTCATCCCTTCACCGCGTGATGTGCCCACATATGACCTGAAGCCGGAGATGAGCGTCTATCAGGTAACGGAAATCCTGCTCAAGGAATGGAATTCCGGCAATTACGACTTTGTGGTCTGCAATCTGGCCAATCTTGATATGGTCGGCCATACGGGGGTCATTCCGGCGGCGATTAAGGCCTGCGAAGCCGTTGACGCCTGCGTCGCCCGCATCCGCGAGGCGGTGAAGGCCCGTAAAGGCCGGCTCGTCATGACCGCGGATCACGGCAACGCCGAGGAAATGCTCACCCCGGACAATCACCCGCAAACGGCGCACAGCAAAAACCCCGTGGCCATCATCATTGAAGATGATGGCGCGCACGCGCTTAAAGACGGCAAGCTCGGCGACATTGCCCCCACCATCTTGCGGCTTTGGGGCATGGATGTTCCCGCGGAAATGACAGGCACAAGTTTGTTGGAGCAGTCATGAGCGTTTCGCGCCGTCCTGTGGCCCCGGTCAAGCCTGTTGCTGTGGAATTGGTGTTTTTTTATCCGTGCCCCTACTGCACGCGCGAGATTCCTTTGGTTTCGCCCGCCCAATCCACAATGATCACCTGTGATGTGTGCAGGCAGAGCTTTCCCATTGTGCCCATTGACGAATACACGGTGCACTTTATTAAGCTGATGCTTGCGGACGGCCCCGCGGCCATTGATCCGGACTATATGTAAGGAATCACGCGCGCAAGCGCGGGCGGCATATACGCGGTTGCCGGCCATGCCGGAACAAGCGTAACAAAGATAATCTGCGTTATACAGCCCTCTGCCGGCAGGTACGCCAATGCCAAACACCGATTCCACCTGCACGCCGGAATCCCTGGGCGCGTTTTGCGCTCAACTGGGCTTTCCCCTTGCCTCCTCCGCTCTTGTTTCCCTTACGACCTATCTGAACCTGCTCGTCAAATGGAATAGGGCAATGAACCTTGTGGGGCGGGAGGACTGGGAAGACATTGTCGCCACCCTGGTGGCGGATAGTTTTTTTCTGGCGGACTTTCTTGCCGGCTTGCCTTTGCCGCAAGCCCCTCAATGCTGGGACTTGGGCGCGGGCGCGGGGTTGCCCGGGTTGCCCTTGCGCATGCTTTGGCAGAAAGGCACGTATACGCTTGTGGAAGCGCGCGAAAAACGCGCATTGTTTTTGCGCGCGTTTTTGGCAGCGTATCCTTTGCCGGGTACAGAGGTTTTTCATGGCCGGGCAGAAGAATTCATGGCCCGGCGGCCTTTGGCTGATCTTATTATAAGCCGGGCGTTTATGCCGTGGAAATCGCTCCTTGCCCTCGTGGATGAGTATACAACCCCTCAAGGTTTATGCGTTTTTTTGACGCTTGAATCGCTCCCTCCCATTTTGCCTCAAGGCTGGACAGCGACCGAGGAGAAAAGATATACTATAGCTTCGGCCACGCGTTTTTTTTGGGCCTTACGTAAAATGTAGAGTCATTTCACTGTGGCGCTGCCGGTATTCTGAAAAAACCTCTCACCATGCGATTTTTTAGCCAGATAGCAATATGCCTGGTTGGACCCGCCGCCGCCTCTTTCTTTCTCCCCCTTTTTTTCTCCCCGAAGGCATCCGCGCGCAAGAGGAGATAGAGGGGTCTCGTTATTGGCGCTTGCTGCCGTTTTGCATCTGTCTGCTCCTTGCGTTTGTTCTGGCCGCCGGCGCGCGTCTGCTGGAAATACCTTTTTGGGATACCCCCGCATACAAACTAGGCACAGAATACCTCCTTGCCACGCATGACGCATATCACTGGATAGCCGGGGCCGAAGGCTTTGAGTTCGGAACCGGGCACCCCATGTCGGAACTGGCGCGTATACTGGGCGAATGGCTCGGCACTGCTCCTGCTTTGGTGGGTTTTTGGTTGCCCTCGGTTATGAGCGGGCTTTTGGCCGTGGCTATATTTTTATGGGGCTGGGGCCTGGGGAGCCCCTTTGCCGGGCTCTGCGCCGGCGTGCTCGCATCGCTTTCTCCCGCCTTTTATGCCAGAACGCTCCTGGGCTTTTATGATTCCGATCTTGTGGTGCTTCTGTTCGCTGTGCTGCTGGGGCTCGTCCCCGCCTTATGGCTCAGCCCCTGGCTGACCAGTCTGCCCGAAGCGCTTTTGGCGCCGTTTTTTTCCCGGCGCGGCAAAGTATGGCCTGAACCTCCGGATGTCGGCGTTCCTGTCGTTTTGCGTTCCGCGCCTTTTGTTCCTTTGTTTTTCGGTAAAGCGGCGCAACGGCCCGGGCTGCTTTGCTTTACTCAGGCGGAATTGGAAAAGAGCATTCTTTCCTGGCGCTGGCTTGTTCTGCTCGCCCTTGCCGGTCTGCTCGGCAACATGACGCAGGACTGGCATTCGTTTTTTCCCTATCTGGTGCGGTATTGCGCTCTTATTTCTCCTCTGGTTATTTTGCTCCTCGGCCCTCAAGGAGGCCGAAACGCCTTGTGTTCAGGGGCGCTGTGCCACGCGCTGCCGTTGCTTTTGGGCTGGCCGGGTCTGGTCTTGGCTTGTATTTACGCCTGCGCCCTTATAGCCACCCGTTCTCCGGAAAAGGCGGGCACAAAGCAAAATCAAAACGACGCTTGCCGCCGCGCGGATGACAACGAGGCTGAAATCCCCTTGTCCCTCACCTGGCGCTTGTACCCTCCCTCTTTTGCGTTCCAGCGCGGCCTTGTGCGCGGGACTTTCTCCCTCTTTCTGCTGTGGGGGGGTATCCTTTTTCTGACCCTTGACGCATCCGTGTTCGCGGCCATGGAGCGATCTTTTTTTGCCTACGTCAACAGAGCCGGGGATATAGCCGCTGTACCCACTGTGGCGGATCCGATCATTTTTCCTTCCGTGGCTCAGTCCATCATCGAAGTGCAGACCGTGTCCTTGCACGAACTGTTCGTGTATATCTATCCAGTGGAAGGCATCACTCTGATATGCCTATTCCTTGCTGTGTGCCGCCTTCTTGTCACGCCGGCCCTGATCTGGTTCGTGCCTTTGCTGGCCCTGTCTTTGCTCAGCGTGCGCATGGGTGCGCGCATGACCATGTTTGGGCCTCCTATTCTTATGTTGGCCTTGTGTATGGAGGGGGGGCTGCTCTTTGAAATGATCTTTCAGGCTGTGCGGCGCAAGTTTTTTGCCGGGAGAGGGAGCCTTGCACAGCAAGATGCGCGCATCCTTACCCTGTGCAAAAGTGTGCGCAACGGCTGCGCCGCAACGCTGAGCTTTAGCCTGCGCCTTGCTGTTTGCCTTGCGTGCACGTTCTTTTTGGCCTGGCCGCTCATTATGCGGCTGCCGGAATATACGCAAGGCCCCAGCATCAGCCGGGAGCAAGCCATGGGCCTTTCTTACTTAAAAGAATACAGCCCCCGCAACAGCCGCATCTGGAACTGGTGGGATTGGGGCTACGCGACCCAGCACTTTGCCCGGCGCTATACCATTGCTGACGGCGCTCGGCACGGCGGCCCTTCCCTCTTTTTGCCGGCGGCGGTCTATACCACGGCGGATCCGCGCTTTGCCCGCCAGGTCATTAAATATACAGCCAGTAAGGATAATCAGCCCGGGGAGGTCTTTGCCGGTTTATCAGCAACGCAGGCGCAGCAGCTTATGCGGGACCTTGCGAATAAGGATACCCCCCTTATCTCAGCGCCGGGCAAGCAGTATCTCGTGGTAAGCTTTGAATTGCTGCGCCTTGGCCTTTGGGTTACGCGCTACGGCTCCTGGAACTTTGAAAGCAAAGAAAGCTCGGGATCGTTGATTAACAACCTTTCCGCCGGCCTGACCTTCAACATGGATAACGGCATTATTCTGCGCAACGACGGGCAGCCTGTTTATGCCGCCAGCATCAGCCTTATTGCCGCGCATGCCCTGGAGAGAAAAGTCTACAACCGGTACGGGGCATATCATTTCATCTTTAATACCCAGTATTTGGAAGCGGATGAGCGGCCTTCGCGGCTTAAGCGGGTTCTGCGCGATTTTTGGCGGGAGATAAGGCCGGACTATAGCTTCCCCAGCGTTATCAGCGATAAACTGGCTATGGATGAGGTATTCTATAATACTATGATGGTGCAGCTTTTATTGTGCCCCAAAGATGATCCTGCCATTTCCCCGTATTTTAAGCTGGTTTTTGACAATTATTATACCCGCATTTACGAAGTCCGTTAAGGCTGTGCGCGCAAAGAGCCCTTCCGCCTTCCGGCTGCGCCGGATTGCGCCTGCTCTTTCGGCGCTATTTCGTGAGAATACGCTCCCTCATAGCAGGCTCATCTTCCTTGCCCGAGAATGCAATTGCTGTTTGTCAGCGCAGCCTGGGCGTGTCGTCGCGCGGCGTTTCTTTTTGAGGGACAGCCCCTG
The DNA here is from genome assembly GCA_031550225.1 of Desulfovibrio sp. Lineage (GTDB taxonomy): Bacteria > Desulfobacterota > Desulfovibrionia > Desulfovibrionales > Desulfovibrionaceae > Frigididesulfovibrio. The sequence continues at coordinate 19,207 of JAVBOT010000065.1, forward strand.
AAAAACCGTAAGATAAACCGCTTCAGCGGATAAAGGTGCCGTCCTCAAGTTCAAAAAAGGCTTGGCGCAACTCCGCATCGGTATTCATGACAATGGGGCCGCCCCAAGCCACAGGTTCGCGCAGGGGTTCGCCTGAAACAAGCACCAGGCGCACGCCTTCGCTACAGCCGCTTAAGGTCAGGGTTTCTCCCTCGGTGAACAAAACAGCTTGTCGCGCTTCCAAAGGGCTTGCTCCCGCATAGATCTTTCCCCCAGGGGCCGGGTAGGGCGGCAATGGCCCCGCGCTGCACCCGCCGCTTAAAAGATAGGCGAAGACGGTATCGTGCTCCTTGGTCTGCAAGGTCCAGACCGCACCGCTCTCAAGCGCCACGTCCAGAAACGTCACCGGAACATAGTCCGCGCGCATGGCTCCGAGTGTGCCTTTATACTCTCCCGCGAGCACGCGGATGCTTGCGCCTTTTTCGTGCACAAGGGGAATCTGCCCGGGAAGAATGCCGCGATATTGCGGCGGCGCCATTTTATCTTTACGCGCCAGATTAACCCAGAGCTGCAAGCCCAGCATACGCGGAGAAGGCTGGGGCATTTCTTCATGCAAGATGCCGCGCCCGGCGGTCATCCATTGGCAGCCGCCGCCTGTTATGCTCCCTTGGTTGCCGGAGCTGTCCTTATGGTCAATGGTTCCTTCAATAAGGTAAGTCACGGTTTCAATGCCTCTGTGCGGATGCATGGGAAAGCCTCTGACGTAATCGTCAGGATTGGCGGAGTCAAAGGCGTCCAGCAGCAAAAAGGGATCAAAATCAGCAACCGTGGGGGAGCCGAGCACCCGCACCAGCTTGACCCCCGCGCCGTCAACGGCCGGGCGGCCCGTCACCCGCCGCTTTACTGTACGAAATTTACCTGTGAAGTCAGAAGATGGATGCATGGCGGTCTCCTCTGTGCGGCGTTGTTGTGGCGGGCGGGGGCGAACCCGTGTTCCGCAAGGCGTATTTTGCATATGCTTTACGCTGACCATAAGGGAGATTCTGAAAAAATCAATAGGCATTTATATATATCATATCAGATAAAAAGAGACGCCCCGCGCGGACCGGGTGGGGAAGGTCCAGTCCGTGCCGGCTTCCCGGTATGCTTGGTGCTGATAACGTTTACAGCCGCGGGCGCATGCGTTGCCTGTAACGAAATGTCACTTTCACGATTTTGCGGTTTATCGCGGCGTTTTTTTTGAGTAGACGTCAGTTCATAATTCATTAGGGAATGGTTCTGACGCCGGACGGCAGCCCGGCGCGCCGCGATAAGCGGCGTGAGCGAGCCGAAAACCACGCTTTTCGGCGAAGCGATCGTCATACATCGGCCATGGGCCGATGTATGAAATCAGTACGAGATGAACGTTGAAGAAGCCCCCCTGCTCCGCAAGGATTTGCCTGCAAATCCTCGGCGCGGGTTTGCCGCGGGCAGGCTTTTCCGTGCCGCAAACGGCGGGCGCGGCGTTTTAAAGTTGACAGCCCTGGTGGGTAGCTATGGCGACTATTCTGATCATTGACGATGACTTGGAGCTCTTCAGCCTTCTTAGCGTGTATCTGCAAGCGGAAGGCTTTACCGCCGTCCATGCCGCTGATGCGGAACAGGGGCTTTTGGAAGCGGCCAAAGGCGAGCATGACGCCCTGGTTTTGGATATCATGTTGCCGGGAATGAACGGATTCGAAGTGCTGCGCCGCCTGCGGGCGGAGGAAAGCACAGCTTTTTTGCCTGTTCTTATGCTCACGGCTCGCGGTGAAGAGATAGACAGAGTCATAGGCCTTGAAATGGGAGCGGACGACTACCTTGCCAAGCCCTTCAGCTCCCGCGAACTGGTGGCGCGTTTGCGCGCTCTTTTGCGGAGAGCTTCTTCAGGCAAGGCAAGTTTACCCTTGCAGCATGTGGACGATTTGAGCATCAACCGCGCATCTTTGTGCGTTAGTGTAAACGGGCAGCAACAGGATGTGACGATTTCCGAGCTGCGCCTTTTGATTCTTCTTACGCAAAACATTGGTGAAATTGTGAGCCGCGATGCCCTATATAAATCCATTTTCGGGCATCCGGCATATCCTATGGACCGCAGCCTGGATATGCTGGTCAGCCGTTTGCGGAAAAAGCTCGGCCCGCGCAAAGATGGCGGGGAGCGGATCAGGGCTGTTCGGGGTGAGGGCTATATGTATCTTTTGGCTGGAGAAACGGCATGATCCCAAAACGGATGGCAAGGGGTATCGGCTCCTTGCCTTTATTTTGGAAGACCTATGTTTTTATCGTCATGTTGCTCGTTTTTGTCGTGGGTTTGGTGGAACTCATTATCGAACCCTTGGCTGAAAAGGCCATCAAAGGCATTTCCGGCGGTTTCCAGCCTTGGCATGAAGCCATGATCTGGGCGGTAAGCATACTTGTTCCCTCCCTTGCTTGCGGCTACATCCTCTCAAAAATTCTTGCTCATAAACTTGGTAAAATGGCGAAAGCCTCAAAGGCCCTGGCCAGGGGTAATTTGGAAGTGCGCTTGCCGAAAAACGGCAACACTAAGGATGCTTTTGACGTTTTAGCAAACAATTTCAACGAAATGGCCGATGCCATCAAGACGCAGCAGCATAATAGCCGTAGACTGCTTGCGGACATTTCCCATGAACTGCGCTCCCCGCTTACACGAATGACGGTTGCGACAGATTTATTGAACCTGAAGCATAACGATGCGGAGAGCGTGGAAATAACGCTGCGCCTTGAAAAAGAAATACGGCAAATGAATGAGCTCATCTCGCTGCTTATGGGGCAGGAGCGGGGCAAGCTTACGGATTTTGGCGTAAAAACCGCTCTGAATCTGGAGAAAATTCTTGCTGAATTAGCGGATGACTTCTCTTTCCAAGGTGAAGCGCAGCGCATAGGCATAAAGGCGACTATAGCGGACGGGCTTGTGGTATACGGCAATGCGCTGATGCTGGAACGCATGTTCGGCAACATTTTGTCCAATGCCATTTTTTACAGCCCCCGGGAAAATGTGATTGAACTGGACGCGAAGCGGGAAGGCGACAACATCGGTGTTGTTATTAGAGATTTCGGGCCGGGGGTTGCTGAAGATCAGCTTGAGGAGATTTTTCGGGCATTCTATCGGGTGGACAGTTCCCGCGCCCGCGTCAGCGGCGGCGTCGGCTTGGGGCTTGCCCTTGCCAGAGAAGCGGCCATCCAGTGCGGCGGCAATATTGTTGCTCATAACGCCCGCCCCGGCCTGCGGGTAGTGGTCACGCTTCCCGCCTACTCTGAAGAGGAGGAATAACCTTGCCTCCTCGCTTGAATACCGCGACAACCGGTAAGGAGTTGGGGCTTGGCCCGCCGTGGTTTCATTTTTTGGCAGCCCTTGTCTGTACGTTTCTTGAGAGCGTCCGGTCGTTTGATCTGCTGGCCCAATCTCCATTTTTTCGGCATGGTGAATGGCTGATCTCTCAAGGGGGCCATGCTGATTACAAATGGATGGCATACATTGCCCCGAAAGTTTTCATAGGCATCGTCGGCGGAACGTTTCTTTTTCTTTTTCTTGCATCATTTTCAGATAAATGCCGATTGCGGCTGCAAGCCTGGCGCAAGCCCTCTTTGCTCGTATCGTGCGGCATCTTGTTTGTGCCGCTGACGGTAGCCGTTCTGAAAAATCTCAGCGGGGTATACGGTCCGGCTGATATGGAGCCTTATGGCGGCAGGTGCCCACACGTCGGCCTGCTGGAGCAACTGTGGGCGTATGGGACGACAGGCGGGGGGCGGAGCTTTCCAGCCGGGCACGCCAGCGGCGGATTTGCGCTTATGGCGCTCTATTACCTGCCTCTGCGCGGGCTATGGAAACGGCTGTTACTTGTTTTCGGCATCCTTGTCGGATGGAGCATGGGTTTATATCAGATGGCGCGGGGAGAGCATTTTTTATCCCATACCTTGGTAACCATGTTTCTTGCCCTAGGCGTACTCACGCTGCTTGATCGGCAAATTGACAATGCAGGGCGATTGCGTAAGGTTTTCGTAAAGAAAAAGTAGGCACGCCGAACTTTCCCCACTCTTTTTGTTACAATTTCTTACATGCCGTCATCCTCCTGTTGCTCAAGTCAGTCTATCCCGTTGTGCGTGAAGGTGTCGTCGTATTTAAACTATGAGCTTGCGGAAGGGGTATATGACTGTCTTTTTCAAAATGGTCGGGGAGTACAGGTTTCGGTATTTATTCTACCTGGCTTTATCATTTCTTATTATCAACGCCGTCGTGCGCTTGGCGCTGCAAGCGGGCTTTCCCGACGCATTGCCGTTCACAATGGGAATGTTCCCTAGTCTGCTGAAAGGCGTTTTGAACGATTGCGCAACCCTGGCTTTTGTATTGCCGCTTCCGGCTGCCTTCATTTTGTTGCCTTCTGACAAGTTTTTGCAACGGCGCTGGGCAGGCGGCATATATACCGCGCTCACCATTTTTATTTTTTCGGCAATCTTTGTTTTTACCGCCTTTGCCGAATACTTTTTTTGGGATGAGTTCAGCTCCCGCTTTAATTTCATCGCTGTTGATTATCTTCTTTACACTACCGAAGTCGTACAGAATATTGTGGAGTCTTACCCGCTGTTCCGGCTAGTGCTGGGAGCGCTTCTTTTTGCGGTGGGGCTCACGGCCTTCTTGTGGAAAAAATTGCGCCCCTTTCTGCCCAAGGTGAAAACATGCCCGGCAGCTTTTCCACTCAACGGCAGCTTGGGCGGCAGGCTGGGTTTGCTCGGCGGGGTATACGCGGCGGCGGTTCTGCTGTTCTTTGCGTTTACTCCTTTTACTGTGGAGCGGAACAGATTTTGGAGTGAATACGCCAAAAACGGCGTCTATGAGCTGTTTTCGGCATATCTGAATAACCAGCTTGATTATCACGTTTTTTATAAAACGATAAGCAAACAAAAGGCGTTTGCTCTTGTGCAAAACGAAATAAGGGACGCCAACCCGGCATTTATTCCGGCAAAAGGGGAAAGTCTCCTGCGCATGGTTGCGGCAAAAGGCGTGGAAAAACGGCCCAATGTCATCGTCGTCCTTATGGAAAGCATGGGCAGCAAGTGGCTTGGAGAATATACCCCCAACCTTAATGCGCTGGCGCAGAGCGGACTTTCCTTTTCCAATATGATGTCCACAGGAACACGAACAGTGCGGGGCATCGAAGCTTTGATGCTCAGCGTACCGCCGACCCCAGGCAATTCCATCGTCCGCAGACCGGATAACGAAAGGCTTTTCAACCTCGGCACTATGTTTCGAGAGCGCGGGTATGACCGCGATTTCATTTATGGCGGCATTGGCTACTTTGATAACATGAATGCTTTTTTCGCGGGCAACGGCTACACTGTCGCTGATAAGCTGGATTTTGCGGCGCACAACAAAACTTTTTCCAATGCGTGGGGGCAATGCGACGAGGATTTGTATTCGGAAAGCCTGCGTCTTGCGGACAGGAGCTTTCAAGCCGGCAAACTGTTTCATCAAGTCGTTCTGACAACTTCCAACCACCGGCCATTTACTTTCCCTGAAGGCACGGTGGATATGAAGCAGGGGTCCCGCCGTGCGGCCGTCAATTATGCGGACTACGCCATAGGCCGGTTCATGCGCGAGGCAAAGGCAAAGCCCTGGTTTGATAATACGGTTTTTGTTTTTGTAGGCGACCACCCTTCTTCCATTGCCGGAAAAACTGAAGTGCCGGCCGATGCTTATGGAATCGTCTGCGTTATGTACGGCCCCAAATTTTTCCACCCGGAAAATGTGGATACTCTGTGCAGCCAAATAGACATTGCTCCGACACTTCTGGCAAGCCTTGGTTGGGAATACCTCTCTCAGTTTTTCGGAACAAATGCGCGCGCATTGCCGAAAGAGTCCGGACGCGCCTGGATATCCACGTACCAGCTTCTCGGCTTCAGAACCAACGATCGGCTTGTTGTGCTGAAGCCTGACGGAAGCGCCGATGTCACGCGTATCGCTCCGGGTATTTCGAATACCCCGCGCGATACGCTCTCCGGTCAGAGTGACGAGGAGCTTGTCATGAGGACAGTGGCTTTCTACCAATGCGCCTATGACCTTTTTACCGACAAGCGGATGAAAGAAAGCATGGTCGCCTCATATCCGGCAAGTCGGAGTGAATTCGAAAAAGGCGCCACTTTGCGGGCAGGGCAGCCGGGACGCTGAGGAAATAGCGGGCAACAAGTCAGTGCATATGCGGAGCGCAATTTTGGAACAAAAGTGAAAGCCGGGCCGTTCGGGTTCATGCCGCCGCTCGCAGCCGCAACAGGCCTTTTGCGCTATTGACAAGCCTTTATCGCTGCGGCAAATTCTATACTTGCCGGGAGCATAAGTTGCATGCTCCGCGTAATGGCGATCATGAGGCCGGCACGCCGCGAAGATGAGGCTAGAGCAATGTACCATTGAAAATGTATGCTTGCTCTGCAAGGATTTGCCCGTAAATCCTTGCCTTGAGATTGCCGTAGGCGGGCTTTGTCCGCCGTTAAACGACAAATCTCAAAGTTAATCCGTTCTAGCTGAGGACGCGCGGCATGCGCGCTGTCGAGCTGCGGGAGGCAATATGGAATACAATTTTCGCAATTTGGTGTTTGAAGGCGGCGGGGTGAAGGGCATTGCCTATGTCGGAGCTATGGAAGAGTTGTCGGAGCGCGGCATTTTGCCGCGCATCCGGCGAGTGGGGGGAACCTCCGCCGGGGCCATCAATGCTGTGCTGGTGGGTCTCGGATATAGCCAGGCTGAGATAAAAAAAATGCTTTGGGATCTCGATTTCAAAAAATTTATGGATAGTTCCTGGGGTGTTTTGCGCGACATCAAACGCTTAAAAGACGATTTCGGCTGGTATAAAGGGGATTTTTTCCGTAACTGGATAGGCGAGGTCATTAAAAATAAAACCGGCAACGCGAACGCTACCTTCGCTGATGTGGAAAATGCCGCCCAAAACGGGGCGCCGTTTTTAAGCATGTACTTTATGGTCACCAACCTTTCCACACGGTTTTCCGAAGTATTTTCTGGTGAAACGTCGCCCCGGGTCTGTGTTGCCGACGCGGTGCGCTATTCCATGTCCATCCCTTTCTTTTTCGCGGTTAAGCGCAGCATGCGTGGGGATGCCTATGTGGACGGCGGCGTCCTGGATAATTACCCCATCAAGCTTTTTGACCGCAAGCGCTACCTGGACACAGCGCGAAACGGCCGCAAAACCGATTACTACGGCCGTATCAATGAAGAGTTCCTCACAGAACACCCCGGCCGTTCTCCCTATATTTATAACAAGGAAACCTTAGGCTTTCGCCTGGATACCAAGGAGGAAATTTCCCTATTCCGGGATCAGGGCGAACCTGTGGCGCATGAAATTAAAGATTTTTTCGATTTTGCCTTGGCTGTGGTCAAAACCTATATGGACGCGCAAAACCTTGGCCATCTGCACAGTGACGACTGGCAGCGCACCATTTACATTGATACTCTGGGCATAAAAACGACACAATTTGATATTCCCAAACGGCAAAAAGAGGCGCTTGTGGCATCCGGCCGGGCGGGGGTGCAGCGGTATTTCGCCTGGTATGACGCAAAAGATACCCGGGCCGCCAATAAATAGAGCGATGTCTTTTGGGATTTCTCTTTGCGGGATAAGAGAGCGCCCGGAGCGTCGGCGGGAGCTTCCAGGTGAGCAGCCATTGAAGCATATCGCCTGAAGCAGTCCCCAGAACTCCCTCAAAAGAGGGCGTTCTGGGGACCGCCTTTACAAACGCCGCCTTACGGGGCTGTCTCCCAATACATATTTTGTCCAAATAGCCGCGTCATCCGGCCCTTCGAAAAAGGGGCCGGATTTCTTGCTCTTGGCGCAAAATTTTTTATTTAGAGGCAGCCCCTGGAGCGGATTACCATTGAGGCGCCGCACTCGATACGGCAGGCGTAAAGCTTGCCCGCTCCTCGTCAGCGGCTGTTCATGCCGCGCATGTCCGGACTACGCCATTGCAAAGTTGCAATGGCGTAGTCCATTTTGCTGCATTTCCGGCTTCATGAAAGCGTCCGCGCACGCAGGGGAGATCAAGAAGTACGCGTAACGCTTTTCGGTATCTTATATATATATCTGGGAAAACCTACTTATCGGGCTTAAACATAGGCCGCTCGCTAAAATAGCTCAGTTCTGTCGTATCGGCTTATATGTAGGGTTGAATTATATCAAGTTTTTTAGTTTTGTCAAAAATGGAGCCTGTTTTCACAATAAGAAGCATTTGTTCGTCTTTTTCAGGGTTTGCATTATAATAATAAAAAATAACAGCGATATAGACAAATCGTACCCAAAAAGTATTGATTTTTTTTTGCCACGTATTATGAATAAAGGAACCAAACCAAGAGCTGTTTAGTCTAATTAGGAAATAATGTACTTTAAAATATATGTTAGCATATTTAAAAATCGTATTGCATATAAATATTTAGAAGAGCGCGCCCCGGCGCTTGCGCGTGGGAAGGGGTCCCGTTTCAGCGGCACGTGCGCTCTCGTTTTAAGGTCTTGTTTTCAGTTCCGGTTCTCGCGTTTGGGGGAGGCTGCAGCCAGCTTTTTTGAGCTCATGAGCAGCCAGGCGAATAGGCGGTACCGCCGCCTTAGTATGATGAGTCCGCTCCTTTTAGTATGAAAAGTTTAACATTGTTATCACGGAGAGGTTCCGTTTTAACAAGGGGGATTTCCAAATGTCGACAAAGAATGCTTCACGTTCCGCGGGGGTGGCTCCCATTTCAGGCAAAAAAACTGTTGTCCCCGCGCCTGAACCTAATACTTCTCTTCACTTTACATCCAGCCCGGGCGAGATCTTTGAGTTAGGCTTTGCTCTTGGAGAAAGCACTCTTTTGCGGAAGGGCGCGGACCTTATTTTCCAATTGGGGAACAAATCCACTGTTACCTTGGATAATTACTTTGCGGTAGGGGAACATGCGCTGCCTGCGATACGCCTGCCGGACGGCAGCCACGTAAGACTGGAGGATGTAAATCCGAATTTAGATCTGACGACTGCCGCCGGGCCGGAGAGCGCAGCCCCCCCTCCTTCAGGGGGAACGCATTATGAATTTGACCCCGGCAGCCTTATCGAAGGCGTCGATCGTCTTGGCACTCTTGGAACCGTTTATTGGGGATATAAGACAGAGCATGAAGAATTGCCGCAAAGCGCGCCGTTACCCAAACTGTCCATTGCTCCTCTGCCGCCGTCCGGAGGCATTCCGGCGCCTCCTGCGGACATTGGGGGAGAGACTCCGCCCGACGGTCCACAATACTATGCGGCTCTTGAAAATGCCTCCAGCCTGACGCTCAACGAGGCCTTTCTGCCAGGCGGCACCCACAATGCGGATGGCTCCAAGGGGCTTTCCGTCAGCGGCATTATCGGATTCCTTATTACCTCTAACGATGGCCTGGCCTCCATTGTCATCAACGGCGTTACTTATGATGTTTCGGACGGAACGTTACAGGGTTTCTCGCCCATCGCGGATGGCGAGGGCTTTTTTCATTCGCCTGAAATTGTCCAGATCGCTGACGGCACTTACAGAGTAACCCTGGCCTATACCCTTACCTCGCCGCATGCGCATGCGAATATTCAAGGCGCAAATGTTGAACTGACGGCTTCTTTGGATATTTCCGCCGTCAGCGCCCATGGCGCGCTTACCGGTTCAGTGCATGGCAACGTATATATTATTGATGACGCGCCCCTTGCCCGGGCCGACATGGCCTCTTTGAATGAAGCAAACGGGAGCCTCACGGTAAACGCAAGCTCCGGGGTCCTGTCCAACGACACCCTCGGCGCGGACAACAGCACGCCTTTGCAGGTGCGCGGCGTTTCCGCCGATCCTTCCACCACAATCGAGCGCACAAGCAATGTGGGTGCGGAAGTGCAGGGCACGTACGGCAAACTGGTCATGAAGGCGGACGGCGGCTATACCTACACCTTAACCTCGGACATCGCCCCCAACCAGGTGGTGAACGACGTCTTCACCTATACAATCAAAGATGCGGACGGAGACTGGAAAACCACAACCCTGACCATCAAGACCACGGGCACGAACGAAACCCCGAACTTTGAGCCGGATCCGGGCCCGAACCCGGACCCGAACCACGGCACGGCCGACGGCGCGCAGGTCACCTTGCATGAAGACGGCCTCGCTTCCGGCTCGGGCCAGGCGGATGCCGGCG
>JAVBOT010000052.1:0-35252 GCA_031550225.1 Desulfovibrio sp.
GTCGAAAATGCTTTTCTTCACTTGAAACGATGGCGAGGAATCGCGACCAGATATGCGAAGAATACCGCATCATTTCTGGCCGCGATTCATATCAGGTGCATTTTTCTTTGGGCATCAATCTCGTGACTACACTACCTAGACTATGGCTATTCCGGTTTGCAGGTACACATCATAGGTATGCTGATCATAGCTGACCACATGATGCGCAAAGAGTCCCGATACGCCTTCAACGTTCACGAAAACTTGCTGCGCGGACCCCATCAGGCCATGGGCCTCCACAAAATCCAGATTGCCGGCATCGCCTTTGAGCACCAGGTTCATGCCAGGGTTATTCTGACGCAGGCCTTCCACCGAGTCCAGAAGGCTCTCAAGGTTGATTACATCCCTGGCGCCGTCGCTAAAGTCCATAAGCAGCGACTCAAAGTTCTTCACCGTCACCTGGGAAGCGAGCTTCGCAAGCATATCCGTCCTGGCGTAACCGGCTTCAAGGGCAAGCGTATCTCCTAAGTAAGCGATTCCGTAGGAACTCGCGGCATGATGGACCTCATTGTTTACGCCGCCGTCAAGGGTCAAAGCGGCGAGGCCTTGCTTAAAGTTGCCGGCATCCGGACCAAAGTGGCTCAAATGCACCACATCATTGCCCGCACCGCCGAGCACGGAGCTGCTCTGTGCCAACGTGCCGCTTGCCAGCACGGAATTGCCGTGGGTTTGCAGGGTGATGTCGTCATTCCCGTTGCCGCCGTCAATGACGGCGCTTTGCAGCACATAGTCGGTCAAGCTCGAGTTCCCGCCATCAACCATAGCGAAGATGCGATCATTGCCGTCCCCGCCGTAAACCTTCCCGGCGGTTACAACTCCGGCTATGGCGGCATCGCCCGAGGTGACGGCGCTGATGGAAAGCGTGTCGTTGCCGGCGCCGCCGTCAAGAATGCCGCCCGCCAAAGCGCTCACCGCGCCGTTGCCCTTTCCGAAAGCGGTAATGGAGAACGAGTCGTTCCCGTCGTCGCCGTACAGTTTACCGGCGCTTACTCCGTTAACCGCACCGGCGCCCGTGGCATTCACGAAAATGTTCACAACATCGTTGCCCGTTCCCCCATGCAGAATTCCTGAGCTTACGCCGCTTACCGCGCCGTTTGCCGTCTCCGCATACAGAGAGAAAACGTCATTACCGCCTCCCAGGTCCACAGTGCCCGTGCCCATGCCATTGGCGGCGCCTCCGCCGGCGGTGATAGCCGTAAGCGAGACGTTATCCGCGTTCGCGCCGCCGATGATCTTGCCCGCACCCATGGCGTTGGCCGCGCCGACCCCGGATTTGGCGGATATATACACGACGTTGGCGGCGCCGTTTCCGGCGGCAGCGCCCGCATCTATGTAACCCGCGCCCAGCGCATTGGCAGCGCCCGCGCCTGTGGTTTCAGCTTTCACAATGATTGTGTCGGCACCGTCTCCACCGTAAATTTTGCCGGTTCCCACGGCATTAGCCGCGCCTCTGTCCGCTTTAGCCTCGATGAGCAATTGATCGTTGCCGCCGCCCAGTTCCACTATACCCGCGCCAAGCGCATTGGCGGCGCCCGCGCCCGCGGTCGTGGCTCCAATATATACGGCGTCCACATCGGAACCGCCGACTACTTTTCCCGCGCCCATGGCATTGGCCGCGCCCGCGCCGGCAAAAGCAACCACCTGGAGTTCGTTAAAGCCGTTTCCAAGGGAGATTGAGCCCGCGCCCAGGGCGTTGGCCGCGCCGCCGTTGACAGTGGCGGAATTAAGAACAACCAGATCCTTGCCGTCTCCGCAGACTATTTTGCCCGCGCCCATGGCATTGGTCGCGCCGGCGTCGGAAGCGGCGTTCAGCCACACGATGTTGTTGCCGCCGCCGACATTGATGTAACCCGCGCCCAGGGCATTAACAGCGCCCGCGCCGCTTGTTTGGCCGTGCAGAACAACCGTATCGTCCCCCGCCCCGGCAAGCACGCTGCCCGCGCCCATGACGTTGACCGCGCCTTTTTCGGCGCCGGCTTCAATGGTAAGCTGGTTGTTGCCGGCTCCCATGTCCACAGTGCCGTAGCCCAGGCCGCTGGCAGCGCCCGCGCCCGTAGTCACGGCTTTAAGACCGATGAGGTCAGTACCGGCGCCGCCGTAAATTTTTCCATATCCCACGGCATTGGCAGCGCCGACCTGCGATGCGGCGGAAACGCCGATTACGTTCATACCGTCACCGGCATTAATGCTGCCCGCGCCAAGGGCATTGGCAGCGCCGGAACTCAAAGCTTTGGCGTCGAGAAAAATGTTGTCGTTCCCCGCCCCGACGATTATTTTGCCGGCGCCAAGCGCATTGGCGGCGCCTTTATCCACACTGGCAAGAACAGTTACTACGTTGTTGCCGCCGCCCATATCCACAGAGCCCGCGCCCACGGCGTTGGCTATGCCTGAGCCGCCCGTTTTTGCCGTGATGGAGAGGATATCGCTTCCGGCGCCGGCAACGAGGGAACCGGCGCCAAGGCCGCTGACCGCGCCGTTTTTGGATTGAACGCTAATGTTTACGCTGTTGGCGCCCTCTCCCACATTGAGGATGCCGAGGCCAATCCCGTTGGCCGCGCCGGAGTTGGCAGCGGTCGCTTCAATGGAGATGACGTCATTGCCCGTGCCCGTGGTCAGGGTTCCGGCGCCCATGGCGTTGGAAGCCCCGTAGGAGGAAAAGGCTTTCAAAGCAATGTTGTTGTTTCCATTGCCGGCATTCACCTGGCCCGTGGTCAGGGCGCTTGCCACGCCGTAGGAGTCGGCCCGTGCTTCAATGCTGATAACGTCATCCCCAATGCCTGTGGTAATGGTTCCGCCGCCCAGGCCGTTGACCAGGCCGGATTTGGACGTCGCCAAAATAGTCAGTTTATTTTGCCCGTCGCCGAGGTTCAGGCTGCCGAGGCCAACCCCGTTAGCCACTCCGGCGCCGGCGGCTTCGGCGGTAATGGTGACTGTGTCATTTCCCGCGCCGGCAAGCAGCTTGCCGGCCCCCACGGCCGTAGCCGCTCCCCAAGGAGAAGAGGCCTTGATTGCGATGCTATTATTCCCCGTGCCGGCGTCCACAGTGCCTGTGCCAAGAGCGCTGGCAAGGCCGAAACTGGAGGCGGAAGCCGAAATGGTGATGCTGTCGCTGCCGAGCCCGGCTTTCACCGTGCCGTCAACGATGGCGCTTGCAGCGCCCAAGGACGATTTCGCGGTAATTTCAATGGTGTCGTCGGTGTCGCCGGCGGTTACGGTTTTGCCGACTAAAGCGCTCGCGACCAAAAGCCCTGTGGCATGAATAATAATATCATTGGGTGACGCCATGATGCCCTCCTCACATAAGGGTATATAATGTAGATTACAAAGAGTGCGGCTTTCCCCCGCCGCGATAAGTTATTTCAGTAACTTATAGACAAGCGCATTATATTCAAATTATAGTATAATGCAAGTGATATTATGTTTTGAAAATAATTTTTTCCTAATAGGCCCGGAGAGGATATTTTTCTGCATTATTCAACTAATTGGTATAGCGCCATAAAAAATATTCATATATTTATTATTTAATCATAAGCATAAGTGCATGACTGTATATCATAATGAATGCGATTATGACAGCTTATACTTCTTTTAAAAATTATTATAGTAATAAATATATGTAAATAATACAAATATACAGTGCAATTATTGGTTGCATTCAGCGGAATGGCGGCAATTGCGCTTCAAGCGCGGCGTATTGCAAAAACATAAGGTAAAAACCGGTAAGCAAAAAAACAAATACGCCGGCGCTCTCTCCCAAAGCCCGCATTCCCCCAAAAGTCTCCCCCGGAACCGCGCAATAGCGGCTCCGGGGGAGACTTTTCTTGAGAAAAGGCGCTTCCTAAGACGGAACTGGAAATATACCTCTTCGTACCGATTTTCATAAATCGGCCGGCGGCCGATTTATGAAAATCGCTTCGCCGAAAAACGTGGCTTTCGGCTCGCTCACGCCGCTGACCGCAGCGCGCCGGGCTGCCCTCCAAAGTAAGGTATAGCATACACCATTACTCAAAGACTAAACACCTAGACTATGGTTATCCCGGCTTGCAGATACACGTCATAAGTCAGCTGATCATAGGTGGCCACATGGTGCGTAAACGTTCCCGATATCCCCTCAACGCTCACGGAAACTTGCTGCACCGCCCCCAATAGGCCGTGCGCCACCACAGTATCCACATTGCCGGTATCGCCTTTGAGCACGAGGCTCATACCAGAATTAGTCTGCCGCAATCCAGCGACCGAATCCAGCAGGCTTTCAAGGTTGACGGCATCTTGAGAGGCATCGCTAAAGTCCATAAGCAGCGATTCAAAGTTCTTCACCGTCACCTGGGAAGCAAGCTTCGCAAGCATATCCTCGCTGGCGTAACCGGCTTCAAGGGCAAGCGTATCACCAAGAGAGGCTGTTCCGTAGGAGCTTGTGACATGCCGCACCGCATTGTTCGTGCCGCCGTCAAGGGTCAAAGCGGCGCCGCTCTGCGTGAAGTTGCCGGCATCCGGGCCAAAATGACTCAAATGCACTGCATCATTGCCCGCGCCGCCGAGCACTGAGCTGCCCTGTGCGGAGGCGCCGCTTGCCAGCACGGCGTTGCCGTGAGTTTGCAGGGTAACGGCATCATTCCCGTTGCCGCCGTCAATGACGGAACCTTGCAGCACATAGCCGGATACGCTTGATTGCCCGGCATTGACCATGGCGGAAATCTGGTCATTGCCGTCCCCGCCGTAAACCATACCGGAGGTTACCACGCCGGCTTTAGCGGCAGCGCCAATGGTCACCGCGCTGAGAGAGAGCGCATCATCGCCGATGCCGCCGTCAAGGATGCCTCCCCCCATCAGAGCGCTGACCGCGCCGTTGCCCTTGCCGTAAGCGGTAAGGGAGAAAGAGTCGTTGCCGTCATCGCCATACAGCTTCCCGGCGTTTACGCCGGTAACCGCGCCCGCGCCGATCACAAAAATTTCCGCCGTATCTTTGCCCGTTCCCCCGCGCAGGGTACTTGAGTTTATGCCGTTTGCCGCGCCATTTTGCGTTTCCGTATACGAGGTAAAGATGTCATTGCCACCCCCCAAATCCACAGTGCTATAGTGCATACCCACTGCAGCACCGGTGCCGGCGGTTACAGCCGAGAGCGAAATGCTGTCATGACTCCAGCCGCCGGTAATCATACCCGTGTTCACGGCATTGGCCGCACCGGCGCCGGACTTGGCGGATACGTATACAACGTCGCCGTCGGTGCTAGTCCCGGTATCTATCAACCCCGCGCCCAAGGCATTGACAACGCCCGCGCCTGTGTTTTCAGCAGTCACAATGATCGTATCATTGCCGTCTCCGCCGAAAATTTTACCCGTGCCCACGGCATTGGCCATGCCTTGAACCGCTCTGGCTTCAACCGAAAGCGTATCGTTGCCGCTGCCAAGCTCCACTATGCCCGCTCCCAAAGCATTGGCCGCGCCCGCGCCGGCAGTCGTGGCTCCAACATAGACGGCGTCCACGCCGGAACCGCCCATTATGCTTCCTGTCTCCACAGCGTTGGCGACGCCCGCGCCGGCAAAAGCAATCATCTGCAGTTCGTTAATGCCGTTCCCGAGGGTGATGGAGCCCCCGCCCAGCGTAACGGCCGTATCGCCGTTCGCGGTGGAGGAGTTAAGAACAACCAAGTCCCTGCCGTCTCCGCACACTATTGTTCCCGTGCCCATGGCTCTGGCCGTCCCGGCCTCGGAAACGGCGTTCAGCAACATCTTGTTAGTGCCGTCGCCCACCTCAATGGAACCCGAGCCAAGGGCCGTGACAGCGCCCGTGCCGCTTGCGCGCCCATCCAGAACAACCGTATCATTCCCTGCTCCGGCCAGCGCTTTGCCCGAGTTTATGGCAGTGACGGAACCGTTTTCAGCGCTGGCTTCAATGGTAAGCTCGTTGTTGCCGGCGCCCATATTCACAGTGCCGCCGCCCAGGCCGCTGGCGTTGCCTGTACCGAGGGTCGCAGCCTTAAGGCCGACAAGGTCATTATCAGCGCCGCAGAAAATGCTTCCTCCAGCGTCAACCTCTCCTCCTTGCGACGTGGAGGATATGCCGATGACGTTTGCGCCGTCGCCGACATTGATGGTGCCCCGACAAGAGGCAGCACCAGAACCCAACGCTTTGGCATCCATAAAAATAGTGTCGTTCCCCGTACCGGAGAACACTCGGCAGTATTGTAGTGATCTAGCGTTGCCGGTTTGAGATTGCGCGGTAATGCCGATAAGGTTGTTGCCGTTGCCTGCGTCCAAGGAGTGCAAACCGCCGAGCGCTTCTAGTCCCGTAGCAAAGCCTGAAGCTTTGGCGGTGAGTAAAAAGGTATCGTCACCCGCCCCGGCGGTTACCATGCTGATGAACATGGCTCGCGCCGTGCCGCCATATTCCGCAATAGCGGTCAGGTTTACAACATTGTTGCCCTCGCCCATATCAATACCGTCGTAAGCAGTGGAGGATATATTCACAGCTTCGGCGTGCCCCGCTCCGCTTACCGTTGCTACAACGGATACCGTATCATCTCCAGTGTCGGCGAAAATACTGCCTCTGCGCGAGAGGCCTAAGGCTTGGCCGGTCGCGCTTTGAACGTTAATCCCCACACTGTCGTCACCCTCTCCCATGTGCAATTCAGCGTAATTTACCCCAATGGCCGTGCCGGAGCTGGATGCGATCGCTTCAATGGAGATGGTGTCATTGCCCGTATCCATGTACACTTTTCCACCGTCAAAAGCGCTGGAAGGCCCGCTGGTAGATATGGCCTTAAAAGCAAAGCTGTCGTTTCCCTCTCCGGCATTCAACATGCCCAGGATATCAGTTCTTGCAAAATTCTTAACGGTAATTGCCTGGCCGGCTCCTTCAGCACGGGCTTCAATGCTGAGAACGTCATCTCCCGCGCCAGTGAAGAACCATCCTTCGTATATGCCCCAGGCTGTGCCAGTCCCGCCGGCTTGGGCTTTGATGGTGATGACGTCATCCCCCGCGCCCGTGAGGATCCCCCCGGCGTAGCGGGAGTTATACAGACCATAGGCCGAACCGGATTTGGAAGCCGCCACAACGGTAAGCGTATTGTGCCCGTCGCCGAGATCCACACTACTGCCGCCGCCAATGCCGGTAGCCGTACCAGTGTCAAATGATTCCGCTGTAATGACGGCAGTGTCGTTCCCCGCGCCGGCCGTAAGCAGTTTATCGACAGGCCCCGCCCAGGAAGTGGGCTTTTCTATATATACTGCGGTAGTCGCGCCCTTAACAGAAGAAGCGGCAATGATGATACTGTTATTCCCTTCTCCGGCATCCACAGTGCTTTTATCAAGAGCAATGCCAACGCCAAGATTAGCGCCTGAAGCCGCAATGGTGATGCTGTCGTCACCGAGCCCGGCCTTTACTGTGCTGTTAAGCATGGCTCTCGCGGCGTCAGAAGACGATTGGGCGGTGATTTCGACGGTGTCGTCGGTGGCGCCGGCGCTTAGGTTTTGGTCAACCAAAGAGGTTACAGCCGAAATTCCCGTGGCATGAATAATAATATCATTGGGTGACGCCATGATGCCTCCTCAAAAGGGATAGAGAGTGGGTAAAAATAAAAAGAGTGCGGCGCATATCCGCTGCTGCAAGAAATATAATAGCCTGAATTTATAGATCTATATCTGATTATACCATAATGCAAGTACTATTATATACAAAAATCGGTTATTATGCAAGTTATATCAGATAATATTATTCTTATACAATATACTTATTAAATACGTTTATTGCAATAACAATGTAGACTTTAAAACTATTTTAAAGTTGAGCATATAAATCATGATTTGCTTTATTTCAGCATATCAGATTCATTACATAGATAATGAGAACATTATAAGGAAGATACGTGCCGCAGCACGAAACGAGCACCGCGCCTTCGCTGAAATACGAAGACAACGGCGTGAGAAATCAGAACATACGTATGCGTAACCTTATAAAAAATAAGGAATTCAGGAGAGGCGCGCCGGGCGGGTTATGTGCCGGACGCCTAAAGCTTAGAGCATTTTACCTTTGAAATTATACATATAGGTAGAATGCTCTTGTCTTGCGAAACGAAGCGCAACAAGGCCCGCGAGATTGCGTAGGCGAACTTTGCTCGCCGTTAAGCGACAATCTCACGCGCAAACTGCTCCGGGCGCTGTCGCGGCTCGGGCAAGCCGGCGGTGAGCGCTGTTTGCGGCAATCACCACTTGTTCATCTGATGAGCAGGGCAGCAGGATTGGCGCAAGACAAGCGTTGTGGACAGATCTTTCTGGATGGGGGCGTGCTTTTCGTCACGGATGAGCTGCATAAGGGCCTGCATGCCGAGCCGTCCCATTTTTTCGCCCGGCACATCCACTGTGGACAAGGGCGGGCAGACATAGGCGGAAAAATCGCTGTTATCAAAACCCACAACGCAAAAATCATGAGGCACGGAATAACCCGCTTCCGTAACCGCCGCAACGGCTCCCATGGCGAGCACATCGCTGGCGCAGCATATGCAGCGGGGAGGCTCCGGCAAGGCCATGAGTTCGCGCATGGCGTTTTTGCCGTTGGCGAAAGTGGAGGTGGCCGAGCGCACCAAGGAGAGATCCAAAGCGATTCCGTTGGCCTGCAAAGCCCGGCAGTATCCTTCAAAACGCTTGCGGATGCGCGTCACTCCGGAGTCAAAGCCGCAGATGCAGCCGATGCGCGCATGCCCCTGGCTGACAAGAAAGTTGACCATAGCAAAACTTCCCTGCTCATTATCAAAGCCTACGTAGCTATCCTCGCTGCCGCGCAACGCTTCCCATAAAAAAACACAGGGCACGCCGCGCTGCTGTATTTCCTTAATAACGGACAAGTTCTCCCGTAAATAGCCGATGATGAGCATCCCGGCGACGCCGCGCTGCAAAAATTGCTGCAAATGCTTGCGTTCAAGCAGGGGGTCAAAGCCTGACGTGCTTATAATAAGGGGGAAGTGATGCGCTGTGGCCACCTCCTGAGCGGCACTCACCGAAGCCGCCACTTTGGTGGTGGTGGAAAGAATAAGCACGCCGATAATTGAAGACCTACGGCGGGAAAAATCCCCTGCCGTGGCGTTATAGACATAGCCACATTCCCGCATGACTCCTTGCACACGCTCGAGCGTTGCCGGATGGACCACATGCGGGGTATGCATGGCCCGGGAAACCGTGGCTGTGGAAACCCCCGCAAGACGCGCGACATCAACAATGGTAACCTTTCCCATACCAACCTGTCTTTAAAGCGAATGAACTTGGAAACGCCGCGCCTGCGCAGCCGGAACAAGCGCGTTACATCTGCGCGCCTGCAAAGCGCATTACCTTTGCAAGTATGCGCAAGCTCGCTTCAAGTTTTATTATGAGGCAACTGTAACTGTTTACACCGCACACTCTTAAAAAAAGCCCTTTTTACGGTGAAAAGGGCTTTTAAACACTCGCTACAAGCAAATTTTAAGTGCGTGAATAAGCCGCTCCACATTGGCCGGGCGCGCGGTGTGGCCCATAAGACCAATGCGCCAGATTTTGCCCGCCAGGGGGCCGAGCCCTCCGCCGATTTCTATGGCGTGGTCGGCAAGCAGGCGTGCGCGCACCGGGGCATCCTTCACTCCGGCGGGGATGGTCACGGCGTTGAGCATGGGCAGGCGGCAGGCCTTGTCCACATATAAAGAAAGGCCAAGCCCTTCCAACTCCCGCACTAAGCGGTCATGCGCAGCCAGGTGCCGCGCATGCGCGGCGTCGAGCCCTTCGCTTAAAAGACAGTCGAGGGAGGCGTAAAGAGCATAGATCATATTAATGGGCGCGGTATGATGATAAGCCCGGGAGTTGCCCTCCCAGTACTGGATAATCATGCTGAGATCGAGATACCAATTGGGCACTTTGGTCTTGCGGCTTTTCAGCTTTTCCACCGCCTTATCGGAAAAAGACAATGGCGCGAGTCCCGGAGGGCAAGAAAGGCACTTTTGCGTGCCGCTGTAAACCGCATCGGCGCCCCAGGCGTCCACAGTCACCGGCATGCCGCCGAGGCTGGTCACGCAGTCCACAAGATAGAGCGCGCCGGCATCGTTAACCAGCTTTCCCACAGCGCCCACAGGGTTCAGCACGCCGGTGGAGGTTTCCGCATGCACAACGGCGACAATGGCATAAGGGCCTTTGTTCAATTGTTCGGCCACTTTTTCCGGCAGCACGGGCGTGCCCCAGGTAAATTCCAGAACGTCCACCTGCGCGCCCAAGCGCCGCGCCACATCCTCCATACGTTTGCCGAATACGCCGTTAACCAACACCAGCACTTTGTCGCCGGGCTCCACCAAGTTGACGAAACATGCCTCCATGCCCGCGGAGCCTGTGCCGGACATGGGCATAGTCAGCCTGTTTCCGGTGCCCATGACCTTTTGCAAAGAGCTTTTTACCTCATCCATAATCTTAATGAAATAAGGATCCAGATGGCCGATGGTCGGCTTTGCGAGGGCGGCGTACACCTCGTCATAAACGCAGGAAGGGCCCGGCCCCATAAGCAGGCAGGGACGAATGCCGTCAAGCAGGTTGGCCATAAAAGTGCGCTCCTTTAATCTTCGCGTATAGCGGCGATATGCCGGGTAAGGCAGTATGTATAACGACAGGGGGAGGAAAGACTTTCCCGCAGGGAAATTTTCGGAGAAAGCCCTCGGCGGGCCCTACTTTGTCGAAAAAAGTGATACAAAGCAAGGGGACTTTCCGGGCGGACACGAAAAATGACGCGGCAGGCCTCTCCCGCATGCCCGGCGGCAAAGCCATGCGCGCAGCCGCCGCTTACAAAGAATACGCGTTATACATCTTTTTTTGCGGCACAATGGCGATGCCGGTGAGCTGGGCCATATCACGCAGATATTCTTCATAACGGGCGAGATAAAACTCCAAAGCGCGCGCAAAATTCAACCCCACCAGGCCGTCCACCAGCATTTGGCTTATCTCATGCACCCTTGTGAGCACCAACTGCGTATTGGCCAGAATCATACGCTCATCCTGGGTCATGGTGGCCATATGCCGGGCAAGGGTATGGCGCGCGCGCGGCTGATACATCCAAAAATACATAAGATCCAGAGCGTTCACTATAATATTTTTTTCCAAACCCTTGGCTTCAGCCCCGACTGAGCGCATAAAATCCTTGGGCCGTTGCAGCAACTCCACCACATCTTGTTCAGGCATCAGTACTTCCAGGCGGGTAAAGCAGTCCAGAAGCTGGGCGAGTTTATCCTCATAGTCACGGTCGCGCATACGCAAAAATTCCGCTCTGTCGGCAAAGCCCTCAATTATGGCGGCCACAGTATCGGAAGCCATTTTGGAAAGCACGGCGGCGGTCTGTACAAGATATTCCAAAGGCCAATTAAAAAATAGAAATATCTCCAAAAAGATAAAGTTATACAGTACGGATACCGGTATCGACAGCACGCTGCGGAAAAGATTGCCGATGACCGCTTCCTTCGGCAATCCTCTATACAGGTTATGGGCCGCGATATAGCAGCCGTTCACCACGGCCATCACGGTATAAAACAGGACAGGCGTTTCCAGGGCGTTGGTGCCAAGGCCTTTGCTCAGCACCACTATGCGCACCCCCCACTCCAGCAAAGGGACGGAAATGCCCGTAAACATCAAGGAGTCGCAGAGGCGCGACCAACTTAAATAGGCGTTCCAGCGCAGCAAAGGAGTGCGCCTTAGCCCGCCGCCGCCTAAAATGGCCTGCACCACGTTTCTAAAACCGGTGATGCCGAACCAGATGATGGGGCCGAACCAGGCCAGCACCCACCACTGCTGCGTATACAAAAAGGTGATAGTGGTCAGGGCGAAGCCGAAGAGCACCTTGCAAATGTTTTTTAACGTGGTGTTCATGTAACTTAGGTCAAGGCTTTCCCGCTGTTCCTCAGCCCTTTTTTCCAGGCTGAATTCAAAGGCCTGCTCGCGCAAGAACCCGCCAAGGGAGGTAATGTCGTTCGCCTGTTTGGTGTAGCGGGCTGTTTTCTGATCCACCACCCATGTTTCCCGCTGGAACATTCCCAATTTTCCAAGGCCGGGGATTTTACGCAGCAGCAGCGTCAGCGGACGGCCCAAAGGAAGGTGGGCGCGAGGCAGGCGGGTTGTTTGCGAATAGACGGATTGGCTGATGGGGATAATTTTGCGCAACGAGACCTTTTCCCGTAATTTTTTTTGCGCGCGCGCAGGCAGGGTCTCCAAAAAAGCAAAACCCATTCCTTGGGTTTTGGAAAAACGGCTGGTGGAATCGCTCCCCACCCGGGCGCCAAGGGGACGCGCTGAATAAAACTCCTGTAACTTAGGTATATTACGTAATATTTCCATAAAAAGGCGGCAGCGTTCATTCTCAGCCGAGGTGCCCGAGCAGTCGGACTCTTTGATCAGGTTACGGATAAGGCGCTTCAAGGCCACGGCGCTGCTTTCATTGATGGCTGTCTGCAACTCGCTGATGGCCTCAATGTCGAACATTTTGCCGTCTTCGTAATTTTTAAAATTGAACAGCTCCAGGTGGGTAATCATACCGTTGCAGGTGTATAAAAGCTCCAGCACGTCTTCCACAGTGAGGCTGCACAAGTTTAACGTGATATGAGAAGAAACGCGTATGGAGCAGAGCCAGTCAATCAGCGTTACCGGCAAAAGCCGCATCACTTCCGGCAGCCTGTGCATATCTTCCTGGCGCCTGGGCAGCAGCAAGTCAGGATTTTTAACATTGCTGAGCCATTGAATGGTAACGACTTCCGGCGTCAGCGCATTGAGTTTTTCCATAAGCGCCGCGATGCGTTTGCGCTCGCCAAGCTCTCCCGCGGCATGGAGCTGTCGGAGATTTTCCATCTTCTCCGCGAATGAAGCGCAAATACGGCGATAAATCAATTCCGCCAGGTGGGTGCGCGAGGTTTGCCCTATGCCCACAAAGGACAGAATCTCCTCCTGCGGTATTTCCGAAAGGCTGACCTGGTACTCCCGTTCCATTTCAAAGCGCAGGCGCTTATTATAGTTATCCAGGAGCCGCATGACATATTCATGGTGGTACAAAGAGGCTTCACGCCCCATACGCATCAGGTGTTGGGTGGGCTTTTCCTGAAAAAAGTCCAGCATTTCACGCCAATCCCGAAAACCGCGCGGCTGCCAGATAAACTGCACAAAGCGGTCGCGGAACAAGGCCTGAAACTCAATGCCTATGCGAACTGAAATGCCCACAATATCCGCGGCCTGCAAAAGCTCCGAAACGACATTAAGCTCCACAAAATTGTAATAGACCACATCCAGCTTGCGCAGCCCTTTGATCCAGGCGTCCATAATCAGCTGCGTCGGCGATTTGCGGCCTTTGGTGTTGGCGTCATGCACGTGGTTGTCAAAGGCTATCTGGTTCCATTGCTCCGGCATTTCCAAAAGGAAATAGCGATCAAGGAGCTTGCGGATAATGCGCCGTTTGCCGCTGGCGGCGGCGCGAAAATCGTGCGCCAGGCGGAGCTGTTCTTCTATATTGCCCCGGGCCCGGATCAGGCTTTTCATGATCTGGATGAGTACGCGGCCGGTGTTATACCGGAATGAAACGCTGGCCGAAGAAAGCACCTCTTTATGCAGGGCGCGCAGGGCCATGATGCGGTCCTGCAACTGCCCCGCTTCAAGAGTGTCAAGTAAATTGAGCACAGAGTAAGCCACGCGGATTTCCTGCGACATGGCCAGTTCCTTGATCCCGTGCGGATGCAGCGAGGAATGGAAAAAACTCTGCTTTTCCTCCTCGGGCACGCGATTGTCGCGATCAAAGAATCTGTTCACGACCATGAGCAGTTCATGATCTTTCGCGTCAAAATAGAGAGAACTATTGCCGGACATATGCGACCCCATTTCCCAATTCATCAAGCCCGTTTTTGCCGGGAAATGTTCAGCATTACAATGATTATCGCCCACAGCGGCGAAGGCCCCCAACCGGCGGCGGCGTAGGGCCGCAATTTCGCCTAAAATCATCAACTTTCAGGTTGTGAAATTATGAACAAGTATATCTCACGCATAATATCCCGTCAAGTTTATTGATAATGGCTTCTAACAAATAGCGAAATAAACGCGCTCCCGGGCAGCCGGCAAACCGGCCGCGCTGCCCAATGTTTACATGCACAGCCTTGTCCTGTATCATGCGGCCATGGATGTGAGCCTTTTCTCTTCTGGCGGAGTAGCCCAAGCGCCCTTCGCTCCCAATGTGTCTCTCATTATTCCTGTTTACAATGAGGAAGATAATATTGCCCCCCTCCTGGCGGAAGTGCGCGAGGCTATGGCGTTGCAGCCCCGCAGTTGGGAGGTGTTGTTTGTGGATGACGGCAGCAAAGATGCGAGCCTTGCCCGCATCCGCAAAGAGGCAGCGGAGTATCCGTACGTACGGTATATTGCTTTTACGGACAACCACGGACAATCCGCCGCGTTTGCGGCCGGCTTTCAGGAGGCCCGTGGCGAAATGCTGGTGACCATGGACGCGGATCTGCAAAATGATCCGGCGGATATTCCGGCTATGCTCGCCTGTTACGAACAGGGGAACGACATGGTCATCGGCTGGCGCGCCCGGCGGCAGGATACCTTTGTCAAGCGCGCGGCATCCAAAATAGCCAATGCCGTCCGCAACCGCCTTTCGCATGAAACAGTTAAAGACACCGGCTGCTCCCTCAAAGTGTTGCGCGCGTCTTTGGCCAGGCGGCTGCCCATGTTTTCCGGCATGCACCGTTTTTTGCCCACGCTCATGAAAATGCAGGGCGCCGTTGTTGCCGAGGTTCAGGTCAACCATCGCCCGCGCAAATGGGGGCAGTCCAAATACGGAGTATGGGACAGAGCCTTTTCCGCGTTATATGACCTCATGGCCGTACGCTGGATGCAGGCCCGCAACATTCGCTATCAGATTAAAGAACGCGGCTAGGGACTGATAAGCCCCGCTGTAATGAATCAAGGCTTCTCATGATCTCCAAACAAGCCACTTCCATTCCCGGCGGCGCCCGCGTGCAGGCGCCTTCCCGTTTCGGGGGAGTGCGCGCGCTTGTCTTGTTCAAAACGGGCTTTTTATTTCTTTCCATCCTTGGGGTGATTTTTTTAGTCCGGGCATGGGATCTGCAAAGCGTTCTTGAGCCCTCCTGGGCGGATGCGCATTTGCGCGCCTCTGCGCAGAGCACAACGGAGCGCGCCGTTTTGCTGTATATCGGCCTAGTGGCGATTCTTTCCCCCTTGGGAGTGCCCCGGCAAGCCTTAAGCGCTGTGGGCGGCTATGCGTTCGGCGCTTTACACGGGCTATGCTACGCAAGCCTTGGCCTTGTGCTTGGCTGCGCCACAGGCTTTTTTTATTCGCGCTTTATGGCCCGCTCCTTGCTGCGGCGCTATTTTGGCGCTCGCGTGCAAAAACTCGATACCTTCCTTTCCCGCAATCCCTTTGCCATGACCATTGCTTTACGTTTTTTCCCTATGGGCAATAACGCTCTGCTCAATCTGGCCGCCGGGCTCACTTCCATTTCCGCCCTCGCTTTTATTGCCGGTTCGGCCTTAGGCTATCTGCCGCAGACGATTATTTTCTCGCTTCTCGGCAGCGGCATCCGCGTTCAACCCGTCTGGCGGGTGGTGGTATCCGGCCTGCTTTTCATTCTTGCCTCAGGCCTCGGATATTTTTTATATCGCAAATACCGAGGCGATGATCTTGCCGTCAATGCCGCCCCGCAAGCCGCCTCCTCTCCGGCAGAATCCCAAAAGTCCGCTCCTTGGCGGGATACCGTATGAAGCGACTCACACTCTTCACTGTTTTCAGCATCACTTTGCTTAACACCATGGGCATTGCCAGCCTGGTGCCGCTCCTGCCTTTGCTGGCAAAAACATTCAATATTCCCTTGGAAAGCTCCTGGCGCATCATCGCCTCCTTTGCCTTGCCGGGCCTTATCTGCATCCCTTTTGTGGGGATATGGGCGGACAGATTCGGACGTAAAAAAGTGCTTGTGCCGGCCTTGCTGCTGTTTGCTGTGGGCGGCGTTTGCTGCCTTTTTTCCCGAACCTACCTGGAACTGCTTTTCTGGCGCATGGTACAAGGCATCGGCAGCGCTCCTTTGGGTTTGCTGTATCCCACAATTATCGCCGATACCTGGCAAGGAGTGGAGCGAATAAAGGCCATGAGCCAAAACGCCATCGTCCTGGGCTTAGGCACGGCTGTCAGCCCGGCCCTGGGCGGGGCGCTGGCCATGCTTGACTGGCGTCTGCCTTTTCTTCTGCCGCTGCTGGCGCTGCCTGTGGCATGCATCGCCATGCGCCTGCCGCTGATGAAGCCCAGCGTCCAAATGCCGTTTGGCGAATACCTTGCAAAGCTGTTGCAAACAACCCGGGAAAAACAAACTCTGACCCTGCTCGGGCTCACGCTCTGCACCTTCATCATGCTTTCCGGCCCCATCATCACCTGCTTTCCCCTTTTGGCCGAAACGTTGTTCCAGGCCACTCCGCTGGAATCGGGATTAATAATAGCCTCCGCCTCTTTTGCCTCCGGCCTTGCCGCCACCCGCCTGCCGCAATTGTACCGCCGCTTTTCCAGCCGCAACCTTTTTTTAGCCGCGGTGATTTTATATGCGGTTTCTTTTTACACCATCGGTTTCGCGCCGGCCTTGTGGCTGCTGCTCCCGCCGGTTTTTATCTATGGCCTGGCGCAGGGCCTTAATATTCCTCTGGTTTCCATCCTGCTCACCAATCAAGCGCCGGATGAACAGCGCGCCGCTCTCATGGCTGCCAACGCCATACTCCTACGGCTCGGGCAAAACATCGGCCCGGCTGTATTCGGCACCTTGGCCAGCCTCACGAATCCGGGCGACGCCATCCGCGCCGGTGTGGTGCTGGCCGTCTGCATGGCCACTCTGGTGCTCAACACAAAATTACCTTCTGTCCGATCCGCTGAAGAAACAAAAACAGCATCGCCATAATGCACAATAGAGGCTGAGCTTAAAAGCCATCTTAAAATCACTTTCCCGGCGAAAAAGCGAAATGTGCGGCAACGGCAAGACAACGGAGGAAAAAAACGACGATGGCATCGCGGCGCTGAGGTAAGGAGGCTCTTTCGCCGATAACGAGACCGGCGCCCGCAAAACGCTTTTGCAGCGAAAATGAGGTTTGTGGGATGGCTTCCAGCCGCGCTCGCGCCGTATTGAGCGACGCATCGGCTCTCATTTGCTTTTTTCGCCGCCTGTGGCTATGATTTGCAAGGCACTTTCCCATCCGCCTTTGCCTGCTGTTATGTTACCGGCATATTTGAGGTATCCCTTGTGAACGGCCAAACTTTCCCCGCCGGACAGTCCGTGGTGCACGCTCCGGGCAATACCTGTAAAGAGCCCTCCGGCAAGAGCGGTCTTTATGCACAAGTCCGGTTATTTCTATGCCAAAGAGGCTTGAAAACAGCCCTCCGGCCAACGGCATCACGATTGCGCGCCTGGCTGCTCATGCATTGCGCGCTATACGCGCTTTTTGTCCCGGCTTCACAAAAACGGCAAAAGGCTCCTCCTTTTTCTCTTACTTGCAATGCCGCCCGCGCGTGGAAAATTGCATGCCGCCCTCTACACTTCCTCATGCCGCAACCCGCAACGGCCACGCAGGCTTTGCCCGCCACATGCCCTCTGCTGTCTCGCCCCCGCTTTCTCTGGGCTTTTTTTGCCGCGCTCTTTTTTTGCAGACTGTTCGCCCTTCTGACGCAGCCGCTTTATGGGATAAATGGCCCTTATGCCCGTTTACCCATAAACCTTGAGCCCGCTGCTCCCTTTGCAGCCTTCACTCAACAGCCGGGTCCGCCGCAAGAACACACAGGTAACGCACCGTTCCGCGCCGCGCTCACTGCCCATATATTCTCTGACAACACACGGCCGGCCCTGCATGATGCGCTCGTTCTCACAACGCAAGCCAATGCCCTTTTGGACATACCGTCCACCTATGCGCCCCGCGCACCCGGACGATACGAAAACGCCTTCGGCATCCCCGCACAAAACGGCAATGCCTCTATGACGGCTTGCTCCCGCCTCAGGCCATTCGCACCAAAAGAAGAATTTTTTCCGGCTTTCCATGAACCCAAGCCGGAGTTCTCTGCGCTTTTTCCCGCAAAGCAGCGGGAGCCCGAAGCTCCGGTGAAACGGCAGCCGTATGCGGCCGCCGTTTTTGAGCCGGATCTGATAGGTTTTCATAACGGTGAAATCCACATCAGAACCAGCGACGGCAACGTGCAACTGCCTGGTAAGAGCACTGTGCCCCTCAAAGGGCTGACCTTTTTGCCCGAACCTGTCCTGTGGGGCAAATCCAGCCCCATGGCGACCGCATCCAAGGCTATTTCCGACTTCTTCGCGGAAAAAGCGCATGAAAAAGGCATGCAGCGCCGCGGCTTGCTGCCGAGAGATGATGTTGGAGACCAAACCCTCATGTGCGCTGTTGGAGAAGAACGAAACCGGATGTTTCTCTATAAGCTTGCCCAGCGCTTTAATTTCCCCGACTTTGAGGCCCGCTACATTCTTGGGGCTGACAAATACAAAAAAACCATTGTCGAGTACGCAAAAAAATACAACCTCGCAGCCTCTCTGATGCTTGCCATTATGCACACGGAAAGCGGCTTTAACCCCTTTGCCGTCAGCTCCAGACAAGCCGTGGGATTGATGCAGATTGTGCCGGAAACCGCCGGCAATGAAGTGCATAGCTTCCTTATGGGCGCACGCGGCACCCCCAGTCTGGAAACGCTGCTCAACCCCGAACATAACATCAAATACGGCGCCGCCTACCTCTATTTGCTGGGGCAGCATCATCTGGGCGGGATACATAACCCTGTTTCCCGCCAAATGTGCGTCATTGCCGCATACAATTGCGGCCCCGGCGCGGTCCTGCGCCTGTTCAGCCCTGATCAGGAGCAGGCCATTGCCCGCATTAACGCCATGAGTTCTGAAGAAATTTACACCCGCCTCATTACGGAACTGCCTTACCAAGAAACACGCCGTTATGTGGAGCTTGTGCTTAACCGCATGCAGCGCTATTCCTTCTAATACTGATTTCCTCAATCGGCCGCCGGCCGATTGAGGAAGATCGCTTCGCCGAAAGCGTGGTTTTCGGCTCGCTCACGCCGCGATAAACGGCGCGCCGGACTACCGTCCGGCGTTAGAAGCCGTTCCCTCATGAATTATGAAATGACTTCTGATCGCTCCCCTCTCCTTCTCTCTCCTTGCCGGTTGCATCACACGTACGCACATGATAGGCCAATGCAAATACTGGAGGTATCGCCATGCAACTGAAGGGCGCATTCACAGCTTTGGTCACGCCGTTCAAAAACGGCGCGATTGATGAGGAAAGCTATAGGGAATTTATTGAATGGCAAATAACAGAAGGCATCAACGGCCTTGTCCCCTGCGGCACCACAGGGGAATCCGCCACGCTTTCCCACGAGGAACACGAAGCCATTGTCCGCATCTGCATTGAGCAGGCGCGGGGGCGGGTTCCTGTGGTGGCCGGCGCGGGTTCCAACAACACTCGCGAAGCTATTGAACTGACGCGCTTTGCCAAAAAAGCCGGTGCTGATGCGGTGCTGCTCATCACCCCTTATTACAACAAACCGACTCAAGACGGGCTGTTCGCTCATTTTAAAGCCATTACCGACGCCGTGGACATACCCACAGTTGTCTACAATGTGCCCGGACGCACCGGCGTCAACATAAGCCCCGCAACCATGGCCAGATTGTA
Organism: Desulfovibrio sp.; assembly: GCA_031550225.1. Classification (GTDB taxonomy): domain Bacteria; phylum Desulfobacterota; class Desulfovibrionia; order Desulfovibrionales; family Desulfovibrionaceae; genus Frigididesulfovibrio. The sequence goes on from JAVBOT010000052.1 coordinate 19,747, forward strand.
TAAAGAGCTGCCCCCTGTCATCGGCGTTAAAGAAGCCACGGGCTGTCTTACGCAAATATCTGAAATAATCGAACTATGCGGCAGAGATCTTTCACTTCTCTCCGGGGATGACTTTACAGTGCTGCCCACCCTTGCCGTGGGTGGCCAAGGTGTTATTTCCGTAGCCTCCAACATAGCGCCACGCGCCTTTTCAGACATGTGCGCCGCCTTTTTCAAGGGAGACTGGGCAAAGGCTCTGGATTTACATTACCATCTTGCCCCTCTGTGCCGGGCGTGCTTTTTGGAAAGCAACCCTATTCCTGTTAAGAGCGCCCTTCACCTCTTGAATAAAATGGGGCCGGAAATCCGCCTGCCGCTGACCCCTCCTTCGGAAACTACCCGGACTGAGCTGCAAAAAGTGTTGCGCGGGTACGGGCACTCCGTTTGAAGACGCAAGGCAAGACAACGACTGAAGCCAGATCTCACGTCATTCACTGCATAGCCGAAAGCCCTGCCGTTTAATGAGCCACTCTCGCGGAGAACAGCGTCGTGAGCGAGCCGAAAACCACGCTTTCGGCGAAGCGATCTTCCTCAATCGGGCGTTGGCCGATTTATGGAAGCGGCGCTGTTGAGGCGTGGCTTTTTACACAACTATAAGGCTTTGACTGTGAAGCAGCTCTGACGCCCACGGGAACGGGCAGCCGCCATGTAGGCGCAAACGCGCTTTACTTGCGCGTTAAACGCTCCAACGGGCCTGGTGCAACAATGAGCTTGTGTGCAAATTAAAAGTTAATCTGTTCTAATAAGGATACCAAATGTTTGGTGAATACTCTTTGTGGAATGTGCTTATCTTTGCCGTTCTGGTGATGGGGGCGCTGCTGCTGGATCTTTTCGCCCATAAACAGAACAAAGCCATTTCCATGCGCGATGCCGCTTTGTGGTCTGTTTTTTGGGTTATGCTTTCTCTGGCCTTTGCCCTGTATCTCGGCATAACGCACGGGAGTGAACAGGGCATGCTGTTTGTCACGGGCTATTTTCTGGAAAAAAGCCTTTCCGTGGACAATTTGTTCGTCTTCATCGCGGTGTTTTCCTCCTTTTGCATCAGAGCGGAATACCAGCACCGAGTGCTTTATTACGGCATCGTCGGCGCGGTTATTATGCGCATGCTGTTCATCGGGCTCGGCACTTCCGTCATTGCCATATTCGGGAAATGGGCGCTCACGGCTTTCGGGATTTTTGTGCTTTGGACAGCCTGGAAAATGTGGCAGCAAAGCCACCAGGACCTGCATGAAATGGAGGACTACAGCAACCATTGGTCCGTCCGCATGACCCGCCGGCTGTTTCCTGTTTCCCCCCAACTGGACGGTCATAACTTTTTCACCCGATTAAACGGCGTTTGGTGCGCCACGCCCCTTTTTCTCTGCCTGATCACCATTGAAATAGCCGATGTCATGTTCGCCTTTGACAGCGTGCCGGCTATTTTTTCCGTATTTGCCGGACTGGAAAACCCGCTCCCCCTGGGCACTCAAACCTTTCTTGTTTATACATCCAATATTTTCGCTATCCTAGGGCTACGCTCTTTGTATTTTCTTTTGGCAGCGGCCAATCGCCATCTCATCCATCTTGAAAAGGCCGTTATCGCCATCCTTGCCTTTATCGGCATTAAGATGCTCATCGGGGTGGTGGGGATTATCCATATCCCCGCGGGAGTCAGCCTGATTGTCGTGCTTGGCCTGCTGGTGGGCGGCATTGTCGCGTCCTATATTTTTCCTGAAAGGGCAATCGCCGCTCACCCTTGCTCTTTTTCCGAGCTGGACGCGGAAAATCCGTCAAAACAAACCGGTTCTTCAAACAATGACGAAAAGCAGGATAATGCATCCGGCCCTAAAATTTAAAGCTCAAAAAAACTTCCCAAGCGTGTATAGCCGTTCAAAAGAACAGCATCCGGGGTAACTTGCCGATTCAGCAAATTCAGATGGCATGTTTTTCGCTCTTGAAGAGCGCTCGCGCCTCAGCTATTATGGAGTATTCCAGTTACGAGCACTGTCCGGATCAGCCTTGGAGGAAAAAACCCGTGACACTAGCACCCACCAAAGAAGCCCCCACAAGCAACATCGCTCTTGATCTCGTACGCGTCACTGAGGCAGCGGCCCTTGCTTCCGCCCGATGGCTTGGCAGAGGAGACAAAGAAGCGGGAGACAAAGCTGCCGTGGATGCCATGCGCCTCAGCTTCAATTCCTTACATATCAACGGCACCATTATTATCGGCGAAGGAGAAAAAGACGAAGCCCCTATGCTCTACAGCGGAGAACAAGTGGGCACAGGGCAAGGGCCTGCTCTTGATATCGCCGTTGATCCGGTGGAAGGCACCAACCTGCTCGCTTACGGGCGGCCCAACGCCATTTGCGTTGTGGGCGCGGCTCCGGCAGGCACCATGTACAACCCCGGCCCGAGCTTTTACATGCGCAAGCTCGTTGTGCCGTCAGCGGCCCAGCATGTGGTGGACCTAGACGCCCCGGTTGCGGATACGTTACGCAAGGTAGCCAAAGCCCTTGGCAAAGACGTGGACGATCTTGTGGTGTTTGTATTGGATAAACCGCGTCACCAACGTCTTATCCAGAGCATCCGCGAGGTGGGGGCGCGCATTCAACTGCATAGCGACGGCGATGTGGCGGGAGCCCTCATGGCCGTGAACCCCCGTTCAGAAGTGGATATTATGATCGGAACCGGCGGCACTCCTGAGGGCGTGCTGGCGGCTTGCGCCATCAAAGGCATGGGCGGTCAGATTTTCGCCCGGCTCGATCCTCAATCCTATGTGGAAAAAGAAGCCATCCAAAAGGCCGGCATAGATATACGCGATACGCTGACAACAGACAGCCTGCTGAAAACCGATGAAGTATTCTTTGCCGCCACAGGTATTTCCGGCGGCAGTTACCTTGGAGGCGTGGAATACAGCGGCCATGGAGCTGTGACGCATTCCATGGCTATCCGGGCAAAAACCGGTTCATTGCGCTATATGGAAACGCATCATGACTGGACAAAACTCATGAAGATAAGCTCGGTAAAATACGACTAGGGCATTGTACCCATTATACATGCCGGAAAATGCTCTGGTCTTGTGAAGCGAAGCGCAACAAGGCCCACGAGACTGGCGTAGGCGTGCTTTGCCCGCCGTTAAGCGGCAATTTCAAGCGTAGACCGCTCTAGGAGCTAACGCCCAGAGCGCCATAGACGTAACCCAGCAAAAACAAGCGGGCATGCCTTTTAGAGCATGCCCGCTTGTTTTTGCTGGGTGCAAAGCCTCTTAACGCGGATAAAACTTTAAGACACTCGCTTTCCGGCGCTTAACACGAAACACGTGCTGCCTACGCGCCTGCACAGCGGACAGTGCGCGCTGTCAGAGAAAGTATAAGCAGTGTCGCATTGCTCTTAAAAAGCCAAACCGGAGGCTTTGCATACAAAAGGCAGGCCCCCTTGCAAGGGCCTGCCGCAATAAAACCGATTTGCCGGAAAACCGAGGCCGCTTTCGCCGGCATCGAGTTTAACGCTTGGAGTACTGGTATCTGGCGCGAGCGGCGCGCAAGCCGTATTTTTTACGTTCTTTCTTGCGGGCGTCGCGGGTGAGAAATCCGGCTTTTTTCAAAGGTCCGCGTAAAGCGGCGTCCACTTCAAGCAATGCGCGGGAAATACCGTGCCGCACAGCTTCAGCCTGTCCGCTCACGCCGCCCCCTTGAACAGTAACCTTCACATCCAGCTTATCCAGATGTTTCGTCAGCGCCAAAGGCTGGCAGATAATCATCTGCAGCGTTTTCCTGGGAAAATAATTGTCATAGGCGCGGCCGTTTATGGTTATCTGCCCTGAGCCTTCGTATAAACGGGTACGTGCGGTGGCATTTTTTCTGCGGCCTGTGCCGTATTTAAAATTGATCGCCATAAAAGTCTCCAGCCTGGCTTATTGGAAGGATAGGGGTTTCGGGGTCTGGGCAGCGTGGGGATGTTCAGCCCCGGCATAGATGCGCAATTTTTTCAACATAGCGCGCCCCAGACGATTTTTAGGCAACATGCCTTTAACGGCGTGCATAAGCACAAGATGCGGCTTTGTCGCCAACAAATCTTCCAGACTGGTGGTTTTGAGACCACCCACATAGCCGCTGTGGCGATAGTACATTTTGTCCGCGGCCTTATTGCCGGTAACGCGAATTTTTTCACAGTTAACAACAACGATAAAGTCGCCGTTATCCATGTGAGGCGCGAATTCCGGCTTATGCTTGCCGCGCAGGCGATGAGCGATTTGAGCGGCAAGGCGGCCGAGAACTTGGTTCTCAGCATCCACCAGATGCCATTCGCGGTTAATATCTTTAGGCGTGGGCGAAAACGTCTTCATACAGTATGGCTCCTTAATCTCTGCTCGAAAGTCGGCCTTATACGGTCTTGCGAAACACAAGTCAAGAAGCGCGCACGAATTTTTTCATCACAGCCGCTCCAAAGGACAAAATACAACCAGGACCTCCCCGTGCAAGGGCGATCCTGTCATTTGATTAGAAATCATTTCATAATTCATGAGGAAATGACTTCTATACGCCGGACTGCCGTCCGCGCGCCGCTTATCGCGGCGTGAGCGGGCCGAAAACCGCGTTTTTCGGCGAAGCGATCTTCATAAAGCGGCAATGGCCGCTTTATGAAACCGGGAACCCTGAGCTCCCGGTTTTACAGGCGAGGAGTTATGAAATTTTGTTAAAATAGAGCGATTTATTGCTCTGTGTATACACATGCCTGTCCGCAGCAAAATATTTCGCCTGCTTGCGGCCGTTATTTTGCTGTTCGCGGTAAGTTTCATGTAAAAGTTCCGCTTGTTTTTGCAGCTTCTTTTGCTCCTCGTCGAGCAACAATAGCGATTGGAGCAAACTTGTCTCGTCATAGCCTTCGCGCTGCCGCCAGACCTCTTGCAAGAGAGCGGCGCGTTTTTCCGTCAACTCGGCGACTTTATCCAGATCCTCTTCATTCAAGGCTGCTTCTTCCAGACGCGCCAGCGATAACATTTCCTCCAGTAAGGCAGCGCAGGCGTGCATGGCTATTCCGCCCTGGCGATCGTAATTTCGTCGGCAAGCGCGCCAATGATGCCGCGCCATCCTTCGCAAGCCGGAATATACTCATACTCCAACAAGTCAGCCACAAGCATCCAATCTTCATTGGCCATGACGTCGCCTATTTCATCAAGCAGTACGCCCAAGGTTTCCACAAGGCGCCCGAGGGGTTCACTCTCGCCGCCGGAATATTGACGGTACAAAATGTCAAGAGTGGCAAGCAGTTCACGACTGACGGCAATGACGTCTTGCAGCACTTCAAGACCTTCGGCTATTTCCGCCTGGCGCAGTAAAGAAGCGACCCTGCGGCCTCCGTTCGCTATAATGTCGACCACTTTGGGCAATTCTTCCACTACGCTTATGGCCATTTCCTCCACAGTGATAGTGCGCACTTCAAGACGGCTGAAACTCTTGGAATCTATATCCTCCGCCTGGTGCGGGTAGAGTTCGGAAAAAGCTTCATCATCCACCAGCACATCAGTAACAATGCGATGGCTCAAACCTTCTTCCTCCATCAATTTTATGAGCACTTCCTCCAAGTTGGCGTAATTGGAAAGCGACAACTGGCTTTGGCGTCCGTCGATCACTATCATGAGTATTCTCCTTTATTGCTCCTGCGGGGGGCGCATATCGTTTTGCAAAGAATTAGCAAATATTATGCCATCAGGATGAATACTTCTTTTTTCATCAGCATATTCAATGAGTTGCCTCTCTATGGCGCGTAAAAGAGCAGCAAATTGCCCGGTCATGGCAAGCACAACGGGCAAATCTTGCCCTTCAGCCTGCGTTTCCTGCACCCAGAGCAAGGCAAGGGCCGCACACCCGCTATTTTGGCGCAAATGGTCATGCATTTTTTGCCAGGTTGCTAAAAAGCGTTCCCGCATCAGCGGCACAGGATGAGTCAACAGCACTCTTCCTTGCTGGAGCATAAGTTCCGCAAGTTCCGCCGCCTGCCCCATCTGACGTGCAAAAATCCTGCGTTCCGGTTCCGGCAAAAGCGCAAGATCGCTCCGTGGAGCGGGCAAAAACTCTTCTTTCGGGTCTCTTTCCAAATACAAGCGCAGGTAGTGGCGTTGCAGCATGAGCCAAGCCGTGCGCGCATCTTGTCCCTGATCATAGGCCGGTCGTAAGGACATAAATCCCGTATCATCAGGGGCGCAAAGCCATAACCGGGCGCAATCTTCCTGGTTTTTATTTTTTTCAAGAGTCCACGTTCCCTGATGTAAACGGGAACGCGCGAGAGCCGCCATATACTCCGGGCCCACATGCCTGCGGCACGCTTCTTCATGCCGGCAGACCCGCCCGAACTCACAGGGATGACAAGGCAAGGCAGGCTCCACGCAGCAACTGTCCGCACTATAAGGGCCGGTATCAAAAGGTTGCGCCGTTGCCAAAAAAATCGCCAAAACAGGCACGCCGAGTCCGGCGGCCAGATGCATCGTTCCGGTATCATTGCTGACAAGCAGGCGTGTCCGGCTAAGAAGTCCGGCAAGCTCCCGCAAATTCGTCTCTCCGCATGCGTCAATATGCGGGTGGGCACATATTGACGCGTAGCGCTCCGTAAGCTTTTTTTCAGCTTTGCTGCCCAAAAGCACAGGGCAGAGTTTTTCTTCTTGCCACAAAATATCGCCCAGAGCGGCAAAAGACGCTACAGGCCAACGCCGCCTATCCTCGCTTGCGCCCAGTTGCAGCGCCACAAACCCTTTACAATTTTCCGGGCTCCTTGCGCTCAAAAAATCTTTTGCAGCGAGCGACTCTGCCGCGCTAATCCGCACAAGGCCCGCATCGCCAACCAAACCAAGCCCCGCGCCTTTTTTCTTTTCCTTATTCGGCAGTTGCGCTATCATACGAAATAAGTCCACCACATTAAAAGGGCTCACTCCGCGCGCTACGCCTGCCCCTTGCAAAAAGGCCGCCCAAGCATTGCTGTTGCATCCAAAGCCGTGGGAATCCACGGCAAAACCCATACAAGGCCTGCCTTGCGCGAGAAAAAAAGCCAACATGCGGGCGGAAAGGCTTGGGGTGAGGTTACATACCGCATCCGGACAAAAAGAGGCATACAGAGATTTTCGCCAGGCGCTTAGTTCAGCCAGAGCCAAAAGCCAGCCTTGGGAAGCCCGGCTCCCGGCATGTGCTTCCGGAGCTTCGGTAAACAAAGCAGATACCCCGGCCCCTTCATATGCTGTCTGCGTGCGGAAAAGCCTCTCGAGCAACGTCGCGCCCGGCAAAGAAAAAACATGGGAAACACCGGCAAGCAATGACGCGGCCTGGGCAAAATTTTCGAGGCAGACCACAGCCACCGAGTGCCCTTGGGCTGCTAAATCTTTAATAGCTGCCTGGCTTTGCAGCAGATCGCCGAAACGAGTAAGGTTAAGGAGAAGTATATTCATATAAAGATATTGGGGATGAGTATTTTGACGCTCCCGCTACGCATGCAATTGCCGTTCCTAATACTAATTTCATAAATCAGCCATTGGCCGATGTATAAAGATCGCTTCGCCGAAAAACGCTGTTTTCGGCTCGCTCACGCCGCTGCTAGCGGCGCGCTGGACCTGCCGCCCGGCGTCGGCAGTCCTTCCCCAATGAATCATGAAGCGACTTCTAAGCAGACGCCGGGTCTGTCGTTTCAGAGCCTGCTGGCTCGCAAGGCGCTCGCCGGCATGCCCGAGCGACGTCCTCTGCGTATGGGAATTTGCCGCAAATTTTCGCATAAGAAGGAGACGCATATGGAAATCCTACAGCCAAAGCCCATCAATGCCGAATCGCACTGGCAAAATATTTATTCCACCCGCAACGCGAATCAAGTGAGCTGGTATGCGCCGCAATTAACTCATTCTTTACGATATATTCAAAGGCACGCGTCATTGGATGACGCGATTATAGACATTGGAGGAGGCGCATCCACCTTGCCGGACGATTTGCTGGCCGCCGGCTATCGAAATATCACCGTGCTGGATATCGCCGCCCCGGCTTTAGAGCAAATCCGTCACCGGCTGGGCGCACGGGCAACGCAAATCCACTGGCTGACGGGCGATGTAACGAGCACCCCTCTTCCCGCGCAAAGCTATGCCCTTTGGCATGACCGGGCTGTGTTTCATTTTCTTATTGAAGAGCGGACGCAGCAGCGCTACTTGGAGCAATTAAGCCATGCCCTGCGGCCGGGAGGAATTGTGGTGATGGCTACTTTTGGCCCGGAAGGGCCGACTTCCTGCTCCGGGCTGCCCACAAAACGCTACAGCGCTGAGCAGCTTGCTTTTGTGATGCAAAAAAATTTCAGCATGCTGGAAAATATGCTCGTTCCACATGCCACACCAACCGGCGGCACACAGGAATTTCTTTACGCCTGCCTGCAAAAAAAGGCCTGATGCCTTAACTAAGCACGAGGAACCGCGCGGGTTTAAACGCCTTTTCTTCAAAAAAAGCGTCTTGGCTCATTCTGTATGTAAAATAACGGAATAGCAGCTAAAAGAAACCCGTGCGGCATCGCCCACCCGCAGGCAAAGCGCGTCAAAGCTGGGTGTTGAAACCACAGCGCACAATTCCAGCCCCTGTTTGATCAGCACAACACATTCCGTATTGATGGCGTCGCCCGTCACTCTTATGATGACGCCTTCACGCGCGTTGTCCGCGCTGCTGTTGCCGGGCCTGTCCGCTCTTTCCAGAATAAGCCAGGGCGCTTTTATTTCCGCGGTGACCATGCGCCCGACATTCAAGCCGAGCGTACCAACGCTGTCATTGGTGACAATGGTATGAAGCGTTCCTGTATCCAAAGTCCGCAAGGATACCAAGGTCTGGACTCCCCCTTGAAGAAGCCCGGTAATTTTGCCCAAAAAAGAATTTCTGGCACTGGTTTTCCGCCCTGCTTCGCGCTCCAAAAACCATCGGGTGACCTGCCGCATCTCCTCTTCAGAAAAAGTGACGTGGGAAGACACCAAATCAAGGGTGGAAAGCCCGAGCATCCGCTGCACCGCGGGCAGCGGCAGGCTCTCTCGCATAAGTTCCAGAGCCCGGGCCTTGCGGAGCATTTCCGGCCCCCCCTGTTTTTGAGAAAAACCGCATTCTTGCGCGCGTTCATAAAACTTACGGCGAACAAAAGCCGGGTCAACAGTGAACAAACAACCGGAATTTTTGTCTTCCAACGCATACGACAAAGGCGCGAGTTCTTCCATAAGCGCCTCCGACACCTGCACCAAGCGCGCTTCTCCGCCGACTCCTGAACGGCCCCCAAAAGCAATGGTCTTTGCCGCCGCATCGATATCGGCTGACGGGCATAACGCGAGCGCTTCATGCAATTTAGCGCCGGTATAACGGATAAGTAAGAACACAAGCAGGATGCGCTTTCGAGACACGGCAACATCCTCGCGTTTCGCGCCTGCCGCCCAGTCGCGGAAAGATTGCTCAAGCTGCGCCAATTGCAGCGCGTCCAAAAGTTCGCCCTCTTCCGGCATGGCGACAATGCGCCCGTAATTCATATCATTCTTCTCCATAAACGATAACGGCTCCATAAAAACTTTCCGCCGCTTCGCTGTAAGGCGAGGAAGGCGTTTTTTAGCGGGTAAGCGCACTCTTATCACACATGACCCCAACAAAAATCGAAGCCTCGCGAAGCATCACGGTAAACCGCGCCACTCAAACGGCTTCTTCCTTGACAACGCTTCTCCATACGATCTATAACACGATTATATATAAAATCGTGTTAGCAATCCAGACCAAGAAAGGCCTTTTCCCGACAAATCCCCAACTTTGCTTTTTTCAGGGAGGGTGTCATGTACTTTCCAATAGCAGGTATTGAGGTATCCCCTCTTGTGCCCCCGCTCGTGGCCTTTGGGGTTTCTTTTTTCGCCTCCATGGGGGGCATTTCCGGGGCATTCTTATTACTGCCCTTTCAAATGTCCGTGCTCGGCTACACCAATCCTTCCGTAAGCGCCACAAACCAATTTTACAATATTGTGGCCATTCCGAGCGGGGTTTACCGCTACATTAAAGAAAGGCGCATGGTCTGGCCGCTTACCTTGACAGTGGCCGCCGGCACCTTGCCCGGCGTGTTTATCGGCGCGTTCATCCGTGTTTCCTGGCTGCCTGATCCGCGCCTCTTTAAACTCTTTGCAGCGTCGGTATTATTATATATCGGCGGCAGGCTCATTCGCGATCTGCTCAAAAAGAAGCCCCCTTCTGCAAAAAACACATCGGCAACAGGCGCGCAGAACGGTTTTTTTGTGGAAATTAAAGAGTTCAGCATGCAGCGCATTACCTACCTTTTTCAGGGCATGGAATATTCCTGCCCGACCCTAGGCGTTTTCATGCTCAGTTTCATTGTCGGCATAGTGGGCGGCACCTACGGCATTGGCGGCGGCGCGATAATCGCCCCGTTCTTTGTCTCCTGGTTCGGGCTTCCCGTCCACACCATCAGCGGAGCAACGCTCATGGGCACGTTTTTGACCTCCATAGCCGGCGTTGCCTTTTATACCTTTATCGCCTCCTTTTACCCCGGCCAGTCCATTGCCCCGGATTGGCTGTTGGGCTTACTTTTCGGCCTTGGAGGCATTGCGGGCATGTACCTTGGAGCGCGATGCCAAAAACATGTGCCCGCCACAGCCATCAAGTGGATGTTGGGGCTGGTCATTGTTGGCACTGCCGCAAAGTATGTGGCCGAATTTTTTCGCTGAAGCCTTCATACCGCTTTGCAGCGACACGAAAAATTCCGCTTTACTCATGAAAAAAGTTGAACAAAGGTCGCGGGTAAAATATTTCGACGACTATTGACAAAATATCCAAAAAAATCAAAAAAAGAGCCTGCTTCAACAAGGTCGGAACATGACATGCTGCCCGGCCTTGTTGGGCAGCGCCCATACCATGGCCCGCGTTATCCCGCGTTCCAGTGTGAGCTAAGTCAAAGCTCCAAAATTCTCTCAACGCATTTTACTTACCCAAGGCAATGGAAGGCTTTTTTCTCACACTCTCCTCGAAAACTTCATGCCATGCGCATCGCGCATACGCCGCGCTTACCCTCTGCTAAGAGCCCCTTATTAAAAAAACACGGCGCCTCAACAGCGTGCTCCCCGCACAACGGCCCCGGATTACCGGTAAAAACGCATTGCCTTACGCGCAAACGCGTACTGTACGTGACGGGTTGATATACCATCTGGACTGGAGATACTATGCTTAAGCGAGCCTACACCGGCGCTCTCCCTTCTTCCGCCTGTAAATCAACAGCGCATAAGATAGGAGTCGCCTGTGCTTTTTTGCGTGAATTTATACATGCGCCGACCCATGTCGGATCCGTATGCCCGAGCAGCAAAGCTTTGACCAAGGCTCTCACCGAGGCCGTTCCTTTTCAACAGGACGGCTTAATTATTGACCTTGGAGCCGGATCCGGGATCGTGACGGAAGAGCTGCTCCGCTCCGGAATTTCTCCCAAAAGAATTTTGGGCGTGGAGATTTCTCCAGGTTTCCGAAACATTTTCATGCAGCGCTGCCCCGGAGTCCCTCTTGTCATCGGCGATGCGCGCCGCCTCACAGATATTCTGGCGCAATACGCCAAAGAGCAGCAAGTGTGCGCGGTCATCTCCTCCCTGCCTTTCAGGGTCATGTCAGCTACAGAAACAGCGGACATTTTGAAGGAAGTGAAAAAGGTCATGCTGCAATCCGGAGGCATCCTTATCCAATACACCTATGCGTTATGGACGACATTCCCCTTGCGCAAGCACGGGTTTGCCCCTTACGCCACCCAGCGGGTTCTCAGCAACATCCCGCCGGCAAAGGTCGATTGTTATTCCGTACTGCCCTCTTAATAGCTGTTTTTCGATAGGCCGTCCGGAGGGGCGGCGGCGCCCCTCCGGGCCTCCCCGGCGGAAGGAGCGGCCCCCTGCACCCGCAAACTCTCAAAAACGGCAAAGCCGGTTGCGGCTGTGTCGGCAAAGTCTTTTTTGGCACCAGCCCGCCACACAGGCATAGACGGCATTCATTGCCGCCGTTAAGCGCCGCACGCAGTGAGCGCGCCTTTACAAACCCCGACTTTACTGGGGGAGGGAGACGCCAACCTAAAATGGCAAAGCCGTTTTCCGATCCGCTCTAAAAGCCCAACTCCTCACCAACCAGGATCACGTGAAAATCCGTCAGGGACGGACGCCGGCTGATTATTGTAGTGATATTGCAAATTCGCGTCTCGTTGCGACAATCCGCACATTCTCCGAGGCTCACGCAAGGGTTCGGCATATTAAGTCTTTTGTTATTCATGGGGGCGGCAACCAACTTAATGCGCCGTTCCGCCTCATCCAAATCTTTAACAACCTTATTCATCCCGGCTACGACAATAACTTTTTTCGGCCCATAAATCATGGCTGCCACACGGTTACCTACGCCGTCGCGGTTGACGAGTTCGCCTTTCAAGGTAATAGCGTTGGCGCTGCATAAAAAAATATCGGCGGTCAACTGGCTGCGGCGGATCCGGTTTCGCTCTTCTGCCGAGAGCCCTTCTTTGCCGTGATCATACACGATACACCCCAACTCCGCGCACTTTTCCCCCAACTCCAACGTCCTCTCCGTCCTGGAGCCTCCGATGCCAACGCTCCCTCCTGTGGGGATCAGGCTTACAATGTGCGCGACAGCGTCCTGCCGTCCGGCAAAGTATTGCGCGGTGAATCGATTTTTTTCCAGGGCTTCCACCGTTCTTGCTCCAAGAGTATCGTTGCGCCATTGTGCGATGCTGTCCATCCTGCTCTCCTGTAGGCTATAGGGGGTATTGATTCAAAAATTTTTCACCGAGTCCGGCGGAACAAATTTTCCAATCTTCTGCCGGAACTTGACTCTGTATACAAGTGGAGTTCATCTTTGTCATCCTCCGCAGCCGGCGGGTAATGGTCCCGGAACAAAGCGCGGCCCTCTCCAAGTGCTCAAATCGTATTTTGAGCCCACTGTTTAAGCATTTATAGTCGCATTGCTCTGTGGAGCGGCTTAGAAATATGCGCTATGGGTAGACTTTTCCGCCAGGCTATTATACGCAAACACCTATAACTAAGCCCCCGTGGCCATCTGGAGCTTACCGTTTTTTGAACACACACGCATCATCGCTAAAGGAGCTTCTTGTGAAAACCCCACCGGTCTTTAAGTTTCCCCTATTCCTCGCCCTTCTTTTTTGCCTTGTCTTTTCCGCAGTAAGCGTCTATGCGGCGGACAACACCAGCAGCCCTTCGACAAACGCCGCTCCGGCGGTCAAGAAGGAAGATGCGCCTGATACCGCAAGCCGTTTGGAAAAGGCCATTGCCGCCGCCACAGCCGCAGGCAAAATCAACCCCTCCGCCGAACCGGGATTTTTGGGCATTCCCGGCGGCCCGCAGCTCAATCCTATTCTGGGCTTCATCTGGGCGATCTGGGTCGGCTGGATATTCTCCACCGTGGGGGCTTTTGGCGGCGTTATGGCCTCAGTGGGGCATATCAGCGTCTTCGGCCTTGGCGAATATGCCGCTTCTTTCGGCAAAGGCACGCCCTTAAATAAGACGGTGACGGACTCCATACGGGTATCCAACCAATGGCTGGTGGGCTGTTCCGCTCTTATTTCTTCCGTCAAATACTGGAGCCTGGGACGCATTGTGCTGCCTTTGGGTATAGCCCTGGGCGTGGGCTCCCTGGCCGGTTCCATTCTGACTCCCATTATATCTCAAGGCAAAATTTCTTTCACAGACTACGTGGGGTATTTCGGCCTTTTTGTGCTGGGTCTTGGCTGCTATCTGCTTTATGAAACAACCCCCGGCGCCCTGGCCAAAAAAAAGCAAGCTTCCGCCGCCGCCAAGGCTTTTGAAGAGGCCTCCAAAGGATGCGCTGTCGGCGATGTGCAAACCAGCGTCAAAGTTACCAAATTCAGCCTTTCCCATGTGTCTTTCACCTTCTGCGGGGTGGAGTTTTCCTTCAGTACGTTCCTGCCGGTGATAGGCGGCTTCATAATTGCTTCCGTGGCTTCTTTCCTGGGCGTGGGCGGGGGCTTTTTGCTGGTGCCCTTTCTTACCAGCATTTCTCAACTGCCCATGTACCTTGCGGCGGGCACTTCGGCCTTTGCCGTGCTGGTCGGCATGGTAACCTCCATCTCCACATTCATGTTCAGCGGCACCCCTATTCATTGGCCGCTTATCGGCATTGAACTCGCGGGTATTGTGCTCGGCTCCTGGATCGGTCCCATAACCGCCAAGTTCCTGCCGGACATCTGGCTTAAGCGCCTGTTCATTCTGATTGCCTTTATCGTGGGCATCAATTATGTGCTGCGCGGTTTCTTCAATATGCGCCTCTGGTAAACAGGCGTCTTAGCACCGTCTTTAATATAGCGCGCGGCCTCCGCACATCCCTCATAATCAACTCTTCACGTTGATTATGAGGGACCACAGGGCCCGAAAACGCGATTTTCAAGCCTCTCACGGCGGCTTCACCGCCGCGCCGCCTGGCAACAGGCGGCTTGCAAGCCGTTTTTTTTGATTATGACAATGGCTTGTAGTCCGAACGTGTGAATATGCCGCGCGCTTTTTTTGAGGTGTTCATGGATTTCGCTCTTTTGATTCCGGACTGGCTTGACGCTTTTCTTATAGCCCCTTTCCGCTGGCCTCCCTCTCCTTATGCCGGCCTGTATCTTGGCAGCGCCTGCCTCGCCTTTTACTGCACTGTGTTAGGAGAACTTTCTTCCGCTTGCATTTTTTTGCTCCATCACCGGTATTATCATTCCATGCAAGATACGCTCGTCCACTACCATAACTTATCTGTGGATGCCCTGCACAGCGGCGATAAAAATGCGTATATCGCGGCCAATACCATGGCCCAGGAGCATTTAGGCAAAAGCTTTTTCGCGCAAGGGGCCATCGGCATGGCAGGCCTTTGGCCGCTGCCTTTTGCTCTGGGTTGGATGGCCCTGCGCTTTGAAGGCATTACCCTCTTCCGCATTCCCGGCACAAACGCTGAAGGGGGCTATGTATTTGTTCTGTTCACTGTCTATATTCTCTGCCGCATACTTTTTTCCCGCTGCATCAAACCGCGTATCCCCCTGTTTCGCCATATTGCCCGGTGCAAACAAGAAGCGCAAAAAGCCCGAGGCGCCGCCAAGTCTTTTTTTCCCCCTCTTGCCGGGGTATCCGCAAAGCCACAAAATCCCCCTCCTCTTTACAAAAAAAACTCTCCTCCTGAAGACAAGCCTAATATTTCATAGGTAATGGCTCTTTCCCCCGTAATATTCAAGCATCGTAGTTTACTCCGCCAAAAACCATAAGAGAATGCTCTCACCGCAAAACAATCGGAGAGCGCAACTCCTCTTTGCCGGCGGCTTCTAGAGCAGATTAACTTTGAGATTTGTCGTTTAACGGCGGGCAAAGCCCGCCTACGGCAATCTCAAGGCAAGGATTTACGGGCAAATCCTTGCAGAGCAAGTATACATTTTCAATGGTAAATTGCTCCAGTCTAACAATCCAC